>JAAVDB010000006.1 GCA_014802015.1 Bacteroides sp.
CCGATACCTGTCCAAACCGGATAGACCGTACCGATAGGAAGCCTCTCGGCTGCTTTTGTCATTAAAAACATACTGAGACCTAAAGCACAAAGAAAACCAAGCCACCATAGTGCCAATTCCTGACCGGTAGCGGTCTTAGTCTTGCCGAGACAGAACGTAAATCCTACTTCCATAAGCCCGGCTAAAACCAGAATAATCCAAGACATAGATTTTATCAAACCTTTTTTGAGGGCTGCAGCATACCCGGCGTCTCCTTCTAAGGCAGTACAAAGTTAGCAATTTTAAGTAGAATATCCAAAGGAGTGATAAGAAGACAACCCTTGCCTTTTCATTTCAACGACTCGATAAATTTATCAGCCTCTTCTCTTGAATGAAAACGAATTATGGTTTTGCCAAAGTCTCTCAGATGATGCTCAATTTCAGGAACAACATCACGAGGGATTACAATAACTCATTTCATATCTTTATCAGGATTCTATCCACCAATCCAATACATTCTTAAAGTCTGACATCAATCGCGAAAAGTCATATATGAGTTTCTTTTTACGTAGTGCGATTCTATCAACCACAGTTAAAAAATATCCACTCATCACTCGCTTTTGATCTTTCTCCGACAGAAAACTGAATGACTTTTCAAATACGATGGTAGCATATATCAATCCAGTGCGCTTACTCAATGGTCCGATTTGAAAACGAGGGCGTAAGAACAACCCATCCTGATCAATCTCCTCTTCGGAGTACATAGTAAGCAACGTATCATAATATTCAGAATAGCGTAGTTTGAGTGATTCGTCCGCAATAATGTAATTTGTCTTGCAGTGGAAATCATCGTAAAAACTCATCGCAGTATTGATTTGTATCTGACGTAGAGTATCATTGCCATAAAGTGTAGGTTGCAATTTTTCTGCCAGCCGAGGATTTAAAGTGTTCGTAATACTATCCAAAACAGCTCGGTTGTTTGGATAGCAGTTGTCAAGTGTGCGAACAATCTTAATCGGAGTAAGAGGTGTATTATCGGTCAGTTCCATCATACTGAAATTTCTCATTTATAACGACTGTTCATTCGAGATTATTGCGCAGCCGGAGTGACATCCGTTGCTGTTGATAATTATGTCAAAAGGCACTGCGTACCGGCTGCACCGACTAACTCTTAGAGCCGGTTCGTTATAGCGATTATAAATCGACAGAACAAATCATTACTAATATAGTCTTTTTGCGGAGAGTTTGATTTGGCCATGAACAACCTTGAGATATAAGGCATTATAAATGCATAATATTAAATGAATGTAATGTGAAAAGAACAATTTATTCCTTATTCAAGGAAATAGTAGCAAGCAATCCTGAGAATACTGCTATCATCGAGGATGACCGCACACTGACATTTGTTCAGCTTGATGAAATGGTCGATGCTATCGCATCAAAATTCTACGACCGGAAGCCCAAATCTGTCGGTATCGTGATGCATCATGGTGCGGAACAGATAGCGGCGATGCTTGCCGTGCTTAAAAGCGGGGCCTTCTATGTGCCTGCCGAACCGTCCCTCCCTCAGGAACGCATTGATTATATGATGCAGACTGCTGATGTTGACTTCGTGATAAAAGACAATTATTGCAAGCATCTAAAACCTGCCGACAAAGAGATGACCGACCGCAGTGAGCCTGACGGATTGGCATACGTGCTTTATACATCAGGAACTACCGGCAAACCGAAAGGAGTCAGTGTTGAGAATCATTCAGTAGTCAACTATTGCGAAGCCTTCGAAGCGGAGTTCAAGACAGGCCCTGGCGATGTGATGCTCCAATATTCCGTCTGCTCATTCGATATTTTCGTTGAGGAGGTTTACACAACTCTTCTTAACGGTGCAGCTCTATGCATCCCTTCCCATGCTATTCATAACGGTTCGCTTACAGGGTTATTAAAGTTCGCAGAGCGCAATGGTGTTACTATCATTGACGGATTCCCATATCTGCTTGCAGAAATGAATAAGCTGGATTACATACCAAAATCAATTAAGCTCATCATAAGCGGCGGAGACGTTATCCGCGCAAGTTACATCACTCGCTTGAAAGATCTCGGTATCAAGATTTACAATACATACGGCCCGAGTGAGACTACCGTTTGCTCGAACTATTTCAGCGTAGACAATGTAGAGCCGCTTGAGGATGGAACTTTCCCTATCGGCAAAGCCATAAAAGGTGTTGAGGTGAAGATTCTTGATAAAGACCTCAAAGAAGTCCCCAGGGGTAGTATCGGTGAAATATGTATCTTCGGCGAAGGTGTCAGCCGGGGTTATATCAACGACGCTCCTGAACAAAGCAATTTCGTAACTCTTACCGATGGCACACGCATGTACCGCAGCGGAGACCTCGGTTACGAACTACCTGACGGCAATATCGCTTTCCTTAATCGCCGGGACAATCAGGTGATGATCCTTGGCAAGCGAGTTGAGCCTGAAGAGGTAGAGAATGTTCTAAATACTTGTCCTGAAGTTGAACGCGGTATAGTCAGGGCATTCCTCGACGAAAACGGGCTTCACTATCTCACGGCTTACGTCATTCCGAAGAAAGGGGCTACGTTTAAAGAGATTCGGAAATATCTCAGTAACAGACTTACCAACTTTATGGTGCCAGAATTTTTTGTAAAAGTCAAGACAATACCTCTTACCCGAAGAGGAAAGGTTGATGTAGAGGCACTGCCTGTTGTAATGAAAGTAGGAGGTGTCTGATGATAGATTTAAGAGAATTGAAAGATATTGACACATTGATGGCTTGGCGTGCGGAGGTTATTCGCAATGTTTTCGGTGAAGAAGCCGGTTCTCTCCTGCTTGAGGCTAACCGTCGATACTATTTGCAGCATATACAGGATGGAACCCATGTAGCCTTCGTCGCCTCTCACCAAAGCGCAGACTGCGGATGTGGTGCAATCTGCTTCAGTGAAGAACTTCCATCGCCTGATAATCCTTCGGGGAAATGCGCTTATCTGATGAACGTATATGTACGTGAGGCATATCGTAAGCATGGGATCGCGCACAAAATTGTATTACGTCTGATCGAAGAGGCCAAGAAGCAAGATTGTGGTAAAATATATCTCGAAACAACAGCTGAAGGGAAACCTGTATACACCTCTCTTGGATTTCACGAAATGGCTGATATGATGAAATATTATGACTCAGAAAATAACTATTGACAATCTAAACTGTCTCTGTAGCTCAGTAATAAACAAGGATCGAATCGCTTATATCCTATATCCGTTGGACATACTCGCTGACTGGATCAAGTCGGCAGCAAAAAAATATGGTGTGACCATTGTGGTTATAACCGGAATGGATTGGCAGAACGTGTTCAGTCCGTGGCCGGCACCCGGTGTGCCAAAAGGAGATCCTTATTTCAAGGAAGTAAATACGTCATGCGAACAAGTTCGAATACATTTATTGCATCCGATACAAGCGTCTGCATTGACTATCTTAACGTGACGATGACCCAGAAAATTGACTTTCCCGAGAACCTGTTTGGGACATGCCGGAATGCATTCCCAGCAAGCGACACATTTGTGTGGATTGATGGCAATAAATGGCGTTGCCATGCGTTTTTTCAATTTTGAGAAAAACATAGTCTTTTTTACTGCAAAGTTCTCAAAATTCAATTGACCGGTCAATCGCCATATCAAGGATTTAATTGGACTTATCAAGGTTTCTTCTAAAAATAGCAGGCGACACTCCTACTGTTTCCGTAAATAGACGCGAAAAATAGGCATTATCCATGAAGCCGAGCCGCTGAGAGATCTCCTTAATACTGTCGGAGGTGTAGTAAAGTTCACGCTTGGCCAATAATACAACTTCATTTCTTATATATTCACTTGCACTAAGGCCCGTTACGGAATTTACTATCTCATTGAGATATACAGTTGAGATATTCAATTGACCTGCATAAAAACCGGGCCGACGCTCCCTTGTGATATTCTCATTCAAAAGTTTTCTAAACATGAACATCAGTTCATGCTTCCGATCCGTACGCTTGATTTGATCTGTATTTTGCTCGGCTATCTTATCTACTATGATTTCAGCTGCGGCCTTAACCAAATTCGTACCTACCGATACACTCTTCTGACCAAGAATTAATTTATACAGAGTTACCAGATCTGAATAATCATTCGATTTATATACGGGTGAATGAAATACCTGCTGTTGATCTAATTGGCGCCTGAGTCTTTCATCAAGCAATCCGGGATCAACTGCCAGCATATAGGCGTATATATCCTTTTCAGACACAATCTGATGTACTTGTCCGGGAGTAAGTACGACAATTGAATCAGGTTCGATCATATAATGCCGAAAATCAATATAACAATCCAACTCCCCACCGACAAAAATTCCCATCATATAGTAATCATCACGATGGGAATACTTGATGCGTGTGGCTGATTCTGTCTTGGACTCCACAACCCGCACCATATATCCGCAGTCAGGCAGCATTGATGAGCCGTGACGCATTATCTTTTCTTGCTTCATATAATTTGGATAAATCATGGTGCAAAGTTAACTAAATATAATAACATCGGTTAATGGCTATGTCCCATTTTATTTTGCTCACCAGGATACCATCATTAGTAATCGCGGTCAGTGTATGTGCCGGTAACGGAGCGGTATTCATCACGGGCATCCTGATACGTCAGAAACATCGAGTTTTATTATCTGTTTCTTCGATCAGCAACTGTAGTTGACCATATTCTTCATAAAAATAAATATGTGTAATAATATATATTTACAATGAATTACAAATTGAAGATAATTTTTTCTAAAAACAACCTAAAGAAATTTCCACAGACCGCGTCCTTGATTATAGTAACGTAAGAATGGACCGGTCCCGGACACAACTTACCTTAAATTTTTAATCACCTAAACTCAACATTCAATCACAGTTATGAAATTAAAATCTTTACTCCTCACGATGACTGCCATGGCTTCAATGCCTGCGTTTGCCGCCACCTATTATGTTACTCCTGACGGAGCCGGTACCAAAGACGGTTCGTCATGGGAAAATGCTTTCGGTGTAGCCGAATTTCGTACCAAGGCCTCGACCAATGTAAACGGAGACGTTTATTACTTCGAAGGTGGTTTATACAACCTTTCCGAATCAACCGTCATATTTAATGTAGGTACCGGTGCAACTCTTATCGGTAATGCAGATGGTGAGCGCACTGTCTTCTCAGGCGACAAAGACGGGAACAACAACCCCGATTCTACCGATGCCGGCCGACTCGTTCGTTTTCAGGCCAACACCGTTCATGGCAACAGCGCAAATAAGATTATCATCGATAATATCGATTTCACATGTGTTTACACTTGGGAAGATGATGATCACGGCAATATGACCGCCCTTATGATTGACAACAGCGGTGACGTTGTCATCAAAAACTGTCATTTCTATAACAACTGGGCGCAGGGTCAGTATGGTGGTGCAGCCGCATTCCTTTACCGAAGCTCGGTAAGATTGGAAAACTGCATATTCTACAACAACTCGGCAAACTACCGTGGCGGTGCACTCCGTATATGCAGCAATCATGTAGACAAAGGCATTATCACCATCGATAATTGCGTCTTTAAGAATAACCGAAACTACCACACATTTGGCGGAGCCATATTCATGGGCCACGGCAACTCGATCAATATAATCAATTCGACTATCGCTAACAATCAGGCAGCCAGCGACGGTGGTGCGATATACTTTAACGGATATAACGACAGCTTCCACTGCGAGCTCCGCATCGTTAATTCAACCATTGCGGGTAACACGACCGATGCTGACAATGACGCTCAGATTGTATCGACTCAGGGTGCACATATCAATATAGCCAACTCTATCATCCCTAACGACGAAGAAGAGGCTGCCATCATGTTTAAAGGCGATACCGAAAACGAAAATTTCGAATTTGTATCCGGCGGCTACAACTATGTCGGCAACATCATCGACAATGTTGACAAGGAACTCGTATGGCAGGACACAGACGTTCACGGCGAGGGATGTTCATACGAAGCAATTTTCGGCAACAACACACTCAACAGTGATAACGTGATTATTCCTGACGTATTTTATCAGGGAGCTACCGGGGAGGAGGTAAAGACAGCCGTTGCCTCATGGGGACTTCCCGATGACATCAACTACGACGTTGACCAACTCGGCAATCAGCGTACAGGAGATATTTCGATGGGCGCATACGCAGCAGAAAAGGAATCAATCTCTACCTCAATCATCGAACTTCCTCGTTACGATAACTCACTCCGCCTTATCTCAGACGGCTCATCCATCTATACCGTAGAAGGATATGACGGAATGGTTAATGTCTACAGCGTAAGCGGTGCATTGGTACTCAAGACCATCGCTTCTAACATCAACCTTATGAATCAGCCGAACGGACTTTATATAATCGAAGCAGGTAATACAATTTTTAAGGTAATCAGATAACTTTTTTAAGACTCATTTCCGTGCCGGATGACGCCGTTGATGGCGTCATCCGGCCTTATTATTGTTAAACAGCAAAATATTTTCTCAAAATTCTTGCCTTATTTGCGACATTTTGGATAAATTTGCAAGAGAAATATTAGTTAAATCGAATACACATAAACAATACTATAACCCTAATATTACACAGCAGACTGATTAAGCAATGGAGGCCAACATAATATATCGTATCGCAAAAGGAGACGAATTGGCTTTTGATGTGTTTATGGATAACTATTCATCAGCACTATATCATTATGCGTATGGGATTGTAGGCAATAAAGAGACAGCCGAGGAGGTAGTAAGCGACGTATTCTTCGAAGTATGGAAGAACCGCACCAATCTTCTTGAGATCGAATCCATGACCGCGTGGCTGAGGACAGTCACATACCGGAAAGCAATATCACGGTTGCGACACGAGATGACCGAGCCGCAAGGCCTTCCGCTTGACGAGGTTGAAAATTTCACCATTGCTCCCGTCAGTCCACCCGATGCCGAGATAATATCGCGCGAAGAAGTCGAAGAACTTAACCGGGCTATCGAGCAACTACCGCCAAAATGCCGCCAAGTATTCTTCCTCGCAAAGATCGACAAGTTACCATATAAAGAGATTTCAAAAATACTTGAGATTTCGGTCGCGACAATCAACTATCATGTTGGATTTGCGATGGAATCATTAAGAAAGAAATTACGACGTAGGCAACCTCCTCCTGATTGATATTCAAACTCTTAACCATAGCATAAAAATTTAACCAAAAAAATTCAAAAACAACCTAAAGATTTTTTCCGTTTCCGCGTCATAAATTATAGAAACGGCACTACCGACAATGAATAACCAGAATCCCAATAACCACACAAGCCTGACCGACGATGACCGCCGGTTAGAGTTGATGCTGGAAGTCTGCCGTCCGGAATCTATCGACAATACACGCATCAAAAATCTCGTAAAAGAGAAAATAATGCGTGACAAGATCGCAAGGACCCGCAAGAGACATCGTATCATCTACTCTACCCTATCGGCAGCCGCCTGTCTTGCCATTCTCGTTGTTCTTGGGGTTAAATTCATTGGCTCGAAATCAATCGACTTGTCCGAATCAACGCTGGCAGAGGCACAGCATGCAGGATTTACAGAACTGATCGTAGCACCAGGCAACCGTGTTGAGCTCAGACTACCTGACGGATCATTACTGATAGCCAACTCAGGAAGCCGCATCCTTTACCCTGAGCATTTCTCAGGTGACGAACGTCGCATATTTGCGCACGGCGAGGTGTATCTTGAAGTGACCAAGGATGCTAAACATCCCTTTATCGTCGAATCTGAAGGCTTTGACGTAAGGGTATTCGGCACTACGTTCAACATCCGTAACAGCAGTGATTCGACAGCGACTGTGGTACTCGTCGAGGGATCGGTCGAAGTCACGACCGATCGTGACCATAGCATCAGGCTGAAACCTAATGATCTGGTCGATCTCGTTAACGGTGACATATCCAAGTTGCAGCAGGTGGATACCGATGATTACACCGCATGGGCCAGAGGGCTACTCGCTCTCCGTGGTGAAACTCTCGCCCGGCTTGCATCGCACCTTAGCGAACATTACGGATTGTCAATCAGTTGTGATGATGCACTCGCCGACGTAAAGGTCTTTGGCAAACTTGATCTGACCGGCGATGTCGAGCAAGCCATGTCTGCTATCAGCGAAATAGTGCCGATGGAAGTCGTAAGAGAAGGAAACAACATTCTGATGAAGAGTCCCGCTATGAAATAGGCACTCATCCATCCTTCCCCTTTCTGACAAATTAATTATTCGGAGTTACGTGTCTGTAATTCTGACGGCTATACCTATGCCTGAACTGAAACACCTTAAACTAATTCACAATATGACGCTTAAACGTATTGTTAAAAATTTAATTCCGCTTACGATGGTCCTTGCGATGGCCGGCAATAGCCTGACCTCACAAGGCGCAACAGTAACATTCACTCCTGACACCACACGCGTCCTACGCAATCCGCTTCAGGGTTGGGTGATGTACCTCGGCCGTAACTGGGATGAAAATTTCTGGGAAGAGAAAGGCTATGACCGAATGACGGTTGAAGACGGAGCAGATACAGTAAAAGTCTCCGACTACGCCTCATGCGCCTACATCCGCACAAGCTGGGTATCATTTGAGCCTGAAGAGGGACAATATGCATGGAATGATCCTGACTCAAGACTCATGAAACTCATCCGAAGTGTCAACGACCGTGGCCTCCGCATCGCATTCAGAATCGTCATAGACGGTCGCGATCAGGGCCAGAACACCCCTCAATACGTATTTGATGCGGGTGCCGAAGGATATTATGATCCCAAAGCGCCAGGCATGAACCGCTCACCTTATCCTGATGACCCTGTATTTCAGGAGAAGTATGCAAAATTCTTCAAAGCTTTTGCATCACATTTCGATGATCCCACCAAAGTGGAATTTATCGACGCCTATTCGCTTGGCAAATGGGGAGAATCACACTCAATGATTTATAAGGATAATTCCAATAAAGAACGAGTGTTCGACTGGGCCATTGATCTGGCTACCTCATGCTTCAAACAAGTACCAATGATACTGCACTACCACCGTATGCTTGGAGATCCCGATGACGACGGATGGGGTAGCGTACCGGCCGATGCCGAAATGCTCATCAACCGAGCCATTGACCGAGGATTCTCACTGCGTCACGATGCATTCGGTATGCACGGCTACTATCAGGACTGGGAAAAGGAGATGGCAAAAAAATGGAATTTCCGTCGACCTATTATAATGGAGGGCGGATGGATCACCGGCGCACACCACCGTTACTGGCGTGATCCATCAGGGCTGTATCGTGAAGGCCATGCCGAGGATGTCCGCAAAGGAGAGTATGACGCATCAGCCGAGGCACGTGTGAACATGATGGACTTCCGTATCAACGATGAGACACGGTCGTGGTTTGAGGACGCTTTCCCTCTGGTGAAAAAGTTTGTGGCAGAAGGCGGATACAGACTATATCCCCACTCAGTCAGCGCACCTCAGAGTGCACGGAAAGACTCTCAGATCACAGTTTCAACCGAATGGCGCAACCTCGGTTGGGGCTACTGCCCTACCAACATCCCGCAGTGGAATCAGAAATATAAAGTAGGTGTTGCTCTACTTGATGCTGACGGCACGCCTGTCAGAGTAGTGTCAGAGAGTGAGAGTGATCTGTCTAAATGGTTACGCGAAGCACCCGGTAAATACGACACAGTTGTCGATCTGAATGATGTCGCACCGGGACGTTACACATTGGCAGTCGCTCTGATAGATGTGACACAAGACAATGAGCCGGGCCTTGAGATGGCCGTTAATCCGGCACTGACCGTTAGTGGATGGCTCCCCGCCATGGATGTTACCATTGAAGAATAAACAACTTAAATATAATACAACCAAGTCATTAACACAATTTTTATGATGAAACCTACATCGCATTATCCGCAATGGCGTTCCCGTTTGGGATCGATTTGTGTGATGGGTCTTGTTGCTATGACGCCGTTAGCCCTCGATGCTTCGACGATCATGACTCACGACAACACGACTGGGCTTTATACCGTGAAAGCAAGTGATACTACTGTCAAAGACGTGCTCAAGTACATCGAGAGCCACAGTGACTACGTCTTTCTCTACGGCGAAGGTGTCGAGCAGAAACTCTCGTCACCGGTCAGCATCCAGATGAAAGACAAGAAGATGGATAGTATCCTCTCGGATCTGTGCAGTCTCTCGGGACTTGAATACAAAGTATCCGGCCGGCAGGTCACAATCTCCGTAGCATCAAAAGGGAAAAAATCCAATTCACTTTCTACCGTCACAGGCACAGTAGTTGACGAGAATGGAGAACCGATGATCGGTGCTACAGTCAAATTGAAAGGGTCAGACGAAATCGTCAGTACCGACCTTGACGGACGTTTCAGCATCAACGCTGACAAAGGTGAGAAACTCATTGTATCATATATCGGTTATAATCCTTACGAAGTCAGTATTGATTCCGACGATATGACCATCGACATGACCGAGAATAACAATACACTCGATGAAGTCGTTGTGATCGGATACGGTGCCGTTAAGAAAAAGGATCTGACCGGAGCGGTCGCATCTGTAAGAGGTGAAGATCTCGCGACCAAAAAGACCACCACTCTCTCCAATGCCCTTCAGGGCTCGGTATCCGGACTTATGGTTCGCCGTGACAACAATGCACCCGGTGCGTCAGCCGGCTCGATGCATGTGCGTGGCGTTACTACCATCGGCGACTCAAGTCCTCTGATTATCGTCGATGGTGTGCAGTGTGACAATATCGACTATGTCAACGCCAATGATGTCGAGAGCATCTCGGTACTGAAAGATGCCGCTGCCGCGTCAATATACGGTTCTAAAGCTGCCGCCGGTGTAATTCTTATCACGACCAAGCGTGGTGACGAATCTGCACTGAGCCTCAGCTACAACGGAGAGTTCGGCTGGGAGATTCCGACCAAACAGCCTTCAATGGTCGGCGTCACCCGTTATCTTGAGATGCAGAACGAGCTCCTTTACAACGACAACCCCTCGGCGGGATACTTTCAGCTCTACACTGCTGACCAGATGAAAAACTGGGTCCGCTACAATGCCTCTGATCCCGACAACTACCCTATCACCGATTGGAAGGGCCTGATGATGAAGGATTCGGCACCGCGTATGACACACACGCTGTCAATCTCAGGAGGTAATAAGTCCGTGAAGTCAACGGCCTCGTTCTCATACGACGATGTGGACGGTCTCTATGCCGGACGTAAATTTCACCGTCTGATGTTTCGTGTAAACAACGACTTTACATTCAACAAATACATCTCGGCCAGTGTGGACGTCAATATCCGCAATGCCAAGAACCAGACTCCCAACTATTCTCCTTTCAGCGACATGCGTAAGATGCCGGCCATCTATCCCGCAGTATGGTCTAATGGCGGATATGCTGACGGAAAGAACGGCGCCAATCCTTACGCACTCCTTATGGAAGGCGGTTCAAGCGAGGCACGCAGTACCCAGATGGGAGGTAAGGCTTCTATTACCATCAAACCTATCGATGGTCTCAGCATCTCAGGTATCGTATCTCCGTTCATAAATTATTCTAAGAACAAGGCTTTCCGTAAGGCTGTCAACTATGTGCTGATGGATGACATCAATGCATTCGGCGGTTGGATGGAAGGCAATGGCTCGTCATGGTCTACAAACAAACTGACTGAAACCCGCAACGATAACTGGCATATTACCTCACAGGCCATCGCCAACTACATGCACTCGTTCGGTAAACATGATCTCACCCTCATGGCCGGTTATGAGAACTATATCATGGGCAGCGAGAATCTTACAGCCGCACGTGACCAGTATGATCTGACAAACTACCCCTATCTTAACATCGGCCCCGAGGACTACAAGGACAACTCAGGAACAGGTACACGCTACACATCCAATTCAGTGTTCGGACGCGTGCTCTACTCGTTCGATGACCGCTATCTGCTTCAGGCAAATGTACGTCGTGACGGATCTTCGCGATTCGCCAAGAACTACCGTTGGGGCACATTCCCCTCATTCTCGGCAGGCTGGGTGGTAACTAAAGAAAAATTCATGGAGGGAGTCGGCGGAGATGTCCTATCGTTCCTCAAGCTCCGCGGTTCATGGGGTAAATTAGGAAACGAGCGTATCGGCTCATCTTATTTCCCCTACATGTCACTCATGACATTCGGCAACGCATACTTCTATGAAAACGGTCAGGTCGTATCGGATAAAACCGCAGCAATACGTACACTTGCCGTTACTGACATCTCATGGGAGACGACCACATCGACCGACCTCGGTCTCGACGCATATCTTTTCAACAGCCGTCTGCGTCTCACAGCCGACTACTATTGGAAGAAGACCACTGATATGCTCCTTGCAATCCAGATACCTTACACACTCGGATATGCCGATCCCAACACCAACGCCGGCAAGATGTCAACACACGGATATGACCTCGAACTCGGATGGAATGACCGCATCGGTGAATTTCAGTATGGTATTACACTCAATCTTTCGGACTTTATCTCTAAAATCGATTACCTTAACAACTCTGACATCATCAGCAGCGGCAAGGTAAAGCGTGGGGGTGAATTATTCAACGCATGGTACGGATACATCTGCGATGGTATCTATCAGACACAGGAGGAGGTCAATAACTCAGCCCGTACAAACAACACCGTGACTGTCGGTGACCTGAAATATCGTGATATCTCCGGCCCTGACGGCGTGCCCGACGGCGTGATCTCATCCGAATATGACCGCGTACCCTTAGGAAACTCATTACCCAGATTCCAATATGGCGGTACACTCAATGCCTCCTGGCGCGGCATAGACCTGTCCGTAGCGTTTCAGGGCATCGGAAAACAGATTGCCTACCTTGACCGCGCTATGGTAGAACCGCTGCGTGACAACTACGGCAACATTCCGTCAATCATAGATGGTAAATACTGGAGCGTATTCAACACTGATGCCGAGAACCTCAACGCCGAATATCCGCGTCTGACAAATACGACCAAGAACAACAACTATGCCATCTCGGATTTCTGGATGTTCAACGGCAGATATTTCCGAATGAAGAATATCACCTTAGGTTACACATTCCCTGCAGGATGGACACGCAAGGCCAGCATCGAGAAGGCTCGCGTATACTTCAGTGCTAACGACCTCTTCTCTATTGACAACTATCCTTCAGGATGGGATCCTGAGATGGGTGTGAGCGCCTACCCTATCACAACATCACTGATTGTTGGTCTTAACCTTAAATTCTAACGATTCAATCTGAATATAAATGAAAAAATCATTATATACACTGGCCGGCCTCGCAATGATGCTCTCCTCATGTGAAAGCATGGATATGACACCAACCTCACAGGGCAACAGCGAGTCATGGTATTCGACCGATATCGAGCTTGATATGGCCGTGAGCGAATTTTATATTCTCGGCTACTGGAACACCCCGTTGGAGGGATCCGAACAGTGGACCGACAACTTCACTTATCGCCAGCAGAACCGTAATCCGGGAAGCAACGGCACCGTGCTTGACGGAACGATGAACGGTCAGCAGTGGGAAGTTTACTCACTCTGGCAACAGAACTATAAATTGATAGCCCGAGCCAATACACTTCTTGCCAACTATCACAAGGCCGCCGGAAATGTACCAGCCGACAAGCTCAACCGATATGCCGGTGAGGCTTACTTCAGCCGCGCATGCAAATATGCCGAACTTGTATGCTATTTCGGCGACGTACCCTATATCTACGGCACAGAGACCATCTCTGAAGCAGAGCAGAAAGGTCGTCGTAACAAAAGCGAGATCATAGCCGACGTATACCGTGACTTTGACTACGCCATCGAGTATCTGCCTGTAAGCTACGGCACAGCTGCCGTACATTTCACCAAAGGTGCTGCTCTCGCCATGAAAGCGCGATTCGCCTTGTACTTCGGTGATTATGAAATCGCCGCCTCGGCAGCTAAGGAGTGTATGGATCTCAACGTATATTCTCTCGAACCCGACTATGGGAAACTGTTCCTTCAGAGTACAAAAGAGAATCCCGAGAAAATCTTCGTCATTCCACGTTCGCTTGCCAATGATGTGATACTTGACCAATGGTATGTCAATAACGGACTGCCGCGATGCGCCGGCGGTTATGGCTCAGACAATCCCTCATGGGACCTTCTTGCCGCCTACCTGTGCACCGACGGATTACCTATCGATGAGTCTGACCTCTTCGATCCCCGCAACCCCTTCAAGAACCGCGATCCCCGATGCACTATGACCATCGTAGAGTTCGGCACCGAGCACTGCGGATTTGAATACAATCCCCGTCCCGATGTGACAACCGTAATGAATTATAATACCGGAGCCTCAACATCCAATCAGGACAACCGTGCTGTCAACCAGTACGCATCTTACAACGGTCTCGTATGGAAAAAGGGTATCGACAGTTCATGGACTGAAAACGGTAAGAAAGTTGAGCGCGACTATATGATCATGCGTTATGCCGACGTACTGCTCATGTATGCCGAGGCTAAGATCGAGCTCGGAGAGATTGATGAATCCGTGACCGATGCGATCAACACTGTCCGTGCGCGAGCATACGGCGTAGACCGCGCGGCCACAACAGCTTATCCCGCTGTCAAACTCGGTTCACAGGACGAAATGCGTAAAGCTGTACGTATCGAGCGCCGCATGGAGCTTGCCAATGAGGGTCTGCGTTACATGGACCTCATTCGCTGGAATCTGGCTGAAAAGGCTCTCAACGGATACAACTACATCAATCTTCAGCCTACCGACCTTCTTAATAATGTAGTCAAGAAGGATCTCTGGTTCTGGGGTATGACACCGCAGATTGACGAAGACGGTCTGGCTGATTTCTCGGCACTTTACAAC
Source organism: Bacteroides sp. (assembly GCA_014802015.1). Classification (GTDB taxonomy): domain Bacteria; phylum Bacteroidota; class Bacteroidia; order Bacteroidales; family Muribaculaceae; genus Duncaniella. The sequence continues at coordinate 14,959 of JAAVDB010000006.1, forward strand.
GCAGGCATCGTTGCCCTCGGAGCAAAACGTGTATTCCCCGCACGTCAGTATCTGTGGCCTATTCCCACCCATGACATCGAACTTTGTCCCAACCTCAAGAACAACCCCGGTTATTGAGCCATCATTCAATCCGAATTAAAATGACACATTATAATATATCATATCGCCATATCGCCCGAGCAGCAGCTGTCTTGCTGCTTACCGGCATGGCTACAGCCTGTAATGACGAGGAAATCGACAATTCCTACTCACGCAATAATTCTGTCATACAGCTGAATACATCGAGTGACTATGTTATTCTCGATGAGAACAATCCCGACGGTGTAGCGCTCACTATTGAGTGGGATAAGGCATACTCCTACGGCAATGAGTTCATAACCACCTATCAGTATCAGATCGATGCCATAGGCAGCAAGGAGTCATCGGTTAAAGAGTATGAGGATGACGGTATATTCCGCCGTTCATATACCAACCGTGATCTTCAGGAACTGCTCGTCAACCATTTCGGTTGTCTTACCAGCACAGTGACATCTATTAATCTTACTGTTACAGCATCATTTGAAGGTCCGAGAGTGGTTATTCCCGACATCGCCACCGCAACGGTCAAGATCAAGACTTACGGCGAGAAACAGTTTATGGCTGACCGCCTGTTTATCGGCGGCAGCACTGTCGGTGATACTCCGATTGAACTGACTCCTACCTCAGCCACCTCAGGTGTATATTCATGGAATGGAAGCCTGAAGGCAGGTAAACTCAACTTCCCCGTAATCTATGGAGACGAGAATAATGCCATCTCTCCTGCCACTGCCGATGCCCCGATCGCTAATGACGAAATGCCTGCTGTTATCGCAGATTCGTCCGATGCAAACTACTGGGTCATCCCAACTGACGGAAACTATCGTATAACCATCAATCTTAATGCACGTACCGTCAAGATCGTTGAGACCGGTAGTGTTATCGAGATGGATAGACTGTTCCTCGCCGGAAGTGCTGTAGGAGATGAAGAGATCGAAGTTCTTCCGGCACTTGAGGCTGACGGACTCTACGCATGGCGTGGAGAACTGAAAGCCGGTCGACTCTACATGCCTCTCGAATTCGAAGAAAGCAAAGCTCTGTCATTCGTACCCAAGGCTTCAGATGACCATGACATCCATGACGGCGTCGCTCACGAGTTCGGTCAGGCTACTACAGAGTCCGGCACAGCTACGGCTTACTGGGATATTCCTGCTGACGGCACATACCGAATCGTAGTCAATACTCAGGAGCACAACGTCATCATCTATTCTGCCGCAACAGATCTGAAGAATACAACCGTGTCATACAACAATACCGTTGATAAGATTAATCCCTACACACAGGAAGTAACCGAACTCTGGATGTGGGGCGGATTTAATGGCAGTGCACACGACTCCGACCTCAAAGCCGGATTCCAGGAAAAATTCAAGCTCAAACAGTCTCTTGCTAATCCGAACGTATTCGTATACTACGGAGAGGTGCTTCCCAGAAATACTTCTACTGACGATTGGTCAAAAGCAACCGGTGTGGGAGCCTTGAACTTCCTCGTGTCAAGCATCGAGAACAATGTCTACGCCTTCGGTTCTACCGCCGATGCCAAGCGCAATAGCAAGCGAGGCTACCTGCCCGTAACCGCAGGTGAGACCATGACGCTCGTTGCCGGACAGAGTGACAACCGTTACGCATACTTCTGCGTCCCGGAAAACTGTAACTTCGTTGTAGTAGACATCGAAAAACTCACTGTTGTTTTCAACAGCAAATAATCTTCGCAAGAAAAAACTGAATCAAATGTTCAATAATAATCTTTCAATAATACTCCGCGCCCGCACTTTGCTGGCGGGCGCGGTTATCGCCGCAGCGGCAACTTCATGTTCCGACAGCGACGACACATCATCGCTCAATCACTTATGGGATATAAACGGCAATCAGATTGTCGACATCAAACCCGAGCGTTATAAAATGTTACGTAATCCTCTTACCGGATGGGTTCTATACACAGGTCTCGGTGACGGTCTCAATGACTCGTTCTGGGATGATTATGACAATATGGAGTCATCGGTGGGACGCGTTAAAGTTTCTGACTACTCAAACGTGCTGTTCATCCGTGCCGCCTGGTCATATTTCAATCCCGAGGAGGGTAAATATGCATGGGACGAGGACTGCAATACAGTTGAAGCCCGACGTTTCAAAATGCTTGTCAAGGGGGCTGAAGAACGCAATATGAAACTTGCGTTCAGCTTCATCTGCGATAGCCAGGACAAACATGACAACTTCTCTCCGGAATATGTCAAGAAAGCCGGCGCACAATATTACGTAACGACTACCGGCTCGGTTCAGGTATGGTCACCCTACCCCGACGATCCCATATTCCAGGAAAAATTCGCTAAATTCATCCATGATTTCGCTGCCAAGTATGACGATCCCGACGTGACTATGTTCATCAGCGGCACCGGCCTCGGCAAATGGGGTGAATCACACACTGTGATCTACTCGACCGGCAACAACGATCCTCGCGAACAGGTTACCGACTGGGTCACTGATCTCTACATCAATGAGTTCAAACATGTACCCTGCTTCATAAACTATCACCGTGCCCTTCTGGCAACAGCATCTTACACAGAGAATGTCAGTGCCCTGACTGAACAGCTTATCGAAATGGCTGTGGATAAGGGATTCTCTCTACGCAATGATGCTTTCGGCATGAAATCCTATTACAAGGATTGGGAGCGTAACTTTGCTGCCGCGCACCGTTACCGTCGTCCTATCATCATGGAAGGAGGATGGGTCAAGACCTCACACGGAGGCTCGATCAAGGGTGACGGCTATGCAGATTATGCTGAGGTACGCCGTGGCGAATACTATGAGGGTAAAGGTGCTAACGTCAATATGATGGACTTCCGCTACGGAAGCAACATGGCGATGGGCGAGACATGGTCATGGTTCAACGAAGCATACGATCTCGTGACAGAATTTATTGCCGAAGGCGGTTATCGTCTCTATCCTGATAAGATCTCCGTACCCACCGGCACATCATCATCAGGTAATGTCACGATTACACATCGCTGGAGCAATCTCGGCTGGGGTTATTGTCCGACCAATATCCCGCAGTGGAACCAAAAATACAAGGTTGCGTTCGCCCTTCTTGACAAGACCACACTTCAGCCTGTAAAGGTCTATGTCGATGAAAGGCCCTGTCTGAATGACTGGATCAAGGGCAAACCTTCGACTTATGAATCGACATTCAATATGGGTAATGTAAAGGCAGGCGAGTATATGTGGGCCGTAGGACTTGTAGACACGACCAAAGACAATCAGATCGGACTGCAAATCTCGGCAAAAGGAGACATTACTCCCGAAGGTTGGCTGCAACTCACCAATGTAAATGTCAACTGATGATGAAATCGCTGATAAAAAATTTCTCTTCCTGCGCATTGTTGCTTGCCACTACGATAGGCGCTTCGGCCGCAAATCTGTGGATCGAAACAGAATCATTTGCCGATAAAGGTGGATGGGTTGTCGATCAGCAGTTTATGGATCAGATGGGCTCATCTTATCTGATGGCACATGGCATGGGTGTCCCCGTATCTGACGCCGTCACTACCGTAGAGATTCCCGAAACGGCAAAATACACTGTGTATGTAAGGACTTTCAACTGGACCTCCCCCTGGTCAAAGGGGGAAGGTCCCGGAAAGTTTCGGATAAAGATCGGAGGGAAGTTTCTTCCCTCCACTCTCGGTGCAAGCGGTAACAAATGGGAATGGCAGCGTGCCGGTGAGATTAAATTGCAGGCCGGACGCCGAGACATATCGCTACATGATCTTACAGGATTCAACGGCAGATGCGACGTCATATATCTCACCACCGAAGATAATGTATCGCTTCCTGATGGCGGAGCCGAGCTTGAAGCGTTGAGACGCTCTGCTCTCGGGATCAACAACGCACCAACCGAGATTATGAGATATGACCTCGTTGTTGTCGGCGGAGGTATCGCCGGTATGTGCGCGGCTGTTTCTGCTGCTCGAAACGGATTGCAGGTCGCTCTCGTAAATGACCGGCCTGTGCTCGGAGGCAACAACAGTTCGGAAGTGCGAGTACATCTCGGCGGACATACGGAATTGGGACCAAACAAAGGTCTCGGCCGCATGATACGCGAGTTCGGCCACTCGCGCTCAGGCAATGCGAAGCCGGCGGATTATTACGAAGATGAGAAAAAAGACTCATTCATCGCATCCGAACCGGGTGTTACACTTTATCCCTGCTACCGGGCTATCGGCGTGGAGTGTGACGGCAAGAGCATCCGTACCGTCACCATTCGTCATACGGAACAGAACACCGAACTTGTATTACAGGCTCCTTACTTCAGCGACTGTACCGGTGACGGCACTATCGGATTTCTCGCCGGCGCGGATTATGCCATGGGACGAGAGTCACGCAGCGATTACGACGAACCTCTCGCACCTGAGGTTGCGGATTCGATGACGATGGGCGCATCAATACAATGGTATACCCGCGATAATGGTAAAAAATCCAGTTTCCCGGAGTTCAGTTATGGAGTAGACTTCAATGACGACAACTGCGAACGCGTCACAATGGGCGAGTGGAAATGGGAGACCGGTATGAATCGCAATCAGATTTCCGAGGCCGAGACCATACGTGACTACGGACTCATGGTGATCTTCTCCAACTGGAGCCATCTTAAGAATCATCTTAAAGATAATGGCAAGTTCCGTAACAGAGATCTTGACTGGGTAGGCTACATCTCGGGCAAACGCGAATCACGTCGTCTGCTCGGCGACTACATTCTGAAGCAGGACGACATTGACAAGAATGTATTCCATGAAGATGCATCATTCACAACGACATGGAGTCTTGATCTGCATTTTCCCGATCCTCAGAACAGCAGCAAGTTTCCCGGTCAGGAATTTAAGGCTGCGACTAATCACATCTTCATTCACCCCTACTCAGTCCCCTACCGCTGTCTGTACTCGCGCAATATTGACAACCTGTTCATGGCCGGCCGTAACATCAGCGTTACCCACGTAGCCCTGGGCACCGTACGTGTCATGCGTACCACCGGTATGATGGGCGAGGTTGTAGGTATGGCCGCCGCGCTCTGTCACAAGCATAACGCTTCGCCTCGCCAGATATATCAGTCACACCTTGACGAACTGACGGCGATGATGAAAGCCGGCGCAGGAAAGGATGGTAATACACTGCCTGACAATCAGAAGTTCAATCTTGCGAACGAACTTCTTGATACTCCACGTATGCTAAAAGAATAATCCCCCGAAAGAATAATGAAAACACGACTGCTGACTCTTTCTCTTTACTTAACCACTGCAATACGCGTTATTGCCGGTGATTGTTATTCCGTCTTATCGGGAGATACGCTCAAGATGGGCAATAGCCGCATCGAGCGCGTATTTCTGTGGAATAACGGTCATCTGATTACCACTCGCGTAACAGACAAGCTATCCGGCAAGGTTCTAATCACTGACGGTCGGACACCTGACTTCACAGTGAACCGGGCTGAGCCGACCGACGGTAAAATTACAGTCGCACATGTCGAGAGTGACGGCATCCGTCCTGATCGACTTGTGACCACTGTCACATATCGGTTAGGCGATCTTGATGTCGAACGCACTTATCGTCTGTATGACAACGTTCCGGCTATAGCTGTAGACACACGTCTGCGCGGAGCATTAAGCGGTGTGGCGGATAAAGAGGTCAGTGAAGCCGACCGTAGTAACATTGAGCATGCCGAAGATATGAAGGTCAAGCCGGTCACTGCCGTACTTGACCGCCTGTCGCTCAACGGTCAGCACTGGCACGGACGCGCAGTCGAATTTCGTGACATCACGGACTGGAATAATAATCTCGTTGATACTCGCGATTTTATCTCTTATCGCAAGACCAATCACCGCGGAAATATTCTCACGGTGACTGACGGTGCGGATGAGGGCGGATTCGTATTTATAAAGGAAGCTCCATGCTCCGGTGTACAGTTAGCTTACAAAAACGCTGACTTCATAAGTGATTTCGGCACATTTATGGTCACCGGACTCGGCGTGGACGAGAAGGATGTCACACCCGATAAGTGGACACAGACCTACGGGTCAGTGCTATGTACATTCGGAACCGACGAGCTGTCAGCACTGCGTGCACTGCGCGATTATCAGAAACAATGTCGTATTCTCAATCCACAACGTGATGAAATGGTGATGATGAACACGTGGGGTGACCGCTCGCAGGATGCCAAAGTCAATGAATCATTCTGCCTGGCAGAGCTTGAGAAGGCAGCCCGCCTCGGTATCACACTCTTTCAGATCGATGACGGATGGCAGGCCGGTAAAAGTCCCAACTCGGCATCAAAAGGAGGATCCTTCAAAGACATTTATGCAAATGCTTCCTACTGGACTCCCGATCCCTTGAAATATCCGCACGGACTGTCTCCAATTGTAAAACGCGGACATGAACTCGGCATAGAGATCGGACTATGGTTCAATCCAAGTGTACAGAACGACTTCGAAGACTGGGAAAAGGACGCAGCCACCATTGTCGGACTATGGCGGGACTACGGCATAAAGATGTTCAAAATCGATGGACTCACAGTCAACACCAAAACCGGTGAAGAAAACCTGCGCCGACTTTTCGACCGTGTACTCTCAGAGACTAACAATGAGGTTATGTTCAATCTGGATGCTACAGCCAGTCGCCGCGGAGGTTATCATTTCTTTAATGAATACGGTAACATATTTCTTGAAAACCGTTATACTGACTGGGGCAACTATTATCCCTACTGGACATTAAGAAATCTCTGGATGCTGTCACGTTACGTACCAGCCGAACGCCTGCAAATAGAATTTCTGAACAAATGGCGTAATGTAGATAAATATAAAGGAGATGTATTCTCACCCGCCAACTATGATTTCAATTACATATTCGCAGTTACCATGGCAGGGCAACCGCTCGCATGGATGGAAGCATCAAATCTTCCTGAGGAAGCATTTGACTTAAAACCTCTTGTCGATGCCTATCGCACTGTTCAGCATGACTTTCATCGTGGTACGATTCTGCCTGTCGGCGATGAACCATCAGGCCGTTCGTGGACAGGATTTCAATCTCTAACATCTGATAACGAAGGTTATCTTCTCGTCTACCGTGAGGATAATCCGCGTAATGAGGCTGAAATATCAACCTGGTTCTCAATCGGAGACACGGTCAAATTATCTCCTGTCATCGGAAACGGTAATGAACAGTGCCTGCGCGCAGGTGAAGGAGGACGCATAAAACTCACCATTGACAAACCCAACGACTTCGTACTCTACAAATATAGTGTCGCAAAATAAACACCAATTTTACCACAATTTCGCTATGAACTTACATCGTTGTTACATCAGTATAATCCTGCTTTTGGCAGTATTTGGCATGTCATACGCTCAACCCGCCGAGCGCCTTTACAAACTATCGGTATATCCTCAGTCCGGAACATGGAATTACAGACCCGGACAAAACGTCAAATTTGATGTCAGACTGACACGTTGCGATGTACCTGAAGGTGATGTCGAACTGGCCTATGATATAACCGAAGATATGATGTCGCCTCATAAGACCGGTAAAGTAAAACTGAAAAACGGAGTGGGAACAATTGATGCCGGAACAATGAAACAGCCCGGCTTCCTGCGCTGTCGCGTATACATGAAAAATGGCAATCAGAACTACGAGGGCATGGGAACCGTCGGTTTTTCGCCTGAGGAACTCCGTCCGATCACACAGCAGCCGGCAGATTTCAAAGCATTCTGGGAGAAAGCTATCTCCGATGCAAGAAAATGGGATCTCGAACCCACCATGACTCTGATGCCTGACCGCTGCACATCAAAAGTTAAAGTATATCACGTATCTTGGATCAACAATGACTGGGGTTCACGTATGTACGGAATCCTTACCGTACCTGCAGCCGAGGGTACCTACCCTGCTATCCTCAAACTGCCCGGTGCAGGTGTGCGTGGCTACAACGGAGACATCAGCCACACTGAAAAAGGGGTAATCATTCTTGAAATCGGTGTTCATGGCATACCTGTCAACCTTCCGTCAGAAGTTTACTCCGGTCTGTATAACGGTGCACTCAAACGTTACCACTCTTTTAATATGGAGGACAGAGACAGGTATTATTACAAACGCATTCTCACAGGATGTGTGCGAGGCATTGACTTTATCGAACAGCTACCTGAATTTAACGGCTGCCTCGCCACATTCGGAGGCAGTCAGGGAGGTGGTCTCTCAATAATCATAGCCGGCCTCGACCCGAGAGTAAAAGGCCTTGTATCATACTACCCGGCTATGAGCGACATGGCAGGATACTCGGCCGGACGAGCAGGAGGTTGGCCTCACACACTGAAAGACAAAAAGTATCATACGCCTCAGATTCTCAATACGCTCTCATATTTTGATGTATCAAGCTTCGCCCGCGAGATAAAAGTACCGGGATTCTACACTTTCGGTTACAACGACATGGTATGTCCTCCGACATCCACGATGTCAGTATATAATGTGATCGATGCACCTAAAGAACTTATGATTACGGAGACCACCGCCCACTATGCTTACGGCGAACAGGGATCAGCCGCATGGACATGGGTCATCGACTTCCTTAAAAACTGTAACTCTGCTCGTTAAACCGATAATGATTTGACCTGATGAAACGAATTACCATATTTCTTCTCGTCTGTGCCTCACTGTTCCTGCATGCATCGGCCACATTGATTAATGCTTACGGTCGCGACTACAAAATGCTCAACGGACGTTGGGATGCGATTATTGATCTTTACGATCAGGGTGACCGCATGAAGGTATACGAAAACCGTAAGCCGGAAGGAGAGACTGATTTCTACGAATATTCCTTTGACGGAGGGCTACGGCTGGAAGTCCCGGGCGATTGGAACTCTCAGTCTCCTGAATTGAAATACTATGAAGGAACCGTGTGGTATGGTCGACATTTCGATGCCGAACCCACGCCGGGCCAAAGATCCATACTGTATTTCGGAGCTGTCAGCTACCGTTGCAATGTATATCTCAACGGTAAGAAAATCGCATCTCACGAAGGAGGTTTCACACCGTTTGAAATAGATGTCACAGATGAGATCAAAAAGGGAGATAATTTCCTTGTGGTAGAGGTCAACAACCGTCGTACACGTGATGCGATTCCCGCACTTGCATTCGACTGGTGGAATTATGGCGGCATCACCCGAGACGTAATGCTCATTAATGTGCCTGACAATTATGTCAAGGACTATTTCATCCGTCTACGCAAGGACAATCCCGATGTAATCGACGTAGATGTTAGTATGAGCCGTCCTGAATCAGGTGTAAAAGTATCGGTAGAAATACCTGATCTCAAAAAACGTTTTGAAGCCATAACTGATGACAACGGTCAGATCAGCGGAGAAATCAAAGTAAAGAACCTGAAAAGATGGGCGCCGGATGCCCCTGTACTCTATGATGTCACTATAAATGGTGGAAATGACCGTGTGACGGAAGAGATAGGATTCCGCAACATTAACGTCGAAGGTACAAAGATTCTGATAAACGGTGAACCTCAGTTTATGCGTTGCATATCGTTTCATGAAGAGATACCCCAGCGCCTCGGACGCGCCTGCACCAAGGATGATGCCGTGATGCTGCTCAGTGAGGCAAGCGATCTCGGAGTAAATATGATCCGTCTCGCACACTATCCGCAGAACGAATACACAGTCAGATTGGCAGAGAAAATGGGTATCGTATTGTGGCAGGAAATACCGGTATGGCAGGGAATAGACTTTGAGGATGATGCTACCCGTGAAAAAGCGTGTGGAATGTTGACAGAAATGATCAACCGTGACAAGAACCGATGTGCCGTAGGGTTCTGGGGTGTCGCTAATGAGACCAAACCGTCCGCCGCCAGAAATAACTTCCTGAAACATCTTATCGAGACGGGCAAATCGATTGATACCACACGTCTTTATGTCGCCGCATTCGATCTTGTCGAATATGATAAGAACCGTGGCGTTTTCACTATGGATGATTCTTTTACTGAGAATCTCGATGTAATAGGTGTAAATAAATATATGGGATGGTATCATCCGTGGCCGGTGACACCCGATAAGGCCGTATGGGATGTAACGCCTGACAAACCGCTCATCATTTCGGAATTTGGTGGTGAAGCGCTCTACGGACAGTCAGGCAGTCGTGACACAGTCAGCTCATGGAGTGAGGATTATCAGGCCCGTCTGTATGAAGACAATTTGCGTATGATGGAAAATATTCCTAATTTAGCTGGCGTGTCCCCCTGGATTCTTTTTGACTTCCGTTCACCGTTCCGCTTTCACCCTACCAATCAGGAGGGATGGAATCGTAAGGGTCTCGTATCTGATCGTGGACAACGCAAAAAGGCATGGTATATCATGCGCGACTTTTACAATAAAAAACGAAACCTTAGTCACCATCCTCTGAAATCATGAATTTTAAATCCATAATAGTAATTGCTGCGGCCCTTACTGCCGTCTTACAGCTACAGGCCCGTACTATAAGAATCCTTGCCATCGGCAACAGTTTCTCGCGCGATGCCATCGAGCAGAACCTCCATGAGATCGCAGCTGCAGATGGCGATACGGCCATTATCGGCAATCTCTTTATCGGCGGGTGTTCGCTTGAACGACATCTCGGCAACGTCCGTGGCGATAAGCATGACTATGTGTATCGAAAAATCGGTGCTGACGGCAAAATGAATGAGCGGAAAAATGTCTCTATAGCTGAAGCACTCGATGACGACGCATGGGACTATATTTCGTTACAGCAGGCCAGCCCGTTTTCCGGAATGTATGACACGTATTCAGCCTCACTTCCTGAATTACTCTCATACGTAAAGTCAAAGGCTCCGAAAAAATCCCACGTAATTCTGCATCAGACATGGGCTTACCAACAGGGTGCACCTCATTCGGGCTTTAAGAATTACAATCGCGACCAGCTGACAATGTACCGCTCGATAGTGGATGCAAACAATCTTGCGGCAAAAAAATGGAAAATCAAGACTATAATTCCCGCCGGAACAGCCATCCAGAATGCGCGCACGTCCTTTATCGGTGATAATATGAACCGCGATGGCTATCATCTTGATTTAGGTGTCGGACGATTCACTGCCGCATGCGCATGGTATGAGAAACTCTTCGGCAAAAATGTTACTGAAAACTCCTGGATGCCGGAGGATATGAATCCCGATCTGGCACGAGTGGCACGTGAAGCCGCACATGCCGCCGTAGGTAAACCTTCCGAGATAACAGACCTCAGCAGTCTCACACCATCCGCTCCGCTCTACAAGGACCCACGGGTACCCGTAGAGATCCGGGTGGAGGATCTGCTTGGCAGGATGACACTCGAAGAAAAGATCCTCCAGCTAAACCAGTATACCCTCGGACGTAATAATAACGTTAACAATATTGGAGAAGAGGTTAAAGAGATCCCGGCTGAAATAGGCTCTCTGATCTACTTTGACACAGACCCCGCATTGCGTAACGCAATGCAACGGCGTGCCATGGAGGAATCCCGCCTCGGTATTCCTGTCATATTCGGCTACGACGCGATCCACGGATTCAAGACCATTTATCCTATATCACTCGCTCAGGCATGTTCATGGAATCCCGCGCTGGTACGCAAAGCCTGTGCCGTATCAGCTCAGGAAGCCCGCATGTCAGGTGTAGACTGGACTTTCTCTCCCATGATTGACATCGCACGCGATCCACGTTGGGGACGTGTCTCCGAAGGTTATGGCGAAGATCCATACACTAACGCAATATTCTGTGCGGCTTCGGTAAGAGGCTATCAGGGTAAAAAGCTTTCTGACTCAACATCCGTAGCCGCTTGTCTCAAGCACTATGTCGGATACGGAGCATCCGAAGCCGGGCGCGACTACGTATATACCGAAGTGTCGCCTCAGACACTCTGGGACACATATCTCCCGCCCTACGAAGCCGGTGTCAAGGCCGGTGCGGCAACACTGATGAGTTCGTTCAATGACATCAGCGGTGTACCCGGGTCTGCCAACTACTACACAATGACAGAGATCCTCAAAAACAGATGGGGACACGACGGCTTTATTGTCAGCGACTGGGGTGCCATCGAGCAACTCCATAATCAAGGATTGGCATCTGATAAACGCGAGGCTGCGTGGCGTGCGCTCAATGCCGGATTGGAAATGGATATGATGAGTCATGCCTACGATCGCCATCTCGCTGATCTTGTAGCTGAGGGCAAAGTATCACAGCAGACCATCGATGAAGCTGTGCGCCGCGTGCTACGTGTTAAATTCCGCCTCGGACTTTTCGAGAATCCATATACTCCTGAAGTCACCGATCGGTTCCTGCGTCCTGAATCACTCACGACCGCCAGCCGGCTTGCAGCCGAGTCAATGGTTCTGCTTAAGAATGATTCGACTCTTACATTACCGCTCAACGGAGTAAAGAAAATAGCTGTGATCGGCCCGCTTGCCCGCAATAACTGGGATCTGCTCGGAGCTTGGTGCGGACATGGCGATCCCGAGACTGTCACCTCGTTATACGATGGAATTGTCGGTGAATTTGGTGACAAGGCTGAGATACGATATGCAGAAGGATGTCATCGTGACGGTAATGACCGATCAGGATTCTCTCAGGCCGCGGATACAGCAGCCTGGGCTGATGTTGTGGTTATATGCCTTGGTGAGAATATCCGTTGGAGCGGTGAGAACGCATCACGCTCTTCTATCGCACTCCCCAACATACAGGAAGAACTCGTCGCAGAGGTTGCCAAATGCGGTAAACCGATTGTATTAGTGCTCTGCAACGGCCGTCCGCTCGAACTCAACCGTCTCGAACCGATGGCTAACGCGATTATCGAGGCCTGGCAGCCGGGCGTGAGAGGCGGTGAGGCCTTGGCAGGAATACTTTCGGGCCGCATCAATCCATCCGGCAAACTTGCTATCACATTTCCCTACTCCACCGGCCAGATTCCTATCTACTACAACCGTCGCAAGAGCGGTCGCCATCACCAGGGATTCTATCAGGACATCACAAGCGAACCTCTCTATCCATTCGGTCACGGCCTAAGCTATACAACTTATAGTTACGGTGACCTTACCGCATCCATCACTGATTTCCGTAAGGGAGATAAGATAAAGGTGTCTGTTCCCGTCACAAATACAGGTTCAGTCAGTGGAGAGGAGACCGTTCTGTGGTTCATATCAGATCCATATTGTTCGATAACCCGTCCTGAGAAAGAGCTGAAGTATTTTGAGAAGAAAACTATCGCACCCGGTCAGACCGAAACCTATACTTTTACAATTGACCCCATGCGTGATCTCAGCTTCGTTGACTCTGATGGAAATCGTTTCCTCGAACCGGGTGAATACACCGTGAGTGTAAACGGCAAATCTATTCGCCTGAATCTTGCCGAGTTATGATAAGAAAATTCGTTATACTATTTTTGTTCATGTCCCTTGAAGTTTTATCCCTTCATGCCGTAACCATCGGCACGAAGGATAAAACGAGGGCAAGAGCGTTGGTCGAGAAAATGACTCTTGACGAGAAACTCTCGTACCTGTCAGGAGAAACTTCATTCTCACTGCGCCCCATCAAACGGCTGAACATACCGCGTGTTCTACTTGCCGACGGGCCACAGGGCATACGCAATCATTGTGACAACAGCACGCTTTATCCCTGCGGGATTCTCGCCGCAGCCACATGGAACCGTGCACTTATCAACCGCTACGGTCAAAGTCTCGGCGATGATGCAAGAGCGCGTGGCGTAGGCATCTTGCTCGGTCCCGGTGTCAATATATACAGATCTCCACTGTGCGGACGCAACTTCGAATACATGGGCGAAGACCCTTATCTGACGTCCGAGATTTCCGGCGAATACATCAAGGGCGTACAATCACGAGGAGTAATTGCGACAATCAAGCATTTTGCGGCCAACAATCAAGAGTGGAGCCGACATCATGCAAGCAGTGACGTTGACGAACGTACACTTCAGGAAATATATTTCCCGGCCTTCCGTAATGCAGTAAAACGAGCAGGTACCGGCGCTGTAATGAGCAGCTATAATCTGCTTAACGGAGTCCATACTACCGAGAATCAGTGGCTGAACACTCAGATACTGCGCGATGAGTGGGGATTTGACGGTATCCTTATGAGCGACTGGACTTCGGTATACTCTACAGTTGGTGCTGTCAACTCAGGCCTTGACCTGGAAATGCCCAAGGCCGTACATTATACAGATTCACTATTGCGCGACGCTTTGGCATCAGGTCGTATCACTGTTGATATGATCGATGATAAAGTGGCACACATATTGCAGACTCTAAGTGCATTTGGACTGTTAGACAGTAACGTTGCAGACAAGTCAATACCTCTTGATTGCAGTTCATCACGTGCTACGGCTCTGGAGACCGCCCGTGAAGGTATCGTAATGCTTAAAAATGACGGTGGTATACTCCCGTTAAAAGGCAAGACCGTAGTCCTTGGAGCAAACTCTGATACCATCGTATCCGGCGGTGGCAGCGGCGCTGTCCATGCATACTCGATCAGCCCCGTCACCAAGGCTCTGAAATCAATGTCTCGAAAGGTCACAACTCTCTCCGAAAACGATATTTATACCGAAGTGCTGGACAGATTCTATTCGGATTCAACATTAACCTCAAGAGGATTGACAGGCAGATACTTCAAGAACGTTAATTTCAACGGTATACCCGATGTTGTACGAACGGATAAGACCGTTCGCTTCGATTACGGATACTCAGGTCCCGCGGAGGGGTTCCCCGACGATAATTTCTCGATCAGATGGGACGGCATATATATCCCTGACAAAGACGAAAATCTCAGGATTAGCGTCGGTGGTGATGACGGATACAGACTCTATGTGAATGACTCCATAGTCACCGGCCACTGGGGAAACCATTCTTTCAGCGAGCGTGTTGTGTCATATCCTGTAAAATCAGGTGTGACATATCGGTTCCGTTTTGACTATTTCGACAGTAGCGGTGGAGCACAGGTTCATTTGTCCGTAAAAAGCCTTGAACGGGAAAAACTCGAAGGTGCCGTTGCTGCGGCTGATAATGTCGTGTTATGCACCGGGTTTAACGGAGACAATGAGGGCGAAGGATTTGACCGTGAGTTCGGTCTCCCGGAATATGAAGAAGCGTTCATACAGGATCTCGCCACTATCAATCCTAATCTGATTGTCGTATTGAACAGTGGTGGAGCCGTAGATCTGAGACGATGGATTGACCACACACGTGCCATCCTGTTGGCATGGTATCCCGGTCAGGAAGGCGGGACTGCGATAGCTGAGATTCTCACCGGTAAGATTTCCCCCTCAGGGAAATTGCCCATTTCCTACGACCGTTCGCTTGAGGAGAGTCCGACATGGGGAAATTATTTTGACAACCGTCGCAAAGTACGCTCGACCGACACCAAGGAGTGCCGTCATGTAGAGTATCGCGAAGGCATCTTCACCGGCTATCGCGGATATGACCGAAACGGGACTACCCCACTCTACCCATTCGGCTTCGGTATGAGCTATTCTTCCTTTGATTTTTCAGACCTTAAACTGACTAAACTTGACGGTAACCGTGTCGAGGTCTCTTTCACGATAAAGAATACAGGCAAACGCGATGCGGCCGAAGTGGCACAAGTATATGTTAGCGACTGTGATTGCCGGGTGCCGAGACCTGTCAAGGAGCTGAAAGGATTTGAAAAGATATATCTTAAAGCAGGAGAGAGTCAGAATGTCAAAATCATACTTGATGACGAGGCATTCGCTTTTTATGATATGACGACCCACAAATTTGAAGTCGAGCCGGGTGATTTTTTAATTACTGTAGGCAATTCATCACAAAATCTTCCGTTAACAGAAAAGATAACATTATAAAAACCACGTCTATACCTTGAACCAAACAGACTGTATGAAAATCTGTCTTTCCATTCTATCAATTCTAATGTTAGCACCCTGTGTGACTGCTCAACGCAGTGAGTCTCTTTTAAAACAAGGGTGGCGTTTCAGTCAGGAAGATACTCCACGGGCATCACTCAAGACCTTTGACGATTCTCACTGGCAGTCAGTAACTGTGCCGCATGACTGGGCTATCTACGGGCCGTTTGACCGTAAACATGACCTACAGACTGTGGCTGTCACTCAGGACGGAGAGACAACAGCGTCACTGAAGACAGGCCGGTCAGGAGGTCTGCCCTATATGGGCTGCGGATGGTATCGCACGACGTTTCCTGCCACACCCGGACGCATGGTGTCGCTCGTCTTCGACGGCGCGATGAGCGAAGCCACTGTTTGGGTCAACGGTCACGAAGTGGGACAATGGCCGTTCGGATATAATTCTTTTCACTTCGATGTCACCCCCTATCTTAATCGCGACGGGTCGGACAATCTGCTGGCTGTGCGCCTGGAGAACAAACCATTCTCATCACGATGGTATCCCGGTGCCGGTCTTTACAGAAATGTCAGGGTTGTGGAGACCGATTCGATACATGTCCCGGTGTGGGGCACCCATGTGACGACTCCGCACGTCGAAGAAGATTTCGCTACAGTAAGATTGCTCACTACAATCGAAAACTCCGGCAAGAAGAAACTGATTGTCACCACTGATATTCTGTCGCCTGACGGTAAGGTCGTAGCAACACGCACCACCAATGGACGTATCAATCACGGACTGCCGGTCGAACAGAACTTCGAGATAACATCGCCTGAATTATGGTCACCTGAATCACCTAATCTTTACACCGCGCAGACCACCGTTTCAGACGACAAAAACCGGATTCTTGACAAATATAGTACACGATTCGGCATACGCTCGGTCGAAGTCTTGCCTGAACGCGGATTTTTCCTCAACGGTAAACCGAGAAAATTTCAGGGCGTGTGCAATCACCACGACCTTGGCCCTCTCGGTGCCGCGATCAATACGTCCGCGCTCCGTCACCAGTTGAAGTTGCTCAAGGATATGGGATGCGATGCCATACGCACATCGCATAATATGCCCGCTCCCGAACTCGTCAGCCTATGTGACGAGATGGGATTTATGATGATGGTGGAACCCTTTGACGAATGGGATATTGCCAAGTGTGAGAACGGATACCACAGATATTTTGACGAATGGGCAGAGCGCGACATGGTCAATATGCTCCGTCAGTATCGCAACCATCCGTCTGTCGTCATCTGGTCGATCGGTAATGAGGTGCCCACACAGTGCGACAAGAACGGTTACAAAGTAGCCAAATTCCTACAGGACATCTGCCATCGTGAAGATCCTACCCGCCCGGTCACCTGTGGCATGGATCGTGTGTCATGTGTGCTTGACAATGGATTTGCCGCCCTGATTGACATTCCTGGTCTCAATTACCGCACCCACCGTTACTTGGAGTCATACGAAAAACTTCCTCAGAAAATAATTCTTGGTTCAGAGACAGCTTCGACAGTCAGCTCACGCGGAGTCTACAAGTTTCCCGTACAGGTCGGCACCGCCATGTATCCCGACCATCAGTCCACAGGTTACGACACGGAACATTGCTCATGGTCAAATATCCCCGATGTCGACTTCGCTCTTGCCGAGGACTACCCTTGGACTATGGGACAATTCGTATGGACCGGATTTGACTATCTGGGCGAACCGTCACCTTACAATACCGATGCCTGGCCGAGTCACAGTTCGCTCTTCGGCATCATCGACCTTGCGTCGATACCCAAAGACCGATACTATCTCTATCGCAGTCTCTGGAACACGACCGATACTACCCTCCACGTTGTTCCCCACTGGACCTGGCCGGGACGCGAAGGTCAGACCACGCCGGTGATGGTCTACACCTCATTTCCCGAGGCCGAACTATGGATCAATGGCGTAAGTCAGGGGCGTCAGCGCAAGATGACGGCCGAAGAAGCCTCGGCATCATTCGACTCACTTGCACTGTTGCGCCGTTACAGACTGATGTGGATGGATGCCGTATACCAGCCCGGCGAAATACGGGTAGTAGCATACGACAGCAACGGCAAGCCTGCCGCAGAAAGAACTGTACGCACAGCCGGTAAGCCATACGCTCTCAAGCTCGAACCGTCAGTCAATTCGCTGTCAGCTGACGGTGAGGATCTTGCCTACGTTACAGTATCAGTCGTAGACCGCAATGGTAATCTGTGTCCTGATGATGACCGTCTGGTTAAGTTCAGTGTCGATGGCCAAGGCTCGTATCGGGCCGGAGCCAACGGTGACGCCACCTCGCTTGATCTGTTCCATCTCCCGCAGATGCATCTCTTCAAAGGTCGTCTCACTGCCATTGTTCAGAGTTCAGATACCCCCGGAACAGTCACACTCACAGCCAAAGCCCCGGGACTGAAATCTTCGACAGTTACACTCCCTGTAAGATAAACGACATACAACAAAATTCAGAAATCACATTGAGAGCGCAACAAAAGCGTATGATTCAATGTGATTTCTGAATTCTTATATCCTATCAAACCCTTGTAGGCTATTTAGAGTGGATTGATGTCAGGGGATAGGCTGTTAGGTTTAGACTGGCGCCGGGATTTAGGGCGAAGACGCTTACACCCGTGCCGGAGTCTGAAGGGAACGTGAGGGCGGTCATCACGGTCTCTCCGTCATTGACAAAGACCTCAACTACGGAACGGTCAACAAAGATACGAAGATTCAGCAATCCGTCGGCCGGCTCAACCTTTGAAAATGCTATGCGGCTGAACTTCGGTATATCTGCCGACGAACTATGTGTACGGTCAAGGAGGAGCGTGGATGATGCTGAGTCGTATGTGAGGCGCACTTTCCTGTCGCCATCGCTACAAAGGTCAAATCCAACCATGTTGGGTATACGTGCATCAATCTTGGCAATCAGTTCATAGGTATTATCCATAGCAGCAATCTGCCTGAGTGGGGTGACGCCCGGTTTTAGAGTTGAAACCATTGACCAAGGTTTACCGCGCAGACCGCTGAGAGCGGTAAGTGGACGTTGGCAGACTCGGAAACCGTCGGGAGTCGATTTCATATAGAGTTCACGCGGTATCGACCACACTCCCTTGCCGTAGGTTGTCGGGACGTGCTGTGCATAATCCCACGTCGATACCCAGCCGAGGGTGTAGACCGACGGTAGAGTGCCGTCATAGTCCTGAAAAACACGCGAAGCATAGTAATCAAGCCCTGCATCGACGTAAAGAGGCTCACTGTAAGGATGGTCAGGAATAAAACGTGTCCCGTCGAACTCACCGACGAAATACTGCTCACGCGCCCAATTGACCGACACAAGAAGCACCCATTTACTCCGTCCCGGCTCACCCTCGACAGGAAGACGGAACATATCAGGACACTCCCACGACTTCTCATTGTCGCCCATCGGTCCGAAATCGCTCAGCCATTCCCAGTGTTTCAGATCAGAGGAAGCATAGAATGCCACCTTTTTTTCAAGCGCACGGGCGACAAGCATTATCCACCGCGATGTCCCCTCATCCCAGATGACTGTCGGGTCGCGGAACTCCGTGCTCCATATATCAAGCACAGGATTCCGGTTATAATAATTGTATGTCACACCTTCGTCACGGCTGAAAGCTATCGACTGCGACTGCTTTTTACTCTGCTCGTCAAACGAGGTAAAAGCGGCGATGAAAGCGTCCTCGCCGTAGCCCGCAGTATTGTTGCGATCCACGACAACACTCCCCGTGAACGGTGCTATACCATCCGGCAGACCGAGGATGGCATTATTGTTGATTTCCGTCCAGTGGACGAGATCGGAAGACTCGGCACATCCCCAACTGTAAGCACGGAATTTTCCGTCGGCATACACCAGACCGCACGGATCGCCTATCCAACGGTGAGCCGGAGTGAAATGGTATTGCGGACGCCAACGCTCTCCGTAGAGAGGAGCATCATCATCTGTCTCAAAGGCAGTTGCGGGCAAACCGACGGAGAGGATGAAAAGCAGAGCAAGCATCAGGCTGTTGATTCTATCTGTAATCATATTGAAAAATTTTTCATTAAGAAAGAGGAGAAGCGATTTCGACAATCGGTTCTCCTCTTGGGGTTTCAAACCTTCTTTTTACCTTAAATTGTAATGAAAACTAAGCTAAAATGTATAATAGAAATAATAAATGTGTTTGACATTCTTAGAAATCGGGATAACCGGGATTCTGGACATAGATACCACCTGAGAAATTGTACTGAGCGACGGGAATCGGGAAATATTCCTCGCCGGTTTCAAACGATGCGTTCTGATAGTAGATGCGGTTGTCCTGCTCGGCGGCAAAGAAATTGTTCATCGTCTCCTTGGCGATACCCCAGCGCACGAGGTCGAAGAAACGCTCACCTTCCATAGCCTTTTCAAGACGCATTTCGGTGCGGAGTGCCTTGCGTGCATAGTCCTGAGTCCATCCGGCTTCGGGATATAGACCGATTTTATAGTTGGCTGCCGGCTGCGAAGGATTGTAGAAATCCTTGACGTATGAACTGTTCTGGGCGCGAGAGCGGACACGGTTGATAAGTTCGCGGGCTTCGGCGAGATTTCCGCCTCCAAGCTCGATGAGAGCCTCAGCCTTGTAGAGAAGAAGGTCGGCGTAGCGGATAATCTGCCAGTTGAGGGCCGATGCGCCCCAAGGCCAGCCGTGGTTTGCGTCGGGCGACTCGGGCGAGAGCCAGAAACGCTTGCAGTTGTTGTAGCCGTAGACATCGGAGTTACGGACCCAGAGGCCGCAGGGACGCTCGGTGAATGTCTTGTAAGTGATGGTCGGACGGCCGATTACGAAGTCCAGACGGGGGTCCACGTTGCCCTCGACATTGTCAAGCGAGTAGTTGCCTTCGTTGTCAAACTTCACGCAGCCGTAGTCAGGCTTGCTCTGATAGTCGAACACCGGGAGACCGTCGGCATCTGTCTGGTAGGCGTTGATAAGGTCCTGCGAGGGAAGGAAGAATCCATCACCCTGCCACGGACAGCCGGGGCCGGTCATTGAGTTCAGGAGCATACTCCAGTTGATGCGGCCGCCATCTGCCGTACCGTCGTTTTTCGAGAACTGCACGGCGAGAACCGATTCAGGTCCGTTCTCATATTCAAGGAGGTCGAGCTGCTGGAAGTCGGCAAGGAGGTCATAGCCCTGAATCTTGTCGATGATGTCGACCACTTCCTGAAGAAGAGCCTTGTTGATATTTACGACAGCATTGGTCTGCGGATTCTGCTCGTAAGCCTGATAGAGCTTAACTTTTGCAGCGTAGGCAAGAGCGGCGCAGCGGTTGATGCGGCCTGCGTCCGACTGGGTGTCGGGGAGAGCATCGGCTGCTTCAAGAAGATCGGCTGCTATGCGGGCGAGGTGCTGCTCACGGGTGAACTCATCGTTGCGCACCTTAGTGTAGTCGTTCTCAGGAAGGTCGATGTCCATGTAGGGAATACGGTTGAAGAGACGGACAAGCTCGAAATACCAGTGATCGCGGATGACACGCACCTCGGCGATACGGACGTTCTTGTCCTTGTTGACGCTCTCGTCAATCTTGTTGAGCGCGCGGATTGCGGAATTGCAGCGCGAGATGCCGCAGTAGACATTGAACCATTTTCCGTCAAGAAATCCATTGTTGGGCTGGATTTTCGAGGTCTCCATGTCGTGGATTTCCCAAGCATCGGTCTCGCCGCCGCCACCCTTATAGGCGTTGTCGGCACGGACTTCACCGTAGCTCCAGTTGGTCACGGGGAACCAGTGGGGATCGTTTGAGTCAGCATAGCGACAGCCGAAAGTGGCATAGACACTGGTGACGAGGAGATCGACTGCCTGCGGGTCGTTCATATTGCCATCCGAGAGGATGCCTTGGGGCTTATTTTCAAGAAAATCGTCGCTACAAGCACTGAAAGAGATGCTGATGAGTGCTGCGAGAGCTATATTTTTGAGTTTCATTGTTGCGTTGAGATTTAAAGTTGATTAGAAACCGAACTGGATACCGAATGTGTACTGGCGGGGAAGTGCGTAGGGATAACCGAGACCTTCGGGGTCAGCACCGCTGTAATTTGTGATTGTGAAAAGGTTCTGGGCTTGGAAGTAGACGCGGGCATTAGCCATTTTCAGCTTGCTGCGGAGTGAAGCCGGGAGCGAGTAGCCGAGAGTGAGACTTTTGAGTCGTACAAACGAACCGTCCTCGATGTAGTATTCCGAACCTTCGTTCTCACGGTTGGTGTTGTTGATAGAGGGAGCGGGAATATCCGAGTTGTAGACACCGGTATTGAGATAGTTCTCGTAGGCATTTGCTGCGGCGAGGAGCTGAGTGCCGTGGTTGCCGGTCCAGAGGGGGAAGAAGTCAGTGTAGTACTTCGAATTGTTCCATGCGTCGCGGATGATGCTGTTGAAGAAGAGGCTGAGGTCGAAACCCTTCCAGTTTGCGCCAAGATTGAGGCCGAACTGAGCTTTGGGGAGGTCAACACCGAGCCATGTACGGTCGCGGTCCGAAATCTCACCGTCGCCGTTGGTGTCAACGTAGCGCACACGACCTACTGCTGGTTCGCCGAAGCTGATGCGGTACTTGGCTTTGTAGGCATCCACTTCTTCCTGAGTGCGGAAGACACCGTCGGTCTTGTAGCCGAGCCATGAACCGAGTGCGTGGCCGACGATTGACTTGTCGATACCGTTGCCGCCACCCCATGTGTAGTAGATGTCGTCCATAAGACCGGTGACCTTGTTCTTCATCGCGGTAGCGTTGAGGCCGATGCTGTAACTGAAATCCTTGTTGACCGACTGACGCCACTCGGCAGTAATCTCGACACCGTGGTTGAGCATCGAACCGCCGTTGTACCAGCAGTAGCCGCCTTCGCCGATGGTTGCGATATAGGGCTTTTCAATGAGCATATCCTTGGTCTTCTTGTGGAAGTAGTCAAACGAGAACATCAACTGGCTGTTGAGGAACGAGGCATCGAAACCGGCATTAGTCTGATAGGTCTTTTCCCAAGTGAGGTCGGGATTGGTCGAGCGGTAGCGGAGAGCTCCGGGAGCGAGCGTATTGCCGCCGCCGATGGGATAACCCGCCTTGTTGAGATCCATCGAGTATTTTGCGTAGAAGGCATCGTTGGCGATGATGTCGTTACCGTTCACACCGTATGCTGCACGGATTTTGAGGTCACTGAGCCATGAGCGGGTGCTTTCCATGAAATTCTCCTGTGAGATGCGCCAGCCTGCCGAGACAGAGGGAAACCAGTCGTAGTTGTGTTCGGTCGAGAGCCGTGAGGAAGCATCGCGGCGGATGGTGAAGGATACGAGATACTTGTTATCCCATGTGTAGTTGAACTTGCCGAAGAGTGAGAACATCGAGTAGTTCGAAGCACCTGAGCCGGTATTCTTGTCGTAGGTCACATTGCCGAGGTAAAGATAGTCGGAATCCTCGATTTCAAGGCCCTTACCCTCGCCGAACATATCTTCGAAGTGGTTACGCTTGGCTTCGACACCGATGAGTGCCATGATTGAGTTCTTGCCGAAGTCGGCATTATACTGTGCGGTGTTGGTCCATACCCAGTCGACGGTCTTGCTTGAATACTGATAGAGCTTGTTGGAGCTGTCGCGGAGGTTGGCGGGAGTGAATGTCTTGTCAGTACCGTTGTGGTAGTTGATACCGAAATTGGTCTTGATGATAAGGTTCTTGATAGGTTCTACCTGAAGATAGGCGTTACCGAACACGCGCCAGTATTCATGTTTGTTTGAGCTCTCCTCGGCAATCTGACGGACGATGTTGGGCGTATCGTTAAGGCCGAAAGCCACCTGATCATTGTAGTTGCCTTCCGAGTCATAGACGGTGCGGGCGGGGTGCATCTTGATAGCATTCTCCTCTACACCGCCGGGGGCGTTGTGCTGACGCCACCAGTTGACGGTCACGTTGCCGCCGGCACGCAGACGGTTGTCAAGATAACCGTAGTCAGAGCTGAAACGTGCGTTTGCCTTCTGGAAGTCGGAACCCTTGATGATACCGTCATGGTCGAGCCAGCTCAGAGAGAGTGAGGATGAACCGTTCTCGTCACCCTTGGAAAGACCGACGCTGTAAGTCTGCATAAGAGCGGTACGGTGGATTTCCTTCTCCCAGTCTGTGTTCTGCGGATTGACTGCCACACCGTTGAGATTGGCGTAGGGCTGGAGCTTGGGAGTAGCACCGTTGCCGTAGAGTTCCGACGAGGGAGTTGTGCCGTAGGAGTATTTGTAGGCTGCCCAATAGACCTCACCCCACTGGTCGGCGTTGAGCATATCAAGACCGCTCTTGTAGGTCTGGAGAGTGAGGGTAGCGTCGA
This sequence comes from Bacteroides sp., assembly GCA_014802015.1. Lineage (GTDB taxonomy): Bacteria > Bacteroidota > Bacteroidia > Bacteroidales > Muribaculaceae > Duncaniella. The sequence continues at coordinate 39,282 of JAAVDB010000006.1, forward strand.
AAGTCACCTTGCACTCGCCTTTCTTCGCGCGCTTGGTCGTGATGATGATGACACCGTTGGCGGCCTGCGCACCGTAGATTGAGGCCGAGGCAGCATCTTTAAGGACCTGAATGGACTCGACATCATTGCTGTTGAGGATAGTACCGGGGTTCTCGCGGGTCATCACACCGTCGATTACATAGAGGGGACCGTTGGCCTCGCCACGGAACGATGAAGCGCCACGGATTGAAGTGCCGGTGCTGAGACCGCCGGGCGTACCGTCGGTGGTGATGTTCATACCTGCGACGCGCCCTTGGAGCGACTGGATGACATTGCCGGTAGGAGTATCGGCCACATCTTTCATCTTCACTACTGAAATCGAACCGGTGAGGTCGGATTTCTTTTCGGTCGAGTAGCCTACGACCACGACTTCGTCGAGAATCTCTGTGTCTTCATCAAGATAAATGGTGAGTTCGGGAGCAGCCTTTACGGTAAGAGTCTTGTAGCCGACGTATGATACGATAAGGTTGGAACCTTCGGGTACATTGATTGTAAACTGTCCGTCAAAGTCAGTCGCAGCGCCGTTGGCACTCTTGATCTCTGACATTACACTGGCTCCGATGAGCGGTTCATTGTCGGTCTTTGAGTAGACCGTCCCTTGCACTGTGATGTTCTGTGCCTGTGCGCATATAACGGTCACGAGGGCGATAAGCGCAGTAAGGATTGATCTTTTCATGATTAGTTTTTTGGTTGATTTGTTTTTATGCCGCAAATTTACAACCGCTTTGAACGTCAGGATATTACTTATGTTGCGTCACATATCAAATACTTTTCATGTACCGATTTTTTATATAGAATGTAACATTTTTTACGCGGCAGGAATGGATAATGGATGATATGGGCTGATTTTTTGGATTGATGTGTGGCGCGCAGGGATGCAGCCCCAAAAAGTAAGGTGGAGAGGAGAGCCGAAAGGCTTGGATGGAGGTAGAGGAAGATGTCAGTTCTTCCTACCTCCGTTCATGCGTTCACGGATTTCAAGAGGGGTCTCGTTGTAGCGGTCCTTGTAGCATTTGCCGAAATATGCCGGAGTGGAGAACCCGACTTCATAGGCAATTTCCGATACGCTCTTTTCCGTTCCCGAGAGGAGCGCCCGCGCCTTGGCAAGACGCATATTGCGCAGAAGCTCGACAGGCGAATAGCCGGTAAGAGCCTTCAACTTCCGGTAGAACTGCGTGCGTCCAAGCCCCATCTTCCCGGCAATGCTGTCGACACTCAGATCCTGATCAGCCATCTCGCGCTCGACGATTGAGCAGAAGCGCGTGTAGAACTCGCTGTCAATCTCCCCCACTCCGGCATCAACTTTCGGAGCAGCCGTCTTTGCGGCTGTTTCGGAGGCCGAAGCGACAGGCTTGACGACAGGCCAGAGGGACTTGATGCGGCGGCGGTTGTCAATCAGCGCACGGCAGCGTGCCAGAAGCACCTGAGCATTGAACGGCTTCGAGAGATAGGCATCGGCACCGCAGTCGTAGCCCTGAATCCTCTGCTCGTCCATTGAGCAGGCAGTCAGGAGAAGCACAGGGATATGCGAGGTGCTTTGCTCGGCTTTCAGGCGGCGGCAACACTCCAATCCGTCCATGACAGGCATCATCACATCGCAGATAATCAGGTCAGGGATATATTTTGCCGCCATTTTCAGTCCTGCCTGACCGTTGGGAGCAGTCAGAACCATGTAGTCATCTTTTAGGAGGGTTGTGATGAGTGAGCGGATGTCAGGATTATCGTCAATCACAAGTACCGAGGTCTTGTCGCGGTCCACCACCTCCGGCTCGTTGATAATCTCCTGTAATTCCAACTTGACATCCTCGGCAGTAATGCGCGAACCCGGACTAACCACCTCTCCCTCTATATGCCTTACAGGGAGATTGACGATGAAGGTCGAGCCTCTGCCCACCTCACTCTCAGCCTCGATTGACCCTCCGTGAAGCTCGATGAAAGCTTTGGCAAGTGAAAGACCTATGCCGGAACCGTTGGGATGCACCTTGTCCACTTGGAAGAATCGCTCGAAGATGTGGGAAAGGTCCTCCGCACTGATTCCCTTGCCGGTATCGGAAACGGCTATACGAATCATATCTCCTTCACGACGGATGCTGATGGCTATGTCGCCGTTAGGTCGGGTATACTTGAAAGCGTTGGAAATCAGATTGAACATCACTCGTTCAACTTTCTCAACATCTACCGCAAGGGAGAAATCAATGTCGGCGGGTATGTCGGCACTGAAACTGATACCTCTGTCCTTGGCTATCGCCTTGAACGATTCACACCACTCGCGCAGCATACTCCCAAGATTCACCTCATCGAGATTCAGGTCAAGTTTTCCGTTCTCGTATTTACGGAAGTCAAGTATCTGATTGATAAGGCGCATGAGTATCTTCACATTCTTATTGGCTATCTTAATCACCGCCTGCTGGTCGGGCGTGAGATTCGGCGCATCGTTGAGCTGTTCGACCGGCCCGGCTATAAGCGTCAGTGGTGTACGAAGGTCATGGGACACATTGGTGAAAAACATCAGCTTCGACTGCGTTGCTTCGTTCAACTGCTCGTTGAGGGCTACGACGCGGTCGCGCTGCTCCTCGAGCATCCTGTTTTGCTGGGAGAGCTTCATCTGATGCTGCTTTCTGACCCAGAATGCCCTGAGCATAGCAAAAATAAGTATGAAGAGGAGAGCGACAATGACTATTGCGGCATAAAGGAGGGTCGACTGTACGGAATGTTTGTTCCAATAGTCGTCCACCTGCTCTTTAAGCCAACTGATTTTTGAGGTTTCTTCTTTAAGCTCCTGATTTTGCAAGAGAAGTATGTCGGCATTGGAAAGGTCGACCACACCCGATGAGGAATGGACAATATCGCGCTGATACGGCTCTCCATTAAGGATACTCATAGCCGTCCTTATCAGCAGATGCCCCTCGGTCGGATAAAGGAAGGTGGCATCTATGATACTGTCGGCGACGGCCTTGATACCGATTTCAGGAGCAGCATCTATACCGATGACCTTTATGTCGTCACGTCCGCGACGGCGTGCGGAGAGTGAGGCAGCGATAGCCATACGGTCGTTATGGGCATAAATCAGATTTGCCGACGGATAGAGTTCAAGGAGCGAATCGGCCACTACGGTTGCATCCTCGGCATTCCAGTTGCCGTAGCCTAGTCCTAGCACCGTCAGTCGCAGGTCAGTGGAATCTACATCATGAAATCCCGTGTAGCGGTCAACAGTCGGCGTCGCACCCTTCAGCCCACATATTTCCAATACCCGACACTCGCCGTCGACGAGACTTTTGGCAAGTTCAGCGGCATCGCGGCCTATGGCCCGGTTGTCAGCGTGCTGATAGGCGGTATAGCTCTCACCGTGGACGCCTCGGTCAAAAAGCAACACAGGTATTCCGGAGTCATAGACCTCCTTTATAATAGGTGTGAGCGCGTCGGCTTCGTTAGGGGCAGCTATGATGATGTCGAAACCATTGTCGGCAAAATATCTGATGTCAGCAATCTGCTTCTCGTTGCTGTCGTCGGCCGAACGGATTTCGACAGTGGCATTGTCATGGAAAATCATCTCACGAAGAATTTCCTCGTTCATCTTATTACGCCAGTCGTCGTCGCTACATTGCGAGACACCTATGCGGTAGACTTTCTTCTCCTTGCATCCGGTCATATAAAAACCTGCGGTTGTCAGAAGCAGAATTGGCAGTATTAACTGCAACAAGGATTGCTTTTTGATTGATTTCATGGCTGGCGATTTATTTAGACGTTTCAAATGTAGTAAAATTCATTTGTATTTATGTTGTGTAAAGTATTAAAAATTAAGCCATACATCATTTTTCATACTCAATGCAACATAAATGATATTTAACTCCGCGCTTTAGTCGTAGCTTTGCAGTGTCCAACCGAAAATCAAAATTACAATCATGAAATACCTCAACCGACTCTCAACAACACTCCTCGCAGGAACGTTAGGAATACTGACTATGAACGCTGCCGAAGGAATAGAAATAAACCATCTCGGGACCAACAATACACTTGTCCGCGTCTCAGACGACTCACGTTATCTGCTCCTACCCGTCGAGGACAGTGCAGAGGATGCGACCGTCAACATCCTCAAAAACGGCAAAAAAGAAAAGACCATCGCCGTCCGGCTCGCACGCAATAAAGTGGATCAGTATTTCCCGCTTGACCTCACAGAATTTGCCGACGGTGAAATCGTTCTTAACGTAATCTCCCCACAGGGGCGTTCATCCGTCAGGGAAGCGAAAGAGGATGCCTGCTGGAAATCCATAAAGGTCAGCAACACTTTTGACTCGACCAATGTCGAGAAATACCGTCCGGCATTCCACCACACCCCCGTCATCGGATGGATGAACGACCCCAACGGTATGTTCTACAAGGATGGTGTCTGGCACCTCTATTATCAGCACAACCCATACGGCTCAAAGTGGCAGAATCTCTCTTGGGGACACTCCACTTCGACCGACCTCATCAACTGGATACCTGAGCCTGAGGCACTCGAACCCAACGGCCTTGGTATGGTCTTCTCAGGAAGCTGTGCAATCGACAAGGATAACACGGCAGGTTTCGGCGACAATGCAGTAGTCGGTCTCTACACCTCTGCCGACGCAACCCAGCAGCAGAGCCTCGTCTGGAGTACCGACAACGGAAAAACGCTCAATTTTTATCCCGGAAACCCGGTGATTATCCGCGAGACCGAGGCACGCGACCCCAATATGTTCTTCCATGCCCCGACAGGAGAGTGGGTGCTGCTCCTTGCCCACGCACTTGACCACGAAATGCTCATCTATACCTCGCCCGACATGAAGAACTGGACCGAGCAGAGTCGTTTCGGCAAAGGTCTCGGCGCACAGGACGGTGTGTGGGAATGTCCTGATCTGTTCCAGCTTCCTGTCAACGGAACCGACGAGAAGAAGTGGGTGCTTATCTGCAACCTCAATCCCGGCGGAGTGTTCGGCGGAAGCGCGACCCAGTATTTTGTCGGTGACTTCGACGGCAAGACCTTTACGGTCGATACCCCCGCCTCAGGAATCGTCCAGACCAAATGGATGGACTTCGGCAAGGATCACTACGCAACCGTGTCATGGAGCGATGCACCGGATGACCGCCGCGTGGTCATCGGCTGGATGAGCAACTGGCAGTATGCAGCCGAGGTCCCGACCAAACAGTTCAGAAGCGCCAACACTCTTCCCCGCGACATCTCGCTTTTCCGTGGAGACGACGNTGAATATTACATCAGTACGCTNCCCTCGCCNGAGGTCAACGCCCTCCGCGACAAAAAGGTGACAGCCGTAAAATCGAAATCCATCGGCAAGAATCCCCTGAAATATCCCCTTCCGACCGNCAACGACGGCATCTGCGAAATCNACCTGACCGTCACCGCCACAAAGAACACACCTGTCAGCATCACCCTCTCAAATGCCAAGGGCGAACACTGCGACATGGTGTTCAATCCCGCCGACTNTACTTTCAGCTTCGACCGCACNGAGAGCGGACTCACCGATTTCAGTCAGGATTTCCCCGCCAAGGTGAGCGCGCCGACACTGCGCAACTCCAACAGCCAGTCGATCCGCATCTTCGTGGACCGCTCNAGCATCGAAGTGTTTGACACGGATGGAAACTTCGTGATGACCAACCTCGTGTTCCCGACCGAAGCCTACTCGACCGTCAGCNTTGCAGCCGATGGCGGAAAGGCNACCCTNAACTCNATGGAAATCTATTCGCTCAATCCTTCCAAGTAACCAATCAATCNNCCNTTNAACATTCCATACCTCCATGAATACTCCACAGACAATGAATCTCGGNCGCAAAAGNACNCTCCTGCAAATCATACCTGTGATGCTCTGCTTCTTCGCAATGGGCTTCGTAGATCTCGTCGGCACGGCATCCAACTATGTCCAGAAAGACCTCGGCCTNACCGACGCGCAGGCCAACCTCTTTCCCTCGCTCGTATTCTTCTGGTTCCTGATATTCTCTGTCCCGACCGGNATCCTGATGAACAAGATAGGGCGCAAACGCACCGTNCTTATAAGCCTTATCGTCACCGCAGCCTCACTCATCGTCCCCATGGTCGGCGACAACTACTATTTCATGCTNATCGCCTTCTCCTTCCTCGGCATCGGCAACGCCATCATGCAGACATCGCTCAATCCTCTCGTCAGCAACCTCATCGCCCCTGACCGTCTCGCCTCNACCCTCACCTTCGGTCAGTTCGTCAAGGCCATCGCGTCGTTCCTCGCTCCCATCCTCGCCGCATGGGGCGCCACCTCCGCCATGATTACCTTCGGTCTCGGCTGGCGNGTTCTGTTCCCCATCTACGCCGTGTTCAGCATCCTTTCCATCTCCATGCTTGCCGCAACTCCCATCGAGGAGGAGCGTCCCGACAAGGTCTCAGGCTTCGGCGAATCGGTCAAGCTGCTCGGNCGTCCCTTCATCCTTCTCTGCTTCCTCGGCATCATGTGTCATGTGGGTATTGACGTNGGCACCAACACNACCGCTCCGAAAATCATCATGGAGCGCCTCGGTCTTCCCCTCGAAGAAGCCGGATTCGCCACAGGCATCTACTTTATCTTCCGCACCATCGGCAGCTTCCTCGGCGCTTTCATCCTCCGCAAGATGGCTTCCAAAACCTTCTTCGCCATCAGTGCCACAATGATGCTCGTCGCAATGTGCATCCTNTTTGTCTCGGAGTCAATCCACGTCATCTATGTCGCNATCGCCCTTATCGGCTTCGGCAACTCCAACATCTTCCCCATCATATTCTCGCAGGCTCTCAACAACACTCCCAAAGAGCAGAACGAGGTTTCAGGCCTGATGATCATGGGTCTTTTCGGCGGNACGGTGTTCCCCCTCGCCATGGGCTATGCCAGCGACTTCCTCGGAGGTCAGTTCGGAGCCGTGGCAGTGATGACCGTCGGCGTTGTCTACCTTATGGCATACACCCTCAGAATCAAGCAGTAAAAAANAAGCAATATTCTTAAGCAAACAATAAAATATCTTACCAAATAAAATTTAGACTCAACCATGAACGGAATANTAGTAGGAATGGGCGAAGCCCTCTGGGATGTCCTTCCTGAAGGAAAGAAAATCGGTGGCGCACCCGCCAACTTCGCATATCATGTATCGCAGTTCGGTCTGCCCAGTTGNGTGGTCAGTGCCGTAGGCGACGACGCTCTCGGCCACGAGATACTCGAGAATTTCACTTCCAAGGGTCTCAACCATCTCATNGAGACTGTCCCNTATCCCACCGGCACCGTGCAGGTCGAAATCGACCAGGCCGGCATACCNCNGTATGAGATAAAGGAGAACGTGGCTTGGGACAACATCCCNTACACCGCCCGCCTCGAACAGCTCGCCGAGAGAACCAAAGCTGTATGCTTCGGCTCACTCGCCCAGCGCAACGTNGTGTCGCGCAACACNATCCACCGTTTCCTCGACGCGATGCCCNAGGACAATGATTCTCTCNTCGTCTTCGACGTGAATCTCCGTCAGGGCTTCTACAACAAAGAGATTCTCTGCGAGTCGATGGAACGNTGCAATATCCTTAAAATAAATGATGAGGAACTCGTGACCGTCAGCCGTATGTTCGGCTATCCCGGCATCGACCTTCAGGACAAGTGCTGGATTCTCCTCGGCAAATACAATCTCAAGATGCTCATCCTCACCTGCGGCATCAACGGNAGCTANGTCTTCACNCCNGGCAANGTNTCNTTNCAGCCNACGNCCGATGGTTGAAGTGGCAGATACAGTCGGTGCGGGCGACTCCTTCACCGCAGCCTTCATCGCCAGCATCCTGAAAGGCAAGTCTGTGGCCGAAGCCCACTCTACGGCCGTACGCACCTCGGCTTTTGTCTGCACCAAGAAGGGTGCGATGCCTACACTTACGAAAGAATATACAGAAGCCTGATAATACAATTATAAAAACGAATCGAGGGTGAGCCGGGTATGTCCTGCTCACCCTCGATTTATACATATCGGCCTGAATTCATCAGGATTTTGACGTGGGTCTTACNTGATGATGGCGGATTTNCCNGATTACAGNATCGTAGGGAGGAATGTAACTCCGGCTATGATGCAGGCTTTCAACGAGAAAATATTTATCATACCTCCGATATGATGAAGTTGATATAGACCAACTTTTACAACCGGAATGTCGGTTTATCGNAGTACGCACATCTCAAATATNCCCAATTATCGTAGTTTACAATGAGGAAATTTNCCGATTTACCGAAGTTTTGTTATCTTNGCGCCATAAATACAAGACATCAATGGAGACTTCAGTACTGCTTGAAATATTACGTGACCAACGAGAAGAGCTTGACTCACTTCGTTNNCAATGCTTTTGCAAACGAAAGGAAGAAGATATGGTTAAACTTGAGAGTAAAAAGGCTCAGGTAGTAATAGGAGTGCGCCGTAGTGGAAAATCAACATTGTGTTTCAATGTATTGAATAAGGCTCATGTGAAATTTGCTTATGTGAATTTTGACGATGAGCGTTTAGTTCGTTTGTCAGCTGATGATCTTAACGATNTTTTAAAATGCCTTTACCAGATTTATGGCGATTTCACNCACCTATTTCTTGATGAGGCACAGAATGTAGAGGGNTGGCATCTTTTCGTNAATAGATTGCTCCGGCACGGAATGAAGTTGATTATAACCGGCAGCAACGCAAAACTACTCAGTAGCGAGCTTTCTACATATCTCACNGGACGCTATAATGAAATCGAATTGTTCCCTTTCTCGTTCCGTGAATTTTGCGAAATGGAGAAAGTGGAAACAACGAATCTTTCTACAAAAACTGACGCCTTACTTCGAAGAGCATTTGACAAGTACATGGAAACAGGTGGTTTCCCGGAGATAATCAGTGGTGAAGAAACTGCCGAGGAATATATAGACACACTGGTTTCAAATATTCTGGAAAGAGACATCGTGCAGCGTTTTAAGGTAAGATACAAAGATGCCTTTAAGTCACTGTCTCATCATCTTATGAATAATGCCCCATGCGAAGTTACATATACAGCTTTGCAGAAGACTTTTAATTTCAAAAATGACAAAACCGTTGAGAATTATGTCGGCTACCTTTATCAGGCCTATCTACTGAAACAGTTACGCAAATATTCTACCAAAAGTAGCGAACGGATTCGTAATGCGAAATGCTATCCCATAGATGTATCGCTTATGAACGCCAGAAAGAATGCATTTGCAAAAGACAATTTTGGGTGGAGGCTTGAATCTCTGGTTTATTTGGCGCTATGCAGAAAATATGGAACCGGATACGATGTCTATTATCACAAAATGGAGTCTTACGAAGTTGATTTCGTAGTCTGTCATCGAGCAACGGTTGTTGAACTTGTACAGGTCTCCTATGACATATCCTCAGAAAAAACTCTCAAACGAGAAACTTCTGCTCTGGTGAAAGCGGGGACATCGCTGAAATGTGACAAATTGACTCTGGTCACAGCCTTTGAGGAGCGCGTGTTGGATGTTCAAGGACAAGTCATTGATGTTTGTGCTGCTTACAAATGGCTTCTGATATAACATCATCGCCAGTCTCTACGCTCCCCAATCTCGCTTCAACAGCATCGAATAGCAATATGCAGAAAGACGAAAAAGCACAAAAACCACGTCGAAGAATAATTATAATTAACAATATGTTGAATAAAAAAGAGGTAGCTGATACGTTAGCCAAAAGTTTGATAACAGGCGAAAGTATAGCGTCAATAATGTTCAAGGCTCAAATGTTAGCATCGTTATTAGAAAATGAAGAATTTACTAATTGGGTCCGTTATGAGCAAAAGGGTTATCCTGACGGTGTAATAGTACCAGAATACAGACGCATCGGCTGTTCGGTGAAAGCTCATATATCTTCACCAGGAGGAATGTGGCAAAATATGAGTGTGCCACCAGATTCAATCGATGATGAAAATGTGAACAAAAGAATCTTTACTGTTGCATTAGGAGAGTCAGTGTCTTCATTAGAGGCCTTTTCAGCAAATTCGGATGGGAGTGATTCGTTAGTCGTTGAACTTCCAGCCTATGTATTTCCGTATATAAACAGTGTGTTTGACGAACAATATCATAACGTGATAAAAGCATGGCAAACATTTCCCAGACAAGCCGCAAAAGGGATTGTAGAGAAAATAAATTCCGAACTTCTCAACTTCATACTCCAGTTGGATAAATCGTTAGATCTCGATATTGATTTTACTCTCGAAGATAAATCAAAAGTAGCTAAAATTATGAATACAACAATAAATGCCAATATGGTTCATACGGGCAATGGAAACCTCACCGCAGATAACTGTAATTCGATTGTTGGGGATAATTCTCAAATCGTGATGTCAGATAATTTAAAAGATGAAATTACTGAGCTTGTCAATAAGTTGAGCGCCTTAAAATCTCAGATTGAAGTGGATGAAATTGAATTTACGGATTATCTTGATGATATTAAGCAGGAACTGAACAAAAAGATGACGTCTCCTAAAGTTCGGTTTATTCAGGGTGGTTCAAGGCCATTTATTTCGGTTGAAGTGGGGTGTTGGCGCGGGATTGGTTGACACCGCGTTGACACGNGCTGAAATTAAAAANNGCAAGNAACTNAANTTCAATTACTTNCAATTTTATANGGTGCCCAGAACAGAACCACTATTATTACATTCTATTNCCANTAAGTNNTANGTTTAATATNNNTGATANTTAGNNTATTATANATTTANTNCTCGNGATTCNATTTCTTTGAAACTCNTTAAAAGTAGAAAATTTGCCAGTTGTTTTGCCAGTAAAATTATTTGNATTAACTTTGNATGTGGGGANAAAAACGACCCTCTTAGACCTTNTATCACACTAAAGATTATGGCAACTTTTCGATTTGAATTATCTAATAAACCNAGCCGCAATAAGAAATATATGCTAATGCTATGTGTCACCGTTGCGGGNAAGAGAAAGAGGATTAAGACNCCGGTNGAATTAGACAAACCNGCNGACTTTAATCCGAAATGTCGTGGTGAAAACTGGGTCAGGGCTAATGTNGCAGGGGCAAAAGCGCTTAATGCTCAGTTGGCAGATTTCCTTGATCGCGCAAAGGACACTTACAAGGAACTTGATAAAAGCGGNGANGTTTCATCTGCTAAGGTTACAAAGGAGATGAATACGGANTTCGTNTCTCCTTCNTTNATGACTTTTGCACGGGAGAGAGCACAGATGATATATGACAACGGCGGTTGGCGNAANTGGCGNAAGTATTGCGGCNTAATAAATAAGCTTGATGCNTTCCGTAAGAAAAGGCGTATGCCAGATATTACTATTGAAGATTTGACAGTTGATCTTCTTACTCGTTTCGATAATTTCCTTCATAAATGGGAGAATGANCGCGAGCCGGGNAAATTGTTGCACCCNAANACAATCGANGTTCAGTTCAATATACTTCGTACCCTTGTGCATCGTGCGATTGAGGTNGNAATAATGGAGGCGTCCAAAGACCCCTTCCTTGTNTTCAAATANAAGGGGGTCAAAACCACTAAGGAGAAACTTGATGATGACGAAATGGAGCGCATCATNAATCTGGAATTAGAGGAAGGTTCGTTGATTTGGCATTGCAAGAATTACTTTCTCTTTAGCTATTATTGCGCCGGAATCCGTGCTGCTGACTTGATTCAGCTACGATGGGGAAATGTTACTGACTCCGGAAGATTGCACTATCAGATGGGGAAGAATCATAAAGACCGTGATCTTGTNCTCGTAGANCANGCGATNGANATTNTACGNCACTATCATAAGGAGGACGCNAAAGCGACAGATTATATNTTCCCCCTCTTNTCGAATGAANNCGAATATGCNGCATACNTAACCCAAGCCGATAAAGACNGNATGNGACCGGANNTGCGCCATAAGATGTATCAGGANNTTTCNTCAAAGAATGCCCTNATNAACAANTATCTAAAGANGATTGCAGAGCAAGCCGAGATNGANAAACCCCTGTCAATGCANATTAGCCGACACTCNTTNGCNCATATNGCACANGANGNNGGAGCGGAATCATCNGCNATAAAAAACATCCTCGGTCATAGTAATCTTGCGACNACNGAGCGTTATATGGGTAGTTTCGACACNTCAAAAACCGATGAAACCCTCAGAAATGTATTTAATAAGAAACCATCCAAACAGCATAAAGCTGTAGAATCCACAGCGACTAAGGAGGANCAAGNCATAGAACTCCTGAAAGGTATGACCCCGGCGCAAATTATGGCTGTGATTTCCGCAATCAACAAATAATCAGTAAATTTGCATTATTATGGCAAAGGAAACACTTATTCAGCATAACACAGCAGATTACAACATCGCTGTTCAAACAATAAAAGACGCTATTCTTCGCAGCCAATATCAGGCGGCGAAGTTGGTTAATCGTGAAATGCTGTCTCTATATTATGGTATAGGTCGATATATTTCANCTAACTCTCGCGAGGGTTTCTGNGGTACCGGAGCCATAAGAACAATCTCAGAGAAACTACGCAAGGAATTGCCGGGATTGAAAGGTTTTTCGGAGAGTAGTCTAAAAAATATGAGAATGTTTTATGAAGAGTGGTCTCCTGTTTTGGAATCATCTGATACTAATTCATCTANNTCGCCAATCATGATTGGCGAAATAGAAACGACATCACTACTCTCNGCTAAATCGACAATCACGATTGACGATTTAGAATTGTTTNGCAATCTNAGNTTTACCCACCATA
>JAAVDB010000007.1 GCA_014802015.1 Bacteroides sp.
AAAATCAACGAATGAAGAAGGAGTTTATGGATATAAACGACTGATGAATGAGAGGATTTTAGCCAAAATAAAGCCACAGAGAATATAAAAGTCTTACAAGGGTGACTTATGAAAAACTTAGTGACGTTTAATTTTTAAGAGTTACTTATTATATATAATATGGAACTTCCTCAGGACCCGTTCATGCTGTACAGCATGATCAACATGAAATTACGTGACCAATATGCATCGCTCGATGAGCTATGTGCAGCCGAGGACATCGACCGGTCCGAACTTGAGCGACGGCTGTCAGAGGCCGGATTCGAGTATGAGGCAAGCGTCAATCAGTTCCGTTGACATCAGCTGACCACACCACCGGCTATTTACGCGGTGCGATGACGCGATCACCAATCAGTTTGGCGAGCGATGAACGTATCTCCTCAAGTTCCTTGAGCTCACGCATCACTGCGAAGATCGATTCTATATCATTCTGGTCACACTGAGCCAAACGCTGACGCGCATCCAGGATGCGGGTATTGAGTATCGCATCTTTCAGTTCATGCAGCGTGCGTGGCACGAGTTCGCCGAGCAGTTCACGCTCGGTCTGTACCTTGGCATATTTTGTGTGCACTTTACTCAGGGTGTGACGCTCTATCACCATCTCTGTGGCGAGATTGCGCACCACATCGTCAGGCGACGAACATAACAGTCGCGACAGATAGTCGGCACTGTAATCCTCAAGCGCCGAGGTGTAACGCGCGTCAACACTCTCGGTGAGCGTGCGCTCCATCGCCGTGATGCTGCCGAGATCCACAGCCTTGGCACGAATATCCTCCACACCGGCATTAAACTCCTCGGCCCTGACCTGAGCCAGACGCTCCTGCTCATGCCTGTAGGCTTCGTCCCATCCTTCACGGCTGAGGCGCCGGGCATTCGTATAGAAATGTGCGAGATCCTGATTGACGAGCTCTATGCCGTCAGCATAAAGATCCGACTCTATAAACTCAAGCACGGTCATAGGCACTGTATCACCCTGCTCATCCACACCTTCGGCAAACGCGTAATTGCCATAACGGGCCACAAGCTGCATAAGCGCCATCTCATACTTTCGCAGAAACTGTGCATGAGGATTCACCCCGTCAGCCGGCGAGCGGTCCGGCGCGGCCTCAGCCTCCTCATCGGCACGCATAGCATCCATATCTGGAGGGGGAACAGCTCCACCCGACGTCGTGTCGGTAAATGTCGCCTCGCGCTGCCGCTCCTCGCGTGACTTCTGGGCAAATTCATTGAAATATTTTCCGACCTGGCGCTGAAGGACATCTTCCGAGATAAAAAGTATACGCGAGCACTCCTGAACGAATACACTTCTGGTAATCTCATTCGGTATAAGCGCGATAGTCTTAACGATACGGGTTATGACATTGGCTCGCGCCGTAGGGTCGTCACCGACATCCTTGAGGAGGATACGCGCCATGAAGGTAATGAAGTCAGTCTCATTGGCCTTGATAAAATCGGTCACCTCGGTCGAACTGTGAGTCTGGGAATATGAATCCGGATCCTCACCCGGGGGCAGAAGCAGCACCTTGATGTCAAGTCCGTCCTGCAACAACAGTTCGATACCGCGCAGCGATGCCTTGATACCCGCCGCATCCGCATCATATATGAGCGTTACATTATTGGTAAAACGCTTTATGAGCCTCACCTGCTCGACGGTAAGAGCTGTACCCGACGAAGCCACGACATTGCATATTCCCGCCTGATGCATGGATATAACATCCATATATCCCTCGACGATTATACACTTGCCCTCCTTGGCTATAGCCTGCTTGGCCTGATACATACCGTACAGTTCGCGTCGCTTGGAGTAAATCTCACTCTCGGGCGAATTGACATACTTGGCCATGGACTTGTCGGAACGGAGCGTTCTGCCACCGAAAGCGACAACTTTGCCCGACAGAGAATGCACCGGATAGATCACACGGCCACGGAAACGGTCGAACACTCGCCCGTCATCCGTACGCGTACTCAGACCGGTAGCCAATACATACTCCTCGCTGTAGCCTCGCTCGATAGCGGTGCGATAGAGCAAATCACGCTCGTCCATCGCATAGCCGAGATGAAACTTGCTTATCATCTGCTCATTGATGCCGCGATGACGAAAATAGCTCAGGCCGATGTCGCGCCCTTCGGGCGTCTCAAGGAGATTCTTTTCAAAATGACGCAGGGCAAACTCGTTGACCGCAAACATATTGTCGCGTGCCGTCTCAAGTTTTTCCTCCTCAGGGGTCATCTCCCGCTCCTTGATCTCAATATTGTACTTGCGGGCAAGGTAACGGAGAGCCTCATTATAATTGAGATGTTCGAGCTTCATAAGAAAGCTGACCGCACTGCCGCCCTCACCACAACTGAAGCACTTGCACAACCCCCTCGCCTTTGAGACGGAAAAGGACGGTGACCTGTCGTTGTGAAACGGACACAGACCCCAGTAGTTGGCACCCTTGCGCTTGAGCGCGACAAAATCGCTCACCACCTCGACTATATCGGTGGCGTCAAGAATACGCTGGACTGTTGCACTATTGATTTTCTTCATATTATGGCCGGAAATCAGCTGCTTTTTCTCAATAATTTAGCACAAAATTAGCGAAAAATTCATACCTTTGCAAGTCGGATGCTGTCAATAACCAGACAGCCCGGCAAAAAGCATATTAAACTAATAGGAGTCGTCCGTATGGCTCCCCACATATATTATATAATGGCATCAATCAACATTACATTCCCCGACGGCAGCGTCAAGCAGTATGAGAGCGGTATCACTCCCCTGCAAGTAGCCGAAAGCCTGTCGTCACAGTTGGCCCGCGATGTGCTCGCAGCCACAGTCAATGACAAAGAGTGGGACCTCACCCGCCCCATCACCGAAGACGCCACACTGCGTCTGCACAAGTGGGAAGACCCCGAAGGCAAGCACGCCTTCTGGCACTCGTCAGCCCACCTGCTCGCCGAGGCTCTGCAGGAGCTGTATCCCGGCGTAAAATTCGGTATCGGTCCCGCCATCGAGAACGGATTCTACTATGACATCGACCCGGGTGACAACCAGCTCACATCGGCCGACTTTGCCAAAATCGAGAAAAAGATGCTCGAACTCGCCCAGGAGAAACAGCCCATTGTACGTGCTGACATCTCCAAGGCCGACGCGCTCAAGCTGTTCGGCGATCGTGGTGAGGAATACAAATGCGAGCTGATCTCAGAACTTGAGGACGGACACATCACCACCTACACACAGGGTTCGTTCACCGACCTGTGCCGTGGCCCGCACATCCCTAACACCTCACCCATCAAGGCTGTCAAGGTGACATCGCTCGCCGGTGCATTCTGGCGCGGTGACGAGAAACGCAAACAGCTGGTGCGCGTGTACGGCATCACATTCCCCAAGAAGAAGATGCTCGACGAGTATCTGACCCTTCTCGAAGAGGCTAAGAAGCGAGACCACCGCAAACTCGGCAAAGAGATGGAACTCTTCGCATTCTCACAGAATGTCGGCGCAGGTCTCCCGCTCTGGCTCCCCAAAGGCACCGCCCTCCGCGACCGTCTCGAACAGTTCCTCCGCAAGATACAGAAGCAGTACGGTTACCAGCAGGTGATCACCCCCCATATCGGTAACAAGAACCTCTATGTGACCTCGGGCCACTACGCAAAGTATGGCAAGGACTCATTCCAGCCCATCCACACACCCGAGGAGGGCGAGGAGTATCTGCTCAAACCGATGAACTGTCCTCACCACTGCGAGATATTCCGCGCACTCCCCCGCAGCTACCGCGACCTGCCCCTGCGTCTGGCCGAGTTCGGCACAGTGTACCGCTACGAGCAGAGCGGCGAGCTCCACGGCCTGACCCGTGTACGCGGCTTCACGCAGGACGACGCACACATCTACTGCGCTCCCGACCAGATCAAGGACGAGTTCCTCAAGGTGATGGACATCATCTTCTACATCTTCAAGGCACTCAAATTTGACAACTTCGAGGCTCAGATCTCGCTCCGTGATCCCGAGCACAAGGAGAAATATATCGGTTCGGACGAGAACTGGCACCTTGCCGAGCAGGCCATCATCGAGGCTTGCGCCGAAAAGGGACTTAAAGCCCGTACAGAACTTGGCGAGGCTGCATTCTACGGCCCCAAACTCGACTTCATGGTCAAGGACGCACTCGGCCGCCGCTGGCAGCTCGGAACCATCCAGGTAGACTACAACCTGCCCGAACGATTCCAGCTCGAATACACAGGCAGCGACAACCAGAAGCACCGTCCCGTCATGATCCACCGTGCCCCCTTCGGATCGATGGAGCGTTTCGTAGCCGTACTTCTCGAACACACCGCCGGCCGCTTCCCCCTCTGGCTCGCACCCGAGCAGGCAGTCGTGCTCCCCATCTCGGAGAAGTTTAACGACTACGCTTACGAAGTGGCACGTCAGCTCAACGCGCAGGACATCCGCACTCAGGTGGACGACCGCAACGAGAAGATCGGCAAGAAAATCCGCGATAACGAACTCAAACGTATCCCCTATATGCTCATTGTTGGCGAAAAAGAAGCCGAAAATGGTGAAATTTCCGTAAGAAAACAGGGCGAAGGTGATAAAGGTTCGATGAAAATTGCTAACTTTGCAGCCGAATTGACCCGCGAAGTCAATGAGATGATTAATCAATAACTCTAAAAACAACGACACTTACATCCTCTGAATGGAGAAAAAACCTTTCACCCCTCGTCCTCCCCGTCCCAACAACGGGCCACGCCGCCCCTTTGTGCCTAACAAAGAAAAAGACCAGCACGCCATCAACGAGCGCATCCGTGCACGCGAAGTGCGACTGGTAGGTGACAACGTTGAGACAGGCATCTACTCCATCCAGGAGGCCCTGAAGATGGCTGAAGAGCAGGAGCTCGACCTCGTGGAGATTTCCCCCACCGCCCAGCCCCCGGTGTGCAAGATTCTTGACTATCAGAAATTCCTCTACCAGCAGAAAAAGCGCCAGAAGGAACAGAAAGCCAAGGCCACCAAGGTTGTGGTAAAGGAGATACGTTTCGGTCCTCAGACAGACGACCACGACTACAACTTCAAGCTCAAGCACGCCATCGGATTCCTCCAGGAAGGCGCGAAAGTGAAAGCCTACGTGTTCTTCAAAGGCCGTTCGATCCTGTTCAAGGAGCAGGGCGAGGTATTGTTGCTGCGCTTTGCAAGCGATCTTGAGGAATACGGCAAAGTCGATCAGATGCCTCTGCTTGAAGGCAAGCGCATGATCATCATGCTCAGCCCCAAGAAGAAGTAATCATACTCATCCCACACGGGCCATATCAACCCATCCAAGACAAAACAAAGGCGAGCCGGTCCCGCATTGATCACCGGCCGCCGCGAATCAAATCATATTTTTAACAACATTCAAAATGCCAAAGATTAAGACTAACTCCGGTGCCAAAAAGAGGTTCGCCCTTACCGGATCAGGAAAGATCAAGAGAAAACATGCCTTCAAGAGCCACATTCTGACCAAGAAGACCAAGAAGCAGAAACGCAACCTGACACACTTCTCACTCGTGTCACACGCTGACGCTTCCAACGTCAAGGAGCTCCTCGCCATCAAGTAATAACTGTCCGGCGACATAATCAACTCCAACGCTCAGGAAAGACATCGTTTCTCACCGATCGAGAAAAACGTGATTTAATTCCCAAAAATTCCGTTAACCGAATGTTCAGCCACCCCAATAATTAAGAGCATACAGCGTGCCGCTGACATTCACAAAACATTTACAAAATGCCAAGATCAGTCAATCATGTAGCTTCAAGAGCTCGTCGTAAGAAAATCCTCAAACTCACCCGTGGTTACTTCGGTTGCCGCCGCAACGTGTGGACNGTAGCCAAGAACACTTGGGAGAAGGGTCTCACCTACGCTTACCGTGACCGCAAGGACAAGAAGCGCAACTTCCGCGCTCTCTGGATCCAGCGTATCAACGCAGCNGCCCGTCTTGAGGATCTCTCATACTCTAAGCTCATGGGCCTCATCCACAAGGCAGGTATCGAGATCAACCGCAAGGTGCTCGCTGACCTCGCTCTCAACAATCCCGCCGCTTTCAAGGCCGTTGTTGACAAGGTGAAGAATGCCTAAGCCACAATCTCTCAGACTTTAACTAAAATCTGACGACAATCTACCAAGGACTTCCGGCCTAACAGCAGGAAGTCCTTGATTGTTATAATCCGTAACTCTCAGCCGCGCTCTCCTGAAGTGCCGGTAAAAAAATCANATAATATGGAAAAGAAATATAGCCCCGCCACCCTGTGTGTACAGGCCGGATGGACTCCTAAGAATGGAGAACCGCGTGTGCTCCCCATCTATCAGAGCACNACATTCAAATATGACTCCAGCGAGCAGATGGCACGCCTCTTTGACCTTGAGGANACAGGCTACTTCTACACGCGACTGCAGAACCCCACAAACGATGCCGTGGCAGCCAAAATCGCTGCACTCGAAGGGGGTGTNGGAGCCATGCTCACATCATCCGGTCAGGCGGCAAACTTCTATGCTATCTTCAACATCTGTCAGGCAGGCGACCACTTCGTAGCACAGGCCAACATATACGGAGGCACCTTTAACCTCTTCGGCGTGACACTCAAGAANCTCGGTATAGAATGTACATTCGTTGACCCGTCAGCNCCCGANGAGGANATAGCCAAGGCNTTCCGCCCCAACACCAAGGCAATGTTCGGCGAGACNATTTCCAACCCCGGTTGCGAGGTGCTCGACATTGAGAAATTCGCACGCATCGCTCACAGCCACGGCGTCCCNCTGATCGTTGACAACACCTTCCCTACTCCCATCAACTGCCGTCCTATCGANTGGGGTGCCGACATCGTCACACACTCCACAACCAAGTATATGGACGGACATGCCGTGAGCGTAGGCGGCGCCATCATCGACAGCGGCAACTTCCCGTGGGACAAATATCCTGACAAATTCCCCGGTCTCACCTCACCCGACGAATCCTATCACGGGCTTACATACACCAAGGCATTCGGCCGCAACGCATACATNACAAAAGCCACGGCCCAGCTCATGCGTGACCTCGGCTCAATACAGTCGCCCCAGAACGCATTCCTGCTCAATCTCGGCCTTGAGACACTGCATCTGCGCATGCCCNGTCACTGCGAGAATGCACTCGCGGTGGCACAGTGGCTCGAAGCCAATCCCAAGGTNAAATGGGTGAACTATAGCGGTCTTCCTGGCAACAAGTCATACGAACTGGCTCAGAAATATCTACCCAACGGTTCGTGCGGCGTGATCGCATTCGGACTTGAGGGCACACGTGAGGATGCCATAAAATTCATGGACCGACTGAAATTTATAGCCATTGTCACACACGTTGCGGATGCCCGCACATGCGTGCTCCATCCGGCCAGCCACACACACNGACAGCTCTCCGACGAGCAGTTGCGCGAAGCAGGCGTAGCCCCTGACCTGATCCGNCTCTCGGTAGGCATCGAAGACGTAGCCGACATCATCGCCGACATCGAACAGGCACTCGAAAACGAATAATACATTCCTACACAAATACAGAAAGAGCGTGAAGGCAATCTGTGNCTTCNCGCTCTTTCTTATTATATTANAGGTTAACCTTTCCGGGAAAGATAATCGGAAAGCGTATCTGNAAGCCGTTTTTTGAGAGGGTTGGAGTANTATCGGAAATCCTGCATCTCACGGATAAACTTGGCAAACTGAGGCTCGTATTCGTCGAGCAACATACGTGAATGCATATAGTCGAGCGTCTCGCGGAATAACTTNTCTACGGCATCGTTAGTCGCATCTTTCAGCGTTTCCTCCCGCGCCATCTTACANAACTCCATTACCGTAAACGCCATCAGTTCCGCNACGGCNTCATCGCCGGGTGACAGCACTGCAAATTTTCTCAACACAGCCCTGATTCGTGACATACGTGGCCGATAGGCACGACGCGAATAGCGCCACACCTCTTTAAGTATCGGCTTCTTGTACTCATCGAGTTTCTTGGCTATGTCAGGCACGGCATAGAAGTCAAGCAGCTCCTTTGCCTCCTTACTGCGCGTATACAGGTCGAGAATCAACTGACGCAATTCTGTAGCGTCAAAGTTTTCAATAGCCTTTTTAACTGTAGTCTTTGACAATGGTAAGAGAGTATTTATGCGTATTNGTAAATATGACAAAGGGTGCGAACAGCAACGCCCACACCCTTTGNGCTATGCAGAGGTCTCGTG
Source organism: Bacteroides sp. (assembly GCA_014802015.1). GTDB lineage: Bacteria > Bacteroidota > Bacteroidia > Bacteroidales > Muribaculaceae > Duncaniella. The sequence continues at coordinate 8,243 of JAAVDB010000007.1, forward strand.
TTATTTGTACGACTTGATGCCCTTCTGAAGGAACTCGGAGAATGCAGGGATATTCTCCTCATACGAGAAGGGACCTGAGAGCAGCGAACCCTTTTCATCAAGTATCACATAATANGGCTGGGCATTGGCGTTAAACTTATAACGCTGCAGATAGCTCCACTTGTCACCGTAAGTGTAGAGAGTCATCTCCTTGCCATACTCGGTCACCTTAATCGGCTCGGGGAGCGCAGCCTTCTCGTCCACCATCAGCTTGACCACGACAAAATTGTCGTTGATCATATTCTTGATGTTGGGGTCATCGAGCACGGCACCCTCCATCTTACGGCAGTTGACACATCCGTAACCTGAGAAGTCGATGAGTACCGGCTTATTCTCCTGAGCNGCTACACGCATACCNTCCTCGTAATCGTCATACTCCTGGAAGCTCTCACCATAGAGGTTGAAGTCCTGAGTATACAACGGCGGAACGAATGCGCTCACACCCTTGAGGGGTGCACCCCACAGACCGGGAATGAGATAAACCGACATTGACAGNGAGATCATAGCAAGGAAGAAACGGAACACTCCGATGCTTGAATCGGCAGGGCCGTAGTGTGCGAAATTAAACTTACCGAGCAGATAGAGGCCGAGCAGTGCGAACATCACGATCCAGAGGGCGAGGAATATCTCACGGTCAAGNATGTGCCATCCGTAGGCAAGGTCTGCCACAGAGAGGAATTTAAGCGAGAGGGCGAGTTCGACAAAGCCGAGCACTACCTTGAGTGTNTTCATCCAATTGCCCGAACTGGGGGCAGCCTGAAGCATGGTCGGGAACATCGCAAAGAGCATGAACGGAAGGGCGAGAGCTGTCGANAATCCGAGCATACCGATCGCGGGGCCCCACATATTGCCCATTGAAGCAGCCTCTACNAGAAGNGTACCGATGATGGGNCCGGTGCATGAGAATGATACGAGTGTAAGGGTGAAAGCCATGAAGAAGATCGACAGCATGCCTGAAGTCTTCTCGGCCGAAGCATCCATGCGGTTGCTCCACGAAGCGGGGAGCTTGATNTCAAACGCTCCGAAGAACGATATGGCAAACACCACAAGAAGAAGGAAGAATATGATATTGAACGTAGCCGAGGTAGAGAGCTCATTGAGCTTGCTGGCACCGAACAGGGCGGTGATGATGAGACCGAGAGCCACGTATATCACAATAATCGACACACCGTATATACATGCGTCCTTGATTGACTTGGCGCGATCCTTNCCCTTCTTGAGGAAGAAGCTGACCGTCATCGGTATCATAGGCCATACACAAGGTGTGAACAGAGCCACAAGTCCACCGAGGAAACAAGTAAAGAATATGTACCAGAGCGAACCCTGTGAGATGGGAGCACTCTCACCTGCATCTTCATAATTGACGGGCGTCCACAGGTCNGAAGGNGCTNCCGAATCAGCAGTCTCGNCTACAGCTACCGAGTCAGCCGCAACAGCCATCGAGTCAGTTGCGACCTCAACTTCGGTCACGACTGTTTCTACAGGCTCTTCCACCTTNTTATCCTCAACCGGAGCGGCAGCNTTTATCTTAGCCTTGCCNGTAAACGAGAANGTCTCGCGNGAAGGGGGGATGCAATTCTCATCATTACATGCTCCNTAGCGCACCATCACGTCGATGGCAAAGTCAGGCTGTGTGGCTGTAAAATTCTGAGTCAGTGTCACTCCCTCAGTCCACCATGACAGCTCGGTGCCGAACATATCGTCAAACTGTCTGTGCGAAGGCTTGGAGGGGACGGGCTTGCCGTCGAGCTTAACACCGTCAAGTTTGGGGAATGTAATTTCGAGCGGCTGAGGTCCCGCATCGGGATCGAAATCATTGGAGTACATGTGCCAGCCTCCGTCGATAGTAGCCGTCATTACAATTTTGCCTTTATCATCGCCGGTCATGGACATCTCCGATTTCCACTTCACAGGCGTCATTATCTGGGCGGTAGCGGCGAAGGTTATCGCCAGCAGGGCAGTAAACACTGCCAATGTTCGTCTTAGCATGATGATTGGTTTGATGAACTGATTTTTGGTAAGTAACTATTATTATGCAAATTTATTAATTAAATCAATATATACAAAAGTCCGACCGAAGTTTTTTGCTTCGATAAATAAATTTGCAGAAAATTTCAGCACTTTTAACACAATNATNNGTGTCACACCTNGCAAGNACAACACNCTATTACTAAAGCACTTACCNCTANATTAAAGANTCGCACGCTTCACTTCGTCAACACCGGGGATGATGGAGATGTGGCGCATTATCGACTGCAATTCCGTAAACGAGTGCACGGAAAAAGTGATGGAACATGTGACGATAGCATCCTCCGTGACGGTGTGCAGATTGTCAATCGAAAGATTAAGATCGCTTGAGATACAGTCAACAAGGTCGATAAGCAGATGCCGACGGTCGACAGCCCGGATATTGATGGTGACCGGATAGAGGGTGTGGTCAGGGCGGAAGTCCACCGACACGATATTATCACCTTTCTGCGATGCCAGACGTATNGCTATCGGACAGTCACGCTTGTGCAGGGTGATCGTTCCGTCNGCTTCNTTAAATCCTATCACCTCTTCGCCNGGCATGGGATTACAGTCATGACAGCGATTGTAGGCCGGTTTGGGCTGTTGACGCAGGTAGGTCGATATGGCCTTACGGGCCTTGTAAGTCATCGCAGTGTCGAGCCAGTCGGGAGTGGGATGTATCTCGGGATCGGTATATATCTCCACTATGTCGCCGCGGTGCAGACGCGTCTTGACCGAAGCGAGCAACTGATTGTTGATACGTGCATACTTGGCATGCAGGCCGAGCTGGGTGTGCACCTCGAATGCGAAATCCATCACCGTGGCACGCTGAGGCAACACTATCGGTTTGCCCTGAGGTGTAAAGGTCATAATGTCGTCGTTATAGAANGCACGCACCACTTCCTCGATAAAACTTGCACCCTCCTTACCGCGGGCGGCAATGTCGCGCAGCACTGAACGNAACTTCTTGATCCACTGCCATATATTATCATCNTTACGGCTGGCTATACANCCGAGCTGCGAGTCACNCACCATGCGTTCGCTGCTGATATGCACCTCCTGCCAGCGGCCGAACGAGGCAAGCAGCTTGACGTGATAGCTCTGATAGCCGTTTTCCTTAGGCGANTCTATATAGTTCGCTATACCTCCCGGCTTCTCCTTGAAGCGGTCGGTGAGTATAGAATATATCCGCATCACCATCTCCTTCTCGGCATGCCCCTCGGGCGCGTCAAACACCACTTCGGTAAAATGGCGATACTTGAGNTGATTGAAATCGTCACCGAACTTGCGCATCTTGCGCCACAGACTGTAAGGCTGGCGATACTCGGTATAGACGCGGGCGTTAATACCGTTGGCCGACAGCACATTGCTTATCTCCTCGCAAAACTTTCTGAGNCGGTCATGCTGCAAATTCTCNTCNAGACGTATCATTGTCGTCAACTCCTCAAACTCATGCGGGCAGCGGAATTTCAGACTGAGATTCTCAAGTTCGGTCTTGACATTNTAGAGTCCGAGACGGTTGGCGAGCGGAGCGTAGAAGTANTCGGTCTCACCCGCTATCTTCATCTGCTTGTCNGGACGCATCGAGTTGAGCGTNCGCATATTATGNAGACGGTCGGCAAGNTTGACAAGCAATGCACGTATATCATACTGCACCGAGTCNAGCATCTGCTTGTAGTTGTCCACCTGCTTGGACTCGTCATACTTGTCCTTCTTCTGCTTGGTGACCACCTTGACCANAAATGCCACATCATGTCCGAAGCGNGCNTCAATATCNTCGATAGTATGATCAGTGTCCTCGACCACATCNTGCAGGAATGCCGCTATCACAGGATTGGCATCAAGCATCAGCTCTTTGGCACAGATCGAAGCCACGGCTATGGGATGCAGTATGTAAGGTTCGCCGGTCTTACGCTTCTGCGATGCATGCGCCTCACGCGCCATCTCGAACGCATCCTTGATACGGNCAAGGTCCTCGGCCGACACCCGCGCCGCCATTGCATCGAATACGGCTTCGGCCCGCTCTTCGATAATCTTGTCATAATCTACTTCTGACTCCATACGGCAATTTGTCTGACATTCCATATTTGTTTAGCAGCAATAAAAAACGGGGTGCAATTTAGTGAAAAAATCTCAATCAATCATTAAAAAGCATAATTTTTAACCATTGTCAATTCCTGACTNCCGGCCAGTCCAGCCCGGCCTTACGGGCCTGGGAGTGCTGATGTTCGCGCGGGATACGNTGCAGACGCGAATCCTTGATCAGATACGAACCGGTCTGATGAAAATTAAACGGCACCTGATGAGCCANGCACTGCGCACGCAGATCAGTAACCCAATGGTAATCGAGCGGGCGTGCATATTTGCCCGACTTCCCCACCTACCGACACAGACATAATCCGGGCCGGATCAAGATAGGAGCGCAGATCAATCCGTTCAAGCAACGGCGCCGCGATAATCATGCGGTGACGTATCGGCGCGTCGAGAAATATCGGCAGACGGTAATCGGCTCTGTCCTGATTCTCCACCGTGCATCCCACACCCACATTCGGGTATCCGTCTCCCCAGTCGAGGGGCAGACATTCAGCAAACCTGTCGATACGTTTGGTGAAAAAGAAGAATCGGCAGTCATTGCGGCGGCGTATGATGTCCCACACCTCATCGCGCCATCCGTCAGCCTCCTCGATAAGCAGATCGGAGGTAAAACAGAGCGCGAACTCCGTGCCTGAAGGATATTTCCACACCTTGCGCCGATTGAGCTGCAAAGGCAGATAGAACGACGCAGTGCGGCGCACTTCACTCGTGGCGACTGTAGTGCCAAACGCCGCGTCCTCACGATACACGTAGCAGTGTCGGCATCCGGCGCTTATCTTACGGCATCCGTGCCATGGATTCCATGTTACACTGTCCATTATTCCAAACCGGCAGTCGTCCTCCTCACAGACATCAGGCGACACCAATGAGTTCTATCTCGAATATCAATGTCGACCCACCGGGTATGCCGGGCTGATTTGACTTGCCGTAAGCCTGCTCGGCCGGGATGTACACCTCCCATTTGTCACCTACGTGCATCTGTTTAAGCGCAATGATCCATCCGGTGATAAGCTCGCGCAGACGGAAAGCCGGAGCCACACCCCCACGGCTGCTGTCAAAGGTCTTGCCATTGATGGTCTTGCCCGTGTAATGCACCGTCACCACGCTCGACAGCGTAGGGACAGCTCCTGACGGATTCCCTTTTTTCAGCGGTTTATAATATATACCTTTATCAAGCGGGAGCACTCCCGGCTCAGCGGCCTTGGCGGCAAGCCACTCGCGGTTTTTTATGATATATTCCTGTTTTGCCATTTTATAAACATGTTTATGAATACAAATATATGCAAATATACTGAATTTTGACGGCCGGATGGGGCTTCAGGTGGGATTTTTTTCGTAACTTTGCGACTTCAGACACTTTGACCCGAAACATAGTCAAAGATTACACAACAGTATAATAAGCAAATAATAAATATATGGCTACTCAGGAAGACGTATTCAAGAAAATTGTAAGCCACGCCAAAGAGTATGGCTTTGTGTTCCCTTCAAGCGAAATCTATGACGGTCTCTCGGCCGTGTATGACTACGGTCAGAACGGTGTTGAACTCAAGAACAACATCAAGCGTTACTGGTGGGATTCGATGACCCTCCTCCACGAAAACATCGTGGGCATCGACTCTGCGATCTTCATGCACCCCACTATCTGGAAGGCTTCGGGACACGTTGACGCCTTCAATGATCCCCTGATCGACAACAAGGACTCTAAAAAGCGCTATCGTGCCGATGTACTCATCGAGGAGCAGATAGCTAAAATCGAAGATAAGATAAACAAGGAGGTGGCCAAAGCCGCCAAGCGTTTCGGCGAGACATTTGACGAAGCCATGTTCCGCCAGACCAATCCCCGCGTGCTCGAACACGCCGCCAAGCTCAACGCCCTCCACGAGCGCTTCGCCAAGGCTATGAACGACAACGACCTCAACGAACTGCGTCAGATCATCATCGACGAGGAGATCGTATGTCCCATCTCAGGCACCAAGAACTGGACCGAAGTGCGTCAGTTCAACCTCATGTTCCGCACGGAGATGGGCTCTACCGCTGACGGAGCCATGACCGTTTATCTCCGTCCCGAGACCGCTCAGGGCATCTTTGTCAACTATCTCAACGTGCAGAAGACCGGCCGTATGCGCATACCGTTCGGTATCGCCCAGATAGGCAAGGCTTTCCGCAACGAGATCGTAGCCCGTCAGTTCATCTTCCGCATGCGTGAGTTCGAGCAGATGGAGATGCAGTTCTTCGTACGCCCCGGCACAGAGATGGAATGGTTCCGCAACTGGAAGGAGTTCCGTCTGCGCTGGCACAAGGCCCTCGGCCTCGGCGATGAGAAATACCGCTATCACGACCACGAGAAGCTGGCTCACTATGCCAATGCTGCCACCGACATCGAGTTCCAGATGCCGTTCGGATTCAAGGAGGTCGAGGGTATCCACTCACGCACCAATTTCGACCTGTCGCAGCATGAGAAATTCTCAGGCAAGAAGATACAGTATTTCGATCCCGAACTCAACGAGAGCTACACCCCATACGTCATCGAGACCTCTATCGGTGTCGACCGTATGTTCCTGAGCGTACTCTGCTCAAGCTATGAGGAGCAGCAGCTCGAAGGTGGCGACACCCGTGTCGTGCTTCACCTCCCCGCTCCGCTGGCACCCGTCAAGTGTGCNGTAATGCCCCTCGTGCGCAAGGACGGTCTGCCCGACAAGGCCCGTGAGATCGTCAACGACCTCAAGTTTGACTTCGCCACACATTACGAGGAGAAGGACTCCATCGGCAAACGTTACCGTCGTCAGGATGCCATCGGTACCCCCTACTGCATCACCGTCGACCATCAGACACTTGAGGACAACACCGTCACTCTCCGCGAGCGCGACTCGATGGAGCAGACCCGTGTCAGCGTAGATGATCTCCACAAGATTATCCACGACAGTGTATCGCTCAACTCACTCCTGCGCAAGTTAGGCTGATAACCATTAATAACATCGATTTAAGTCTAATGACCAAATATTTAAAATTACTCCTCATCATGGCGGCATTGCTGCCGGCGCTCACTTCATGCAACTACAATTCACTCGTAGAGCAGAAGCAGGGTGTCGAGCAGCAGTGGGCCGAGGTGCAGAATCAGTATCAGCGCCGTGCCGACCTCATCCCCAATCTGGTAAACACCGTCAAGGGCTATGCCGAGCATGAGAGCGGTACACTCGAAAAAGTCACCGAGGCACGTGCCGCAGCCACCTCGGTCAACATCAACGCTGATGATCTCAACGAGGAAACGCTCGCCAAGTTCCAGGCCGCTCAGAACGAGCTGTCAGGAGCGCTCAAGTCACTCCTCGCTGTCACAGAGGCATATCCCGATCTCAAGGCCAACGAAAATTTCCGTGACCTGCAGGTACAGCTCGAAGGCACTGAAAACCGCATCGCTACCGCCCGCGGCCGCTACACCGAGGCTGTGGCCGGCTATAACACAGCCATCAAGAAATTTCCCACAGTCATCTACGCCGGATGGTTCGGTTTCACGCCTCAGCCTCAGTTCAAGGCCGACGATGCCGCCCAGCGCGCCCCCGAGGTCAAGTTCTAACAATTTATTGACAATGAAACACTTCTCACTACGTCTGCTGCCGGTCGCATTTGTCGCCATAGCCGCAATGATGTCCTCATCATGTAAGGATGACGACCCTACGACCTGGGAGCTGTATCAGGACTGGCGTCAGGCCAACGTCGCATTCTTCGAGGAGCAGAAATACGCCATGACCCCAGATGGTGAAAATGTCTACACCACCCTCACCCCGGCATGGAATACGGGTGCCGAGATACTCATCAAGTACCTCAATGACCGCTCCAAGACCGAAGGTAACCTCTCGCCCATGCTCACATCCACGGTCAGCGTCAAGTATATAGGCCGTCTGTATGACGGCACTCCGTTTGACTCATCCTACGTGCGCACCGACAGCCTGTTTCAGACTGGTGTCAACGAGGTCATCTCAGGCTGGACCATCGCACTGCAATACATGCGTGTCGGTGACAGCGTCCGTGTCATCATACCCTACGACCTCGGTTACGGCTCACAAGTGACGACAGCCATTCCCCCCTACTCGACCCTGATGTTCGACATCAAGCTTGCCGACATCGTCGACTATGAAATAAAGCCCTGACGCTCCAACTATGGATTTTACCCTGCAAGCCACAGCGCCCGGCACCTCGGCACGTGCCGGGCTGATAACTACTGACCACGGCACTATCGAGACACCTATATTTATGCCTGTAGGTACGCTTGGCAGTGTCAAGGCCGTACATCAGCATGAACTGCGGGACGATGTAAAGGCCCAGATAATACTCGGCAACACATATCATCTGTATCTCCGTCCCGGCATCGACATTCTTGAGAAAGCCGGCGGACTGCATAAGTTCAACGGATGGGATCGCCCCATTCTGACCGACAGCGGAGGATTTCAGGTGTTCTCACTCTCATCCAACCGTAAGCTTACCGAGGAGGGAGCATGGTTTCGCTCGCACATCGACGGGTCGAAACACCTGTTTACACCCGAAGGAGTCGTGGACATCGAGCGCAGCATCGGTGCCGACATAATGATGGCGCTCGACGAGTGTCCTCCGGGCACAGCCGACTACGAGTACGCGCGCAAATCACTCAGACTCACACAGCGCTGGCTTGAACGCGGATGGAAACGCTATAAAGAGACCGAGAGTAAATATGGCTATTCGCAGGCCTATTTCCCCATCGTGCAGGGAGTCACCTATCCCGACCTGCGCCGCGATGCAGCCAAGCACGTGGCCGATCTCGGAGCAGACGGCAACGCCATCGGCGGCCTGGCCGTAGGCGAACCGGCCGAGAAGATGTATGAGATGATCGAGGTGGTCAACGAGATACTTCCCACCGACAAGCCCCGCTATCTCATGGGTGTAGGCACTCCGGCCAATATACTTGAAGCCATTGACCGCGGTGTCGACATGATGGACTGTGTCATGCCCACGCGTAACGGCCGTAACGGCATGCTCTTCACCGCACACGGCGTGATGAACATGCGCAACAAGAAGTGGGCCGATGACTTCTCGCCCATTCAGGAGGATGGACCGTCCTACGTCGACCGCGCATACTCACGCGCCTATCTGCGTCATCTGTTCATCGCCGATGAGATTCTGGCCATGCAGATAGCATCGATCCACAACCTTGCATTCTATCTGTGGCTTGTGGGCGAGGCACGCCGTCACATCATTGCCGGCGACTTCAAGGCATGGAAGACTCAGATGGTTGAAAACGTCACACGCCGACTCTGATACAGCTGCATGATGAAGATTCTTGACTGGTATATAATACGCAAATTTCTCGGTACATACGTATTCGCGATATTCCTGATATTGTCGATCACGGTGATGTTTGACATCAACGAGAAGCTTGACGCATTCCTTAAAGCACCGCTCAAGGAGACGATTTTCGACTACTTTCTCAACTTTCTCCCCTACTTCGCCAACCAGTTCAGCCCGCTCTTCACGTTCATCGCCGTAATCTTCTTCACATCCAAACTCGCCGACAACAGCGAGATCATCGCAATGCTCTCGACCGGCATGAGCTATCGGCGTCTGCTGCGCCCCTATATGATAAGCGCCACGGTCATCGCCGCGCTCACATTCGTACTGAGCGCCTATATCATCCCTCCGGCTAATGTCAAGCGCATCGACTACACGAACACTTACGTCAAGAACAAGCGTGTGGATTACGGCACAAACATCCAGCTACAGGTAGCCAAGGGCGAGATCGCATACATGTCGCGCTATGACAATCTGCAGAAGACCGGCTACAAATTCTCGCTCGAATCATTTGACGGCAAGACACTCGTGTCACGACTCACGGCACAGTCTATCCGTTGGGACACACTGCACAACTGGACCGTGCGCGACTACATGATACGTGACTTTGACGGTCAGCGTGAACGCATACGCCGAGGCTCACGTCTCGACACCGTCATACCTTTCGAGCCGCGTGACTTCCTCATCTCCAAGAATGATCAGGAGATGCTCACCTCACCCGCACTCAACGAGTACATAACACGTCAGAAAGAGCGCGGAGTGGCCAACATCAAGTCGTTTGAAATCGAGATGCACAAACGCTACGCCATGACCGCCGCCGCATTTATCCTCACCGTCATAGGCATGTCCCTGTCATCACGCAAGGTCAAGGGAGGCATGGGTGTCAACATCGGCATCGGACTGGTGCTGAGTTTCAGCTACATACTGTTTATGACCGTAACATCGACGTTTGCCGTCTCGGGCTACACATCGCCGATGATAGCGATGTGGATACCCAACATCATCTACACCTTTATCGCCATCTATCTCTACTATCGCGTCTCGCACGCCTGATAGCGACACTACCGTTCCCCACGCTTCACTTCCTGTCCATACATCAGTTGGGGCGGACACTTCTGTCCGTTTTCGGACAGTACCCCAAATGCCTTACTGCTGAGAATCAACACTTTGTCATTTTGGCACGGTTTATGCCAAATATTTTGGCACAAACAATCATTCATCAGCAATGGACAGAGAACTCACACCCAAAGAACGTGCCGCCATCCGTCGACGGCGATTAGCTCCATTCATAGCCGGAGCCGTTGTAATCCTCGGCGGTATCATGGTGCTCTTCATACTCATGCATCCGTCGGTCAGACGCGGGAATCTGGTATTCGCGACCGTCGATAAGGGTACCATCCAGACATCCGTCACAGGTACGGGCAGCGTAGTGCCGGCATTTGAAGAGATTATAA
>JAAVDB010000008.1 GCA_014802015.1 Bacteroides sp.
ACTACCGTTGCAATGAGCGGGTGAGGGTTCATGCCGATTTAGGTGTCAGGATCGGGTTGACAAACGCCTCAAGCTCACTTGACAAGGTGAGCGGCGAGGCCTACAGTTACGGTATCTATCCGCAGTATGACAACCTGATGATCGACGCACCGTATATGAACGGATTCGGCACGACCGATCTTGCGACAGCCGGCCGACCCGAGTCGGTCAAATCGAACGCGACAAGTTCGTTTTTGGCAGGCGTCGGAGCAGAGGTTTGGATAGCAGGTCCCCTGTCGGTGGATCTGTCGCTCCGTTACAGCGCCGGCCTGTTCAATTCGTTCAAGCAGCAGTGTGACGGCGATGCCCTGACCGTCGTCTCAGCCCCCGTGACCTACACGGTGTCCGAAGGACAGAGAGTGAAATCGTTGACCGATTATCTCGGATCATCCAAGCTGAGTCAGCTGTCGCTGAAAATCGGCCTGATATGTAGATTCTGAAAAGAGTCGATATAAGTCCGAAATGAGGAATAATATTGATTTATGACTCCGTCCCCTCCCCCGAGACGCAGATAATACATCATTATAAACAACATTGTATATGAGAAAAATTATAACTTTTTTATTTTTATCTTTTTGTTCAATTGGACTTTTTGCACAAGGAAGAGGTATTATTAGCTCAAACTCGTCCTATGCCTATGTAGGAGATTTTAAATATCTCTTAGGATTAAGCGGTATCCCGTATATGGATGAATGTGATTCTTCGTGGTGGGATGAATATGATAAAATTTTTAGGCAGAATAGTAAGTTTGCCACGCTCTGTGCGCCCACTATGGGCCAGAGTTTCGGTTCATACGATTTTGATGGTAAAGTTACAGTGCCTCAAATGATTAATTATAAAATGAGCACATATATGGTCACGTGCTTAAATTATTCTTTTTGGAGATGTTCCAAGATGACAGAGGTTGAATTACCAAACTCAATTTTGGAAATGTATTGTGCATTCTATGACTGTACATCTTTGAAGAGTATAAAAATCCCACCATTAGTTACGGTACTATTAGCGGGAACATTCTATAATTGTAGTAATTTAACATCCGTAGAACTGCCTAAACATTTAATTCGTATGCAAGGTAGCGCAGGAGTATTCGAGAAATGTGATAATATTCTATCTGTGTATTGTCCAAATCCGGTTCCACCAGAATGCAATGATTATGATTTTAGTACCAAATGTTATAGAAATGCTACTCTTTATGTCCCGGATAATTCAATCAATGAATATAGAAATGCTACGTGCTGGGAGAATTTTGTTAATATACGTCCTATCTCAGAATATTCTGCAATTAAGGAAATTCGAGCAGACTCAGATGCAGATCAGCAGTTTGATTTTCTCCGTGAAATTGAGATATATAATTTGTTTGGGCAGAAAATATATCATGGACTCAAATCAGAGTTCCATGGAAATAACGGTCTATATATAATTAAACAAGGAGATCTTAAAGCCAAAATACTTGTTAAATAGCATACCGGATGTTGACTGTTTACAATACTGATTCTGATTTATAGATAGAAGCGATCTGTGAAGATAGGGAGTATAACTGTGGCTATACTCCCTATCGCTATATTGTGTGGTAAGCTTTTACTGTGTGGATCAGTCATTCCAGCATTCGGTCTCGGAGGCGATGTCGGGGAGGGTGGAGGAGTGGTAGACAGGATCGAGGCCTCGGGCGCGCTGGGCACGGTAGTCGTGCATGAGGCGGATGGCGTAGCGGCCGAGGGCAAAGATGGCTGCGAGGTTGCACAGTGTCATTAAGGCCATTGTAATGTCGGCAAATCCCCACACTATGTCGAGCGATGTGACGGCTCCGATATAGACGATAGCTCCGACCATAAGACGGTAAAGGTTGACCAGAAGAGAACTGTCGCGTATGAAGCGTATGTTGGTCTCGCCGTAATAATAGTTGGCAATAATGCTGGTGAATGCGAAAAATAGGATGGCGATGCACACGAACACTGAGCCGTACTGATGTTCACCTCCGAGGTTGGCGTCAATGGCGCGCTGGGTCAGGACGATGCCGTCATGCCCGTCGGCATAAACGCCGCTGCACAGTATGATAAATGCGGTGGCGGAGCATACGATGAGGGTGTCGGTGTAGACGCCGAGCGCCTGAATGAGTCCCTGCTTGACGGGGTGTGTGACCGAGGCAGTGGCGGCAGCGTTGGGGGTGGAGCCTTCGCCGGCCTCGTTGCTGAAGAGTCCGCGCTTGACTCCCATTATCATTGCCGATCCGATGGTGCCACCGAGTGCGGGCCCGAGGCCGAAGGCGTTACCGATGATGAGCGACAGAATCTCGGGCAGGCGGGTGATGTTCATGCCGATGATGACGAGTGCGAGCAAGATGTAGGCTATGGCCATGGCGGGAACGACCAGCTCGCTGAACCGTGACACTCGCTGCACGCCTCCCCACACGATGACGAGAGTCAGAACCGAGAGGATGATTGCCATCCATTCACGCGGAAATCCGAAGCAGGCGTGGAAGGCGTCAGCGATGGTGTTGGACTGAACGGAGTTGAAGGCGAGTCCGAATGTGAGCGTGATGAGTATGGCGAAGGTCACAGCCCACCAACGGCAGTGGAGTCCTTTCTGTATGTAGTAGGCGGGGCCTCCCATGAATGAGCTGTCACCCTTGACCTTGAAGAGCTGGGCGAGTGTCGACTCGACAAATGCGCTCGATGCGCCTATCAATGCTATAACCCACATCCAGAATATGGCTCCCGGGCCACCTAAGGCTATGGCCGTTGCCACGCCGGCCATGTTGCCGGTGCCGACGCGTGCGGCGATGGATAGTGTGAATGCCTGAAATGAACTGACCGATCCGTGGGCGGGTGCGTCGGCGGCGCGGTTGTCGTCATAGCGTTTGCCTGAGCGGAGCAGCAGATGCACCATCTCGCCGATCATCCTGAACTGTACGCCACGTGTGGTGATGGTGAAATATATGGCGGCCACGAGCAGCACTGTCACCATGACGTAATCGGTGAGCACACTGCTGACGGCTGTGACAATGTCCTGAATTGATGATTGAATAGATGTCATTAGGTGTGTTAAGAATTTTCGGCGTAAAGGTAACACTTTATTTTTACATGTCAACCGCGAGTGTATAAAAACAGGACAGCGGACTCCGAAAGCCCTCTATAGGGACTTTGCGGAATCCGCTGTCAAGATATTGGTGGAAATCTACGCGATTATCTGATGAATTTGAGGACGGCCGTGCCTGTTGCAGTGCGGGCTATGGCTACGTATACGCCCTTGGCGAGGCCTGTCATGTCGGCAACGCCGTCGGCAGCTGCGGATGAGTATACGAGTGAGCCGTTGATGCCGTAGACGTCGATGTGTACGTTGTCGGCCTCGGCTATGAGTGACGAGCCGTCAAAGCGGATGCCGAAGTCATTGCCACGGTCGGCCATGATCTCCTCGATGTCGGAGAGAGCGAGCTTACCGGCATAGAACTCGTGAATGGACCAGTAGTTGCCTTTCGAACCAGTCTGCACGACACGGATCTGAGAGGCCGATACGGGGTCGAAGGTTACGATGCAGAATCCTCCGGGATTCTCGCCTGAAGCGACATCGCGCCATGCGCCGTCAACGTATGCACGGACAATATAAGCTGCAGGACCGTCACCGCTGCTCAGAGTGGCGTCAAGGATAACGGTATTGATCGAAATTGTGCTGTTGAAGTTGACGTTAAACCAATCGCCATTGGTCTGGCGGGAATCTGAGTCCCAACGGGTGTCGTTGATGCCGTCAAGAGCTTTGGAGGCATTGCTGTTGTTCTTGGATGCTGTGGCTATCCAACTGGTGCGTGAGGCAAGGGCCGAGGTCTTGACAAACTCGCGTACGGGGGGCAGGTTGTTGTCCCACTTCATAGAGACGGCATCACCCTTATATTCGATCTCGGATGATACGACTTTAGTGCGCGAGGCTGACGCTGACGGGTTGGCCAGTGTCTGTTTCATGTTGTTGAAACGTCCGTTGAACACGTTGATGACTGTCCCCTCCTCTTCGGGATAGAAAGTGAACAGGTCGCCGGATGCGTCCATGTTGGTGAGAGCGATGTTTACAGTACCGCCTTTCACCCATGTCATATAGTCGCCGCCACCCCAGTTGTTGCTTGAGAAGAATGTGACAGTCTTGCCTTTGACTCCGGCACCGGTGCTGATGAAGCATGCCGGCAAATAGTCCATGGATGGCAGGCAGGTGTGGTCTGACGAATTGTGATTGAGGGCTACGATCTGACTGTTGACGAGGTCAAGGTCAGATGCGATGCCATCGATTACGAAGGTCTCGACGGCGCCGTCCACGGCGTTGCCGAGTGAACGACATGCTGATGCACCGCCGTTCTTGTCGGAGATGAAGTGCATGCCCTTGTTACATCCGAACAGGAAGTTGTTGTACAGAAATTCGCGCTTGCAGTCACCGATAATCAGGAAGTCGAGATCGCGTTCGTTCTGACAGTAGCAGAGCTGGCCGACGTTGCCGGTGATGCCGGTGCTGTTGTGCCAGGTGCCGAATTTACTTTCATTACCGCATGCATATACGATGGTGTTGCACTGAGTGTTGGAGAAGACGCCGTCCTCACAGTCACCGCCGATACGCGCCACGTTCATGAAGGCGTGGCCGGCGAGGTAGTCGACGTAATGACGGTCACACTTGTTGGTGAAGAGGTCAACACCACGATAGGCGGCACGGATGGCAAGATTGACAATGTAGCAATCACGGTTGCCACGTACGGAGTATGGGTACTTCTTGACATTGGCGGGATTGTTCTGACGGGGATAGTTGATGGTGATGCCTCGCAGACCGCTCTCCTCGGCCATTGTGATGAACGGGGTGCCGTTCTCGTTGCCTTCGCCTACGTTGACCTCAAGTATGGCACCGTTGCCCTTAGGCACGGTGGGAATGTCGCCGGCACCCTTGAGCTCGACCCCCTTGGGTATGGAGAGTTCTCGGTTGCATAGATAGTGTCCGGCAGGGAGATAGACGATGCCTCCACCCTCGGCTCCGGCCTTGTCGAGCATGGCCTGGATCTGAGACGAACAGTCCTGACGAGTCAGCGGGTCGATGCGGTTGTTGCGGTCCGGGTCATCGTAGGAGGGCGCGTCGGTGACGACATAGAGAGCCTTGCGCGCGGGTGTGGTCACATGGGCTTCCATCCATGAGCGCTCGTAGGCGGGGAGCTTAGGATAGGTGATGCCGGTGTTGTTACCGACGGCACATTTGAAGATTGACTTGTTGTCAAGTGATGCTCCCGAGGTGAAAGTGTTGTCGGTGAATATGGTACGTGCTGTAGGACCGACATTTACATTCTTGCTGAACGTGCTGTTAACAGCCTGGAAATGTCCACCGTTGGCATGGGTGACACCGTTGATCTTACAGTCCTGGAGCATGAGACCGTTAGATGAACCCTGAAGCATGTTGATGGCCGCGCTCTTAGCGTTGATGTCGCATCCGTAAAACTGTGCGGGGCCGTCACCACCCTCCATGACTATGCCGTTAAGACAGCCGTTCATATTGACATCGGTGAACATGATACCGGCAGAACTTGATCCGGAAATCTTTACGCCGGTTCTGCAGTTGCTGAGATTGAATCCGTAGTTGTGGCCGTTGGGAGAACCGAACTCGGAGGCATCGGCATGGAATCCGACGGCGTAACCATCGATGTCGACGTTGCAGGTATATGACCAGTCGTTGCGACGCATCACTATGCCGGTAGCGTTGTCGTAGAGCCAGTTGTCAATCTGGCCGGGGGAGGGAGAGCCGGGCAGACCTGAGCCTTCCCAATAGGCTGCCGAGAAGCTGATGCGGTCAAAACGGCCCACGTCAGCGATACAGTCCATCTCGAAACCCTCGCTAAGAGGAGTGCCGTAGATGTCATAGATGTTAGGACATCCGCCACCGTTGCGCGGATTGAAACGGATGGCAACGTATGAGTTGACAAATGTGCAATGACGTACGTTGCAATAATCGTTGCCCCAGTATCCGTCCTGACCGTACAGCACTGTGGCCGGCATCGGAGTGATGTTGTCGGGGTACTGGTCGGGATACCAGAACGCAAGGTTGGTGACAAGCGACGAGGGCTGCATCACGATAAAGTCCTTGGTGGTGTTGGTGATCTTGAAGATCGTGCCCTGAATGGGGCGTCCCGCTTCAGGCGTTTTCCAGTCGCCGCGTATAGTGACGCCGCGCGGGATGATGATCTGGCCGCTGAACATATATGTTCCTGCGGGGAAGTAGATCACACCGCCTGATGAGTTGACATTGTCGTGATTGCCGGTGGTGTTATAATTGTTGCCACCGGCCACGTTGAGGAGATGCTGTATGACTTGGGTACAGTCTTTTTCACCGGTGTTGTCAACCCCATAGTCGAGTACATTGAATGATGCCACCCCCAGGTCATCACATTCATAGTTGACATTGTCGATAAGCGCGTACGACGGTACGTAGTCGACCGCCGAGGCGCTTAATGACGATGCCGCGACAATTAATGCCGCTGAGAATTTGTAAAAATTCATAGTTATTATTTGGTATTTGGTATTTGGTGAAGTCAGGTACAGTCAGGTGTTATTTGGTCTCAGGATTGATATAGGCCGCTTTCATCTGAGGCATGAATCCGGCATTATTGTTGCAACGGAAGAATCCGTTGAACTCATTCTTGTCACCGTCGGCAACGTTAACGGTGATCTTGTTCCAACCCTGCTTGAGAGGCAGTTCCTTGAACAAGGCCTCGTTATTGCGCTGATCAGCCTTAACCTCAGTGTCTCCGACCTTGAGCGCGCCCTTCTTGCATTTGATCTCAAGATCGAGCTTAGGTACATTAGGCTCGATAAGCAGATCGTCAAGAGGACGGGGGCTGAATGCGTAGAATACGAATTGCCATCCGTCAGCGGTCTTTTCAAGGTGCTGTGCGGCTGATGCGGGGAACATTACGTTGCCGTCGCGGAACCAGAAGACATCGTTGGCGTCGACATCCTGCTGCTGACAAGCGACACCTGCGTTGGCAAGGATAGTAGCGAGTGTATTGAATCCCTTTTCAGAGTTGGCAAATTCGGTAAGAGTGCTGATGTATATGTCACCATTCCGGCCTGCAACCTTTACGAATACGGGGAGCGCGGCCGTACACTCGTTCTCGCTGCGGACGGTGCCGGCGGTCTTAATCTCTTCGGGACGCTTGTTCCATTTGCGCCAGTCGGTGGGACATGCGTTGAGCAGGATCTCGCCCTCGTCAACGAGTGCTCCTGACATGGTGTATTTCGAGGCGTCGGCTTTCTGGAGTTCGCAGAAGTAGAAATCGCTGTTATTGAGACCACGTACCCATGAACGTTGTTCGGGGAGATAGGATGAACGGTCGAGAGTCTCAACGTTAAGTCCGTAGGGGAGGATGGCGGCAAATGACTCAACCGTGGCGGGAGTGATGCCCCATACCCATACGTCGGCACCCTTGGCTGCCGCGTTGGTTATAGTCTTGGCATCGGCCTCGGTAAGAGGGCTTGCACCGTCGACAATCAGAAGAGCTGATGCAGGAGTCTTGAGAGCCTTGGTCCAGATCACACCTGAATTGTCGAGGATGGTCTTGGCACGTGAAGAGGGATCGCCTATGAATACTACTTCTTTATAAGGAGCGGCCTTAATGGCTGCGGGAGCCTCGTACTGAGACTTGTCGATTTCAGCCCAGGGGCTGTAGGCGGGAGCGCCGGGAGCGTTTGCTGCACGGAGCGCGGCAAAGAGAGGCCACTCATCATAGAGGGGGAGCGATGGGTCATAACCGGGGTTGAAGGTGGTACAGTAGGGACCTACACGTTCGGGCTGGACACCGGGTACGCCTTCGACGTATTCGCCGAAGAAGATGCCGTCATCCTCGACTGTCGGAGCCTTGGTGAGATCTTTCTTGCCGAGAGGGAGGGGTTTGAGTCCATACCATGCCATATTGAACACGGTGCTGAACGAGGCACCCATGTCACGCTGATCCTTGATGAGATTGTAGCACTCGTTGGCAAGGCCTTCCATACGGCCTTCCTGTGATTCGTAGGCACGCTCGCCGTTATATTTGGCCACCTGTTCGGGTGTACCGTAATAAGCCATGCTGTGCTCGCCCATACCCCAGGGTTTGCCTATGTTCTTCCACTCGTTCATCGAGTTCTTGTCGCCGTAGTGACCGACAGTGACGGGAAGTATGCCGTCGCCGTCATCCTCACCGTCCGAAGAGATCCAGGGACGGGTGGGATCGAGTTCGCGTACGATGTCGCGCCATTCTTCCCAAGCCTTGTACTGAAGGGGCATGAGGTCGGGACGGTTGTATACGTAGAGGATCACGGGTTTATTCTCGTTACTTATAGACCAACCGAATACAGAGGCATGGTTGCGGTCGCGTTTCACGAAGCGGCGCAGATGATCCTTGGAGTTCTCCCAGAAGAGATCGGAGTCGAGTTTCGGACCACCGTCAGATGCCCAGTTGGCAGTCTCGTCGAGGACGCAGATACCCATCTCATCGGCCATGTCGAGATAGAAGCGGGGATAGATTTGAGCGTGGGGGCGAACGGCGTTGCCGTTCATGTCCTTGATGGCTTTGAACCATGCCCATGCGTAGCGGCGGGTCATCTGAGGGATGCCCTGGAAGTGCCAGGAGTCGCTGCGCAGTGCGTAAGGCTCACCGTTGAGACACTGCTGAGTGCCATTGAGGGTCCATTCGCGCCAGCCGAAACGTTCGTATTTGGTGTCGATGGTCTGTTTCTTGTTACCGAGAGTGAGAACGAGTCCGTAAAGGTTGGGCTGTTCGGGAGTCCAGTATTCGAGCGAATCGCCGATCTTGAGGTCAATCGTGGTGTTGACGGTCGAGCCGGCGTCGATCTTGAGTTTCTGAGCGGGAATCGTGATGGTGGTTTCACCAAGTTTTGAAACGGGTACCGGGGCCGAGTTGATGTCAGTGCCGGCGAGATTGATCCACTCACGCACGTCACCGGCAAGGTTGATGTCGGCAGTCTTGTCGGTGTTGTTGGTCACTGACACTTCTATCTGAAGCAGATCCTGTGAGACGAGAGGCTTGACGTATACGTCGCTGATGCTGACCTTAGGCTCGGCCAGAAGATATACGTCCTGCCAAATGCCGTTGATGTGATAGCCCCACATTGAGCCGGCAGGTATGATACGGCGGCCGATGGTAGAGTTGTCTTCAAAAAGTTTCTGGCTGCGGACACCGACGAGGATCTCGGCTTTCTCACCGGGAGTCACAGCGTCAGTGATGTCACAGGTAAAGGGGAGGAAGATGTCGAAATTTCTACCGACCTCCTTACCGTTGACATACACGACAGCTTCGCCGGCAACGGCCTCGAAATGGAGTTTTATCTCTTCACCGTTCCATGTGGCGGGTACGGTTACGTCTTTCTTGAGCCATCCCATAAGTATATTATCCCACTCGGCGGGATATGAGGGATAGTTGCGGTGATCAGGTCCTTCGAGATTACGGTAACCGTATGAGTTGATGTTCCAAGGTGAAGGGACTTTGAGTTTTGTATCACTCCAGCCATTGGCGGTGGGAGCGGGGAGCGCGGGCGCTACGCCGGCACCCTGTCGGTAATCTGAGGGTGTTTTTACCGGTTGGAAGTCCCAATAGCCGTTGAGACACAATTCCTGACGGTAGGGTTTCTCTACCTCATTGACCATCCCTGTGGAGGGGGCAAAGGGGAAACTGTAGGTCACGGCCGCGTCGGCTGTTACCGAAGCTGAAGCGAGCGTTAACCCGACAAGCAGTTTTGATACGATTGACTGGTTCATTGTATTTAAGGTTGAATAATTTCTTCACCCCAAATTTAGCTATTGTTAATTAGTATAATACATAATAATAGATTAATGTAACGATTAATTGTATTAATATACTAATTAATATCGCTCAGAGTGGACAAAAAAAGGACTGTATCAAGCATTAGCCGATACAGTCCTTATAGGGTACGGTATGTAATGACCGTTATTTCATAGCTTCGTTGACCATGTTGACGAGCAGTCGGCCGGCAATAGGATCGGTGGCCGCACGGTCAGTAGTGATGGTCGAGATGGTGGCCTTACCATCGCCGTCGGTTACTTCGAGCAGGGTGAGACCTCGCATCGATTCGATCTTACGGATGCGGTCCTCGGGTGCGCCGCCATCGATGTAGGCATGGATCTTCATCTGTGATGCAAGTTCGCGGACATTATCGTCGCGTACTGCTTTGAGTGTGGCGTTGCATGCCAGAGGTATCTCACGACGATTGTTGTTGAAGTAGCGGAGGTCAAGTGCATCGAGCGAATCAAACATGGGATCATCATTGCGTTCGACAACCACGATGTCTCCTTCGGTGGGGATTATGACTCCCGTTATGTATTCAGGGAACAGGGCCTGGGCCATGTCTTTTGAGTCGAGCATGAGCAGTCTGCCGCCACCGTTGAGGTATGAGCGCAGGGCCGATGCATCCTCGGCAGCGAGTTGACCGAGGCCGGCTAAGATGCAAAGGTCGGCACGCTTCTTGCCCTTGGTGAACTCTGATGCGGAGTTGACACGCTGATATGGAACACCTACGGCATCAAGAGATGCGGCTGATGCGTCATCGCCCATGAAGAGTATACGTTTGTCGCTGACAGATGATGCTGTCGCCCATGTGCGGGGTGCGAATGTCAGATCATATTCGTTAACCGACAGTTCATTACCGTTCTCTTTGAGCGAGAGCAGGAGTTTACCGTATACCTTACCGTCACCTATAGATGCGGGCACCTCAATCACAGGCTCGATGTATTTGCGTCCGTAGTAGGGGACAGAGGGGAATGTCTCTGTGCCTGTGGCGGCGATACGTCCGTCCGCGTCGGCGATTGACCATGTCAGTGTCATCTCGCCGAGATCACGACCTTCGTCATTGTCATTGACCACATAGATGCGCGTCGGGATGCGTTCGCCGGCATAGTAGTTGCGACCCCACAACTCGGCACTCACCAGTACGGGCTGCATGGCTCGCTGCATGGCGTAGTAAGTAGGCCAGGGAGTTACGTTATCCTTGTCATAGCACTGGCGGAACCATGTCATGTATGCGAAGTGCATTATGCCCGATGCCTTCTCGTTAGTGCGGCGCAGAGCCTCGGCAAGTTCGCCGGTGATGAATGACTGAGCCTTGAGGAATCCGGCCGGATCGGCGAAATCGTATGCCTCATATCCGATGAGCGAATAAGGATTCTGATGAATGAGCTGATAGGAGCGTGTGGGGTGTCCGGTCTCTGCGTTGGGGTAACCGGTACTCATCTCCTGACTGATGAGCGGACGGCCGGGCGTGAGGAAATTCTGCTGAAATTCACCGTTGAAGAAGCGGAACACCGAGTAGTCATACCAGTTGTAATATGCGTGGTTGTCGTCAATGTCTCCGTCATCGACGGTGGCCATGAAGTCCTCGCCGAAACGTCTGACACCGTTGCGGCGCATATAATTCGAGTCAAACGATATGGGACGTGTGGGGTCGACATGACGCATGTCCTTGACGACATCCGATACGATACAGAATTTCTGCTTTGCGCGTTCGGTGTCAGCATCGAGATCGTAGAATTTCATCTCGTTGTTGATGGTCCAGAAGATGATGGATGGATGATTGCGGAACTTTTTCATCACCTGTAGCCATTCGCTGCTCCAGAGGTCGAGAGTGGCCTTGGAGGGGATGGGGGTGGAGTGAATCATGAGCCATGACCATGTACCCTCAAAGCTGACTGCGATGCCGTTGCGGTCGGCTGCCTCGATCCACAGTTCGTTCCACGGCGTAGTGTGTGTGCGTGTCGAGTTGACGTTGCCTTCACGCATCAGGCCCATGAATTTGTCTGCGAGTTCGCGGTCGTTCATGCCGAGCGAGAACGGTATATGATTACCTCCGCGCAGCCAGAATCGACGTCCGTTGAGATACAGGTATCCGTCCTTGGACTCAAATGTGCGGAAGCCTGACGTTACGGCATACTCGTCGACAGTCTTGTCTTTGCCTTCTGAAATGGTGAACTTGAAGTCATAGAGATTAGGTGTGGCGGGTTCCCATAGTTTAGGTGCAAGACCTTCGATGCCGGCTGTGTATGTCTCGGTGCGGTTGCCGTTGAGTTCAAGCTTGTTCAGCAGAGTGCCCGAGTAGAGCTGTTCGCCGGTCTGCTTGTCGGTTATCTCGACCGCTACGGCAAACTTACGTTTCTTGCCCGATGTGTTAGCAACCGTGATGTCGAAATCCGCACCTGTGAGCGAGGGTTTGATATATACATCCTCGACCAGCAGAGGATCGGTGACTACGAGTTTGACAGGCTGCCAGATGCCGGCGGGGTTGTCGCCGAAAAATCCGTGAGGGATGTCGGCGATGACTTCGGCATTGGCTGTTGCATCATCCTTGTTATCCTCGACATTCTTGCGTACGGAAGAATAGAAATTTTCCATCGCGTCGCTGGTCTGGGGGCCGGCACCCTGAATGTCACGGAGCACCTTGATGGCTATAAGGTTCTTGCCCGGATGGAGGTAAGGGGTTGCGTCCACGTCAAAATTACCGAACATACCGATGTGTGATGTTACTTTGTGACCGTTGACATAGACTTCGGCGGTTTTTGAGACGGCGTCAAACTGTAGAGTGAGCTTCTTGCCTTTTATATCCTTGGGGAGTTCGAGCCACTGTCTGTACCATGCACCTTTGGTCTTGCGGTGATCGAAGGTGTAGTTCTCGCAACGATCTGTCTCCATCTGATAATATGTATCGGATACACCCTTGGCTTCAGCACCTTTGGGTGTCGGCATTGTCTCACCATGGAGCCAGATACGTATCGGTGACCAGAAGTCGGGGACGTTCATTACGTGCCAGTCCTCGTCAGAGATATTCGCATCCGTTACTTTCGCGACGTCATCAAGCTGGTAGGTAGGCATGAACAGCCAGTCACCGTCAAGACTGAGTTCGGTGCGGGCACCGGTCAGAGCTTTCAGGGTCTTTCCTTGGTAAGCCTTACGCTCGGTGACACGTTTGGCTTCCTTCTGAGCGGAATCCATGCGATTGTTCACCTCTTCGACCTTGACATCTGCAAGTGCATTTTCAGCCAGCGGTGTTACCTTCAGATCGTCAAACTCGGTGTCGATCCATCCGCCTCCGAGTGCTACGGGACCGGTCGGGGCCATTGACTCACCGTTCTTATCCTCTAAATCGATGTACGGTTTCTTGCTGCCGTTGATAAAGACACGTATGCGCTGTCCGCACACTTCGACCTTGACATCGATCCATTCACCGGGGACAGGATGAAAGCCGAGGGGCCGTACGCCCATAAATTCATCCGTGCCCATGTAGCCTGTGCGCATCAGGTAGAGATCGTCCTGAAGACCGCCTTTTATGCCGAGGACGTATCGGTCAAAACGGTTGTGTGTCCTGAAGCCGGCCCATATCTGTACCTGCTCGGCGTCTTTGGGTGCACGTGCCCGGAATGACACGGTATAATCCTTCCATGACGGTTCGCCAAACAGGGCATATTTGCCCTGTGTCCTCAACACTCCGTCGGTAATCTCACACTTTCCTTTCCCCACTGTGGTCAGGGTTTGCCTGCTGTCAGAAAAGTCATCTGTCAGTGTCTGGCCATGTGTGTAGACCGCGGTTGACAGTCCCGCGGCTAAAAATAATGCACTGTATATTTTCATAATTATATGAGTATATTCTGCTACAAAATTATACTCTATAAAATAATAACCGCTTAATCGGACTCTTAATCGACACTTAATCGGTGCAAATTAGTGAAATAATCCGACCATTTCTGCCTTAAAAACGATTATTGTTGACAATACAGGCGTGTATTGAGCTACGAAGTCTTATTTTACGATACCCTTTTCAAGATACTCGGCTAGATTGGTGCGGACATGATCGCCTACACGCTCCACAGCCACCTTGGCCATATCGGCATCGACCATCAGATTGACGAGTTCTTCAAACGAAGTTTTCTTGGACGGATCCCATCCGAGCTTGGCCTTGGCCTTTGTAGGGTCGCCCCAGAGATTTACGACATCGGTAGGACGGTAGAAGTCAGGCGAGACCTCGACGAGGACTTTGCCGGTGGCGACATCGATACCTTTCTCGTCGGCCCCTTCACCTTCGAATCTCAGTTCAATGCCTGCGCGGCGGAAAGCGAGCTGACAGAACTCGCGGACGGAGTGCTGCATGCCGGTAGCGATGACATAGTCTTCGGGCTCGGGCTGCTGGAGGATGAGCCACATGCACTCGACATAATCCTTGGCATAACCCCAGTCGCGGAGGCTGGAGAGGTTGCCGAGATATAGTTTTTCCTGCTTGCCCTGTGCGATGCGGGCGGCGGCAAGCGTAATCTTGCGTGTCACGAATGTCTCACCGCGTCGTTCGCTCTCGTGATTGAACAGGATGCCTGAGCAGCAATACATATTGTAGGCCTCGCGATATTCCTTGACGATCCAGAATCCGTAAAGTTTGGCTACGGCGTAGGGTGAATAGGGGTGGAACGGTGTGTTTTCATTCTGTGGCACTTCCTCAACCTTACCATACAGTTCGGAGGTGGATGCCTGATAGATGCGGCATGTGTCGGTAAGACCGCACTGACGCACGGCCTCAAGTATGCGAAGGACTCCGACTGCATCGATGTCGGCCGTGAACTCGGGCGCATCGAACGATACCTGTACGTGGCTCTGCGCGGCCAGGTTGTAGATCTCGTCAGGACGGACTTTGCCTATAACCTGAAGCATGGACATTGAGTCCCCGAGATCGGCATAGTGGAGGTGAAAGTGTTTGAGCCCTTCGAGGTGAGCTATGCGTTCGCGGTAGTCTACACTTGACCGGCGTATTGTGCCGTGTACATCATATCCTTTTTCTAATAGAAACTCGGCGAGAAATGAGCCGTCCTGACCGGTTATTCCTGTAATTAATGCAGTCTTCATTGTGCGTAATAGTAAAAAAATCCTGCGTAATGCGGCTGCCACATATCGTAGGTAATTGAGTAATATTTGCAAAATTACTCAAAATACACTGTTCTGCCAACTATGTGTGCAAACTATTTCAAACTATACTGAGGGGCAATGTGTTATAAATGGTATATATTAATTGTTTAAATCCGATAAAAGTATGAACTATAATGAATTACTCAGCTCAGCCCCTGTTCTCCTCGTAGAATTTTATGCCACTTGGTGTCCGCACTGCCAGGCCATGATGCCTGTGGTCGAGAAGGTACGTGCCGCTATCGATGGCCGCGCGGCCATAGCCCAGATTGATATAGATAAGGAGGAATCTGTCTCGGATGATGCAGGTGTGAAGTCTGTGCCCACCTTTATATTATATAAGGATGGCGTGGAGCGCTGGCGTCATACGGGTCAGGTGGATGCTCAGGTGCTCGTGGATAAGGTGAATGAAATGATATAGAATTATGAGTGACAGAATTACTTCCGAGGAGCGAAAAACGCTTCCTGACAGCGACTACGGATTGCCCGAGAGACGTGAGTATCCTATGCCCGATGCGGCACATGTCCGTGCGGCGGAGGCTTACTTCAGGTATTGTCCTGAGGAATTAAGGCATCGTCTGGCCCAGGCGATTCTTGCAAAAGCTAAGGAATACGGTGTGGATGTGAAGAGTCCGACTGTATTGCAGTATGCCCAGTCTTAGCTATAACGCTTACTTGAACTAATTGTGAAAATATGTTTACGGTTTAGGTGATTTTAATGATATTAGTTAAAATCGCCTAAACCGTTGTCATATTGTCCGCAGGATTAGCTAATTTTGTGCCAGCATTCTAAAATAGCAATAGAATATAATATTTAGGTAATGGGCCGTAGTCCTTTGTGAAAAGAGTTGCGGCTTTTTTTGTGCCTGTACTTTTATGAGATAAATCACGTTTAGTTATATAAAACCCTTACTCATTCCGACATTTTCGATATGGGAGTATTCAGATTCAAACAGTTTTCGGTGGACGACAGCGGCAGCGCGATGAAAATCGGTACCGATGGCGTCCTGCTCGGCGCATGGGCACGGGCTGCAGGTTGCGGTACGGTGATCGATGTCGGTGCCGGAACAGGACTGATAGCGCTGATGATGGCCCAGAGATATGACAATATATGCGTCAAGGGTATCGAACTCGACGGCAGTGCGTGTCACGATGCACGCTCGAATGTAGCCTTGTCCCCTTGGGCCGACCGTATAGAGATCGTGCATGACGATGTACTCGCATGGCGGCCGGATGAAAATAGCCGGATGTCGGGAGGAGCGTTGTGCATAGTGTCGAATCCCCCGTTCTTTACCGAGCAGCTTCGTTCGCCCGACTCTGCGCGTGCACTTGCCCGACATGGTGGCGGATTCTGTGTGGAGTCGCTGATAGAGTGGGCTTCGGGCATAATGTCCGGACCTGATGACGCACTGTCATTCATCGCTCCTGCTGAACGTGATGATGAGATCCAGTACCTGTTCGCTCTGCACAGGCTCGCACCCGTGAGAGTGACCGATGTCGTATCGCGCGAAGGTCGTGCCCCTGTGCGGCGTCTTTACGAGGTGGGGTGCGACAGCAATATATCTCAACCTTGCAGTCGTGACACACTCGTCATTCGTACGGCCGATGGCAATTATTCCCCCGAATACATATCATTGACAGCTCCTTTTTATATCAATCTGTAATATGGCTACAGCATCACATTCTCTCAATCTGCCGCCTCTGCGTTTCAGTTATACGCTCAGGATATTTTATTTCCTGTTGATAACATTTGTCGGGCTTATGGCCGCGCTCGTGGTAATGACGTTGATATTGCATGGCGGTAACACCACGCTGAGTCTGCGCATCGCCACAGTCGCACAGGATCTGTTGTTGTTCATAATCCCGGCTGTGGTGACAGCAGTGCTCGTTTCGGGTGACGGAGGGCGGTTGTTGTGTGCTGACCGTATGCCGTCGCCGATAGTTGTGCTTTGGGCACTAATAATATATATATGTGGTATTCCTGCAATGAATGCGCTTGTGGCGTGGAATGAATCACTTGTCCTGCCGTCTGCGCTCGCGCCGCTTGAGCAATGGATGCGTCAGGCTGAGGATGCGGCCTCCGATCAGGTGAAAATCCTGCTCGGAGGGACCTCCCTGGGTGATCTTATGGTCAGTGTGCTTATCGTCGGTGTATTGGCAGGAGTCAGTGAGGAACTGTTCTTCCGTGGTGCGATGCAACGTATTATCTCGTCAGGACGAGTAGGGCCGCACTCGGCTATATGGATTACGGCTGTGTTGTTCAGTGTGTTTCACATGCAGTTCTACGGATTTTTTCCGAGACTTGTATTAGGGGCGTTTTTCGGTTATCTGCTCTATTGGAGCGGTTCGGTGTGGTTATCGTCAATTATTCACGCGCTCAATAATACACTCGTGGTGTTTACCTCATGGCAGATGCGCCGTGTGTCGGGCGGTGATGTCATGGACATTGATAAAATCGGTGCAGATTCGGCCATAATGATTGTCGTGTCGCTGGTACTTGTTACGGTGGCCTTTACCGCCCTTAACTGTATAACCAAAAAACAAAATTGTGTAACACATTAAGGATATTTTGTAGGTAACTTTGCAGTACATAATATGAGACAAAACTATGTATCTGCAACACTTTTTCCAGTCACTGTGGGGTATCATCAATGAGATGTCTCCATATATACTTCTCGGTTTTATAATTGCCGGATTTCTTCACGTATTTGTTAAGCCGTCGGCCATGACGCGCCATCTGGCGGGTGGCGGTCTGAAACCTGTGGTTAAAGCGGCTCTGTTTGGTATACCTCTGCCGCTATGTTCATGCGGAGTGCTTCCTACCGCAGTGGCTCTGCGCCGTCAGGGTGCATCCAAAGGTGCCACGACATCTTTTCTCATTGCCACACCGCAGACAGGTGTCGACTCGATAGCCGCTACATATTCCTTGCTCGGTCTGCCGTTTGCCATCCTTCGCCCTGTAGCGGCCCTCGCTGGTGCTGTGTTAGGTGGTTTTTCTGTCGATCGGTTTAATCGTAACGGTGATGGAAGTCAGCCTGTAGATGATAATCGTAGCTGTAATGCTTCGGCGGCAGCGGATGATGAATACCGTGGAATGAGCATCGGACGTAAGATTATCGAGGCTGTACGATACGGACTCGTGGATATGGTGGGCAGTGTGGGCAAGTGGCTTGTAATAGGTCTGATCGTTGCCGCCCTTATCACCGTGCTTGTGCCTGACCAGTTGTTTGTAAACCTGAGCCGTTATCCGTTGCTGGCTATGGGTGTTATGATACTTGTAGCGGTGCCGATGTATATATGTGCCACCGGATCAATACCTATCGCACTATCGCTTATGCTCAAGGGACTCAGCCCGGGTGTAGCCTTCGTGTTGTTGATGGCCGGTCCGGCTGCTAATTTCGCATCGGTTATGATACTTTCGCGCGCAATGGGACGTAAGGCCACAATGATGTATGTAGGTGCGGTAGTTGTGACGGCAGTAGGTTTCGGCCTGCTTATCGATATGCTGTTGCCTGCATCATGGTTCGTCCCGGGTGCAATGCATGGAGCGACATGTCACGGTGCGCATACGGATGTGTCAATCTTTGCGACTGCATGCTCGGCATTACTCGCAGCACTGCTGATATATACATCAATAAAATTCCGTGGTCACGGCCACGCACATAATCATAATATTAATGAAATAGAAATGGAAAGAAAATATCGTATCTCAGGAATGGCTTGCCCTCACTGTCAGGCTACAGTTACCAAGGCTATCTCTGCTCTCGAAGGTGTCAAATCTGTATCGGTCGATCTTGCGTCGGGCATAGCGACTGTCACAGGCAATGTCAACGATGATGCCGTAAGCAAAGCTGTATATGATGCAGGGTTCAATGTCGAGGACAGTAACTTGTAAAAAGAGTATATTTATAAAAGAATAAGGTACTGCTTGCGTGCGGTACCTTATTCTTTTTCTATTAATTTATTTATCTTCCTCTTCTAATTTATTTATCTTCCTCTTCGCGGATTGATGCGGCAAGTTGTTTGGATGCCTTGATGCCGAGATTACGGAGATCCTGAGCGCGTTTGACAAGATTGCCGGTGCCGGATGACAGTTTGGTCATAGCGTCTGAATGAGCCTTGGACGCATTTGCAAGGGCAGATGATATGCGGTCCATGTCTTTAGTGAAGTCGGCGAATTTGTCGTACATCTTGCCGGCGTCCTCCGCTATTTTAATAGCGTTCTTGGTAACCTTATCGCGGCTCCATAACTGCTCGATGAGGCGGAGTCCGGACACAAGGTGTGTAGGCGACACGATGAGCACATTGCGGTCGTAGGCCTCCTGCCATAGTCCCGGTTCGAGACGCATCGCAGCCATGTAGGCCGGCTCGTTGGGTATGAACATCATCACGAAATCGAGTTTGGCCTCACCGATGTAATTCTGATAATTCTTACGGGCGAGTTCGTCAATGTGCGAGCGCACCGACTTGATGTGGCGTGCCGATGCGTCGGCCTTGACTTTATCATCCTCGGCGTTAACATACTCGATGAATGCGGTGAGTGATACTTTCGAGTCGATTATGACACATCGGCCGTCAGGGTATTTCACCACTACATCGGGACGTAGTTTCTGACCTGATTCGTTGCGCAGGGCTCCGCCATTACCGTCACTGGTAGCCTGAAGGAAATACTCCTCACCCTCCTGCAGGCCACTACGTTCGAGTATCGACTCAAGCACCATCTCGCCCCAGTCACCCTGCACCTGATTGTTGCCTCGAAGGGCAAGAGTGAGTTCACGCGCTTCGCGCGAGATAGTATTGTTGAGGTCGACAAGCTCGCGTATGCGTTCGGTCAATGAGAAGCGCTCGCGGGCTTCGGAGCTGTAGGTCTCGGTTACCGTCTTGCGAAACTCATCGAGATTGGCCCGAAGAGGTGATAGTATCTCTTCGAGGCGCTGTTCGTTCTGAGCCTTGAAGTCGGCGGAGTTCTGGCGCAGGATTTCGTTGGCAAGATTCTTGAACTGAGCCTCCATCTGTCGTTCGCGGTTGTTACGGTCGTCTTCCAGATGATTGAGTGATGTAGTCAGTCGCGCATTCTCCTCGCGTGCCGATGTCAGAGCTTCGGTGGTATTCCTGAGGTTCATGGTCAGCTCCTCGATGCGTCTTGACGCTGACACTTCAGCCTCTGACTTGGCAGTAGTCATAGACTGGAGAGCCTGACGTGCGGTGGCAAGTTCTATTTCCGAAGCATTGCGCCGGCGTTCGGCCTCGATCTTGAGAGATGTATTCTCTGACTTGATATCTGCAAGAGTGCGGGATACTGTTGTAGCGCGCCATATAGCCGCTAAGGCGATTACAGCCATAATGACAAGAATCAATATTGTCATATCGGATATGTTCTATTGCTTATTACACAAGAATCAAGGCGGCAGGTCTATAACGACCTGCCGGCCTTGGTTTGATTTGACGATTTACTTGATAAGTACGTGCGCGAGGCACATCCGGTCACATCAGTTGAGGATAATACCTCCCATAGGAGCCGTCTGCTGATAATAGACGTATGAGCGGGCAAACTGACGTATGCGCGACATCGTTGCAAGAGAGGGTGCCGCAGACTTATGGCCTGAAATATGTGACCCGGGAGTAGTGGAAGTAGAATTTTTATCCAT
This sequence comes from Bacteroides sp., assembly GCA_014802015.1. GTDB lineage: Bacteria > Bacteroidota > Bacteroidia > Bacteroidales > Muribaculaceae > Duncaniella. Next base: position 20,647 of record JAAVDB010000008.1, read on the forward strand.
AGGCAGAGGGGTGATGAATATTTTGTTTACTATCCTAACGAATATATTATGTCGGTTATTGTCGAGAATATTTAGAGGATAAAAATATTTTTTTGCCGTGCTGTAATCCGGCGAAAAGGCAACAATAATTTTAGATTAATATTCGATTAATATGGTGCGTTAAGGTATATGGCAGCCGATTGTGGAATGGGCAATATTGTGAGGTGGAATATTTTTAGCATTTTTTTACATAAGTGCATCTGGGGCTGCTGATGGCCATATTTTACCAGTGTGTAAGCTTGATTTTAATACTGATGGATAGGTTTCGAGCAACTTAATTTTTATCACGTAAGGATAAATTAACCGACGTACGATAAATTTGCTTATGTAATCGGAACGGATAGAGTACAGAGATAATATTCAATCTCCCGATGACCAAGGTCATTCGATAATGTCTGCTCCGTTTCTACAATCTTTAGGTAATAATATGTGGTTGGATTATCCTAAGGGATAAGGATGATAATAGAATTCCCGACACGCATGCGTGAGCATGACAGTGTCGGGAATTCTATTATCAGGTTATACGCGGAGTCTTTACCACCTTACACCGTTGCTTGACGATGAGCGTTTGTCGTATTTGAGATCCTGCAGCAACGATGATTTGACGGAGATGTGGAAGTTATAGCTCTTATAGGGACCGACAGGTACAAAACTGGCTCGCATCGTGAAGCAGTGCATGTCGCGTGATATGTTGCAGTTCATATACGCAATCTTGTGCTTGTCGAAATTGTATGAGGCCGAAAATCCTAAGTTCCAGTTGCTCGTGGGGCGGATATTACCTGAGAATGATAGGTTTTGAGTTATCTTGCCCTTATACTCCATCTTCTTATAGTCAAAGTCGCCGTAGCCATAGTTGACAGAGTAGTTGAATGAGAGGTTCCAGGGCACGCTCCAAGGCATATATCCGTTATCTCCGATTTCTATGCCTGATTTTTTATTACGGTTAGAGCGTGTGTCAGTCTGATTAGCGACGGTCGTTTCGGCTGTGGTACGGTCAGACTGCTGATTGTCCTTATTATCTTTCTTGTCCTTGTCACTGCCTCCTCCAAACCATTTTTTGAACGTATCGTTATTGAACGTGTAGCTGAACGATGTACCTGTGCTCGACAGTTTACCCCAGCCTTTACCTTGTGAGATACGCAGCTTGTTGACACGAACGGGGTTGCCGCTGGCGTTAAGAGCGTAGGTATAGACATCCCATGTTGCTGACAGGTTGAGGTTGAAGCTCTTGGTGAGACGCAGCAGTATCGAAGTGTTGAGATTGGACCAGTTCATTGAGTCGGCCGCAAAGTTATAGCTCTGTGACAGCGACAGGTTTTCGATAAGCGAAATCTTTTTTTCACCGATTGAATCATTGTCTGAGCGTACTTTCATCTCAAGGTTATTGGCAAGAGAGAAT
>JAAVDB010000009.1 GCA_014802015.1 Bacteroides sp.
ACACCGAACAGACTGTTGGGGAAGAGTGAGTATTGCTTACGTTGTAGATGACCCTGCGCATCTGTGTATTCGTACGAGCCATAATAGCCGAAGAATGGCGAAGCGAAGTCGGGTGAGCCTGATAACGAGATGGTCGGAGTCAGTACGTGACGGATCATCTTGACCTTGTTGCCAAGGAAGGGGAGCGGCTGGAAGAAACCGTATATCTTTGTGTCGAGTGATACAGAACCAGAGAAGTCCCATACGTTATAGAAACTGTAAGTGGTGTCAAGCACTTCGGCCGATGCGTTGGGGTCCCACTGGCGTCGCACCTTGGTAGAGTACATACGGTCGGTAAGGTTGATCGACGGGGTTATATTAAAGTATTTGAATACGTTGAATGTAGCCGATATGGGTATAGAGTGCCTCATGCCGTTACGCCAGTCCTTGATAAGGCTTTTCTGAAAGAATACGTCCTGCTTGGCGGTAAGCGAGTTGTTGAACTGACCTGAATATGACAGTTTGATCTTTTCATACCATTTCTCTGCTCCGACAGCTCGTTTGCGCTTGAAGGGGTAGACCTGTGACATGGTAAGTGTGAAGTTAGGAAACGATACTGCAAGTGTCGAGTCCTGCGTACGCTGAGAGACGTTGGCTGTGGTTGAGAGTGACCATTTCGAGTTGGGGAAGCGATAGGTCATGTTGATGGTCGAACTCTTGGTGTTTTCGGTGAACGCGCTTGAGTAATATGAGTTGAGATCGTTACGTGTGTAACCGCTTGTAGTGAAGTTGACACTTGCCGAGAAACTCATGTTGGGATTAGCCTTGGAGTCCTGGGAGTGGCTCCAGAGTATCTGAAAGTTGGTCGACTTCGTATAGTCGGGCATCCCCTTGTCACCGGTGATGGTCTTGAGGTATGATATGTTGAAATTACCTGAATACTTGTAACGTTTGAGATAGGCTGACTGTGCACGCAATCCCCATGAACCAA
>JAAVDB010000010.1 GCA_014802015.1 Bacteroides sp.
TAAAAAAAAAACTCAGTGCGAGGTAGTAACCGCCGTTACTCAGGTAATAGCCGCGGTTGTAATCGTCGCCGAATGTCGGGAATATGATACCGGAAGAGTATTTCTCGGAAAACGGGAAGTAACCGAACGGGACAGCGAGAGGGAGAGGCAGGCCGGCCAGCACCATGTATGCGGGTCCTGTGACGGCATCTTTGCCGGGGCGAACCTTACCCTTGGTAAGCTGCAACCAGAAGTGAGGATGCTCGTGGTCGTCACATGTGGTATAGCGCGAGTCTTGAATATATATGGTGTTTTCGTCGATTTTCTTGGACTGTCCGCCTGTCAGGTATCCTTCACCTTGCTGGGTGATGACATCAGTGATGAAGCCCTTCTCGGTTTTGAAATTATAACGCATTGTCTTTGCGTCATACGTGGTGCCGTTATCATCAAACACTGGTGTGCCGACCAGGTCGCCGATTGAGTCGATCGTACCGAAAGCATATACGGTAGTCGAATCAAGGTTGAGCTCGATATTCTCGGCATCGAGTTTGATGTTGCCGTATGTTACCTTGCCGTCACCGTACATGTATGCCATGTTGCGGCCGGTCATAATCATTGAGTCGCTTGACGAGAAGTCGACGGCATTGTCAAGGTCAACCTTGGTGCGGACTATGCGTGTGGTGTCAGCATTATTGCCGGCAGTGATGCGACGTCGGCTCAGGAGTCGTCGTCTTGTCGAGTCGACCGACGCCTCATGGCGTCTGAGTATGCTGCGTTGAGTCTCTTCGATGGAGTCAGGTAAATTGACGGCCAAAGAGTCAGATCCGGCTACTGAGTCTGTTTCACCGACCGTATCCGAAAGAATAGGGATGTCTGTATCGATAGTGTCGTTATTGGCCCTGTCGGCAACGGGATGGAAAGTGGGGGCGACGACGGTCGTGTCAACAGGCTTTGACTCGGAGTGCAGGCTGTCAACGGTCACCATAGAATCAGCGGTCACGACACCGGATATACCCGTGTCGCCACCCCATGCCGGTCGTGAGAACGCACCCACTGACAGGGCGCACAGCAGCACTATAGCGATTATATATAGTTGAGTTTGCCTCAAATGTTTTCAGATAAAATCAGTGCAAAGTTAAAACATTCTTGCCAAATAGCCAAAGACTATGCGCACGCAGGTAGCTAAATAGATTTAAAATATCCACGTACATGCCTCAGGGTGATAAAATAGCATATTTCTCCGATAAAAAACATCACGAAAATGATGAATTGTTATGCGCTTTTTTCGTACTTTTGCATTGTAATTTTGAAAACGAAGTTTTTATAGTTTAATAATCCATCATCAATATTCAAGACTAAAAACCGCACTATGCCTCGTCAACATTTCGATTCTCTGGATATTAAAATCCTTGAGATGCTTTCAAATAATGCACGCAAGCCGTTTCTTGAGATTGCGCGCGAGACACACATTTCGGGTGCAGCTATTCACCAGCGCATTCAGAAGCTGACAGCAGCCGGTGTTATACTCGGCTTCCGTACCGAGATAGATCCTGCGACGGTGGGTTACCAGACGTGTGCGTACATAGGGTATATCCTTAACGATCCGTCAAAATACAATGAGGTCGTGGAGCGTCTGCGTGAGATACCTGAGGTAGTGGATTGCCACTTCACCACAGGTACGTATGACATCTTCGCCAAGATTTATGCCCGCAACAATGCCCACCTCCTTGAAATAATACACAAACGTCTCAGCCTCGGTTTGGGCCGTTCCGAGACTCTTATTTCATTCAAAGAGGTGTTCAAGCGCCCCGTGCCTATTCATGTAGATGACGAATATTAATAATAACAATATAGAAGATTTAAGTGTGGAACAGCGCCGCCGTACGGCGCTGTTCCACACTTTTGGCTGTAAGCTGAATTTTGCCGAGACCTCGACTGTGGCAAAGCTTATGGCAGATGAGGGTATCGAGAGGGCTGCGGACGGCGAAATCCCTGATTATGTAGTGGTGAATACTTGTAGTGTGACTGAGGTGGCCGATAAGAAATGCCGTCAGGTCATACGATCATTCGCCCGCAGGTATCCGCATGCCAAGATCATTGTGACCGGCTGCTATGCGCAGCTCAAGCCTCAGGAGGTAGCGTCGCTCCCGGGTGTGACGATTGTGGCGGGCAATGACCGCAAGCTCAGACTCGTCGAGTATCTGCGTGAATGTGAGGCCGAGCACAAGGCGATGGCCACCGGAGATGTGTCGTGCGGCATGACTGAAGGGGCCGAGGTGTTTCACACGCTCACACGTGACATCACTGAATTTAATCCCTCGTGTTCACGTGGCGACAGGACCCGTTATTTCCTTAAAGTGCAGGACGGATGCGACTATTATTGCTCGTACTGTACCATACCCATGGCCCGCGGTCGCAGTCGCTCGGGCTTGATAGCCGATATTGTCGCTCAGGCGCGGACTGTAGCGGATGAGGGGGGACGGGAGATCGTCATAACCGGTGTGAATATCGGCGATTTCGGTAAACGTACCGGCGAGACATTTTATGATCTGTGTCGTGCCCTTGATGATGTTGAGGGTATCGAACGCTATCGCATATCGTCGATCGAACCTAATCTGCTGACTGACGAGCTTATTGATTTCGTGGCCTCGTCGCGGAGATTCATGCCTCATTTTCATATACCGCTTCAGAACGGCAGTGATGAGGTGCTCAGGCTGATGCGCCGCAGATATGATTCGGCTCTGTTCGCTCATAAGATAGGTCGCATTCGCGAAGTTTTACCCGATGCGTTTATCGGAGTTGACCTTATAGTGGGAGCACGCGGAGAGACCGATGAGCTGTTTGAGGAATCACATAGGTTTGTCGAAGGCCTTGACATATCGCGTCTGCATGTATTCACTTACAGCGAACGCCCCGGAACCAAGGCTCTCGAGATTAAACCTGTGGTTAGTCAGGAGGATAAACACAAGCGTACGCATGTGATGCTTGATGTATCCGACAGGAAATTATCTGACTTCACCCGGCGATACATCGGCACCGTGCGTCCTGTCCTCGTGGAGCATCCGCGTAAAGATGGCTCGATGGCCGGTTTTACTGATAATTATATCCGGGTGCATCTTACCCAGACCGATCCTTCATGGGCCAATCGCGTGATGCCTGTAAGAATAATGGCTGTGTCACCCGACGACCCGGAGGCTTGCATCGGTGAAGTGGTGACCGACTGATACTAACCACATATATAATGTATAATTCATGGTAGCAGTAGTAATTCTCAACTGGAACGGGCGTAAACTGCTTGAGTCATATCTCGGATCGGTGGTGAGATATACCAATCCATCGGTAGGGCGTGTCATTGTGGCTGACAACGGATCGACGGACGGCTCGGTGGAATATGTCCGCAATGAGTTTCCTGACGTGGAGGTAATGGCCTTCAGTGAGAATTATGGTTTTGCCGAGGGGTATAACAGGGCGATAGCAGAGTTGCCATCGGAATATAAATATTGTGTACTGCTTAACTCCGATGTCGAGGTCAAGGACGACTGGCTTACTCCGCTGTGGAAGTTTATGGAGTCGCATCCCGGGGCCGGGGCATGTCAGCCGGCAATCAGGTCGCTTAAGGAACCGGATATGTTTGAATATGCCGGAGCGTCCGGAGGATTTCTTGACCGACACGGTTACCCTTATTGCCGAGGCAGAATTTTTGATACCGTCGAGCCTGACAAAGGGCAGTATGACACACCGGTCGAGGTGTTTTGGGCAAGTGGTGCGGCACTGATGGTTGATACACAGTTATACCGTGAGTGCGGAGGTCTTGACAAGGATTTCTTCGCACACATGGAGGAGATAGATCTGTGCTGGCGTATACGTCTGAGCGGGCGTCAGGTATGGGCTGTGCCGTCAAGTCATGTATACCATCTGGGGGGTGGATCTCTGCCGGCATCGAATCCTCGTAAGACATATCTGAATTTTCGCAACAATCTACTGATGTTGCACAAGAATTTGCCCGACAGTGTGCGTCGCGGAGTGCTGTTGCGCCGACGGCTGCTTGACACGGTGGCATGGCTGAAATTTATCCTGTCCGGTGACAGGGCGAATGCTTCGGCCATAATTAAGGCTCACAATGATTTCCGCACTATGCGGAAGAATTACACGCAGCATCCCAAAGAGAATCTGCTTAACGTCGACACGAATATCATATTCGACTATTTTATCCGCAACCGTCGCCGGTATTCGGAACTGAAAAATTAAGGTCACTATTCAACCGACACGCTGAATAGTGACCTTAATTAAGTCATTATCAGAACGGATATCCTATGGCCAGATGAAAGGCAAGGGATTTTCCGAATGATTCCATATTATAATACCCATGTTTGTTGGTATGATAGGGGGCATGTATGCCTATACCGAGGTCTCCTCTGATTATGAGCATGGATATGTTGAATCTCAGTCCGACTCCTGTGCCGAGTGCGAGATCGCGCAGGAAGGTTGATCCCTTGAGCTGACCGCCGGGGCGGCTTTCCTCCGCTTTGAGTGTCCATACGTTACCCGCATCAATAAATGCAGCGCCGTGTAGCGGTCCGAGGATGGGGAAACGCAACTCGGAGTTGGCAAGGAATATAAAGTTACCGGTCTGGTCGAAGTAACCGTTGATCTGTCCCTGTGGTGCACGGTATGATCCGGGGCCGATGGAGCGCACGGTGAATGCGCGTACCGAATTGGCACCGCCGGCATAGAACTGTTCGCTGTAAGGTACCTGACTGGAATTACCGTAAGCGTATGCCGCACCTGCGGCCAGGCGGTTGACAAGCCATACGTCAGCCGAACCTATGCGTCGGCCGTATACTATCTGGGCATAACCCTTTACGAACTGCGAGAAGGGTGTGCCGAAGAGTTCTTTCTCATGGTGCTTGCCACATAATTCGTAGATTGACCAGAAGATGTTGCCTGCCTGCTGTACCGTGGCCTGAACGTTGATCGTATTGTCGCGGTTCATGTTTCGGTCGTAGGTGAGTGTGTAGGACATCTGAGGAATGAACTGATTCATGAAGCTCTGGGCAATGGCCGGATTGGCTGTCATGATCGAGTCAAAGACTTCAGTGGTGTTCTGTAGTTTTGTATATGTGAGCTTAAATAGAGTGAACGAGTTGGATATGTAACGCGTGGCGCGCCAGTCGTAGGAAATCGATGTATTGAATTGTGACATCTTGAAATAGTGCGGTCGGTTGAGCAGATCGACACCGAGTGACAGACGTGTCCAGTTGATGTCACGTTGGCTACGGGGTATGAATTTCGGTGCAAGCAGGCGGGGGAAGGCGAGTGTTCCCTTTAGGCCGGCCTCGTATGAGTTAAACAGGCTGCTGCGGCCTGAACCGGTCTGCCATTCGTACGATCCCGTAAGTGTGACAGACAACTGTTCGCCTCCACCGAAAATGTTTCTGTTGGTTAGGCCTAATGTCACACCCGGACCGAGATAAGAGTTTGATTTTGATGCTACATTCGCTTCTATCGAGGCCTCCCACGGGCGATCAAATGTACATTGGATGTCCACATTGAGCAGCCTGCGGTCACGATGTATGGTGTCAGGGCTCACGATGATATTGATGTCATTGAATATGCCCATGCGCGAGAGCCGCTGCTGGGTGAGATCCATCTGTCGTACGGAGAATGTGCGTCCGGGGCGGAATACGATACAAGACGGTATCAGTGAACGTCGCAGACGTGAAGGTTTATATTGTATTACGTCCCCCTTGTCGGTATGTATGGTGTCGGGTGTACCGCCGCCGCGGTTACGCATTACGTTGGTGGTAATTGTGCCTGTCTGAAATTTGTCGAGAGCCCAGGCGTGGAGATTGTCAGCGATGTCGATACGCATAGCTATCCGTCCCGGGGTAATGGTGGAGTCAGCGAGATACTGGAGGTATTCGGGGCGGAAGTAGTAGTATCCACGGTTACGAACGGCATTGGCTATCTGCACACGCAGGCTGGAAAGAGAGTCGGTCGAGTAGCGTGCTCCCTTCTGAAAGTAGGATGAGCGTTTGGCTAAGGAGTCGATGAGATGGAACAATGCTGTCGTGTCGGGCAACAGAACGATTGAGTCAATAAGATATGGCGCACCTGCATTGACAGTGTATAGTATCGATGCTTTCTTTTTGTTCTTCTTCTGAACGAGTTCGTATGATGATGTCCCTGAAAAATAGCCGTTGTCATCAAGGATACGGTCGAGCATGTGGGTACGCACTTCGGGACGTACGTCGCTGACAAGAACAGGCTCTGATACAAGCTTCTCGTACAACCAGTGCTTCAGACCTTTAGGAGGGTTGGGCCAGTTGTTATATACCCACAGCCCGAGAGGGAAGGGGGTGCGGACCGAGGCAGAACCGAGGAGCGGGTTGTTGGGCTTAACCGATACTGCGCCGGTAAGTGATTCTTTCACATCTTCAGGAAACGGAGTGTCCGAACCTTCGGGTATGTCAACCTTTACGCCCTTGAGGCCGGTGTACAGTATTTCGCCCTCCGGGAGCCGCCTGGTGGTGGAGCATGATGCGGTCACCATGAGAAGTAAGGCTCCGGAGAGTATGCTGATGATAATGTTCCCTTTCATATCCTTGCTGGGGTGATGAGTTATCATATTTGGTTATAGCGATGGTCAGTCACGGCGTATACCGAACAGATCCCATAGAGTGTTAAGTTTTCTTTTGAGGACGAAGCCGACGCCGGTCTGTGTGATTTCACCTTCGAGTATGCTCTCGAATCCGGTGTGACGGAACACCTTGACATACATTGAACCGGATGCGTTGAGCATATACTCGAATGAGATGTCGTTGATAAGATTCTGTGAGAAATTCTCGTCAGTGTCGGCATCAGTCGAATAGTTTCCTCCGACTACGATCTTGAATCGGTCGTTGAATAGACTCTTGGACACACGATAGCTGTAGGATGTTGCTGTCGAGGTGTTGCCTTCGTAGGTGCGGTCATACTGGTCAATGCCGAATGATATGTCAACGCCACGTATATTGTTGGCGGCCCATGTGTTGAGTTGGGATGTGAGGAATGAGAACAACGGATTGCCCGACATGCTCGTTCCCTTGGTGTTTGCTCCTGTGTATACGTTGTAGAGCAACAGGTTCATGGCCTGATTGGCACGCTGCTCGGCCGACATCGATGTCAGCTCGTTCTGTACGGTGATGTCATCGTTGGTCGATAGGTCGAACGATACCTTCATGTTGTCGAACGTATTGGTTACGGACAGGAGCACATCAAAGTTGACTACGCGTGAGTTCTGTCCGTCCTGTGTGACATTGGCGCGGACCACGTCGACGGCCTGGATGTTCAGTACGGGGTTCATCATATCGCCGTTGAACGCGATGTAGGAGCCTTCCTGAAATTCAAAGTTCTTCTCGCTCATCAGCGGCGGTGTGTAGCGTACAAATCCGCTGCCGATGTTGACACGGCCGGTCAGACGGTCACCGTTGAGGGGTGACATGGTGTAGGTGAGATCTCCGGAGGGGAGAATGTGTACACGATTGTTGCCGTTGGCTGACAGGTCGACATTAATAGTGGCGCCTTCACGCAGATGCAGGTCGGCGTTAAGGTTGAGTGCCATCGTCGTCGTTACGATTGAGTCTGCATTCTGAGTAGAAGTCGTGTCGTTGAACTGTACGAAGTGTACCATATTCTGATCGGTCTGAGATGATATGGTTTGTTCGGCTTCGGGCATTACGTATGTCACATTCGTGCCTTCGAGAAGTGAGATGTCGGCATTGACATTGAGTATACGGGCGAGGGAGCCCTTGATCCCGGCAAATAGATCAAGGAATGCCTTGCCGTATACATCCGAGCCTTTGCGGGCACGGTTGGCATTGACTACCTGCATGTTGCGGGCAGCGAGGTCGAGATCGAGCCTTATGTCGGTCAGATGGCGTGCATCTACAGTACCGTTGATAGATAGTGGATTCTTATTGCATGCGAGGATGTTGAAGTCCTTGAAGGTTACCACATTGCTGTCAACCGGTATCTTTTCATCCGAGAATGTGAAGGATGTGCCGAGCATCGTCACATTGACGGCTGTAGTATCAAAATTGATATAACCGTCAAATATGGGTGCAGCCATATCGCCTGTAATCTGCATGGCACCGTTAAGCATGCCTGAGAGTGTTGCCATCTTGTTGGGGATAAAAGGATTGACGACACTGAGCGGGAATTTTATCATGCGGAAGTCAAGCAGGAACGGTGTGGCCAGTGTGGAGTCGTTGAGTACACCGCGGGCAGTGATGGTCGGTATTGAGTCGACCATGAGCGTGAGATCGGCCATGAGTTTGCCACCGGCCGAGTTGGCTACATTGACATCAAGGTCAAAATCGCCCACACGGTCGCGTCCGTAATAGAGGTCGGAAAGAGAGATCGAACCGTTGCCGGTCAGGGTTGGCTTATGGTACATGAAGCTGAGGTCGGCCGACAGATCACCCTTGACAGGAGGAGCGAATGGATTGATTGACAACCAGTCCTGAAGATGGATATTCGAGATCTGTACCTTAAGTGCTTCCTGTTCTCCATGATAGCGGACACTATGACCGTCGTGGATAGAATCGGTTGTGGCCATGAGTGAATCCGATGTGTGTTCATGGTGATCAGTGAAGATGTGTACGAAGCTCTGGTCTCCTGTCAGTTCAAGATTTGCGTCGATATGTCCTGTGGCTATGTCGTAACTCAGATAGTTATCGGTATTTATTTTCCAAGGCTTATATGCGATGGTCGGTTTGAGCGGGACGAAGTGTATGGAGAGGATACTGTCGGTCAGATCAGCGTTGAGACCGATGTTGAAGCCCTTTTCGCCTTTGATATTTGACTGACGGATAAAGCCGGATGCACGCGTATTGCCTGCAAAACCGTTGAAAGTCACGTGTGCGAAATCGTCGAATGTACCGGGGCGGTTGTCCATAGTGGCATTGTACACGAGATAGTCACCGTGCTGTACTGCATCAAGGCGAATGGTATCGATGCGTGTCGATCCTGATGTGATGGAGTTGAGCAGGGTGTTGAAGCGTAACAGTGAGTCGTTGGATATTGTCGCTGATATATGACCTAATTTGATACCTGATTCACTGAGATACTGTGAGGCGACGTTAGATGTCCCCATATCGGCCTTAAGTGCGAATGACGGGATGGCTGCAGACAGGGCCGGAATGTCAACCCGCATACTGTCGATCTGAGTCTGTATGACATTCATTGCCGCAGGGAGTTCGGATGCGAAGGCCATTATCGAGCCGGGTGTAGTGAGGAGAATATTCAGGTCACCGTTGCTTAATGTGGTGCGTGATCCTGTGGCTTCGGATGATGCTGACAGTGTTATCGGAGCTGTCGGTGCTATAGTGATACCGGGCAGATGCCAGTTGAGCGCACTGAGATCTGCCGTGACATCCATGCCCTGTGTGGCTATATTATAGAATCCTGCTGAATGCAGTGTGAAATGTCCGTTACATATAGAGTCGGACATGTGTAGCGTGAGCAGATTGATGTCATGCATATCTCCGTCAAGGTCATAGCGGACTGTATCGCCCGAAAGGGTGGCGGTGAAACCTACGGTTGCGTCAGCTCCGGGATTATGGCTTGAGATCTGTCCTGTAGCCAGACCCGCGTGAAGCGATGAGGTCAGACGTATGTCACGGTAGTGTTCGTTCAGGTATACTACATCCTTGACTATAACATCTGCATCAATAAATGTGTGGCGGGACATGGGGTTATAGCCGCGACCGTCAACATTAAGTGATCCGGTCACGGTGCCTACGCCAAGCTCGGGCATAAACGCATTTACTGGAAATTGTGCGAGTGTGATGTGTGCGTCATAGTCCTCAGGGCGTGCACTCCATGAGCCGTCGGCTGCGAGACGGCCACCTCTGGTGATGACGGTAAGGTCACCGGAGGCCTCTCCGGGATGATAGTCTATGTTGGTATTCAGTTTGAGTGCCGGGACAGTAGCTATCGGGAGGAATGAGAACTGTCTGTCACTTAGAGATGCCAGTGCGCCGTCAAGCGACACTGACCCACCTGTCTTGTCAGGATCAAACGGCCAGTCGACCACACCGTTGCCGGCGAGACGCATTACCCCCGGCATAGTGAGATTCAGGGAATAGATATTGAGTTGCGAAGCTGTTCCTTCAATATCAGTAGAAATAGTAGTGAGGCGCATCGGAGCGAGCATGGCCTTCATTGCCGGGAATGCGAGAGCGATATCCTCGGGTGCGATAGCTCCGTTGCCCTTGAGCGCGATCGGAAGTGTGGGATCGGCTGTGAGATCACCCATGCCCATTGACGCATCGGCACGCAATGTCGAGCGTAGGGTTGATACGGTAAACTGCGAGATACGCATTGATGTGGAATCCATTGCGAACAAGCCGTCGGCTCGCAGAGGCAGACCGCAGCGTTCGGTGGCACTTAATGTCCGTAACGGGACTCGTATCTCCATCCCTCGGTTGTAAAATGAATCAATCTCGACCGTAATATCTTTCGCCTCGATATATGCAGGGTCGAAACCATCTGCCGGTACAGCTCCCGTCTGGGCATAGAGAGCATTGCGGGATGTGAGTCTCAGAGTGTCGGCTGTAATTGTCCAGGGTGGGGTAGTAACGTCTTCGGTCTCAGAAGTCGATGCCGCCGGGATTGTATCACTCGCGGATATGGCAGGATAAAAATATGATACATCCGCACTGTCAATGCTGAGGGAGCGGCCATTGATACGGTAAGAGCGCATGTCGACAGTGGCCATATCCAGACGGGCGCGGTCGATGTGACATCCGAGTGAGTCGATAAGCGGAGTCATAGCCATGCTGTAATCAACGTCCGTCATGGTGATACGTCCGGCATTTATGAGCCATGGTGCTGAGGCTGTGGTGTCGACCGGGGTTGCTGTAGTGTCTTCAAGCATACGTAACCGGATGCGTACGCCGGAGATGTCGGCACGGTCAAGGTTGACGGTATTATCCTTGAGAATTATATCGGTCGCCGAGATTCCCGCACGGGCTATATGTGCGCGTAGCCATAGGACAGAGTCGGCTGTTCCGAGCTGATAAAAAGCACTGTCCAGTTCCAGCCCCTCGACATCGACATGTCCGCGAAGAAGTGGCAATATCTTTACTGCGACCGATGCGGAACGAGCTGTCAGCATCGTATCGGCGGGTGATGTCAATACGGATACGTCATTGAGACTAAGATGTAGCGGTGGTGTCAGGCGCAGGCGTCCGACATGAATGTCCATCCCTGTGGCTTCGGAGGCTTTACGTGTGGCGAGACCGACAGCCCAATCCTGAACGAGGGGTATATACAGCAACACGGGCACCAGTAATATGATTATAACAGGTACCAATATAATCCACAGGAGTATCTTACCAATCCTTCGGGCCACGATGTAAATTTTTTAGCTAATAGTGATGAATAATATGAGTCCGAGTGATGACTCATTATTATAACCCCGTATGAGGGCAAAATGTTTGCCGCGTATGTGATGAAAAACACCCGTCACACATCTGAGAATATGATTCTCGGAGAGAGTGACGGGGTGATAAGTCAGTATTAGTGACTGAAGATAGGATTTACTTGTCCTGAACGAGAGAAACGAGGAGTTCCTTTCCGTCTTCGCCGGGCTGGAATACGAGTTTCCCCTCACGGGCAAGCCATCCAAGGGCTGCGTAAAGCTCGCGGTCATTCTTGAGCTTTGCCATTTTCTTAAGCTGCTTAGTGTCAACAGTCTCAGCCTCATTAAGTGCGGCCCATACGAGGCCGGCGTTAAAGCCAATGGTTTCGGTGTTCATTGTTAAGTATTTTAGTTCGTAAAATAATTCGGTGCAAAATTAATAAAAAATTGTTAATCGCATCTACTTATTAAACAAAATAATACTCAAAAGGTTCAATGACTCAGGCTTTAAGCCTCAAGGCTGACTACAGGAAGAGGGTTACCGCCACAAGATATACAAGCGAGGCGGGAACAACGAGCAGCAGTGAATCTATGCGGTCGAGTATGCCTCCGTGGCCCGGTAGCAGGTGACCTGAATCCTTGACGCCGAGTGTACGTTTGATGAGCGACTCTACAAGGTCACCCCATGTGGCGAATGCCGCTACCGTAACACCCATACCGCACAGTATGCCGAGGTTCATTGACGAGAACGCCCATCCGAAACACATCTTCATGATGATGGCCGAGAGGATCACAAAGATCACTCCGCCGATCAGGCCTTCCCATGTTTTTCCGGGAGATATGCGCGGAAACAATTTGTGACGTCCTAACAGTGAACCGGTAATGAACGCACCGGTGTCACTCAGCCATATCATTACAAACATGGCCAGAAGCAGAGCCTGTCCGTCCGGCAAAGTGTAATACATGGACATGAGTCCGAGAGGTAACGCTATGTATAATTGACCCATGTATGAATAGGCCAGATTGGTAAGCGGCGATGCCTCCCGACTGTAGAGTTGAATGACCAGACGGACTACCAGATACAGAAGATACATGGTGAAGAACGTGCCGCCGAGAACAGCAGTCGTGTGTGGGGTAAGTAATCCCATATTCACGCAGCACAGTCCAACGGACATAATGAGAGCACCGACGATGTCGACTGTCTGTGCGATGACTTTCTCGCCTCCGTCAGAAGCATTGCAGAGGGTACCGAACTCATGAATGGCAAGCACTGCAAAGAGTGATACCAGACCTACAAACCACCATCCGCCGGCAAGTACGGCTCCGACAATCAGCGCGACGTATATGATGCCCGTCAGCGAGCGTTTCACCAGATTCTTCATCTTTTCCTATACTTACTGTTGTTGTATTATGTTAGCGATTATACGAGATGAGCTATCAGTGACTCACGATCGCCGGGCAGGAGATCGATGACCGGGATCTCGACCATAGTATATGCTCCGGGAGCGAGGCGCATCGATGCGCGTGCCACACCTACGAGCAACTGGGCGGTCAGGGCGGGATTGTTGATGCTCATGTTAAATTCAAAGCGTTGGTTCTGGGTCTTGCCGGACACACCTTTGCGCACCATTTTTACGCCGTGGCCCATATCCTTTACGGCATCCACGCTCTCAACCTCCATCACATGAGTCTCGTCAGAGGCGAAATAGGGATCTTCTTTCACGGCCTTGGCTACATCCTCAAGTTTGGCACCGGGAAGCAACTCGACGTATACCATGCGTCGGTGCATGCCGTCACCCTTGGGCATGGTCATTGACAATGCGTTTTTAACACCGGGCTTTGATTTGACACATACGGTGTGGCCCATACTCATACCGGGGCCGAAATTTGTGTGGGTCAGTCCCTTGGGAGCGGCTGCTTCGAGAAGTGTACGTACTACGGAGTCGCTGCCCGGATCCCATCCGGCTGAGATGACTGATACACGTCCGGCCTTGCGTGCGGCCTCGCCGAGTGAACGGCGCAGATCGACTATAGAGGTGTGTATGTCAAAGCTATCGACGGTATTTATGCCCATAGCAAGATATTCGAGAGCGTATTTCTCAACCTCACGTGTGGGTGTACAGAGGATTGCTACATCGACATGTCCGAGTTCGCGGATGTCGGTTACTACGGGATAGGGAGTGAGTTCGAGAGGCTTATCGCCGACATGGCGACGTACAACACCTGCGATCTCCATGTCGGGAGCTGCTTCAAGGGCTTCGATAGTGAATCGTCCGATGTTGCCATAGCCTACTACAGCAGTACGTATTTTCATAACTAAAATAAATTAATGTGTATCTTATAGAAGATGGAAAAATTGAGAATGGAAATCAAGAAATTTCCATTCTCAATTATCGGTTCACGTTATTATTTTGCGGAAACGATAGCCTCGGTGTCGCGGGCTATCATAAGCTCCTCGTCCGTGGGGATGACGACAACCTTGACCTTGGATGCTGGTGAAGAGATGACTTTCTCTTCGCCACGCACCTTATTAGCCTCGGGGTCGATCTCAACACCCATGAATGCGAGGGGTGCACATACGTTAGTGCGGAGTGAGCACTGGTTTTCACCAACACCACCAGTGAAGACGATGATGTCCACACCGCCCATCTCGGCTGCGTATGCACCGATGTATTTGAGGATACGCTGTTCGTACATATCCTGACCGAGCTGTGCACGCTCGTTACCTTCGGCTATCGCTGCTTCAATCTCGCGCATGTCGCTTGAGATGCCACTGATGCCGAGCATGCCGCTCTCTTTGTTGATGATTTTCTGGATGTCTGTAGCTGAGAGGTTGTGCTTGAGCATGAGATATACGAGAGCACCCGGATCGACATCACCTACACGTGTGCCCATCATAAGGCCTTCGGTAGGTGTGAGGCCCATTGATGTGTCTACGCTCTTGCCGTCGACTACAGCAGTGATTGAACCGCCGTTGCCCACATGGCAAGTGATGATACGCTGTCCGACGGGGTCGATGCCGAGGAACTCGCACACACGCTGTGAAACATAGCGGTGACTTGTGCCGTGGAATCCGTAACGACGTACGCCGTCCTCCTTATAATATTTATAGGGGAGGGCATACATGAAGGACTTGGCGGGCATGGTCTGGTGGAATGCGGTGTCAAATACGCCTACCTGCGGAGTGCCGGGCATCAGTGCAGTGATCGCCTCGATACCTGTCATATTGGCGGGATTGTGGAGGGGCGCGATGTCATAGCACTGCTTGATCATATCCTTGACCTCGTCGGTGATGAGTACGCTCTTAGAGAACTTCTCGGCTCCGTGCACCACGCGATGGCCTACGGCATCAATCTCGCTGTATGAGCTGATGCAGCCTTCAACGGGGTCGGTGAGCAGATTGAGGATAGCCTTGACCGCACCGTTGTGGTCAGTCTGTCCGAGTTCAATGATGGCCTTTGATCCGTCAGCTTTCTTATATTTAAGGAATCCGCCGGGCAGACCGATTTTCTCAGCGCCACCCTCGGCCATTACAGCGTCGGTTGCGGTGTCGATAAGCTTATATTTAACAGAACTGCTGCCGCAGTTAAGTACGAGGATTTTCATATTCTTGGGATTTGTTGGATTGACTGATTATTTCGCCTTGGCACCGATAGCCTGGTTGCAGGTGATGATGATGGTCTTGTAGATGTCTTCGGGATAGCATCCGCGTGAGAGGTCATTGACCGGAGCGGCGAGACCCTGAAGAACGGGACCAACGGCTTCGACACCGCCGAGTCGCTGTACGAGTTTATAGGCGATGTTGCCGACCTCAAGATTGGGGAATACGAGAACGTTGGCACGGCCGGCGAGGGGACTGTTGGGGGCCTTGCTGTTTGCTACGCTCGGCACGAGAGCAGCATCGGCCTGGAGCTCGCCATCGAGCATGAGATCGGGTGCCATTTCGTGAGCGATCTTTGTAGCCTCGATGACTTTCTCGACTTTCTCATGTTTTGCACTGCCTTTGGTCGAGAAGCTGAGGATGGCCACGCGGGGCTCCATGCCTGCGATGTCGCGTGCGGTCTGGGCTGCGGATACGGCGATCTGAGCGAGTTCATTGGCATTGGGGTCGGGAATAACCGCACAGTCTGCAAAGATGAGCAGGCCGTTTGTGCCATAAGGTGAATCCTCTTTCTGTACCATTACGAATGCACCTGACACTACACTGATGCCGGGCTTGGTCTTGATGACCTGGAACGCTGCGCGAAGCACATTGCCGGTGGTGTTCTGAGCGCCGGCTACCATGCCGTCGGCATCACCTGCCTTGATGAGAAGACAGCCGAGGTAGAGGGGATTGGCTGAGGTGAGACGGGCCTCCTCCATAGAGATACCCTTGCTCTTGCGGAGCTCGAAGAAGATGGGGGCGTACTTGTCAATAACCTTTTCATCGGCGGGATTGACGATATTAGCCTTGCTGATATTTTCAAGTTTGAGTTGTTCGGCCAGAGCGAGAATCTCTTTAGGATCTCCGACGAGAGTGATGTCGGCGATACCGTCGGCTATTATGCGGTCGGCCGCTGTAAGTGTACGAGGCTCGGTGCCCTCGGGGAGCACGATGCGCTGGCGCGATGCTTTGGCATTCGCAGTAAGTTTTTCAAAAAGTCCCATAACTGTTTATTGGTATTATAATTTTTGGGTTACTGTCATATTGAAAAGTGGCAATAGCTCAAAACGGATTAATGAATGCACAAAGGTACAAAAAAAAGAAAAATTAAGAATGAAAATTTTAAAATTTACATTACTTCTCTTTAGCTTGAATTAATAGGCCCAATATAGTTCTATTATTGACAGGAATCGGTGTGGATATAGTTATTATATTAAGGTATATTTAAGCAAAAATGTGTTAAAACTCTTGACAACGGGTGTGAATGGATGTAATTTTGTGACGATTTTATTATATAATGGCGAAAAAGCGTTTTCAACATATTCCGCTATTCAGTACGAGGGCTACGGCTGTCGTATCGGTGGCATTGGTCCTGCTTATACTTGGCATCGCTGCACTTGTGGGGGTTGCTACTCACACACTGTCGCGTACGGTTAGGGATAATATGGGCTTTGTAGTGATATTCAATGAGGGAGTAACGGCCGGCGATATAGCGCGTGTGGTCGATATGCTCAAGGCTGACGATGCGGTGTCATCGACCGAATATTCTTCAGCCGATGATATTCTGGCACGCTGGCAGGATATGGTGGGTGAGGATGAGGATATACTGCGTCTGGCCGGTGTCAATCCGTTCACACCTGAGTTGCAGGTTACGGTGTCAGAGCGCTATTCGTCCAATGACAGTATAATGAGTCTTGCAGCACCGGTCATGCTGATGCCGCAGGTCTATGATGTAAAGATCAATAACGAGCTGATCGATAGTGTCAATTCTACATTGCGCAGTGTGTCACTGACTCTTGTAGGTATAGCTATCGCACTGTTGGTCGTGTCATTCGTCCTGATATCCAACACTGTCAGGCTGGCAGTGTATTCACGTAGGTTTCTAATCAACACTATGCAGCTTGTCGGGGCTACGGCCGGATTCATACGTCGACCGTTTCTTGCCGAAAGTCTTGTCAACGGTGCTGTGGCCGGTGTATTTGCATCGGTTTGCGTAGGATTGATGCTGTGGCTCGGTCATCGTCTTGACAGCACTGTGGGTACGCTTGTCGATTGGCCGGAATGTATTATCGTGATGGCCGGAATGATTGTCACGGGGATGCTGATATGTCTTGTAGGTGCACTCTTCGCGTGCAACAGGTATCTGGCATTGTCGTATGACGAGCTGTATAAGTAAGAATAGTTTTTAAGACATACATATTTTAAACATAATGGCAATTAAAACTGGACGCCGTCATACGGCAGATAATAAAGGTGATGCTCTCGAAAAGGAGTCGGAAAGCCAACTCCCGCTCATGCGCCATAATTTCATACTCATGGCAGTGGCCGGGGCAATGATTGTGCTCGGTTTCCTGCTTATGGTCGGAGGTGCGAGTACGATGGACTCTTTCAATGCTGATATCTTCTCGACACGGCGCATAGTCGTCGGACCGGCTATCGCTTTTCTCGGTTTCATATTCATGGGCGTAGGCATAATGTACTCTCCCAAGAAAAAATAATCATCATTTCATCCTCAGGTTATAGCAATGGATTATTTGGATGCATTGATTCTCGGTATCGTGCAGGGTCTGGCCGAGTATCTGCCTATAAGTAGCAGCGGTCATCTTGAGATATTCCGTGAGATACTCGGACTTAAACTTTCTGGTGGTGACGCGCTGGAGTTTGACGTAGCCCTTCACGTGGCTACAGTCCTCAGTACCATCGTTGTGTTGTGGCGTCAGTTTCTGCCATTGTGCAGATCAATCTTCACGTTTTCCCGTGATGATGATTTCTATTATGTGTGCAAGATACTCTTGTCATGTATTCCCATCGCCATCGTCGGGCTCTGTTTCAAGGATTTCATAGAGTCATTTTTTGGAGGGGGACTGACTGTAGTCGGAATCTGTCTGCTCGTGACGGCATGTCTGCTCGGATTCGCTTACTTCTTTCGTAATCCCTCACGTGAGGCTGCCGCTCACGTCAGCGGCCATGAGATCACATGGCTGGATGCTTTCATCATTGGTTGTTCTCAGGCTGTGGCCGTACTCCCCGGATTGAGCCGTTCGGGCACTACTATAGCCACCGGTCTGCTGCTCGGCGACAAACGCGATAAGATAGCACAGTTCTCTTTCTTTATGGTCATAATACCTATTCTCGGTGAGGCTTTGCTTAGTGTCAAAAAACTTATCGAGGGAGAAGGTGTTGCTGATGCGATAGGTGTCATGCCGCTGTTCATAGGTTTTATATCGGCGTTTGTAGTCGGCTGTCTGGCTTGTCGCTGGATGATTGAAATAGTGAAGAAGGGTAAACTTATATGGTTTGCCGTCTATTGTCTGCTGGCAGGAGTGCTTTGTATCGTTTGGTAATAAAGTGATATGGATTTCATTACAGGAGAAACCCTATATATAGACAAACCGCTTGAATGGACTTCGTTTGATGTTGTCAAGCGTATTCGTGGAGTGTTGTTGCATCGCCTGCACCGCAAGAAGATAAAGGTCGGTCATGCAGGCACACTCGACCCTCTGGCGACCGGAGTGATGATTGTAGTTACGGGCCGTTCGACAAAATTGATCGAAAGTCTGCAAGCCGGTGTCAAGGAGTATGTCGCGACGATACAGTTAGGCGCTACAACACCCTCATTTGATCTTGAGACAGAGATTGATGCAACTTATCCGACGGAGCATATCACACGTCAGGCGGTTGAGGATGTCTTACCTCGCTTTATCGGACGTATCGAACAGGTGCCACCTGCATTTTCGGCGTGCAAAGTGGACGGTCACCGTGCCTATAATATGGCCCGTAAAGGTAAGGAGGTGGAACTCAAACCCAAAATCCTTGTGATTGACAGTATAGATATTGAGGATTTTGATACCGAATGCATGACTCTGCGTCTGCGTATCGTATGTAGTAAAGGTACATATATCAGGGCTTTGGCAAGAGATATCGGCGAGGCACTCGGTAGTGGCGGCCATCTGATAGGTCTGCGGCGCACGCGTGTGGGTGATGTCGGTATCGATGAGTGTCTTACTGTCGATCAGGCTGTGGAACTTATACGCACCACAGATATTGTCATACCTGACGAGGAGCAGGACAGGATTGATTGAAATACTGAAGGACAGCCGATAGTGAACGGCTGTAATAACTCTCTCCATCACATATATTTTGCATAAAAATTCGAGAACATATATCTGAAAGAGGATGAAACTTTCGCAATTCAAATTCCGCCTTCCCGACGAGCTTATTGCACAGCAGCCTTCCGGCGAGCGTGACGCGGCTCGCCTTATGGTAGTCAACCGTAAAGACGGCTCGATTGAGCATCACGAATTTAAGGAAATCATCAATTATTTTGATGATGGTGACCTGTTTGTCTACAATGACTCAATGGTCTTCCCCGCACTTCTCTATGGTAATAAGGAGAAAACCGGAGCTCGTATCGAGGTGTTCCTTCTGCGTGAGTTAAGCGCTGAAAACAAACTGTGGGACGTACTCGTAGAGCCGGCCCGTAAAATCCGTATCGGTAACAAACTCTATTTCGGAGACGATGAGTCAATGGTGGCCGAGGTAATCGATAACACTACATCACGCGGACGTACGCTGCGTTTCCTCTTCGACGGTTCACACGAGGAGTTCAAGGAGGAACTTTACAAACTCGGAGCCACTCCGCTGCCGTTCTATATCAACCGCGAATCAACTCCTGAGGATACGGAGCGTTATCAGACCATATATGCCCGTCGTGAGGGTGCTGTCGTGGCTTCAGGTGCCGGACTGCATTTCTCACGCGAACTCATGAAACGTCTTGAGATCAAGGGGGTAGGTGAGGCATTCATCACTATTCACAGCGGTCTTGGCAACTACAGAGAAATCGATGTCGAGGACCTCACCAAGCATCGCATGGACTCGGAGGAGATGGTGGCATCGCAGGAACTTGTCGATAAAGTAAATGCCACAAAGGATGCAGGCCACAAGATATGTGCTGTAGGTACGCAGGTGCTTCGCGGTATAGCAAGCGCCGTAAGTATGGGTGGGCACATGAAGACCTATACAGGCTGGACCAATAAGTTCATATTCCCGCCTTACGACTTTACTGTTACCGATGCTCTTGTATCGAACTTCCATCTCCCTTACTCGACAATGCTCATGATGGTAGCTGCGTTCGGTGGCTATGATCTCGTCATGGAGGCCTATAAAAAGGCAGTCAAGGAGGGATATAAGTTCGGTGTCTACGGCGATTCGATGCTCATAATCTGATTTGGCTAAGTATCTGACCATAGCTAAGGAGGGCGAGGGCATCTATCGTGAGAAGATGAGCCGGTTTCTCGCTTTTGCAGTCCCGGTGACTTCCGTCGACGAGGCAAAGGCGTGTATATCGATGTATGCCAACGAGTATCATGACGCACGCCACGTATGCTGGGCCTATATGATAGGTGCCGACAGACTTACCTATCTGTCCAGCGATAATGGCGAGCCGTCGGGTACTGCCGGTAAGCCGATACTCGGTCAGATCAACTCGCTCGGCCTCACTAATGTCGTTGTTATAGTCGTGCGCTATTTCGGTGGCATAAAGTTAGGTACTTCAGGCCTTATAGTGGCGTATCGCGAGGCAGCAAGGCTGGCACTCGAAGATGCCGGATCGGTAGAGGGCCGAGAGATGACATCGATGACGGTCACATTCCCATATCTGGCTATGAACGATGTCATGCGACTGATCAAGAGTGTCCCTGCATCCGACGCGGTAAAGATTACAAATCAGGAGTTTGACAATACATGTACGCTCACGCTATCGCTTCCGCTTGACCTCGTACCGCTCCTGGGCGGAAAACTTGAGGCTGTTTCGGGAACATCATTAAACTATTGAGCCGATTGTAATGTTATAATTCAAGAATAAATTCATTCACACATCAACTGCAAGTTTCAACACACCCATCATCTATATGACAGACAAAACCACCGACATTCTCCCGATGATAATCGAGGGCATACAGGACCGTAAGGGTAAGAATATAACCATTGTTGACCTAAGCGACATCGAGAGCGCTGCGGCATCGCGGTTCGTCATCTGCGAAGGTACATCCTCTCAGCATGTGGCGGCTGTGGCCGACAGTATACGCGAATATCTTCTCGAACATGCACGCATCAAACCCTATAATTATGACGGATATACCAACTCACAGTGGATTGTCATCGATTATGACGATACGATGGTCCATGTGTTCCTCCCGTCGACGCGCCGTCTTTACGACCTTGAGGGTCTGTGGAGCGATGCTAAGATTACCGATATTCCAGATCTTGACTGATACAATTATTAATGAACATGCAGGATAACAACAGACCAAAGAAAAAGGGCATACGTTTCAGTATGTACTGGGCGTACGTCATTATCATAGTATTTCTCCTGGGAATGCTCTATCTTGATGAAAATTCGCTCTCGAAGAATGTCAGCTATTCCAAGTTTGAGCAGTATGTGTCGTCAGGTGGAGTGAAGGAGATTACAGTATACACCAATACCAATCGTGCAGATGCTGTGCTTGATGATTCGCTCGCATCAAAGATCTTTGATGAACATCAGTATACGGCCGGAAAGGGTATAGAGGCCCATATCGTAACGGATATTCCTTCGGCTGACAAGATGAAGGATCAGATAGACCAGTGGATGGCTGACGGCAAGTTTAACGGAGAGGTAAATTATGAGAAATCGTCCGATTACACATCGATCCTGTGGACATTCGGTCCTATAATCTTGCTCGTGGCTTTCTGGTTCTTTATGATGCGGCGCATGGCCGGTGGCGGTAACAGCAGTGGTGGCCCCGGCGGCGTGTTTAATGTCGGAAAGTCGAAGGCTAAGGTCTTTGAGAAGGGTGAGGCCACGAATGTCACGTTTAAGGATGTGGCTGGTCTTACCGAACCTAAGACTGAGATTCGTGAGATCGTGGAGTTTCTCCGCAATCCGCAGCGTTACACCGATTTGGGCGCGAAGATACCCAAGGGCGCACTACTGGTAGGCCCTCCGGGAACCGGTAAAACTCTTCTCGCCAAGGCTGTAGCAGGTGAGGCTAATGTGCCGTTCTTCTCGATGTCAGGCTCGGACTTCGTCGAGATGTTCGTCGGTGTGGGTGCTTCGCGTGTGCGTGACCTGTTCCGTCAGGCTAAGGAGAAGGCTCCATGTATAGTATTTATCGACGAGATTGATGCCGTGGGACGTGCCCGTGGCAAGAATCCTAATATGGGAGCGAACGATGAGCGTGAGAATACACTCAATCAGTTGCTTACAGAGATGGACGGATTCGGTACCAACAGCGGAGTCATTATACTCGCTGCGACCAACCGTGCTGACATTCTTGATAAGGCTCTGCTGCGCGCGGGACGTTTTGACCGACAGATTAATGTAGATCTGCCCGAACTCAAGGACCGTATCGAGATCTTCAATGTGCATCTCCGCAAGATAAAGATTGACGATACGGTGGATGTTGAGGTGATGGCTCGCCAGACGGCCGGATTCTCCGGTGCGGATATTGCCAATGTCTGCAATGAGGCTGCACTGATCGCAGCCCGTGGTAATAAGAAGACTGTCGACCGCGACAGTTTCATGGCGGCTATAGACCGTATCATCTGTGGTCTCGAACACAGTTCCAAGATAATTTCAGCTGACGAAAAGAAGGCTATCGCTATACATGAAGCCGGACATGCTACGGTGTCATGGTTCCTCGAATATTCCAACGAGATGGTCAAGGTGTCAATCGTGCCGCGCGGCATGGCGCTCGGAGCGGCATGGTATATGCCTGAGGAACGCCAGATCACCCCTCTGCAGGCTCTGCTTGACCAGATGTGTATGACGCTCGGTGGACGTGCTGCCGAGGAACTAACATTCGGACAAGTTTCGACCGGAGCGCTCAATGACCTCGAAAAGGTTACCAAAATGGCATACGCCATAGTTGTATATTATGGCATGAGTGACAAGATCCCCAATGTATGCTATTATGATTCTACAGGTCAGGCATACGGATTCTCCAAGCCTTACGGCGGCGAACGTGCCCGTCAGATAGACGAGGAGGTGTCACGCATAATCAACGAACAGTACGAACGTGCCAAGCGTATCCTCAGCGAGCACAAGGATGGACATGCACGTCTTGCCGAGACACTTCTGACTAAGGAAGTGATGTATGCCGAGGACCTCAAGGAAATCTTCGGTCCGCGCCAGTGGCGTTCGCGCACGGAGGAGATCATGCGTCTGCAGGCAGAGCGTGATGCCGCCCGTGAAGCCGAACTGGCACAGACTGACGATTCCGACAATCATAAATCGGAAGCCGGAGTAGACAACCAATCGGACTCTGCTGACAACGTGGAGGATGTAGAAGCAACGGAGATCGCGTCAGATACAACCAATGCAGAATCAGAAACGTCCGACACGACCACCCCACCGCCATTCAAGGGGGTATAATGACCCCACAAAATAGTCAATAAAATAACCGCACCCCGGAGTGACAATGAATCATTTTCCGAGGTGCGGTTGTTATTTATAAATATGAACGAAACAGTAAGTTCCCGGTCGGTTACTAACGAATGCCAATATATTTATGACCAAAAGCATTGGCATCCATCAGTGCGATTTTAATATTATTTCATATATTTAATCAAGCCCGATATTGAGTATGTTATCATATAATAACAAGCTAATAGAAGGTTGATATGATGGTGATTACGTATTACTCTCCAATGTTCTCGGAACATCCTGATTTTATTGGCTGAGCGGGACTCAGGTGCTTCCCGATAGTAAGCGGTGACTTCACATAAATTATGTGCACAATATCCTTTCTTTAGAATATCAAGCCAAAAACAGAAATCCTCTTGTTGTATTGGTTTGAAGCGTGTGTTTCCGATGGCTTTTCTTTCTAAAATAGATGTAAGACAAGGTATCGCATTCGATTTCAAAAGGCTTTGATAAGTAGACGTTTTACGAGTCTTAACTATCCTATTTGATTTGTTTCCATTAAAATCAATTTTCTCATAAAAAGAATATCCGAATACCAAGCCGTAACTCTCCATCCATTCCACTTGTTTTTTTAACTTATCAGGCATCCAGATGTCATCGGCATCTAAAAATGCTATGTATTTACCATCGGCATTATCAATTCCGATATTTCGTGGGAGAGAGGGTGATCCGGATTTATTCAGTGTTTTAAAGGATTTTATTCTTGAGTCACACTCGGTAAAACGTTGTATGATTTGTGCCGAATTGTCTGTCGAACAATCGTCTATTATCAATAGTTCCCAATTTTGATAGCTCTGTCCGATAACAGAATTTATTGAGTCATTAAGATACTCTCCAGCATTATAGCATGGAACAATGACGGATACCAAAGGTGTCATGTCACATATAATTTAATTATTGAAAAATTTTTAAAGCAAAAGACGGTTAACTATGGTATCACTCTTGTTTCCCATTAATAAAATATCGATATGCATCCACTGATTTTTGTGCTATATTTGACCAACTATAAGTATTTGCAATTTTGTATGCATTCTGAGAAAGTTCTACTCTTCTTTCCTTGAACTCATTAATAGCTGATTCTATAGTCTCTGCAATTTTCTCCGGTTTCAGATCAGAAACCCAACCGGCATCGAATGATCTGATCTCAGTTCCCATATTTGTTTCAGGCGTAACCAAGCAAGGTAAGCCAGATCCTAATGCCTCCAGCACAGCCATTGGCATGCCTTCGTAACGTGATGTTAGAATGAATATGTCATTTTGTGACAATGCTTCAAATTTTTTCTGTCCGTATACCGGACCATGATAGTGACAGTTAGGTAACTCATTGATCCATTTGATAAAAATATCAGGAGGATTCGGCCCGTAAAAATTAAATTCTGTCTTTTCTAAAATTGTTGAAGGGAGTATTTTTAGAGCTTTAAACAAAATGTCCAATCCTTTTTGACAAATGTCCATCCTTCCTAAATATATAAACCTAACTTTGTCAACTCTCTCACCCGGTGAATGTATTCTCGGTGTTATTCCATTTGGTATTATACAACTTTGATTATTATTAATATGGAAAATCGAGGAGTCCTGTTCCTCTTTATTCAAGTATATTATTCCGGACGCTTGTTCTACAAACTTATTAGTGAAAAGATAACGGAAAATACTTTTTAAGAATCTGTTTTTATTATAGTTTTGAACTGTGGCTCCTCCATGAAATTCAATACAATAAGGTATACTTTTTGATCTCAAAAACCGTGCAAATAGAACATATCTCAGATAATATAATGAATGAAAAATGACTATATCCGGATTATGTTCTTCTATATACTCTTTAAAGTTGAAGAATCCTGCAAAATTCAGATAATTCTCTCCGCCATACATTCCGGCATATCTGCTTATCAGTATGCCACATTCGACATGATGACCTAATTCTCGCTGTGCAGGCATCAGATTATTGATTACCTCGGTGATGCCATTGGCCGGATGAGGAGGAATTAAATCAGCAATATGTAATATTTTCATTTTATAGGAATTAACGTATAAAGTAAGGATATACAGCATTCCAGTTTGGACGCAATATCAATATTGTCCAGTAGTATATATTGATACTTAATAATGAGATTAGAGCAAAAATCATACGGACTTGGCTCTTCGCGTATTTCAATATATTGGGAATAAGTATGATGGCATAAATTAGATAATATTGAGATAATCGTCCGAATATACTCATGTTATATGACAGGATGAGTATTCCGGTTCCTATCAACGTCATATAAAAAGGGAATGCTAATTCTGACTTTTCGAATTTTATGCTTCCAATATTAGACCTTATGTATAGGGTTGAAAGCAATATAATTATATATATGGCTACTTGAAACAGAGCTCCTATTTTCCCACTCTCACCATATATGGAACCGACATAATCAGCATATCCAATTATGTATCTGAGAGTGTAATTTAAAATACCCGAAAAACCGATATATGAAATAAATGTAATGACAACAATTAGACATATATTCTTAGTGTTCATCTTTATACCCTTAATGAAGTATACCGGTAAGACAATTAATGCTGTCACATGAAAACTTGCCGCAGTAATAATGGTTAGGATAAACTTTTTCAAATCATGCTCTTGAATGTATTTGTAAGCATAAGTTGTCAATGCTACTGCTATGGATTGCCTGATTATATTCAGAGAACTGTCGAAAAAGCCCAAGCAAATAAAATACATTACTGACATGAAATACCATTTTGAATATTTCTTTATGAAATCATAAAATAAAAATATAGAAATACCGCCTGTGACTATGATAATAGCGTTAGGATTACTTGTCAATAGTTTTATAAGCGAGCAAAGAAGGATATAGCCAGGCTCCATCCGGTCATTAAAATCAAACGGTGTATGAAGAGAGAATACTCGAATGTATGTGCTGGTATCTTTTCCAATCATTTCACCCCTGAACATACTCATGAATGCGAGTATACTCATGACACACATTAGAAAAAAATTGTCAGATAGGGTTTTAACCCTCATTATCCGGCCTTGTTTCTCGATACCGAATGCATGATAGCTAAACAGCCATACTATTAGTATACCTATCTCAAGAACACCAAAACTCATCTATATAATTTTAACCGGCTAAGTAAATGATATATATACTTAAGATGCGAATATAAATCCGGAGTACCCCATTTTAGTAATGATCTATAAACCCGATATGCTTCCCTATATTTACCACATGTGATGTAACGTACCACGCACGTATTGTACTGATATTTATATATCTCGTTCTTTAACGGCATTTGTTCTATATCATCATGGAAGTGGTTAAGGAAATAATCAAGATATTCGATTGCTTTATGAGGATTGATGGCGACTTCATTGACTGTTTCAAATTTTATAACTTGAGCATTATGAGCCTTTATCATCTTCCAATTGCGAAAAAATCTGACGTACAATTCATAATCCTGGTGGCGTCGGAATTTTTCATCAAAACCATCTAATGCTTCTATACAACTTCTTCTAAAAACGACGGTAGATGTATTAAAATAGCATTTCCCACTAAGAATCAGCCCTACATCACTGACATTGTCCGGATTATGAGTATGCAATTTTGACCCGTCTTTCCTTACGATCACCGTGTCACAATAGCATGCATTATAATCACAATTATGCTCTAATGTTTCAATTTGAGACTGAATTTTGTCTTTTGAAAATATATCATCATCGTCAAGAAAACAGATATATTTGCCTTTAGAATGTGAAAAGCCTGTATTTCTCGCCGCTGAACCATTTTTATTGACAGAATGCTTTATGTATGTAATTGCACACTTATGAATATATTCAGATAGCAATTTTTCAGTCTCAATCTGATGATCTGAACCGATTCCATTATCATCTACTACAATTATTTCTATATGTTTATATGATTGAGATAATACACTTTCAATAGCTCTTATCAAATTAATCGGACGAGAATACGTCGGAACTATTACAGAAACGAGTGGTGACATATTATACTTTACTGTCTTATTCCTAACTCTTTTATTGCTTTGCTACAGAGTATGCCCATTTCACGCAGACTTTTGTCAGTATGTGAAGTGGTGCGTCCGGCCGCGCCGGTCATAGTCATTTCACCGAAATATACCTTATTATCCACTTCATAGAAATCAATTCTCATTTGTGGATGGCCTTTTGATAAAGTAGAGGCCATCTCTAACATTTTATTCAATCCTTTAGGTCGCGGAATAGCGGATGTTGACCGAATATGTTTGTCAGAATAAAGCAGACGACCCGATTCGATCCTATCCCACGTGTGTGCATCATATAAATCGATCTTGATAGAATCATTTATGCGGTCACAGCAAACGAAACAGCGGTCAACATATCCGTTGAAACACCAGAATTTATAATCAATCAATGTCTCAGAGATTCCTTCTTGCTTCTTTGCATCAAGCATGCTTTCCGCTAATATCATAGGAGTGATTCTGAGGTAATGCGGTTCTGCTGAATCCTTCCCGAAAGGATGTCTGTATAATTTCCTGAAATATCGTTTAATATCATTCAGATCTGCTTGTTTTTTATCTTTTATGAGAAGAACATCGCCTGCGCCATTATTGATTTTTAGAACAAACTTATCAGGAAGATTATCAAAATCAATTTTTTCAGGATCAGACCATGATGCTAAAAGAGGTACAAGTGTCTCTTCATACCCCATATCTCTTATGATCTCTCTGACTCGATATTTATCAGCAAACAGACTCCATGCAGATGTGTCAGTGTTGAACGCAAGCCAGTTTATCCATTGATTGAGATCTTCAGGATCTTTCCAGTTGATACGTCTTCCGAATGTTTGGCGATACATAATATCGGCATGTCGTCTGAAATTACCAGTTTCTCTCCAATATCGCGCCATAGTAGCGAGATAAATTTTTCGAGGATTTAAATAAGATAGTACCATCTGATATATCATGAAGTTTTAATTTCCTGAAGGATATTGTCCCATTGGGCAATGATCTTTTCTTCTGTGAAATTTTTAGATTTCATCACGGCATTAAGCGCCATTTCTATACGCATAGATTTATCACTCATCAATGATGCCAATTTATCAGCATAAATATTTTCATCGAAGGCCGGTACAAGAATGCCGTTGACTCCATCATCAATAATATCCTTAATCGATGCAAATGAATCAAAAGCAATCGGTACACAGCCATTTTGCATAGCCTCCAACAGGGTCATTCCCCAGCCTTCACGAATGGATGTCATGATGAAGACAGATGCTTCTTGGTAAAAAGATTGTGATTCCCGTCTACCATGAAAGGTGACTCGTTGGATTCCATGGCGTTTAACGAATGACTCAAGATAAGTACGGTCATCACCATCACCGACAATATCAAACTCCCAGTCTTGAAAAATCGGTTTCAGCGAAAGTTTTTGCCAAATTCTAAGAGCCGTCGTAATATTCTTGGGAAATTCCTGTAATCTTGCCACCAACAATAATTTTTTCTGCTTGTCCAGTATCTGTTCCTTGGAGACAAAATCTTTAAAACTCAACATATTCGGTATTGCATCCAACTTGTAGGTATTCTCGATACCTGTCAATTCTTGCCACTCGGGCACGAACTGTCTGGATAGCAGTACAAATTTTTCTACATCATTGTAAATTCTTCGATATGCATTACGATTCTTTATCAATGTCAATGCATTATGAAGACTTGAATACATAGGATGAGTAAGTAGTTTTATCAGATTTTTAATTCTTTCTGATGCAGAATGTGCATTTAATACACTGAGATACCGTTGTCTTAGGTTAAGATTAAACAGCCGCCTTGGTGTATTATGGTGACTATAAACTAACTTACAGGGATATGTACTTAATCTTATAGCGTTCTTCAAATAAAAATTTTTGTCAACCCCCATCTGATTTATGATGACGTCAATCCGCCATCGCTCGATAAGTTCTGTAACGTCCTCTGAAGAGAAATTTGGTGGTAAGCACTCACTCGCTTCATATTTATATCGGGGAATATCGTCTGAATAACGCTTACGATAGTTGTAAAAATTGTAACAATGGTAATCATAATGCCTTTTCAAGCCATCCGCAATGAGCGCGGTAGTCCGCTGAATACCCCCCATTGTAGGACACGTTTCATCGCCATGATAAAATAGTATATTCATAAACTGATAAGTATTAGCGATTATGATTTAATGAAGAGTCGTCGGATTCGTGAACCAAGTGTTCGGAAACTTGGTGAAATGATCCATAAACACATACATAATGTTATCAAGTATGACAAACAGATGCAAATGGTATAGATTGCAAGCATTATCCATGTATGAGGTAAAGTATCCCAATATCCGTCAAAAATATAATATAGAATCACACCTATAACCACAGCCGGTAAAGCCATCGATACATAGTTCACGAAATACTTGATGAGTGATTCATGGAGCCCGTATTTAAATAGGAAAAATGGTTTCCACAGCTCAATCACACATATTGAACTGATCAGGACGCCTGAAAGAATACCATTAAGGCCATAATAATATCCAAGTAAAATTGAAAGTCCTACATTTAGCAAAGCTTCTATTACTGGAGAGTATATATCTTGATATTGTCCTTGTCCTGCGATAAATTGATTGACGGTATAACGGTTTAGTCTTATGAACAAAGTGGTTGCAATAATCAACAGAGTAGACAAAGGCAACAGATATTGTTCGCCAATCCAAATCTCTACGAAAGCCTGCCCTATAGTTATAAATACGAATGTAACAGTGGCGACAAGTGTGAAACGTAGTGCAAACAGTTCATAAAATACCTTCATTATACGGTTTTTATCGCCTTCGGCAATCATATCACCGATCCCTGCTCCCATGCTGTTGAATATAGCATTAAATAATCGCATAATTCCTGATGATACGATCAAATAATTTCCATATATCGCAACTAATGATAAGGATGAATATGCGTATATGATCAGAGGGCTTGATTGAGTTAATGCAAATCCACCGATATTATGGAAGAAAACCTGTTTAGTCTTCACGATTAAATTTGCATATTTTCGTTTTAATTCATTATATGTTAGTTTCGACTCTTTGAGATATGGGAAAGATTTTGACACTGTAATGTGGAGAACAGCACTCCCTGCAATCGAAAATAATACTTCAGTAACGAGCCACCATATATAAGGGTTACGGCATGAGGATAAGACTACAATCTGAGTAACGGACTTAATAATATTGCAAGCCCCCAGACTTTGTTGTATTTTATAATCGTGCTGTGAGGCTGTAAGTATAATCTGTCGATAATTTATAAAATATCCTAAAAGGGAACTAAACAGCAATACTCCGAATGATGAATATGCATACCATAATGGTAAAGATATTTTTTTGAAAATTAATGGGAAAAAAAGCATTACGCTTATTGCTCCGATTATTATCACGGACGCTATTCGTCTATAAAGTTTTCCTTGCAGTGATAGAATCTCATTTATAGAAGTCTGATCATTATTATGCAGAGGTTTATATAATGAAAATGATACAGCGGAATTGATACCAAGTTCTGCAAGATTTAGAAACTGAAGAATGTTAACCGCAGTTGTATTCAGACCCAAAATGTCCTCTCCCAGATATTCCAGAAAAATTTTTCGGGAGATAAATGCCAGCACAAACTGAATCGCAAAAAATGTCAGTGCATAAATTGAATTCTTTAATGTCTTTGCTGTTCGTGATTTTGACATATAGAGACCCTCTGTTTTTTCGTGCGGTTTTATTGTATCCCCTGTACATCTGACAGATTGATTCTCACCGAGGCGCCGCCCAGCAGGTCAAGGGCCACTATCAGCGAATGACTGCCGTCAGGATCCGAGATGATGCTACCCTCAAGACCTTGCAGGCGACCACGTATCACGCGCACTTTGTCGTTATGTTTCAGTGGCGATTGGATTAAGTTGACCGGACTGTCTGCATGGCCGAGCATAAATTTAAACATAGCAAGCTGGCGGTCGGGGATTGTAGCAGGCGGACTGTTGTGTGTGCCTTTGTTTGCGGCATGGTCGGTCATGAAGCGTAAGATGTATGGCCGTCTGACCAACTCACGACGCTCACGCTCGGTACATTTTACAAACACTATCGATGGGATGATTACCCGCTCAATCATTTTACGTTTACCGTTTGCCCATAAGCGTAGTTCATTTTGTGTAGCGACAAAGCATTCGATTCCGATTCCAATGAGGCGTTCTGCCACTTTTTTCTCATGCCTGGCATTGACAATGGCGACATACCATTTGGATTCACCCACGCCTACGGCGCCGTCAACGCCCGCAGGCACTGCCGTAACGTTGTATGTATATGTCTCAGTATTAGACATGCTTTAGCTGAAACAAAATGTGCATCTCTTCGTAAGAGATACATACCATAGAGAAATATCGCTGACTGATAATGCGTTATAGTGTGCGCTCCTTACACGATATTTACGACATTATGACATAACATTACAAATTCCCACTTATGAAAATTTGAATTATATCGGCTGAGCGAAATTAGCGATACTATTATTTAGTGGATTCCGAATAAATTTTATATCTTTGCATTACTATAAGTATCTCTTACGAAGAGATACTTAATTTAGATAGACAAAGTGAGACGAGTTGTTTTTCTGAAATCAGCATGGCAAGCTTTTCAGATGGATTCCGTAACGACCTGTGTAACAAACTGTAATGGTTGTATGCAGGACTCAAATTATTGTCATAACTAACCGACGGCCGTTTTTGCAATGACTGACACGAGTGAAAACAACCACTGGTATGTGATGCGTGACCTAAAGCGGGCCAATGCTCTCACTCCGGCCTACAAGCAACTTGCCGAGGCAGGATTTGAAGTCTTCACACCGATGGTAACAAGGGTTATAAATTCATTCGGTCGAAGAAAAAAATTATCGGTGCCGTTCATGTCTGACCTGTTGTTCGTATGTTCTACCCGTGACAAACTCGATCCCCTGGTCAGGAAGATCCCGACTCTGCAATACAGGTATGTAAAGGGAGCTGTCAGTCAGCCGATGGAGGTGTCTGTTCAAGAGATGGATCGCTTCAGAGGGGCCGTTGAGACGGCATCCAACCCAATGTTTCTCAGCATGGATGAGATAGCCCCTGAAATGTATGGAGCAAACATACGCATAATATCCGACGGGATACTTAATAATTACGAAGGGCGACTGCTTAAAATTAAAGGGTCCGGCAAGAAACGTATAATGGTCTGTCTGAAAGAGAGTAATCTCGTCGCCGCGATTGAGATCACTGCGTCTGACTACGTCGAGGTGAAGGTGTAAATAGCCATGTCATCTGAGAATAAGAAGATTACCAAAAATACTTTATTCCTGTACCTTCGTATGGGAATAGTCATGCTGATAAAGCTGTATGTCGCCAGGATCCTGTTGGAGGCATTAGGCATAGATGATTACGGTGTATGGAATATACTGGCGTCATTTGTGATTTCTTTTCAATTTATCAGCGCGCCTATTGTGGTGTCAACCCAGAGATTCCTGAATTATGACATGGGGCAGGGGGGACATAAACTTAACAGGATTTTCAATCTGTCGTTTGAGTTAATACTGTCAGTCAGCATACTCCTGATATTAGGATTTGAGACTGTCGGCAAATGGTTTATCGAGAACAAACTTAACTTCGAGCCCGGCATGATGCCCACAGTCGCGGTCTTATATCAACTCACCATATTCAGTCTGGTATTCCAGCTCATTCAAAAACCGTTCGAGTCGACAGTTATTGCTCACGAGAGGATGTCGTTTTATGCTTACATCACACTATTTGAAGCATTCTTCCTGTTAGGAATAACCATATTGCTTAAAAGTGATATTTCCGAGAATAAGCTTATATGGTACGGGTCCCTCAACATGTTGCTTTATGCCCTCGAATTTTCAGGATATTGGGTCTATTGCAGGTTGAAATTTCAGTGTTGTCGTCTGAAGCTTGTATGGGATAAGGCATTGGCCAAGGAGATAGGCGTATTCTCCGGGTGGAATCTGTTCGGAGGTCTGTCATCGATGACTGCCAATCAGGGTATCAACGTCCTCCTGAATATATTCTTCGGGGTTGCTGTCAATGCTGCATTCGGCATATCCAATCAGGTAAAAGGTGCCATAACGATGCTGATAATAAATCTGCAGAAGGCTTTTGACCCGCAGATTGTCAAAAATTATTCGATTGGAAATATGGAGCGGATGCACAAGCTGACTGTCAGCATCATTTCGCTATCATATCTTCTTGCTCTGATTGTCGTATTTCCATTGTGCCTTAATATTGATTTTATTCTTTCCGAATGGCTTGGTAATGAGATTCCGGCCTGGACAAATTGGTTCTGTATCCTGACTCTGCTACAGATGCTTTTCGTAGCGCTCGGAGGCCCGATAGATACGGCTGTTTTTGCTACAGGAAAGATCAAATCATATCAACTGTGGCTGAGTGGTGAGATATTCTTAAACATCATTTTCGTATATATCTTCTTTCGGCTTTCATACGGGCCCGTATGGGCATTTGTAGTCAAATTACTTGTAGAAGGTATTATCACAGCGACGCGGTTTATATTCCTCAGGAGAGTCGGATTGTCACTAAGCACCTCGATACGTAGAATTATCATCCCTCTGTTTTCCGTGTCGATCGTTGCGTGCGGTCTATGTTATGCAATAATCACCCTGTTGAGCATCCATAACGGATGGCTAAACTTTATTTGCACTGTATTCCTGTTCGTTTTAATTGTCGCTATATCAGGATGGTATTTATTGCTTGACCGATCTCTGAAAGACAAGATATATCATAAACTCGCCCCAATTTTCACAGGTAAGTCATGAAGATTCAGCATTACTCGCTAAATGGAGAACGGCCTGTCAGCCGGATAAAGGAACTTATACGATACAAACTTCCGTTACTTCTGTATTATCCGCTGTCAAAATCATTATGTATATGCCATCGTTTTCTCCACGCTCCTAAACAATTCAAATACAAAGCATCGCTCTGTCTTATCTTTAAAGACGAGGCTCCGTATCTTAAGGAGTGGCTGGAGTACCATCTGCTGATTGGAATTGATCATTTTTATCTTTATAACAACAATTCTTCTGATAATTATCTTGAGGTCCTCGGCCCATATATTGAAGCGGGGACTGTCACTCTGATCCAATTTCCTGAAAAATACGCTCAAGTTAAAGCATATAGGGATTGTTACGAAAAGACCAAAAACGAGACTGAATGGCTCGGCTACATTGACGTTGACGAATATGTCAATCTTATCGGGCATAATTCTATCGGTGAGTTATTGGATACTGTTGCCTACTATCCGTCACTGTATCTCAATTGGAGAATGTTTGGTACATCAGGACATCTTAAGGAGAATCATAGTGAACTGACTATCGAACGATATACTCAGGCCTGGAGAAACCTAAGCTCGACCGGAAAAGGATTTATCAACAATAATTTCCCATCCCACTCTGTAACAGTCCACTTCCACACATCCCGAATATATGGACTCCCTGTGCTGGGCGTTTTGGCTAACAAAAGCCTGCGGCACTCATTGTACTATATATCTTCGTGCGGAGTTGACAAAGTGGCTTATCTGAATCATTACTGGAGTCGCTCACTCGAATTTTATCGTTATAAGGATTTTCAGAAAGGGGACGCAACTAATGCCACTAATGAATCATTGAGAACAGCCCCCGGCAGATTCGAACGACATGAATTGAGAAATTCTACGAAAGATTTCTCAATCCAGAGATGGTTGATATTCCTCAAAATGAAAATGAAATAACAGAGTCTCGACTGTATATGTGGAATATACTATTTAAGTTACTGATATTTACGACAAGATAGTCTAACTAAAAGTGATATTATATCTAATCCCGCTGGTCATTGCATTTATTTGTGCAATAGAGTACGACATCAATGGCAAAAAATACGGTAAGGGCTATTGGTGGTCGCTACTGTTTGTGTACATGACTCTTTTTATGGGATTGAGATATGGAGTCGGTGGTGATACGATAAACTATATGAGGGATTATGAATGGACTCCCGTTATCAGCAACTATACCATAATATCGTTAAATCGCTATGACCCGGGATTTAATCTGTTGATGTCGATAGGAAAAACATTTTCAAAAGAGTTCGTGTCATTCCAGATACTGCACATCCTGATTCTTAATTCCTTGTTATTCGCCATAATCAAGAAATTTACACGATATTGGTTCTCGGCATTCTTTTTCAGCCTGTTTGTCTTTTACTATTATTATTCGACCGAGATATTGCGTGAATCGCTCGCTGTATTATGCTTTGTGCTTAATTACAACAACCTGATTAAGAAGAAATGGCTCAGATATTATTTTGTTATCATAATCTGCGCACTTCTTCATCGTTCGGCTCTGTTCCTGGCAGTATTGCCAATGTTTACAGGGCTTAGATTCAATCGGAAATACATGTTTATATTAGCCGGTACGTTTGTCTCCGGTATTATTCTGAATCGCTTTTTAAGTCAATTAGGAAGTGATAATATTATTTCCGACGGCATATCGCGTTACTCCGGAGAGGGCAGTCACGGCATGCTTGCGGACCTCCTGAGATTTTCCAGATTGGCTGTTTTCCCATTTTTATTTGCCATATACGTAAAATATTATACCAAGAAAGCCGGAGATCTGAAATTTGAGAACATGCTGGCTATAATGATTATATTCGGCACCTTGGCATTCTATAGTCCTATTATATTCAGCAGACTTTGTAATTATTTCAAAGTATTCTTCGTGCTGTCATTTACTACGGCATTTATCAATCTGGCTAAATACAAGTACACCGTGATCAGACGTAATGTCTGTATCATTTTTACAGTATTCGTCCTGATATATGGTTCCGAATACCTTATGTATAACTATTATACACGTCTAATTCCCTATTATTCTGTCTTTAACCCCGTCGATGTAAATCGAAATTCTTTTTAACGATGGAACCATTAGTTTCTGTTATCATTCCCAACTACAATCACGCTCCATTTCTTAAGGCGCGTATTGACAGTGTATTATCTCAGTCATACGACAATTTCGAGGTTATCATACTGGATGATTGCTCTAAAGACGACAGTGCTGCCGTAATCGAACAGTACAGAAACCACCCCAAGATTTCGCATATAATTTATAATACCGAGAACAGCGGTTCGACATTCAAGCAATGGCATAAAGGATTTGATCTGGCAAAAGGTGAATATATCTGGATAGCCGAATCAGATGATGTCGCACATCCTGATTTCCTCAAACGTTTGATTTCAGAAATAAACGGAGACAAGGATGTAACACTCGCAGCTTCAGGCATTACCGTAATAGATGAAAATGGCAATAAGATCGGTTCTCTATCGATCAGCAAAAGTATACAGCCACGCAAATATACCGGTAAACAGTTCATTCGTGAAAACATGTTGATCGGCAACCATCTGTTCAATGCGAGTTCGGCGATAATCCGTAAGGATGCTCTCAAGTCGATTCCTGATGCATATACTAAATTAAAATCATCGGGAGACTATCTGTTTTGGGTTGAGTTGGCCAATCTCGGCAAGGTTGTCGAGATTCCTGATAAACTTGACTATTTCAGAAAATATTCTACATCTGTTACGCCTCGTCTGTATGCTTCCGGGCAGGCGTTTATGGAAGCACACCTGATATTTAACCGTCTTAAGGAATTAGGTTTTACCAAAGGCTTGTACCATAATATAATTGTCGGTTTCAGACTCAATCAGATTCGTCGAAATCCGAAGTTTAACAGTGAGGAAATACGAAATAATTGTCTTGATGTCTGGCAGCAGGAGAGCCAATCCGAATCGGTGGACAAGGCTATTTACATGATGTATGGTGCGTATCGCCGACTGGTACGGTTTATCTGTAATTATATATGAAAAATAATATAGCCCGACTCCATGATTGTTATGGTTGTGGAGTGTGTACGAGTGTATGCCCTGTAAAAATTATTGAATTAAGGGAGAATAGTGCCGGATTCTATGAACCCGTAATTACAGACCACGATAAATGTATCGAATGCGGGCTCTGTCTGAAAGTTTGTGCGTTCAATCATAAGGACATTGCGTTAAAAACATCCGATATAGATAGCTATGCAGGCTGGAGTAATAACGCTGTTATTCGTCAGCGCGGTTCGTCGGGCGGAGTAGGTTTTGAGATCGGGAAGCACCTGATCGAAAATGGCTATACGGCGTGTGGTGTGGAATATAATGTCGGTAATGAACGGGCCGAGCATTTTTTAGCTGATAATATTGAAGCGTTCGCACGCTCGATAGGAAGTAAATACATTCCCAGTTTCACCCAGACGGCCTTTGAACAGATTGATCGTAAGGGTAAGTATCTGATAACCGGTACACCCTGTCAGATAGATTCGTTCAGACGCTATATCAAACATCTGAAAAAGGAAGATAATTTCATCCTCCTTGATTTTTTCTGTCATGGTGTGCCGTCAATGTTGTTGTGGCGTAATTATCTTCACGAGATAGAATCCGCAATCGGCAAAGCTAATTTTGTAAGCTGGAGAAATAAAACTGGCGGATGGCATGATTCGTGGAATATCAATATTGACTCCGTATCATCGGAAAATGTCGATTGTGATAATTTCTATGATATAAATACTCCCGAAAAAATTCATTCCTATCAGTCGCGTTGGAAAGGTGGAGATCTGTTTTACAAATTCTTTCTCGGCAATTACTGTCTGAATAAATGCTGTTACAAGAGCTGCAAATACAAACGTTTTGCATCTTCGGCCGATATTCGTATCGGCGACCTGTGGGGGAAAACATTCGCCGGTGATAATTTAGGTACCAGCGGCATAGTCGCATTCACGGATGCCGGGCGAAAATTGCTCGGGGAATTGGAGCATTGCACGTTGCAACCCGTAAGTAATGTTACTGTCGCTGAGGGGCAAATGGCGAAATCCCCGTCTTTCCCTTTGATTTACAACAGAGTCATCAGGCAACTGACCCACGGGATGACGCTCAGACGGATATATGACAGTACCATCAGATACTATCGGATACTTACATTGCCCCGCAGAGCATGGGCCCGATTGAAGAGAAAAATATCAAAACACTAAATATTACTTATGAGAATAGGAATACTCTCGATGCAGAGAGTAATAAATTACGGCTCTTATCTACAGGCATTCGCACTCAGGCAGCTCCTGTTACGCCACGGTGTCGATGAAGTCGGGTTTATTGATATAAAGGAAGGTCGACATCTCCGGGGTAATGAAACTTCCGGTACAAGATACGCTTTGCGTCGTTTGCGGGCATTAGCTAAAGTCATAATAAGCGGACGGTTATTTGCTAAAAGACGTACGCTCGCCTTTATGGGAAATGTCCGTAATGTCATTATGTCGGCATGGAACGAACTGGGCATCAAGGATAATAATAACGATGATAACTATGACCTGGCAATCATAGGCAGTGACGAAGTGTTTCACTGCTGTCAGCCGAGTTCGTGGGGATATACGCCTCAGCTCTACGGAGATATTCCTGAAGCCAAAAGAGTCGTGAGCTATGCCGGATCATTCGGGGCAACTAAATACGAGGATCTGCTCAGGCACGGCATCGGAGACGAAATCGCAGGTAATCTCAAACGACTCAGTCACATATCTGTCCGTGATGAAAACTCACGTTCGATTGTCGAACGTCTGACCGGCCGTAATCCATTAATACACATTGATCCCGTTCTCGCATACGGTTTTAAGAATGAACTGGAGCACTGCGGGAGTGTCGACGAATCCAATTATATTCTGGTCTACTCATATCCGGACAGAATCAACTCACCCAAAGAGATAAAGGCCATCACGTCGTACGCGCGGGAACATAACAAAAAACTGATCAGCGTTATGTCCAGATATGATTGGTGTGACAGAGCCATCATACCAACTCCGCTCCGGCTTCTGGCATGGTTCAAACATGCCGATGCCGTCATAACTGAGACATTTCACGGCACGATATTCTCCATAATAACTCAACGGCAGTTTGTCACAATCGCACGTAAGTCAAGCATTCCGAAACTGACATCGATGCTTAA
Source organism: Bacteroides sp. (assembly GCA_014802015.1). GTDB lineage: Bacteria > Bacteroidota > Bacteroidia > Bacteroidales > Muribaculaceae > Duncaniella. The sequence continues at coordinate 39,582 of JAAVDB010000010.1, forward strand.
ACCATACGGCTTGAACGACAGGATACTCAGATCGCCTGATGACATCACGAAGGTATTCTCTGACACTGTTGACTATTCGGCAGTCAATACTCGGCTGAACGCATTGCGTAAGGAAACGGATGAATATATTGACTTGATTCTTAAAGGATAATACACAGATGACAGCCGATGTACAGAAACCACGGACACGCATAGCGACATTTGATGCCGTCAAGTTGTTTGCTATATTTCTCGTGATATGGGGACATTGCATAATGCACCTGCAGGGGTATCATTTCCCGATATGGGAAAATCCGCTGTATCGCGTCATTGCATCATTCCACATGCCGCTATTCATGGCCATTTCCGGATACTTCGCTACGAATGTGGGTAAAGTTGATTTCAAGACTCATTTTATCAAAAAATTCCGTCAATTGATAGTTCCCTCTCTGACATTCGGCATCCTTTTTTGCCTGTCATGGCGCTATGTTGCTGAGGGGGGGGGTAGTTACGGCAATTATATAAAGTGTTACTGGTTCGTGAAGAGTGCCTTTATATGCAGCATCATGTATTTCATCGCGACCAGATTAAGTCACGTGAAGACAGCGATAGCTGTTACGTTGGTCATCAGCCAGTTTCTATTTATTTACAGAGTAAATGTAATGTATCCCTGTTTTCTGACAGGAGTGATCATGGCACGACATAAGGATATATTGGATAGATACTGCTGGCGAATATTCCTGATAAGCTTGATAGCATACTTGGGATGCCTGTCGTTTTACGATTATGACATGGCGTCCTACCCGTTACTCAGACTGCACCGTTATATCCACGTCCCGGTCTTAACGCTCCTGACCGACATGGGAATACATTTATATAAAGTTGTAATGGGAATAGCAGGTACGATATCCGTTCTGGCACTGTTTATCGGACTTGGAAAGATTATACCTCATTCGCGTATCGGCGATATGCTGTGCGGTTGGGGAGCATATACACTCGGAGTCTATCTGTTGCAGGCTATAATCCTTGAGCACATTATGATGAAGACAATGGATTTCTCTACTATGGGATGGTATACATATAATTTACTCCTTACCCCATTTCTTTCTGTAATTGTGCTGATAGGTTGTCTCGGCATTGTAAAACTCATCCGACTGTCATCATTCGGGCGAATTTACCTCTTAGGAGAACGAAATTAACCACGTAAAATAACTATGAAACGTAAGATAGTATTGTTCTGCGAAGCACTCAGAAATCGTGCCGGTATAGAACGCATGACTGTCGAACTTGCCAATCTGCTGTGCGATGAGTGCTCCGTTACAATCATTACGATCGATCCATTTTCGGACGCGGAGTGTCCTTACAGGATTGACACCCGTGTAGACGTACGCTCACTTAACTACTCATTCAATAAATCTCTCTTCTCACCCAATCTGAAAAATATCCGTGCACTAAGGAATATACTTAAAGAGGTAAGACCATCGGTTGTCATTGCCGTTGCCACTCCGATGGTGAGGATTGCTGTCCCGGCAGCACGCCGACTTGGCATAAAGACTATCGGATGGGAACATTTCAACATCTTTGCCGGCTCAAAGATAGGTGCGCTCTACAAAGCTCTTGCACCCTGGATGGTGCAGGACACTGTAGTGCTGACTGAGGCCGATGCTGTGGATTATCGCAAATTTCTGGCTCCGCGTATAACGGTCATTCCAAACTTTACATCTATCGGAGTAAACGCGCCCTCCGACTGTTCATCCAAAATATTGCTTGCCGTCGGCCGACATGCCTATCAGAAGGGATTTGATATGCTGATAAAGGCATGGGCTAAGACGGATGCTCCCGGGTGGAAACTCCGCATTGTCGGCTCGGGTGCCGACCGCGAGGCTAACGAACGTCTTGCTGAGGAATTAGGTCTGGGCGAACGAATCGAATTCAAGGACTCCACTCCGGCTATAGCCGAAGAGTTCCGTCAGGCATCATGCTTTGTGCTGTCATCACGTTTCGAAGGTCTTGTATTGGTGCTTATCGAAGCCAAGATGATGGGCTTGCCCACCGTATGTTTCGACTGTCCGAACAGTCCGCGCGAAGTGGTTCGCGACGGAGTGGACGGCATATTGATTCCTCCTGCCGACATCGAAGCACTCGCACACGGCCTCACCGATACACTCAAAGACTCACAACGTCTTGCCGAAATGGGAGCTAAAGGTCGCGAGGATGCTATGCTGAGATATAGTCCCGAAGCGATAAAAAAACTATGGCTTAATTTAATAGAGTTCTGAACGCATCATGAGAATCCTGCACATCCTTCCATCCATACGCAGCGGCGGTGTGGCGAATGTAGTGTACAATCTCACCTCTTATCAGATAAAGCAAGGTGAGGACGTCACGATATTTGTTTCGTCATCTCAACACAAATTCAGGACGAAGGAAAAAGATTTTGTGGACTTAGGTGCGAATGTGATATACAGTCATCTGAGTCGTAATTATGATCCGCGCCACGTTAAGGAATTTGCTTCGGTCATAAGAGGGTTTGACATAGTTCATGTCCATCTTTTCCCCAATCAGTTATGGGTCAGCATGGCCTACAGGTCTCTGCCTGAGTCTGAACGCCCTGTGCTGTTGACTACCGAACATAACACATTCAATAATCGCAGGCGCTTTCCGGTATTGAGACATCTTGACAGATATCTCTATACTCCGTATTCGAGAATTGTGAGTATCAGTGAGTCCACTAAGGAGAATCTTGACCGATGGCTCTCATCGCCGGCTATTGCAGAACGCGACATCGTCATTCAGAACGGTGTCGATATTGAGACTTTCCGGCAGGCGAGACCGGTGGATTTTGATGACCTGAATCTCCCTTCCGATGCCCGCCTTGTCATAATGGTGGCCCGCCTCACTCCGCCAAAGGATCCGCTGACATTGGTAAAAGCCATAAAGGAGTGTCCGGACAATATTCATGCAGTTTTTATAGGTTACGGCCCACAGGAATCTGAGATCAGGAAACTATCGGAGAAACTCTTAATTGAAAAGCGAATACATCTTCTCGGTCTCAGAAACGATGTGCCGTCCTGCCTGAAGCGATGTGACTTGGGGGTATTGTCAACCAATTGGGACGGATTCGGATTGGTTGCTGTCGAATACATGGCGGCAGGATTGCCTGTCCTGGCATCCGACGTTGACGGACTACGCGACGTGATCGGTAATAAAGACTGTTTATTCCCCGTGGGCGATTACCGGACACTTGCACAGAAAATAACCGGGCTTCTGACTGGTAACGAAGCCTATTCTGCTATGAAGGCCTATTGTCATTCCAGGGCAGACGTGTTCAGCGTTGGGAAGATGAATCGGGAATATCTGCATTTATATAAACATCTCATTGATGGAAATAAAGAAAATAATTAAATCCCAAGGTACACGGCATGCCATAATGAGATTGGGGCGGTTTCTGCCTGACCGTATCATGTTGGCGTTGCAATATCGACTGCTCCTCCATCGTTGGCCCCGGCTTAAAGCTCCGCAACGATTTAACGAATGGATACAGGTCTATAAAATGTCCTATCGCAATCCCGACATGCTCAGATGCGTGGATAAATACGATGTAAGACAATACGTCGCAGATAAGATAGGGCACAAGCATCTCACAGCTCTATATCAGGTGGTCGATAATGCGCATGACATAGATTTTAAATCTCTGCCTGAAAAGTTTGTGATTAAGTCGACATCCGGAGGAAACGGTGACAATGTGATGATAGTTCGTGACCGCGATGCTCTTGACATCCCCGCAGTAACTGAGAAAATAAACGGATGGCTGAAAAAGAATTACAGCGATACATCCCGGGAATGGGCTTATAGATCGGCGGCCCGACATCCGAGAATAATCGTCGAGGAGTATATCGACCATCTCCCGGAAAAAGGTCTGGATGATTACAAATTTTTCTGCTTTAATGGTAAATGTAAGTTCTTTAAGGTAGATTTTAACCGTTACACCAATCATCAGGCTAACTATTATACGCCTGACGGACAGTTGCTAAATGTTATTGAAGGTAACTTTACAAACGATCCCGCACACTCGATTGCTCCATCTGCAGAAATATCCGAAATGGTGATTATCGCGGAGAAATTGTCGGCTGATTTTCCGTTTGTTAGGGTTGACCTGTATAATAATGACAATAGAATTATATTCGGGGAAATGACTTTTTATCCGGCAAGCGGATATACCCGCTTTATTCCTGATGACTTCGATTACGAGGCCGGCAAGTATTTCCCTGGTCTAAATGATGCTATATGGACAAAATATTCGGATGCTGGAAAGTAAGCAACTGGTTTTATCGTCACAAGATGCGGCCGATAGGAGCATTGGGCCGGTTTATAATGAGGGTGGTATTTTCGGCTGATGTCCCATATAATCTGACTATAGGTAAAGGAACACGGTTTCCCCATTGTGCTCTCGGTTCGCTGTTTCATCCGGCCGTCGTAATAGGAGAGAATTGTGTCATATTGCATGGAGTCACGGTAGGGGGACGTAGTGGCCGTCATGGTCTGCCGGTGATTGGAAATAATGTATGGATCGGCGCTCATGCTATAATTCTCGGTAATGTAAAGATCGGTGACAACGCTATAATCGGAGCCGGTTCCGTGGTCCTGCATGATGTCGAGGCTAATGCTGTCGTAGCCGGTAATCCTGCCAGATTCATTAAGTGGAATAATGCTGGTAAAGGTGAAATTTTACCCCCCCCAATGCGATTGTAAAATATTGATTCGTAGCGTATTGGCTCGTGGAAGATATATTGCTGCATCATGAATAGAAATAAATTAGTATCCATTATCACCCCATCGTATAACTGTGCGGATTATATCGCTGATACGATAAAATCGATTCAAGCCCAGACTTATCCTGATTGGGAGCTTCTGATTACTGATGACTGCTCGACCGATAACAGTCGACAGATAATACAGGATTTTGCAGAAAAAGATCCTCGTATCAGACTGCTCTGTCTTGAGAAAAATTCCGGTGCCGGAACGGCTCGTAATAATTCGATTAGCGAAGCTAAGGGCAGGTATATAGCATTTTGCGATTCAGATGACCGCTGGACTCCTGAAAAGCTTGAGAAACAGATCCGATTTATGGAGGAGAAAGGCTGCGGATTGTCCTATACCTCCTACATGACATGTGAAGAGGACGGCAGAATCAACGGTATTGTCGTATGTAGGCTTCGTGAGACGTTATCATCACTGAAAAGAGACGATAAAATCGGATGTCTGACTGTCATATATGATACAGCTCTGGTTGGTAAAGTATTTATGCCTGATTTGCGCAAGCGTCAGGACTGGGCTATGAAACTGAAAGTCCTGCAGAAGTGCAATGAGGCATTCGGGATGAAAGAGCCGCTCGCATACTACAGATTGCGTTCAGATTCAATATCACGCAATAAACGGTCACTTGTGAAATATAACATCGCAGTATATCGCGAGATCTTCGGCTGGTCAAACATCCGCTCCTCTCTATTCTTCTATTTTGTATTCATGCCCAATTACATATTGAAACGAATAGGTCTGAAATATATCAATAGATAACTTTATAAGCTAACTACAGCTGCTAATAATAACGAGAGTTCGACCTCATGAGGTCGAACTCTCGTTATTATTAGCAGCTCATACGCATTGCGTATGATACATATACTCTGTCTTATCCTGCGATCTCTTTGATTACGGCTTTGATGCTTTCGGCCAAGGTGTCTGCTTCGGCCATTGTGTGGGCCTCGCTGTAGATGCGGATGATGGGTTCTGTATTGGATTTACGCAGATGTACCCACGCATCGGCAAAGTCTATTTTTACACCGTCGATGTCTGTGATCTTTTCACCGGCATAACGCTCTTTGACAGCCGGGAGGATCGCGTCTACATCAAGATCCGGTGTGAGTTCTATCTTGTTTTTTGCTATCTCGTATGCGGGATATGTGGCACGGAGTTCACTGACTTTCTTACCGCTCTTTGCAAGCAATGTGAGAAAGAGGGCTACACCTACCAGTGCATCACGACCATAGTGTGAGGCGGGATATATGACACCTCCGTTGCCTTCGCCGCCGATCACGGCTCCGGTCTCTTTCATTTTAGTGACGACATTCACTTCGCCTACAGCTGCGGCAGTGTAAGTGCATCCGTGGGCGTTGGTGACATCACGCAGGGCTCGTGACGAGCTGAGATTTGACACCGTCGCTCCCGGTGTGTGACTGAGCACGTAGTCGGCTATAGACACGAGTGTGTATTCCTCGACAAACATGCGTCCGTCCTCCATGACTATTGCCAGTCGGTCAACGTCAGGGTCTACCACAAAGCCAACATCGGCCTTGCCGTCGGCCATCAGAGACGAAATCTGAGTGAGATTCTGAGGTATGGGCTCGGGATTGTGAGCGAATCTGCCCGTAGGCTCGCAGTTGAGTTCGATGATGTTTTTTACACCAAGCGCTCTCAGCAGTTGGGGAATGACGACACCGCCCACCGAGTTGACAGCATCTACGGCAACGGTAAAGTTAGCCTTGGCGATAGCCTCGGTGTCTACGAGATCAAGTGCAAGGACCTGCTCGATGTGACGGCGATTATATGTGTCATTGATGTATACCTGTCCGAGATTATCTACTTCGGCAAATCGATATTCATCCGCTTCGGCGATACGTAGCACCTCCTTACCCTGAGCATCATTAAGAAATTCACCATTTTCGTTCAGGAGTTTGAGGGCGTTCCACTGTTTGGGGTTGTGACTGGCGGTGATTATGATGCCTCCGCATGCACCTTCGGCAACCACTGCTATTTCAGTCGTAGGAGTTGAGGCCATACCGATATTCACCACATCCATACCCATGGCGGTAAGGGTGTTTATGACAAGCTGGCTCACCATCGGGCCACTTATACGGGCGTCGCGTCCCACAACGATCGTGCGCGAGTCACGTGAAGTGCTGCGTTGTATCAGTGTGGCGTATGCTGCTGTGAATTTAACTATATCAATTGGCGACAGACCTTCTCCCGCCTCTCCGCCTATGGTGCCGCGGATTCCCGAGATAGATTTTATCAGAGACATTATAATTATATAAGTGATTTTTGTGTTCTAAAGATGTCTGATTGTCAGATAGCAGGCTTATTGTAGGAGATGTTGTAGAGATAGGGGACTACATAGCTCATGTCGCTTGACGGACCGGATTGTGATTTGATCACTACGTTTACCTTACAATTGAATCCGAGCAGCGACACCGGTATCTGTATGCCTGTACCGTACTGGGATGACACCTGATTGGTGTAATCATTGTATAGGAAGAATGTAGGACTGCTGTTACCCGGAGTGTCGGCATTGCCTGAACCGTAATTGTCATCCGCTCCTACGATATAGTAGTTGAGGTCATAGCGGATGTAGCGAAAATATACACGGTCACCTGTTTCGGGATATTCAATCTCCTGATCGGCTTCGGGAGTGTCTTCGCTGTCATCGAATATATCGTTACCGATGCGAAGCACCTGCATGTACACGTCACCTTCTTCGTCGACGCGATAATAGGGTGCATCCTCTCCGATCTCGCACTTGTCCACGCCTGGAAACTCATCGACCACACGATGCTGTGCAAGGAAGATGTTTACCAGATGATTCTCATCCGTAAGGAGTTCGGCATAGCTCTTGGTGTCATCGCACGAAGCGGTTGACAGGAGCAGTGCGAGCAGGGGCAGTATGGTTATCAGTTGTCGTTTCATCAGATTTTTAATGTATTGAGGATTGGTATGATTATTCGAGCATATTTTCATAATTGGGTATTGCTTCCAGCAGGCGTGATACAGCGTCTGTCAGCGAACCATGAAACTCTCCACCCGAAGCATTGACGTGACCACCTCCTCCAAATTCGCGTTCACACACGAGATTGACCGGGAACGAGCCCTTTGATCGCATCGATACTTTTACAAGCTCCTTTGAGTCTTCACGGAGGAATATCGACCATTGTACCTCGGGAATTGTCAGAGGCGTATTGACAAGCCCCTCAGTATCACCCTTGGAATAGTCGAACTCGCGCAGATCGTCAGCACTGAGCATGAGCAGAGCCACACGACCGCCGCACAGAAACTCGACCCTGTATTGTGCATATCCGTTGATGCGCAGGCTTGACTGGGTGGAGTTGTTGTGCACCAGTCGATAGATATTGTCCTTATCTATGCCTTTGCGCAACAGATCGTGAATGATCAGATACAGGTCCGGGTCATTTGAATTGTACGAGAAATTACCTGTATCGGTCATCATGCCGGTATATATGCACACGGCCGAACTGCGGTTGAGATACCTTGTCCATCCGGCTTGCCATAAGAATATGTATACGAGTGCGGAGGTGGATGATACCTCGGGATAGGAGATGAGTACATCGCAGTCAATGACCGGATCCAAGTGATGGTCTATGACTACGCGTTGAGCCTTGGATTGTTCGAAACAGGGCGAAAGTCGGTCGACACGTTTGAGGTCGTTGAAGTCGAGGCAGAACACGAGATCTGCCGCAGCTATAAGCTCGGCTGCACGTTCAGGCTGACGGGTAGCGGTGACCACGTCACGCAGTCCGGGCATGAAGAGCAATGCCTTGGGGGCACAGTCGGCCGTGACTACATGCGCATCCTTGCCGAGAGCTCTCAGCACTGAACATAATGCCAGAGTTGACCCGAGGGCATCGCCGTCGGGACTGACATGGCAGGTGATGACAATATTCTGCGCGCAAAGCAACAGATGCTTCACACGTTCTACCGTCTCATTATCTATGACGGTCTTAAACCGGCTTCTTCGCTGTCGATACGTTGTTTCCATATAAAAAGCAGACGCAAAGGTACGAAAAAAACATCAAACAGCGTGTCGCAATAACATTTATTATGTATTGCCTGATGTCGTTAATGTTGTATGTCCGTACCCCGTGAGAGAACTGTTATTTCTTAGGGATCGTAAGGATGAAGCGGGCACCGTCAGTGTATGACGTGTCAAGAGTGAGATCTCCGCCGAGATGACGGGCAAGCAGACGGGCGATCGTCAGACCAAGTCCTGCACCCTGAGAGTCATGGTCAAGTTTTACAAAGCGATCAAAGATCTTGTCCTTATTTTGGGGATTGATGCCGATCCCCGTGTCTGTAACGGAGAATGTCACGGCATCTTCATCTTTGTTGAGGCTGTATGACAAAACGATCGAACCGCTGGAGGTAAATTTGGTCGCATTCGTGAGCAGATTGTTAAGTATCTGCTGGAGTCGGGTCGGGTCGGAGAACAGGTCAATATCTTTGACATTCGGATCGAGCATCATCGTAACACCGGGTTTCGTACGGCGCTTTATGCTTGCCAGAGTTCCCTCGCACATCCTGCGTAACTGTATAACCTGAGACTGTATCGGGAGTGACGAGCTTTCTATTTCCGACAAGCGCAGCACATCGTCAATGATGGTGGTGAGGAGCTCGCTGTTCAGCTCTATAAGGTCGGCAAACCGGGTCAGATGCTTAGCCGCCGGAGTCGATGACTGAATGCCTGATTCCGGCTCGACATGGGCTACACAGTCAGCGATGAGGTGAGAGTATTCGTTAATAGCCTGCAGCGGCACCTTGACTTCATAACTCATGTTCTTGATGAAGTCGGTCTTGAGATTATTAGCTTTCTGGGCCTGATCACGTGCACGGATAAGGTCGGCACGTGACTGTCGCAATTTCTCGCTTTCGGTCAATAGCTGATTATTGGCATTCTTCAGGTTGGAAGCTAACTTATGATTTCTGCGGTATAATCTGAAGAGGAACACAATAAGGATCGCCATGAGTACGACTGCGCATAGCGACACGGCGATTATAATCCTTTGCATCGTCGCATGCGATTCCCTCTGCTGCAACTCCATAGTCTCAAGATTATGGCGCATATCCGAGATAGAATATGCGATGCGCAGTTCGCGATAACTGCTGTTTGACAGATTCTCAAGTTTTTCGTTGAGGGCACCGGCATATTCTTCGGTCATGTCGAATAGGGTATGCCTGTCGCCGAGCTCGCGTGCGCACTCTATGCCATATTGCAACAGCCTGATACGTGTATTTTTCTCAAGCGGTAAATCGACAGTCTTCTTTATCAGCGGCAGGGCTTTCGCATAGTCCTTATGAGCCATGGCGTAATAGATTTCAGGCATAGGAGCTTCATCATATCTATCTTGGATCTCAGGATCTTGCGGTACCTCTTCAAGCGCTTTCTTGTAATACGTCTCGACCTCGTCGGGGGTGAGGTAATCAAAGTTTGACAGCAGTCGGGTGTAAATGTCGTATATAGCAGAATGATATGTGCGGTATTGACGCCCTTGCTCGGCGTATTGATTCTGTAATTTTTTGAAAATCTTGAGATTGTTAAGATCAGCCTCCATTGATTTTTTAGGCTGAGTGTATGCAAACAATGATGCTGCATGCAGATTGTAGATGTTACGGATAGAGTAGGCGGATGCCGGCAGTTTGTTCAAAAGATTGGCAAGAGAGTCCATGTATGCCACGACAATTTCCCCGTTTGTATCCTCCGATAATATCATGCAGATGCCGTGGGTCAGAGCGATGCGGTCATAAATGTCGGCATTAGTATTTGTGGACAGTTCCTCAAGATAGTTACGCATAGCCTCGTCGCGGTCATGGCGGTCGCTGTATTGGGCCCTGCGGATGTTGGACATCATTTTGATGTAGGTAAGAGTCTCTTTCTTGTCATCGCCATCCGAGAATTCTTTTGCTACTCTTGTCAGTACCTTTAGCATGGAGTCATTGCGCATATATCTGCTGGCCTGATTGCGTATGATGTTGAGAGCTGTGCTACGTTCTCCCGCACGTATGGCCGTACGATAGAGCGAATCGCCTAATATGGTCGATGATTTACGTGACATTACGTCATAAAGATTACACATTGTAGCAACCGAGTCACCCGGTGTGGTGGCTTTTCTTAACTCGGCTCTCAACGAGTCTGCGATCACTTTACGCTCTGCTACTGTCAGTGAGTTGTTGGCATGTATTGCTGTAACTGCAGTCAGCATCACAAGCAGATATAAAAGTCGTTTCATGCTATTGTATATAAATGTGATGTGGAGGATATTATCTTAAATGTCGAGTTCGAGTCCAGGACGTTTCACTATCTTGATGATTTCAGCAGGGTCATCCACGATATTGTCAGCATGGTTGTCGCGCAACTCCTTGAGTGGACGGAATCCCCATGTGACGCCGCATGAATCCACACAGGCGCGTCTTGCAGTCTCCATGTCAACGCCTGAGTCACCTACGTACAGCACCTTGGTCTTACGCGTGGGCACCTTGCCGAGTATATCAAACACGATAGATGGATCGGGTTTGACAGGCACACCTTCCTTGTTGCCCTCGACCGCACTCCAGGGTATATCCGGAAAGAATCGTGCTATAAGGGTCTCGACCGCTTCATGATATTTGTTGGAGGCGACGGCTAACTTGACATCCATATCCGTAAGTTCTCTGAGCATCCCGTGTATGCCGGGGTAGGGTTGAGTGGCATCCGCAAGATGTTGGTCGTAATATTCCCGGAATTTCGCCCGCAGTTCCGCTACCTTTTCAGGACTGCGTTCGTCTTCCGGGAGGGCTCTCTCTATAAGCCTTGTCACGCCGTTACCTACCAGCATCGGATATGATGCGATATTATGTTCGGGATATCCGCTGACGCGCAGGGCATAATTTGTCGCGGCTCCGAGGTCGGCGATAGTGTTGAGCAGAGTGCCGTCGAGGTCAAATATTACGAGTTGTTTCATTTCTTATTCGGATGATATATGTCAGTTGTTTTATCTGTCAGAACGGATAGCCTACAGAGAAGTGTACCGCTGTATTTTTGTGCCAGTCGAAGTGAAACAGCGGCCATCGTTCCTGACCCTCCGCCGGGTTATAGGCTTTGATGCCGAGATCAAGTCTCAGAAGGAAGTAATTGAAGTCCATGCGCAGACCGACACCGTAGGCGCATGCTATCTGTCGCCAGAATGTGTCGAACCTGAACATACCTCCCGGTTGATTCTCATAGTCGTGTATAGTCCAGATATTGCCTGCATCGATGAATGCGCCCCCTTCGAGGACCCAGAAGAGTTTAGCCCTGTATTCAAGACTCATATCGAGGCGTATGTCACCGCACTGGTTGATGAAATAGGCCACGGAGTTGTGCGAATTATAGCTGCCGGGGCCGAGCGTACGTACGCTCCAGCCTCTGACGCCGTTGGCGCCACCTGCATAGAATCGTTTCTCGAACGGGAGTACGCGTGAGTTGCCGTAAGGATACCCTATGCCTCCGCCGACGTGGAAGGCAAGTGAATGGCGATGATCAAAGTTGCGGGTGATGGCATAGTCGACCTCGCCCTTGACATATTGTGAGAATCGGGTATTGAATACTTCATAGACGCCGTCGGCCGGTCGTTCGGCAAACAGTCTTGAGCCGAGATACAGGACATTGCCTGCGGTCTCGGCAGATGCCCTGATTGTATAGACCAAAGGCTGTATGCCATGAGTCTTACCTATGGCTGAGGGGATACGTTTGTTGGAGTGGTAATATCTGTAACCCATACTCATTATGAAGTGATCCTCATAACTGTATCGTAGCAAAGGATTGTCGGGAGCGATGGCATCGATAAATCCGGTTGTACTGGCCGGCAGATATACGTAACTGATGTCAGGGATGTCAAACTCGTGGCGACGTGTATTGGTCCTGTTCACCCACTTGTAGCGCCAGGCTGCTCCTGATATGATACGGGTATATTCCGGTCGTTCCTGATAGTTGAACGACACGGCGAGTTCAGAAGATACATTGAACCGCTGTCTCATGCTGAGAGGTGCGAAGGGGAACTCAAAGCGTGGGAATGTCAGGCCGACCTCACCGGCATATTCAGTGTAACGGTCGTTGATAAGGCCGTTGAATGTACCCGACAGACTCTCGTAGTTCATGCGCAGACGTGCGGTGAACAGTTGTGAACCTCGTGCGAGGTTGCGGTGCTGATACGTGGCTCCGATACCGAATCCGAGGTCTCCCTCCGAGTTAGTACCCTCGATATCAAGCGTTATGGACTGTTTTTTATTACGGGACAGCAGAATGTATACGTCAAGCAATCGATAGGAGGTCGAGTCGGATAGAACTGCTTCAGGCACCAGTTCTATGTTGATGGATTTGAGTATGCCGAGACGGGCCAGGGATTCATAGGTGCGGTCGACATTATGGGATGTATAGAGCTGCCCCGTGCGTAGGAAACATTTCTCTTCAAGAGTGCCTGGCGTTATGTATCGGTCAGACCCGTAAAGGATGTCTATACCCTTATAGCTTACTGTGTCGAGATGGGCACGGTCACGGTCGATGTCCGTGATAAACATTACGCGGCCGATGCGGTATAGCGTATGAATGGCCGCAGAGTCGGCGGTAGTATCGGCACCGGCAGGACGACGGGGCGGTCTTACGGTCATCGTCAGCGCCACGTCGTGCGACATCTCGGCCGTATCGGCATAAAAAGTGATATAATCCTTGTTGAAGGCGTAATATCCGCGATCACGCAACCTACGGGTGATCAGAGTCCGTTCGGCATCGAGATTGTCGCGGTTAAACTTATCACCGGGTTTGACGGTAAACCGCTCGGCATCGGCCATGATCACCTTCGAGACATTAGTGTCAGGAATATCATACGTCATCGATGATATGCGGTGGGGCTGACCGGTGTTGATATGGTACGTCACATCGATACGTTTTTTATCAGGCCGCATTACCGTGTCAACCTCGACGCTGGCGTTTAGATACCCGCGATTGATCATGGCGAGTTGTAATTGTCGGGCGGATGCGTCGGTCAGTGACTGTTGATACAGCACAGGTGGCTGGCCCATGCGGCGCATCCATTTGTTGTACCATTTGGTCGAGTCGTTGCCCGACAGATTGTAGGTACTGAGCTGTAGTTTCCAGAATCCGAGTACGCGGTGGTTGGGAGTCTGCCGTAAGTAATTATACAGCTCACCCGAGGAGACATCCTTGTCACCGTTGACTTCAATCTTTACGTTGTCAAGCAGAAGTTTGTTATCCGGTACATGACGCACAGCGCTACATCCCCCCGTCAGGAGTGATGCAGCGGCCACGACGGTTAGTGCCACGCTATGTAGCCAATCTCTCATTGCTAATGCAAAGTTACTCCTACCGAGTCAAATTCACAAATCGTCGGACGTAAAAATTTGCGAGATACGCGTGCGTTTAGTAATTTTGCACTAAAATTATATTAGAAAACAACTTCTCTTTAGAAACGCGAAATGAAGAATAAGTTATCCCCTCTGATGATTGTGGCAATAGTGCTCGCATTACTGTTGCTCGTAGCCGTAGGTTTCGGTGTCACACAGGTAGCATCGCTCAAGTCTCAGGTGCAGCAGGCTCAGCTGCAGAATGAGGAGCTTAAACTCGACAATGAACAGTTGCAGTTGTCCAACGAGTTTGACATGCTCAACTCGGAGTTTCAGCAGTATGAGAATCAGGCCCAGCGACTTGCCAACGATACCATATTGGCTAAGTATACGGCTGCTAAGGCAAAGGTCGAGCAACTTATGACTGAGCTTAAGAATGAGAAAGTCAAGTCTCAGGCCCGTATCAAGGAACTGCAGAATGAAATCTCGACACTTAAAGGTCTATTGCGCCATTATATAGCTCAGATCGATTCGCTCAACAAGGAGAATGCCGGACTCAAGGCTGAAAATTCAGAAATCAAGGCCCGTAACGAACAGCTGAGTACACGTGTGCGAGAGGAGACACGTAAGAACGAGAATCTGAGTGAGCGTATGACGCTTGCCGAGAAGTTAAATGTGACGGGTGTCAGCCTTACAGCACTCAAGAAGAATGGCAAGACCGAGAAAAATGTCACCAAGGCTAAACAGCTTATGGTACATTTTACTATTCCTCAGAACAATTCAACTCCGGAAGGAGAGAAGACTATCTATCTGCGTCTTGTCAGCCCCGAGGGTCAGTTGCTGGGTGGCGGCGCTTCGTTCCCGTTCGAGGGTAAGAGTATCCCTGCCACAGCCCGTAAGAATATAGAGTATGCAGGTGACGAGATCGCCGGTATCACTATCTACTGGGACGTAAATACCACACTTACTCCCGGTGATTATACGGTGGAACTGTTCACTGACGGATACCGTCTGACATCGCGTCGCTTTACGCTCAAAAAGTAAATATCGCTCATTTCTGCTACAGATGTATAATTTCTGGGAATCAATCAATAGTGTGGAGTTGACCTCCACGACAGCCATAGTGAGGATAATCCTCAGTCTGGTGCTCGGTTCCCTTATCGGTATCGAGCGCAAGCGCAAGGGACAGATGGCGGGGCTGAGAACGTTCTCGCTTATATCCATGGGCGCGTGCATAGCTATGATGCTGTCAATATATGTGTGTCAGGAGACGGTCGGTCTGCTCCGAGGAGACCCGTCGCGTATCGCGGCCCAGGTCATATCGGGAATCGGATTTCTCGGAGCCGGCACTATTATACAGATGAAAGGCTCCGTGCGTGGACTCACTACGGCGGCCGGTATCTGGATAATAGCGACTATCGGCATGGCTGTAGGTTGCGGCCTGTATCTGATCTCGATCGTTGCCACGTTGCTTGTGCTGTTCATTCTAACTCTGCTTGAACGTCTGGAACATCGTGTCAACGTCGGAAACGAGGCTCGTACGATACGTCTCAAGGTGAAAGGTATTGTCAAGTCAATATCACCGTACCGCGAAGTGCTTGAACAATTCGGTATACATCTGTCGAAGGTTTATGTCGAGTATGACTATGAGTCGCAGTATACACGACTCAATCTACTCATCTTAATCAAGGAGCATAGTGATTTTATCGATGTCTTCGATGCGCTGCATGATGTTTATCCGACTGTGTCGATTTCGCTGTCCAATCAGGCAGATCTGTCATAACTAACTGAATTTACGTAAATAGATAATCCACTTATTATAATATGCTCAATCTGATATTGGCCAATGTGCAGGCGGTAGGGGAGACTTTCAATATCGAAGGTCTTATTACAGACCTCGCTTTTATACTTATACTCGGTGCTGTTGCCACTTTGCTGTTCAAATGGCTCAAACAGCCGGTCGTGCTCGGATATATCGTGGCCGGATTTCTTGCAAGTCCGCATTTCACATATCTGCCATCTGTCACGACTGAGGCCAATATTGACTTCTGGGCGCAGATCGGTATAATAGTCCTCCTGTTCTCGTTGGGCCTTGAGTTCAGTTTCCGCAAGCTTATGAATGCCGGTGGGTCGGCTGTAGTCACGGCATTGTTTATCGTCACAGGTATGATGGGGGCCGGATTTGCTGTAGGACATGTACTCGGATTTTCCAATATCAACAGCCTGTTTCTGGGTGGTATGCTGTCCATGTCGTCGACAACGATTATTATCAAGGCGTTTACCGATCTTAATCTGCGGCATCGCAAGTTTGCGTCTCAGGTTTTTGCCGTGCTGATCGTCGAAGACCTGTTTGCCGTACTTATGATGGTGGTGCTGTCATCCATAGCCATTAACAACAGTGTGGAGGGAACCGAGTTGCTGTTTAGTGTCAGTAAGCTTGTATTCTTCCTTATTATCTGGTTTGTGGTCGGTGTGTTCGTGTTGCCCTCGCTTCTCAATTCACAGCGCAGATTTCTCAACTCCGAGACACTGCTTGTCGTGTCGATGGGATTATGTCTCGGTATGGCGGTATTCTCGGTGAGCTGTGGATTCTCGCTTGCGCTTGGTGCATTCGTGATGGGATCTATTCTTGCCGGAACAAGTTTCGCCGAACGTATCGAGAAGCTGACGATGCCGATAAAAGACCTGTTCGGATCGGTATTCTTTATCTCGGTAGGTATGATGGTCAATCCATCGATCATAGCGGAGTATTGGATGCCGATACTATTGCTTTCGGTCGTAGTTATCGTCGGAATGATATTTTTCGGCACATGCGGTATGCTCTTGACCGGGCAGACGCTCAAGGTCGCGATCGAGAGTGGATTCTCGCTGACACAGATCGGAGAGTTCGCATTCATTATCGCATCGCTCGGCATGAGCCTCGGGGTACTTGACAATAATATCTATCCCATAGTCGTGGCTGTGTCGGTACTGACCACATTTACCACACCATATTTTATAAGGATGTCGGGGCCGGTGGCTGATTATGTCGAGAAGCGTCTGCCTCATAGACTGCATTTCCTGATTGACCGATACACCGAGAGCGCGACAGCCGAACAGAGTGCAATCACCGAATTGTGGCGCAGTCTGCTCAAACGCTATCTGTGGCGTGTGGTGCTCTATTCGATCGTGTTGATCGCCATGTGCGTGATCACGCTGAAATTTATTGTTCCGTTTGCTGTTGAGATGTTCCCCACTTTCGGCCGTCTGCTTGCCACGTTGGTGGCGCTTGTGGCGATGGCTCCATTCCTGATGGCGCTGACCTATCCTGCATCCAAAAAGACCGAACGTAACAGACTGCGTGAGTGTAATGCCAGGTTTGATGTCCCGCTGATCATTATGACGGTTGTCCGACTGCTGATAGCGATGGTGATCCTCGTCTATCTGCTCAGTTCCATCTATTCGATGATTGTAGGCTGGACGGTAGGTGTGGCTCTGTTCCTGCTGATACTGATGACCTTCTCAAAGGATGTCAAAAGCCGGTTGTCACGTATCGAGACGCGCTTTATGGATAATCTTAACGAGCGTGAACTGCGTAAGACAGGTGCTAAAAACTCGCTTTTGCCCAATATGCATCTCGCATATATGACTGTCGGATATGACTGTCCGTTCGTAGGTGAACAACTGAAAAATTCGGGTTTGCGTTCGCGATATGGCGTGTCGGTATCATCAATACAGCGTGGTAATACGATGATAATGGTGCCTGGAGCTGAATCAAGAATATTTCCCGGTGATATACTCGGCGTGATAGGAACCGATGAGGAGATTCAGTCTCTGATACCGATAGTCGAAGCTACGTGTGAGGGTGAGAGTCCGATAGTTGATGATGTGCGCCTCACAAGTGTTCGCTTGACCGAAGATTCACCTGTGGTCGGTAAGACTGTAGCTACTTCGCGCATTCGTGAAGATTATGAGGCGCTGTTAGTGGCTATACAGCGTGATGACAAATATATGCAGCCTGAGGCATCAACGGTATTCAGTCCTGACGATGTGCTGTGGCTCGTAGGAGATGTTCATCGTTTGAAATCTCTTAACTAACAACAAAATATCTTATTACAAACTCTTTCCCGCCATGATGTTTGAAAAATCACTTGCGCCAGGCACAATAATCAAGAGCGAAAAGAATACTTATCGTATTGTCAAAACCCTTCATGGCAACGGGCAGGGCTTTTTATATAAGGTAACAGCCACAGTAGGCGTAGGATCGAGAGTCCGTCAGGTGGATATGGTTATGAAGGAGCACATGATGGTGAGATGCTCCGACCGTGCCGATGATGGTGTCACTGTAGTGACTGAGGAGGATATCGCTCCGACAGTAAACAGTTGTCTACAGGCGTATATCAATGCGTGCCGGGAGCGTGCAAAGGTGACTGAAAACTGCACATGGCTGATAGATGTGATAGATATTTTTTCGGCTAATAACACATTCTATTATGTCGCCGAATATCTTGACGGACCGAATCTGTATGAGTACGTGACCTCGAAAGGCGGACGCATGACTTATGAACAGTGTCGAGAAGTGCTGTCTCCGATATTTGCAGCCACACACGTCCTGCATACAAACCGTATATTGCATACGGATATTAACCCGAAGCATATCAAGTTTGTAAAGTCAGGCAACGGGATTACGCCCGTGCTGTTCAGCCTGTACGATACTATACATTTCGGCGAAAAGGGTGTTGAGTCATGGGCTCTTCCGGTAATGGCTTGTACCGAGGGGTATGCTCCTCCCGAGCAATATTCTTCGATTGATCATTTCTATCCGCAGGTGGACGTTTATGCGCTTGCCGCCACGCTTGTATATGCCCTGTCGGGAACGGAACTGCCGGACTCGCGTACGCTTACATCCGATATGGTGCGTGAGATATTGCCGTCCACGCTTCCTGAAACACTGGTCAAGGCAATAATTAATGCTCTTAATCCGGATATAACCCAACGCACATCATCAGTAACTAATTTTCGTGAGGAACTGAGAGAATTTAGTATCCAGCACTATAAAGATTCTCGTCTTAAGATTCATGAACTCTCTGCCCAGGAGGAGACTGAGTCAGAAAGTTTCGCTGAGATATTGAAAAAGAATTGGTGGAAGGTGGCGCTCGGTGCCGTGGCGCTTGGATCCATTATCTCTGTTATCGTATCTTAGAGGATTGACCGTCCTGCATTTAACATTCATTATCGAACCGGCTCTAAAAAAAGCTCAAAAAGCTACATAATTGCGCGATTTTTGGGCGGAGTCAAAGATTTTTCGTAAGTTTGCGTGTTACTGTAATAGTGGCATATTCCGGACCGGCCCGGTGATGACACAGATTACAGATTATAATCATCAGCTTATGAAGAAAAAAACTCTCAACATCCTCAAGAACGATCCTTGGCTTGAACCATACGCCCCCGCTATAATAGGGCGACATAAAGAAGCACTTGAAAAAGAGCAGGAGTTGTGTGGCCCTGACGGTAAACTTGAGACGTTTGCCAATGCTCACAACTATTTCGGTCTGCATCGCACGGACGACGGCTGGGTATTTCGCGAGTGGGCGCCTAACGCCACTTCGATAACGCTTATAGGAGATTTCTCGAAATGGAAAGAGATGAAGAAATATTCTCTCAAGCGCAAAAAAAATGGCGTATGGGAGATTAAACTCAAACCCGATGCGATCCACCACGGAGACCTGTACAAGATGATCGTGACATGGGACGGTGGAAGCGGTGAACGCATCCCCGCTTATGCCACACGTGTCGTACAGGACGAGAATACGCATGTGTTCTCTGCTCAGGTATGGGCACCGGAGCCTTACAAGTGGAAGGTGAAACGTTTCCGTCCCGATACACGTCCTCTGCTGATATATGAGTGCCATATAGGTATGGCTCAGGAAAAGGAGGGGATAGGTACGTACACCGAGTTTCGTGACCTCGTACTCCCGCGTATTGCTGCCGACGGCTATAATGCCATACAGATCATGGCGATACAGGAACATCCCTATTACGGATCATTCGGATATCATGTGTCGAGTTTCTATGCTCCGTCCAGTCGTTTCGGAACGGCCGAGGAGCTGAAGAGTCTCATTGACCGGGCGCACGAACTCGGCATTGCCGTAATCATGGATATAGTTCACAGCCATGCTGTCAAAAATGAAGTCGAAGGGCTCGGCCGACTTGACGGTTCGTACAATCAGTATTTTTATGGCGACGGTCGTCGCGAGCATCCGGCATGGGATTCGCTCTGCTTTGACTACGGTAAGGATGATGTGATTAATTTCCTTCTGTCCAATTGTAAATATTGGCTTCAGGAATTTCATTTCGATGGATTTCGGTTTGACGGCGTGACCTCGATGCTGTATTTCAATCATGGTCTTGGTCAGGCCTTTGGATCGTATGAAGATTACTATAACGGTGGTCAGGATACGAATGCCATAACATATCTCACCCTTGCCAACAAACTGATTCACGAAATCAATCCGGCGGCCATAACCATCGCCGAGGAGATGAGCGGTATGCCCGGATTGGCAGTGCCTGTCAAGGATGGCGGCATGGGATTTGACTATCGTATGGCTATGGGTATTCCGGATTACTGGATCAAGATACTCAAGGAACGTAAGGATGAGGACTGGAAACCGACCTCTATATTCTGGGAACTTACCAACCGTAGGGCAGATGAGAAGACCATCTCGTACGTAGAGAGTCACGATCAGGCCCTTGTCGGTGACAAGACCGTAATATTCCGATTGATAGATAAGGAAATGTACTGGCACATGATGCGCGATGACGACAATATGGTCGTGGCGCGCGGCATGGCTCTACATAAGATGATAAGACTTGTCACGGCATCGACCATCAATGGCGGTTATCTTAACTTCATGGGTAATGAATTCGGGCATCCCGAGTGGATTGACTTCCCGCGCGAAGGTAACGGCTGGAGCTATAAGTATGCCCGCCGTCAGTGGGATCTCGTTGATCGTAAGGAACTCAAATACACTCTGCTCAATGCCTTTGATAATGATATGATTCATACCATATCAGGTGTGTATAACTTCCAGTCACTCCCGGTTGTAAAACTGTGGGAGAAGGATGATGATCAGGTGCTGGCATTAATGCGTGGCGATCTGGCGTTTGTGTTCAACTTCAGCCCGGTCAAATCTTACACCGATTATGGTATACTCGCTCCTGCCGGAGAGTATGAGGTGGTACTTTCCACCGACTCGCCCAAATATGGCGGCTATGGAAATATCGACGAGAGTGTACATCATCTGACTCTGCACGATGAGCTCTTCGCCCCGACAGGCCGTGAGTGGCTGAAACTGTATATGCCTCCGCGTTCGGCTCAGGTCCTGAGACTGATTCGTAAATAATATATTCGTATTACATGTTGAAAATGATGTCGAAATTATCCGTTATGCTCTCGGGCATCGTGCTCACGCTGAGTGCGTGTGCCATGGAGACTGCGCCTAATTATACTATTACCGCCATGCTCGGCAATCAGTATGATAATAATATGGCTTATCTGTTTGACTGCGACACCGATGAGAAGGTTGATTCGGTGATTGTCTCCGACGGCGTTGCTAAATTTGAGGGTCATGTCGGCACTCCGAGGATGACGCGTGTAATAATAGGGGAGACCCGTGGCTCAGTCGTGGTTATGGAGCAGGGTGAGATAAATATCTCAGCCGACGGCATGCCATCAGGGACTCCGCTTAACGACAAATATGTAGCAGTAGTAAAACGACTGTCTGAAATCGTGGATGAGTCACGCTCTCTCAACAGGAATGATTCGGTGCAGGAAGCGAGATACCGCGAGCTATTGACCGAATATGATGCTTTGCCCTCTAAAGCATACGAGGAGAATAGGGATAACGTAGTCGGCAGATACATGTATGTGCTGAGTGCGATAGACAAGCCGTTGAGTCAGATTACAGCTGACATGTCAGCCAATCCGATACTTGCATCATCGGCCGCGCTGAAGTCGATATGTAATAATAAGCGTATCCAGATCGAGACCGGAGAGGGTAAGCGTTACAAGGATTTCACGGTGGAATACGACGGCAAAACCGAGACATTCAGTTCGTATATCAAACCGGGACATTATACTCTCGTCGACTTCTGGGCCAGCTGGTGCGGGCCGTGCGTGCGTCAGCTCAAGGTTATAAAAGAACTGTATGCCAAGTATAAGGACAAAGGGCTTGATGTGGTCGGTGTAGCTGTGTGGGATAAGCCGGAAGATACATTTGAGGCTATTAAGAAGCATGACCTCCAGTGGCCATGTATTGTCAACGCCCAGACCATACCTACTGACCTGTACGGCATCGAGGGTATTCCATGCATACTTCTTATCAATCCTGATGGCATCATCGTGTCACGCGGCAAGCAGGGCAGTAACCTTGTTAACGATGTAGATGAGGCGATGGCGGCATTTGAGTCTGTAAAATCGGAGGCGGCTCAGACAAATCCTTCCATTACAGCACAACCTGCCGATACTATTGCTGCATTCTGATGAGTTATGGAAAATTATATGACTGACAGAGACCTCAGGAATCTTCTTGACACCGAGGCTGCGAGGATTAATTCTCCGGCATTCATTGATGATGATCCTGTGCAGTTCCCACGACGATTCGAGGATTTGCGTGACATCGAGATCACATCATTGCTTACGTCGTCAATCGCATGGGGCAACCGCAAGATGATATGTCGTGACTGTGACCGCATGCTTGGACTCATGGACAATGATCCTTACAATTATCTGATGGATGAGGGTTACGAGGACCTTGATGATGACGGCAATATTCACAGGACCTTCTTCAACCGCCACTTCAAATACTTTATGCGCGGACTCCACCGTGTGTATGAGCGTTACGGGTCGCTACAGGATTTTGCACGAGGCGAGAGAATTGCTGAGTCAGACCTGCCGTCGTGGCAGCTTGTGGCGGGACTTAACCGTGAACTTGCTGCAGCTAACGGATCGGCTGCAGATCCGTCCGTGGCATCACGGTGTCTGCCTCAGAATCTTAACACCACAGCGCTGAAACGTGTCAATATGGCTCTGCGCTGGTTGGTGCGCGATGATGGTATCGTGGATATGGGTGTATGGGATGTGATCAAGCCGTCACAACTGTTCATCCCGCTTGATGTGCATGTCGGAGATGTGTCACGTGAACTCGGTCTCCTTACCCGTAAGAGTGATGATAAGCGTGCCGTACTCGAACTTACTGAAAACCTGCGCCGTTATAACCCATCGGATCCGGTGCTGTATGACTATGCCCTGTTCGGTATAGGAATGAATATCTGAACCGGTTCTAATTTTTAGCATCTTCATCCGTAAAGTCAGGGAGCACGGTGACACGTGTATCCTTGTCAACCATCTGTCTGACTCTTGAGATGTCCTCGTTGTGCATTCGCATACATCCGTGACTTCTGCGACCGGGCACAGAGTAGGGTGAGTTGGTGCCGTGAATGCCGATGCCGTAGAATGGGGGAGTCCACAAGGCGATGAAAAACGGACCGTAGCACTTGTCCTGAGTGTCCTTGTAAGTCCAGTCGGTAGAATTGTATATACCGTAGACCTTGAATGTGCCTTCAGGTGTGCGCCAATCATCTTTGCCGGACTTCTGTCCGCGTTCGCGTGACGCGCACACACGATAGCGTGACAGCGTGTCACCGAATACATTCATTATATATAGTCGAGTGTGCGGTTTGTCCACGACTATTTTCTTGGCAATCCTCATGCGTCCCGGTGCGGACGAGAACGGTGAGTCAATCTCATCCCACCGTTCGGGGTCGGGAAGGTCAGGCGGGAGGGTGCGTGTGTATGCGACTATCATATCCGTGACAGCCGGCGACAACTGAAAGTCATCGTCAGCCGCAGGTGTCTGTGCGGATGATGACGGCTCTCCGGCGAGCATTGCCGCTGAAAAAGCGAGGCTCAGGATAGTGATAATCGGTTTCATAGTGCAAAACTACAAAATTTTTATACAGAATTTGCCATAACCATACGTGTAATTTCTGAAAAAATGCTTATCTTTGCACGCAATAAATTTAGTCTTTATGTCATTTATTGCTGATCGAGTAAAAATGGACGGACTCACATTTGATGATGTCCTCCTCATTCCGGCCTATTCGGAAGTATTGCCCCGCGAAGTAAATCTTAAAACCCGTTTTTCACGTAACATCACTCTTAATGTTCCTCTTGTGTCGGCAGCTATGGATACCGTCACTGAGGCGGCTTTGGCTATAGCCATTGCCCGTGAGGGTGGTATCGGCGTCATTCATAAGAATATGACTATTGCCGAGCAGGCACGTCAGGTACATGCCGTAAAGCGTGCTGAGAACGGTATGATTTACGATCCCGTGACCATACTCCGTGGCTCGACCGTAGCTGATGCACTCGCCATGATGAAGGAATATCACATCGGTGGTATCCCTGTAGTCGATGAGGATCGTAAACTTGTGGGTATCGTCACCAATCGTGACCTCCGCTTTGAGGAGAATCTCCAGCGTCCCGTGGATGAGGTTATGACCAGCGAGAATCTCATCACCACCAATCAGTCGACCGATCTCGAAGAGGCTGCACGTATTCTTCAGAAGCATAAAATAGAGAAACTCCCTGTGGTTGACAACGACAACCGTCTGGTAGGTCTTGTCACATATAAGGATATAACCAAGGCTAAAGACAAACCTAATGCATGTAAGGACCGTCTCGGCCGTCTGCGTGTAGCAGCTGGCGTAGGTGTCACTCCTGACTCAATGCAGCGTGTAGACGCTCTCGTCGAGGCCGGTGCGGATGCAATCGTAATCGATACCGCCCATGGCCATTCGCGTGGAGTGATCGGCGTGCTTCGCGCCATCAAGGAGAAATATCCTCACATTGATGTAGTGGTGGGAAACATCGCTACAGGTGATGCAGCCCGTTATCTCGTCGAGAACGGTGCCGACGGTGTGAAGGTAGGTATCGGCCCCGGCTCGATCTGTACCACCCGTATCATTGCAGGTGTAGGAGTGCCCCAGCTCAGTGCTGTATATGATGTGGCCAAGGCTCTTAAAGGTACAGGTGTACCCCTGATCGCCGATGGTGGCATCCGTTATTCGGGCGATATTGTCAAGGCTCTTGCCGCAGGCGCATATTCTGTAATGCTCGGAGGTATGCTTGCCGGAGTAGAGGAGTCGCCCGGCGACACCATTATTTATAATGGACGTAAGTATAAGTCCTATCGCGGTATGGGTTCACTTGAGGCTATGGAAAAGGGCTCGAAGGACCGTTACTTCCAGGGCAATGAGACAGATGCCAAAAAACTCGTCCCGGAAGGTATCGCTGCCCGTGTTCCCTACAAGGGTATGCTCTTTGAGGTTGTATATCAGATGCTTGGCGGTCTCCGTTCAGGTATGGGATATTGCGGTGCTCCTGACATCGAACATCTCCATGAGGCTAAGTTTACCCGCATCACAAACGCAGGTGTGGCTGAGAGTCATCCTCACGATGTGGCTATCACAAGCGAGGCTCCCAACTACAGCTCTTCGTCTCGATAATTCCGATCCGTCAGGTTTTAAACAATATATCAGGGCCATCCTATGCGATGGCTCTGATTTTTTATGTTATAGGAAATACAATATAATACACCGCGGACCGTTAATTAAATTGTATTTCTATTAACATTTTCCGATGAGAAAGCATTTCATTACGATGGCTCTTGCGGCATTGACACTGATGCCTGCCGTGGCGGGTTCACGACAGTCCGACCCGGTTGTTATGACCGTCAACGGCAAGGATGTTCGTCAGAGCGAATTTCAATACCTATATAATAAAAATAATCTTCAGCAGGTCGCACCTCAGACAATCGATGAGTATGTCGACATGTTTGTGACATATAAGTTGAAAGTTGCCGATGCAGAGGCTGCCGGTATTGACACAACGGCGGCGTTTCGTAACGAGTTTAACGGCTATTGCATGGAACTCACAGCTCCGTATCTCCGTGATAAGAAGGTAGAGGACCGGCTGGTAGACGAGGCATACGCACGCATGAAGGTGTCACGCTGCGTGAGCCATATACTTGTGCCGCTTGGGATGACTCGTGCCGAGCGTAAAGCTAACCGTGAGAAACTCGATTCGATACGTGCGGCAATTGTTGCAGGTGCAGATTTCGGCGAGATGGCCATGAGGTATTCCGTAGATCGCTCTGCATTGCAAAACCGTGGCAATCTCGGATTTATCAATGCAAATTCGTTCCCTTATCCTTTTGAGAAGGTAGCGTTCGACACACCTGTCGGAGCTATTTCAGAGGTGTTTGAGGATGCACCTTATGGATACCATATTATTATGGTGACTGCCGAACGGCCTGCTTCGGGCGAAGTCTCGGCACGTCATATATTGAAACTCACTCAGGGCATGTCACCCGAGGAGGCGGCGATCCAGAAATCGCGTATAGATTCAATTGCCGGTCTTTTGAAAAACGGTGCTGATTTCGAAGCTCTCGCACGCGCTGAGAGTGAAGATCCCGGTTCGGCTGCCAGGGGCGGTAACCTCGGATTTTTCGGTCGTGGCAGAATGGTTCCCGAGTTTGAGGAAGCTGCATTCTCGCTCAACCCAGGAGAGATTTCCGAACCGTTTGCGACAGCCTACGGCTATCACATAGTGCAGACACTAGAGGTTAAGCCCATCCCTTCGCTTGAAGAGTGCCGTAAAGAAATACTTGCCGTATTCAATCGCGACATCCGTGCTAAATTACCTCAGAAAGAATATCTCAGTTCACTGCGTGAATCATCCGGCGTAAGTGTGGACAGCAAAGTGCTTGACGGAGTATATGCCCGTATTGACTCGTCTTCGGATTCGGATCAGGCATTTGAGGCGCTGAAGGTCGATCAGACTGTACTCGCGCACTTCCCCACCGGAGATGTCAAGGTGTCGGATGTAGCTTCCGGCATATCACTACGCCCCGGTATGGATCTCGCGCTTGCTTTTGAAGATGCTCTTGATGAAGCTCTGGACAATGCGACCGTTGATTTTGCCCGTCAAAATCTGATGGCAAATAATGCTGATTACCGCAATCTTGTCAATGAGTATCGCGACGGTATTCTGTTGTTTGAGATAAGTAACCGTAAGGTCTGGGATCGCTCGTCCACAGATGCTCAGGCGCAGCTTGATTACTTCCGTAACCATCGTGCGGACTATGCATGGGAAGCTCCGCGTTTTAAAGGTTATGTGGTCTTTGCCACCAGCGATTCGCTCGCATCCGAGGTTAAAGGCTTTCTTGCATCAAAATCAGTATCGGCCGATGCACTTGCCGGCGAGATGTCTGAGAATTTTGGCCGAGATGTCAAGGTGGAACGCGTCCTTACCGCCAAGGGTGAGAATAATATCATAGACCAGATCGCATTCGGTGGTACACAGGCCGAACCGGTAGGACGATGGATAGCATGGTTCCCGTACGCGTATAAGGTGATTGATGCTCCCGAGGAACCGGCAGATGTCAAGGGCGCTCTTGCATCGGATCTCCAGCAGCATCTTGAGGCGGAATGGATCAAAGATCTTCACAATCGATATAAAGTTAAGGTCAATAAGAAAGCCATTAAAAAAATCGCGTCGAACTGATCAATACTATAGGATGTATCGGTTCTACTAATAAAACCGTATCCCACTGATGCGAATTTACATCTGTGGGATACGGTTTTATTTTATATATGATGTGTTTGAAAAAATGTCTAATTTTTTTAATCGATTTTTACTGATTCTGTCACAAAATTAACTTACCTTTGCGCCGTAAAAACCTTAAATTTAAATATTATTCCCATGAGGAGCCTATTAGCGTTTTTCGGCATAGCAACGGCTATGTGTGCTCATGCAGCCGATGTTGAGACCGATGAACTGATGAAATTTCAGGCCGAGGTGCGCCTGGACTATCAACGAGACTGGAATGACGGAGATGTCGTCAAGGATAATACCGGTTTTGAAGGTAAGTATATTAATTTTCGTATAGACGGCAAGATTACCGACGGTCTTACCTATTCGTGGCGTCAGCGTCTGAACAAGACTCACAAGGATGCGACTTTCTTCGATGCTACCGACTGGGTATATCTCAACTATGATTTCGGACGTTGGTCCGTGGCCGGTGGTAAGCAGGTGGTGGCTATCGGAGGATGGGAATATGATCGTGCACCGATTGATTTATACAGTTGCTCGGTGTTCTGGAATAATATCCCATGCTATCAGATAGGTGGCTCAATAAGTTACCGTACATCAGCGTCCGATAAACTTACATTGCAGTTATGTGAGAGTCCTTTCCACTCCACAGCAGACCGTGATATGTATGCGTATAATTTAATGTGGAACAGTCATCACGGCATATTTGACGCCATCTGGTCGGCCAATCTTATCGAGTATGCTCCTGGTCATTACATCAACTACCTCGCATTGGGTAATAAATTTACCGTCCGTAAGGTATCGCTCGAACTTGACCTTATGAACCGTGCTTCATCTCATCAGACATTCTTCCTGCGTGACATGTCGGTAATGGGTGAGTTGAGTTATGTGCCGTCGTCAAAATGGAAAGTATTCGGTAAGATGACTTATGATGTCAACCATACTGATTCATCGGCCGATTTTTGCGTTCTGCCCGGAACCGAACTGAAGATGGCAGGCGCAGGAGTGGAATTTTTTCCTCTTGTCGGTAAGCTCGGCAGCCTTCGCCTTCATGCAAATATCTTCTATTCATGGGGTAAGAACGGTAATGATGCCGATGTGATGCAGAACAAGAGTATGCTTGTCGACTGCGGAATTAAATGGAATATGAATCTCTTGTCACTCAAACGATAATTACAGTCATGGAACAAACCGAAACTACTGTTCAGAAACAGTCATTCTCATTATCCCGTTATATCCCTACAGGTGTGCCGTGTCTTGTGATTGTCATAGCACTGTTTTGGTATGTAGGTAAGATAATGGGGCTTGCCAATATGCTCAATACACTCATGCATACGGCCCATGACCTGTTGCTCAACACCGTGTTCTATCTAATGGGAATATGTGTTCTCACTGGTGCAGTCGGGCGTCTGTTTGTAGAGTTTGGAGTGGTGAAACTCCTTGAGAATATACTGCGTCCTCTGATGCGTCCCTTGTTTAACCTCCCGGGTGTGGCGGCTCTCGGTGCCACAATGACATTTCTCAGTGATAATCCGGCTATTATATCACTCTCTCAGGATCGTCGTTTCTGCCGTTATTTCAAGAAATTCCAGTATATTTCGCTTACCAACTTCGGTACGGCGTTCGGTATGGGTCTCCTTGTCATTGTCTTTATGATAGGACAGGGCTATTTTGTCGAGCCTGTGATCGGTCTGTTCGGTGCATTCTGCGGGTGTATCGTATCGACACGTCTCATGCAGCGTTTTATCATCAAGGCATATCCGAATTATGCTATAGAGGATGCAATCGAGAAAGAAGCCGATACGATAGAGGAAGAGGTGGAACATGTCGAGACCAAGTCGGTATTCATCAGAGTGCTCAATTCACTTCTTGACGGCGGACGTACAGGTGTGGATGTCGGCATCGCCATTATCCCCGGAGTGCTTATCATTTCTACATTCGTTATGATTCTTACCTTCGGAGCTTCGGCCGAGGGTTACACCGGGGCGGCTTACGAAGGTATCGAACTTCTGCCCTGGCTTGCCGGAAAGATTAATTTCATCTTTGAGTGGCTGTTCGGATTCAGTGATCCACATCTGGTGGCTTTCCCCATTACAGCGCTTGGAGCTGTTGGTGCCGCTCTTGGCCTTGTGCCTAATTTTGCATCTCAGGGATGGATCGACGGCAACGCTATCGCAGTGTTTACGGCGATCGGTATGTGTTGGAGCGGTTATCTCAGCACGCACACCGCTATGCTTGACTCGCTCGGTTACCGCGAACTAACACCTAAGGCGATTCTCGCTCATACAATAGGAGGCATTGTGGCTGCCTTTGTGGCCCACATGGTGTACGTCCTGGTGACGATGCTTTAAGTCCGGCTATAAAATACTGTTTCGAGGTCTTTATTCCTGTAATGCAAGGGATAAAGGCCTCGAAACATATCCGTACATTGAGGCAATAATTGGTATGAAATTCTTTTTATGCATTATTGGAGATGAATTTGTTTGGCAGTTATGGAAACTTTGTTTACCTTTGACGCACGTTTTGGTTCCGTACATCATTGTGTGCGGTGAAAAGGGAACCGGGTGAGAATCCCGGACAGACCCGCTGCTGTAATTCCTGCCATAACTCATCAGCCATAGTCAATCTTAGGATGACGCATCTACACGCCACTGCCCCTATGGGTGGGAAGGTCGGCCGATGAGTGGGATAAGTCAGAAGACCTGCCAGGACAACATATTAGTTTTGTAGTTTTCGGGAAATAAGACGGCAAAACAACATCTCACTCCCTCACTCTCCGTGTCAGTCGGTTATGTAATCCGTGGCCCGGTCATGTGCAGTGTGCGAAATGCTTGTGATGTATGTTTATTCCTCTTGTCGAGCGAAGACTATGATGTCAACAATGTATTTTGCAATGACAATGCACAGGAGGTCTATCCTAATATTATCACTAATAGCGTCTGCGCTGTGGCCCACGCGGGGCACAGCCACCATCATCTGTGATTATGATTCGGTGGCTCAGGCCGATAGCGTATCACTTGGCGCAGTGACTGTATATGCCAAGACTCTGGGCAAAAAACTTGAGGAAGGAGCTTACAGTATCAATGCTGTCGAGGTGCTCTCAAACGTCAACCGTCTCGTCAGTCTTAACAATCTCGTTGACCGGTCAAGTGGAGTAAAAGTGCGCCGTCAGGGTGGGGTAGGATCGGATTTTGACCTGTCGATCAACGGCCTGTCAGGCAACTCTATCCGTTATTTTATCGATGGTGTGCCTCTTGACACCAAGGGCTCGGATGTAAATCTTGACAATATTCCCGTAAATACGGTCGAACGTGTTGAACTCTATAAAGGTGTAGTCCCGGCTTATCTCAGTTCTGACGCACTGGGTGGCGCGGTAAATATCGTTACCAAGCGGAGCCTAAGCAATTATCTCGACGTGTCATACGGCGCAGGATCGTTTCACACTCAGAGTGCGGATCTTACCGCCCAGTATTTCATCCCCGGAACAGCCGTATCCATACGTCCTACATTCAGTTATTCATATTCCAAGAATGACTACAAGATGAAAGGTGTCGAGGTGTGGGATGAAGATGCCGATAAATATGTCTATGCAGATAGTAAACGTTTTCACGATGATTACCGTTCGGTGATAGCCCAGATAGAGGCGGGAGTGAGTCGTGTGTCTTGGGCTGACAGGTTCTACATCGGTGGATCGTTTGCCGCAGTGGACAAAGAGATTCAGACCGGAGCGATGCAGAATAAGGTATATGGAATGCCGACGCGTAATTCACACTCTTGGAATGTTTCCGCCGGATATGTGAAACGCTGGGACAAACTCAACACCCGTATAAACCTCTCGCACACGTGGGACCGAACCGAGACAGTCGATACGGCATTTCGCAAATACAGCTGGGACGGGACATGGCTCCCTGCATCCGGCAATGAGATGACAGGTAAGGATCGAACTATCCGCATATATAACCGTCCGCTTACGGTGCTGAGTGCTGGAGGTGACTATGACATCAGCGAGCATCATAACGTGGCAGTGAACTATATGCTCAACCGTACATCCAACCGTCGCCATGACGAGCTGGACAAGACGTTTGAGCCTTCACGCGACGTGGTCACCAAGCAGATCATATCGTTGACATATACACAGACGTTCTTTGACACACGTTGGCAGACATCCTACTTCATAAAGGATTATATAAACCGTAGCGATATACGCCAGACGGATAATGCTACCGTCACAGGCGCGGGACTCATAAAGCCCCATGAGGTCAAGAGCTATTGGGGGGCAGGTGTCGGGTCACGTTACCGGTTTTTCGAACCATTGGCTGTCAAGGCGTCTTACGAACACAGTGTGCGTCTGCCTCTGTCGCGTGAACTGCTCGGCAACGGCACAACCATAATTCCTAACGTAGCTCTACACCCCGAGACGAGCAATAACTACAATCTCGGACTATTCGGCACGTGGCATATCGATGGCGAAAATATGCTGACATATAGTGCGGACGGATTCATACGGCACGTGCAGAATTACATTCGTGCGGTCGTGTCGGAGCGTGACGGCTATATGCAGTATACCAATGAGCCTGCTATAGATGTCAAAGGTGTTGATCTTGAGGTCGTATACACATGGCGTAATGCTCTCAGTGTGACGCTCAACGGCAGTTGGAGTGATGCGCGCAATCTGCGTAAGTACAAAACAGACGGCAATCCGTCGGCCACATATAAAAATCGTGTACCTAACCGTCCGTGGATGTATGCCAATGCGCAGGTGTCATATACACTCCGAGATCTGTTCTGTCGTGATGACCGTATGCGTATCGAGTGCGACCATCAGTGGATTCACTGGTATTATCTCAACTGGGAGGCGTATGGAGCCAAGGAGTCCAAGGCTGTGATACCGACACAGTCCGTCACGGATCTTTCACTTGCCTATTCGTGGCATTCAGGACGCTATAACGTGTCGGTAGAGTGCACAAACATATTTGACCGATTGGCGTATGACAACTATATGTTACAGAAACCCGGCCGGGCTGTATATGCCAAATTCCGTCTGTTCCTGAATTAATTTTTAAAGTCTGACAATTATCAAAATTCCACGCAATGAAAAAATTCAAATTCCTCTTTCTGCCGCTCATCGCGCTGTTCGTTTCTTTCGGCATCGTGAGTTGTTCTGACGATGATGATCCTGTCAATGTGATAGAAGAACCACTGTTGGAAGACTACCATTTTGACCTCTGGGTGGCACTTGACCGTCATGGAGGCATGGGGCGAGACGTGCAGACACTGGTCCGTAGTCTCGGATCGCTTGATGCCGACCAGCCTCAGATTACATTTACCGGTACGGGAACCGAGGTGAATGCAACACTTACACTTGAGACAATCATCAAGGGCGCATACTATTATCAGGTGCCTGTGTCAGGTGACCGTTTTGCTAAGTATACTATTTCCGACAATAAGATAAATGTCGTGGCTTCACGTCGATTCGCTACAAATACATACGCTGCGCGTAAGTATACACATGCGTGGACCGATGAGTCAACACTTGTAATTATGGCGGCCAACGGTGCCGCTGACAAGATCATCTGGACAAAACTTAATGCAGATGATATGACGATTATCTCAGAGGGCGAACTTAACATCACAATGCCCGAGGGAGGAGCCCTTTATACGACATCAGGCCTGCTTTCATATCGTAAGAGTGATAACAAGCTGTTTTACTTCTATTTTGCCAAGGCTGACAAGCGTTTCGGTGGCAAGCGCGTATGTCCGATGAAGGTGGCTGTGATCAACCCTGCCACGATGGCTGTAGAGAACGATACCGAATGCTTCATGGATTGCGAGATGGTAGGTACGGCTTATGGAGAACTTCTCCAGACAACAACATTCATCGATGACAACAACAATCTGTATATTGCCTGCAAGACAGACGAGGCTGACGGCGAGCATTCTCATCTGCTTAAGATTCCTGCCGGTTCAACAGTATTTGACAAAACCTATGACGGATATACGGCCGGTGGTAAACTGATCTCGGTGATGTATCTTGGCGGAGATAATATAATGGCTTATGCCCGCAACGACCAGATGGGTACAGGAATTGATGACTTCAGCCATTATTATACTGTCATTAATGTCAAAACCTGTCAGGCAGAACCTGTCAAGTATAACGGTCAGCAGCTGGCATACAGCGGCGGACGATTCTCGTCACGTATGGCATACGTAAATCACAAGGCTTATATCGGAGTCGATGCTAAGGATGCCAATCCTGTCATCTATGTTTATGACGCTCTCACGGGTCAGACCACCAAGGGCGCCGAGATGGCATCGGGTTACTACTTAGAGCAGATCCGAGTAGTCGAGAATGTGAAGTAAAGACTGATATAAAATATAATTAATTCTCAACTTTTTTCTGCCCATCTCCCGTGCGGATGTAGATATACGGCCGCACGGGAGTCTTTTGATAAAAAGCTGATAATATATCCATACGGTAATCCTGATTTGGAGTTTGTTATGAATAGATTTATACTCATATTGTCATTTATGATGGCCACGCTGTCATCCAAAGGTCAGATATTCGAACTTGCACAAGGTGATAAAGCAGCTCTGCTGATGGTGCATTTCGGTACCACCTATGACGACACGCGTGCGCTCACGATCGATGCCATAAACGCCAAGGCCGCAGAGGCATTTCCCGACATGCGTATCGAAGAGGCTTACACCTCACGTATAGTAATGAAACGGCTTGCTGATCGTGGCATTGTCAAGCAGACTCCCCGCGAGATGCTGTTGCGTCTTGCCGCCGATGGTTATACGCACGTATTCGTTCAGGGAACGAATGTAATAGACGGTATCGAGGCAGAAAGCCTGAGGGATGAAGTGGCCTTCATGGCACCATTTTTCAAAGACATACGCGTAGGACGTCCGTTGCTTTACTCGGTCGAGGATTGTGCGGAAGTGGTTGACGTACTGGCAGCGCGCTATGCCGGGTGTGTTGATAAAAATTCATCCGTCGTCCTTATCGGACACGGTACTGACACTCCTGCCACCGCTATTTATTCACAGATTGACTATATGTTTGCATCTCAGGGACATCCTCAGTTTCATGTCGCGACTGTCGAAGGTTATCCTGAGTATGATACGACATTAGCACGTCTAAAGGCCGATAAGGTTAAATCCGTTACGCTCGTTCCGTTTATGTTTGTGGCCGGCGATCATGCCCGCAATGACATCGATAGTGACTGGCGTGAAAAGTTAGAGAAGGAAGGTTTTAAAATCTCAACCGTTTTGGAGGGACTCGGTCAGATAACGGGCATTCAGGACATATATATTGAACATATTCGTGCCGGCCTTGCATCGAAGCCACTCGGAGCCACCCAGCGCAAGAACGCATATATAATCGAGAATCTGTAAGAGATATGTCGCGGAGAAGCGTAGTCGTATTGTCTATTGTAGCCTTGGCTCTTCTGTCATTTGCCGGATACGTTTTACATTATCGGTATATGCGTTCTACGCATATACTTGTAGTAAATCCACTGCCTGCACAGGCGGCCGAAATAAATCTTAACAATGATAATCCGTCGATACGCGTGACGTGTATGACGATGGACGAGGCATCGGATTTCGAAGCGTATGACGCTGTGCTGATGTTTGGTCGCGGATTGTATCTTGATTCGTTGCAGATGGCTTCGCTCGACAAGGCTGCTGTCAAGGGCATTCCGATATTTACCAATACATTACGAAATTTTACGGTTACTCCGATCCATAATCTTGATTCAGCGGCAGTAGAACGTCTCGATCATTACTTACGTAACCCGTGTCAGGCAAATTATCGAAATGTGCTGCGGTACATGCGGAGTATAGCTACACCTGATCGTTTGGGAGATATGTCATGGTCCGAGCCGGTGGACCTTCCCAACAATATGTATTATCATGTCAGAGGGGGGCAATATTTTGACTCGAAGTCGGACTTGACATCTTTTCTGAAGTCGGAGGGCTTGTATCACGAAGGTGCGCCTGACGTCGCATTTGTCTCCGGTATAAATTTTCCGGTTGAAGGCAATCGGGCGCATATCGACTCACTGATAGCGAGAGTCACGAATGCGGGATATAACGTCTATCCACTCTCAGCCAGCGGTAGTAATCGTGCACGCATGCTCCGAGAAGTCAATCCTCAGGCTATAATATATCTGCCGATGGGACGTCTTGGCAATGATACGCTCGTGGGGTGGGCTTATGACAACAATATACCACTGTTCATGCCGTTCCCACTCATCCAGTCACGTGAAGAATGGCTGGATGTGAATAATCCTATGAGTGCAGGAACACTTAATGCACGCATTGTAGTGCCTGAGATCGATGGTGCAATGACTCCATTATGCATATCTACACAGGATGCTGACAAAGATGGTTATCTCGTATATAATCCTGATCCCGAACGTATCGATGCGTTTATCGAGCAGTTTACAGGTTTTATGTCACTGCGTGATAAATCCAATTATGATAAGCGTGTTGCAATCGGTTATTTCCGTATGCCGGGACAGGATGCACTGCTTGCTTCGGGTATGGAAGTTATCCCGTCGCTGTATGCTTTCCTGTGCAGGCTGAAGGCGGAGGGATACAATCTGAGCGGATTGCCTCGAACACTTGATGCTTTCAGACGAGAGATAATTGGACGTGGAGCCGTACTTGCATCTTATTCCGGTGCGGAGATGCAGAGATACATAGCCCGAACCTCTCTGACATGGATTGACGCGGATACTTACGAGTCATGGGCACGTGAAGTGCTGTTGCCTGAAAAATATGCTGAGGTCGAGAGTCGATACGGTCGCGCTCCGGGACGATTACTGGTTAAGAATGACAGTATAGGTATCGCAATGTTGCGTTATGGTAATGTAATGTTATTCCCACAGCCCCGACCCGCTCTCGGCGAGGATGAATTTCGGCTTACACACGGGGTGAAGATCGCCCCGCCTCACAGCTATCTCGCACCATATCTATATATGCAGAAGAGTTTTGATGCAGATGTGCTGATTCATTTCGGCACACATGGCAATCTTGAGTTTACACCGGGTAAGAATGCTGGATTGTCGCAAGCTGATTGGGCCGAGGTTTTGATCGGTAACCGTCCGCATTTTTACTTCTACACGACCGGCAATGTAGGAGAGGGGATAATTGCCAAACGCCGCAGCCATGCCGTATTAGTCTCTCATCTGACCCCTCCGTTTGTCGAAAGCGGGTTAAGACAGAAGTATGCCGCATTGCTTGAAATGATCCATGATGCAATAGGTGACCCGGTGAAGAATACTATGTCGGTCAAAAAGGCTATCATTACGCTCGGCGTTGCCAGGGATCTCGGACTTGATTCCCTGTCGGCAGTTCCGTATGATGTCAAAGAATTAGAACGGATAGATTCATACGCCGAAGAACTCTGTAACGAGAAGATAACCGGCGCTTATTATGTTATGGGCACACCGTATAGCAAGGATGATATGCTTACGACCGTAACTGCTATTATGGCTGATAAAATTGCGTATTTGCGTGCCCGTGCTGACAGGGATATGGGACGGATCACCACGGCTCAGCTTCAGGATCATTCATTCCTCTCGCATCATTATCTTCCGCAGGTACGTACCGATATTGCGACGTGGCTCGCCGGGGGAGGCGAATCCGGGTCAGAGGAGAGACGTGAAGTGCTCGAATGTCGTGACAAGCTTATGAACTCGCCGGTATCCGAGTTCGATGCTATGGTCGGTCTATTGTCAGGACGGCCCGTACGTCCTGCTCCTGGAGGAGATCCCGTAATCAATCCCAATGTCTTGCCAACAGGCCGGAACATGTATAGCATTAATGCCGAAGCAACTCCTAGTCAAAAGGCATGGAATGACGGTGTTGCGCTTGCCGAGAAGACGGTTGCGGATTATATGGCCAAGAATGGTGTATATCCTGAAAAAATCGCTTATAGCCTTTGGGCAGGGGAATTTATTTCATCACAAGGAGCAACGATTGCACAGGCCTTACGCATGTTAGGTGTCGAACCGTTGCGTGATGAACAGGGGCGTGTCATGGATCTCCGGCTGACACCGTCAGAGGAACTCGGCCGTCCACGCATTAATATTATGGTGCAGGTGTCCGGGCAGTTACGTGACATAGCTGCTTCACGACTGAAACTCCTCACCGAAGCTGTGCGTATGGCTTCGGAATCGAAAGATGACATCTATCCTAATTATGTTGCCGAGGCTACGGAGGCGCAAAAATTACGTCTTGTAGCTCAGGGCGTCGATGCCGAGAGGGCACAAACACTATCAGTGATGAGAGTATTCGGTCCGGTTAATTCCGGTTACAGTACCGGCATGATCGGTTACACTCAAAACTCCGGCGCGTGGGACGATGTGAGCGAATTGGCTGACGGATATATAGGTAATATGTGTGCGATGTATGGCGATGATGACAATTGGGGTACTGCCGACCGTAACCTGTTTGTATCCGCTGTTACTAATACTGATATGATCGTGCAGCCACGCCAGAGTAATACATGGGGTCCCGTATCGCTTGACCATGTGTATGAATTTTCAGGTGGATTATCGCTTACAGTGTCCTCTGTGTCAGACGGACGTCAGCCCGAAGCTGTCATGTCGGACTACCGTAACAGTTATGTGCCGCGTATGCAGAATCTTGATGATGCAGTGGCCGTCGAGACCCGTGCGACGATACTCAATCCTCAGTTCATCAAAGAGCGTATGAAGGGAGACGCGACTACGGCTCAATCTTTCGCTAAGACTTTTCAGAACATATTCGGATGGAGTGCGACGCGCCCTGATGCACTGACTGATAATATTTATGATGATCTTTACGATATGTATATCATGGATGTGAATAATCTCGGTATTGCCGAATACTTTGACCGTGTCAATCCTACGGCATTACGCGAAATGACCGAGACGATGCTCGAAAGTGCACGCAAAGGTTTCTGGAAACCGACCGATGAGCAACTGAATAATATATCCGCACTCAGATCATCGACACAACGATATGAACAGCTTATTGTAAATGAGATGGATGAAAAGGGCGCGACGTCCACATCCGGTCCGAGTACATCGGCGGATGAGATAGGTGATCTCAACAATGTCGCCAAAATATCAGCATGGCAAGTAGTTGTGGCGGTTGTGATATTGCTGCTGCTAATATTCACGGCCGGTTATTGTTATCGAATGAAAAAAAATGAGTAATTTTATATCCCCGTTTCAAACTCTGATTAATGACTGATATAAGACACATATTCACACCGCTTCTGACCGGTGTTTTGTTAATGCTCGCATCGTGTTCGTCCAATGGCGGTAAGTCGGGAGACGGATCCGTCCTGACCGGAGATGTGACTGTGGATTCTGCCACGGTGATTGCTCCGCGACATGCCAAGGGCTTTACTGTTGACTATAAGCCGGATGGGCTCGTACTTGTCGATATAGCGGACCCGGAGAAGGCTGAGACGCAGGTATTTCGCTTTGCCGTTAAGTCGAAAGGAGCAGATGTGAAGATTCCTGAGGGCTATACCCCTGTCGAGGTGCCTGTGCAACGTGTGGTGTGCATGACATCGCTCCAGTTGTCTAATTTCATCAAGCTTGGCATTCCCGACAGGGTGGTGGGTATCACAAGCACTCGCCATCTGCGCAACGCCAAGATGAAGAGTCAGCTCAAAGACGGCACGACTCATAAGATAGGAATTGAGGGGAATTTTGACAGTGAGGTTGTGATGGCTATCGACCCTGACGTAATATTTATATCCCCGTTCAAGCGCGGAGGATATGATGCAATACGCGGTGTGGACGTGCCTATGATACCCCATCTCGGCTATAAGGAACTGACGCCGCTCGGTCAGGCTGAGTGGATCAAGCTGGTCGGCCTCCTTACTGGGCATACTGCCGAAGCCAATGAGATTTTTGACGGAATCGAGAGCCGTTACAATGATCTTGTCAGTCTCGCTTCCGGTGTTGACACTCATCCGATGGTGATGAGTGGAGAGATGAGGAGCGGTAACTGGTATGCAGTAGGTGGAGATAGTTTTCTCGCCCACCTGTTTCGCGACGCCGGTGCAGATTATTTCCTGAAAGATAACAGTGAGTCGGGTGGTGTGACCCTTGATTACGAGACCGTCTACTCCAACGCCGCTCATGCCGATTACTGGCGCATCGTCAATAGTTTTGATGGAGACTTCGGTTATGATACGCTTGAGGCACAGGATAAACGTTATACGGACTTTGACGCGTGGAAAAATCACGGTGTGATTTATTGCAACATGAAGGAGGTGCCGTTTTATGAGAGTATGCCTGTCGAGCCGGAGGTTATACTTGCCGATTTCATCCATGTGTTCCATCCATCCCTGCTGCCTGACCATCAACCTGTATATTACAGACTGCTGAAATGAGAAGATCGACCACCACGGCGCTGATGCTGCTTACCGGCGTGTCGATACCGGTACTTTTCCTTCTCAATCTGTTGCTCGGCTCGGTGGATATACCAGCCGGCTCGGTAATCGACATACTCGTAGGCCGTGGCTGCGATAATGTGATATGGAATAATATCGTGATGAAATCACGTGTGCCGCAGTCTCTGACCGCCGTAATGGCCGGAGCCGGTCTCGCTGTAAGCGGATTGCTTATGCAGACAGTGTTCCGTAATCCGCTCGCGGGTCCGTCGGTGCTCGGCATCAGTTCAGGTGCGAGCCTCGGCGTGGCTTTTGTCGTGCTGTTGTCGGGGGGATTCGGCGGTGTGGCCCTGAGCAAACTCGGAGCGGTCGGCGAGGTCACTGTAACACTTTCGGCTGTGATAGGGGCAATGCTTGTGATGGCTGTCATAACGATGGTGGCGCAGAAAGTCAGAGGAAATGTCACACTGCTGATAATGGGCGTGATGATCGGATATGTAGCAAATGCCGTGATCGGAGTATTGAAATTTTTCAGTGCCGAGGAGGATATACGCGCCTACGTGATATGGGGGCTTGGCAGTTTCGCTCGTGTATCAGGTGATCAGACCGCAGTGTTCATAATCATAATGGCTTGTCTGTTGCCGTTGACGTTCCTGTTAATCAAGACTCTCAATCTCATGTTGCTCGGCGATTCATACGCCCGCAATCTCGGGCTTGACATACGCCGTGCGCGTCACGTGGTGATCGTTGCTTCAGGTGTGCTCGTGGCTGTGGTCACGGCTTACTGCGGGCCGATAGTATTTCTCGGACTGGCAGTCCCGCATCTGTGTCGCGGACTGTTCCGTACCTCTAATCATGCGGTCATTCTCCCTGCATCCATGCTTGCCGGAGCATCCCTTGCGTTGCTGTGTAACCTTATAGCGAGAATGCCGGGTTTTGAGGGTGCATTGCCGGTCAATTCAGTCACCGCGCTTGTCGGCGCTCCTGTGGTGATGTGGGTACTGTTCAATAAACGTAAGAGTGAAGTATGATCCGGTCAGCAATTACAATCCGTGTCAGAAATCTATCCACAGGTTATACAGCCAAAGGTAACAGCATAACTGTGACCAAAGGGATAGATGCATCCTTGAAATCAGGTGAACTAACCTGTCTGCTCGGCCCTAACGGTGCGGGCAAATCGACACTTCTAAAAACTCTTTCGGGATTCATTAACCCGCTCGGAGGAGATATTGAGATCGGTGGCAGGAATCTGTCTGATTATTGCGCGGCCGGATTGGCACGCGTGATCGGCGTAGTCCTTACCGAAAGAGTGAGCCTCGACAATATGAGTGTGTATGAACTCGTGAGCATGGGGCGCAGTCCATATACAGGCTTTTGGGGGCGCATGTCGCGAGAGGATAAGCACATCGTTGACAGTGCACTTGCGTTGGTCGGTATCGACAGTCTGCGTAGACGCATGGTTCACACTCTTAGTGACGGTGAACGGCAGAAAGTGATGATAGCGAAGGCTCTTGCACAGGAAACACCTGTGATATATCTTGATGAGCCGACGGCTTTCCTTGACTATCCGAGTAAAGTGGAAATCATGCAGTTGCTCCAGCGTCTTGCCCGCGAGGAGGGTAAGACTGTATTCCTGTCGACGCATGATCTTGAACTGGCTCTACAGATCGCTGATAAAGTATGGTTGATAGATAAGGAGCGCGGAGTGGAAATCGGAACGCCAGAGGATCTTGCTCTAAGCGGAGAGCTTGGAGCGTACTTTAAGCGCGAAGGGGTGGCTTTTGATATAGAGACTGGACTATTCAGGATAGATAATCGTCTTGATTGTGAGATCAGACTTATCGGTGAGGGAACCCGTTACAATATGGTACGTAAAGCCCTCGCCCGATGCGGTGTCCGTGGATCACAAGATGCGGATTCTCCACACACTATAGAAGTTACAGACGACACATATCTCATAAACGGCCGAACCTGCCCCACCATCGCCGCTCTGCTTGAAGAGGTAAGAACCGTAACACATTCCGATATATAATTAAATCTGGTGTATAGGTCTTGTTTCGAATAAATATTGTAAGATAAAAATATTTCAAAAAACATTTCTGAATCAGAAAAAATTAATAAATTTGTCATCGGTTAGTCACGATGTGTCATAACCGGACATATTTGGAAAGCGTTTTTGCTTTATCCTTGATTCGAAAATCGCCAAATTTTACTGAAGAAGGATAGGCAGTCAAAAGACGCTCATGCTTGTCGTGTATCCGCTCCCCGACAGGGGGTATCGATATCCGATAAGGCGTGGGAGCGGACTGTTTATTTCTTCAATGGCGTTTGGCGATGCCTCGAATCAGATATTCAGTAGAATCGTCCCGCGCTTTTCTTTTTAATAAATTCTATATCACAGACGTGCTGAAGGTGACGAGCGGCTCGCATTGACATGAATGAATATTGAATCTGCTTTAAGCATAGTGGCCAGTGCACTTGCGATAGGAGGTGCTATATGTGGTAGCTACAAGTGGTTAAAACAAAAGCCACTTACCGTATTAATGACTGAGTTGGCGGACAAAAATACTTCTATCAAACGTCAGCATAAAATTCTTTCCATTATTGATAAACGATTAAGGTTATCTTCTCAAAGCATATCTTCTGAATATATCAAGAGATTTCATTCCAATGGGCGTTCTAAACTCGTATTATTTTATGATATATGTAATGAAAATGCGATTGAGCCCACACCTGAGATCTGTAAACTTCTTCTTGGCAATGATGAGCGCAAGTTCAGAAATGAATGGACTGTATGCCATTTGAAGTCTAATCCTACAGCAAATAATACTCATATTTCTTCAGAAGTAAATATTCCCGAATCATCGGCAGAAGCTAAGGATGGTACAGAAACTGTGTATCTATCTTCGGTTTTTGCAGAGCGCTATGCTGGAACTTGTAAGCGACTGCTTGATATTTTGAATAAACATAATATCCCGTTTGCTTTTTTGGAAGGAACAAAGGATATATGGTGCAGAGATTATATGCCCGTTCAAACACCGAGTGGGAAGCTAATTCAATTCCGATATGATCCTTCGTATTTGAGAGATCCAAAGTATGCAGAGTCTCGGTCTGATGTTAAACAAGTTGATGATCTCAATAATATATATCCAATTTTCTCCGACATTAATCTTGATGGTGGAAACGTTGTGATGTATGGTAATAAAGCTATTATCACGGACCGTATCTTTTCAGAAAATCCTGATTGGGACAAAGAAAGACTCATTAACGAACTCTCAGCACTCCTTGAATGTGAGATTATCATAATTCCTGCATACAAACCGGAATATGATTTCACAGGCCATGCTGACGGCATGATACGGTTTGTTGACAGTAATACAGTTCTGGTCAATAATCTTGATCAGGATTTCAAATATATGAAGGAGGCTATTGTCAAGACTCTTGAAAAGGCTAATCTGAAGTATATTAATTTCCCATGGTTTGAGTAT
The DNA here is from genome assembly GCA_014802015.1 of Bacteroides sp. Lineage (GTDB taxonomy): Bacteria > Bacteroidota > Bacteroidia > Bacteroidales > Muribaculaceae > Duncaniella. Next base: position 83,269 of record JAAVDB010000010.1, read on the forward strand.
AAAATAAGAGGCAACAACGACCATGCCATCGGGATCTACCTTAATTATCTTGAAGTTGGCAATATTATTGTTATGCCGGTGTTTAGCGTTCCAGGCAATAGAGATGCGGAAGCACTTGCCAAGCTCAAAGAAGTTTTCCCCAATAAAATCATCGAAACAATCGATTACAACGACATCGCTTTAACTGGAGGCATTCTAAATTGTACAACATGGGTGATTACGAACTAATAGATTATATTACAAACACCGATGCATACTCTTAATGATAAATATAAAGTGGGGAGAGAATTCCACAATAGAATAAAACCGATTTACAGAGAAAATACAAATATGTTAGTTAATAGCAGAAATGGTCACGTTCTTCCCAAACACGTTTTCCCTAAAAGAGTGAAAATTAGAAGTGTTATTTATTTTATAATATTGATATTATTTATTGCGGCATTAAAAAATCCTTCTCAATCAGAATGTGAAAAGCAGATCAAGCTCTTTCTTGTTGAATCAGTTAAAGATATATATGAGAATATGTCTGAATCAGAATCAGATGATTCTTGTAAAGGGTTTGAAAGACTTTTAATCAGTGCATTAGCTNCAAGTTTTATTNATGCTATAGCTCATATTCAAACAACGGATTATATTCTCTTCTCAACTTTTAAAGCTACTGCCGAAAAATCTGGGAGACCGATTAATCTTGTTTCGGGTATTATGCTATTCGGGAAAATAATACCGTTAAGCACAGATATTAATAAAAATATATAGTTACCTTACATGATGATTCCATTAATTTCTCCGTCGTCCGAGATCAGTATCGCTTCGAGTGCACCGTGGGTGGGGGTGTAGATCTGACGGCATGTTGAGTGGCAGAGATTAAGGATNCGGGGNAAAAANTGAGCTGCGTCTGACGGTGACAGGCTTTCCCATAGCTCACGGGCGAGGTTGAGTGATGCGATTGTGTCAACGGCCTTACGCGAGCATCCTGCTTCACGGGCTACGGATTGGAGAAACTCGCGGTTGAGTGTCACTTTGTGACTGTGAGTGTCAAGGTTGCCCTCTGCGAGCTTAACGGCCTTGCCAATCATCAGCCCGATAGTGAGTCTGCNTATGCCGAGTTCCGCTGCGATGCGCATGGTTTCGCCTATCGCNTTGCCGTAATGGATGAATGCCTGATCGGGGAGGTCGGGATATAATACGCGCACATAACGCTCACTTTTCGCACCTGAATTTACGACTATTCTNCCGGCTCCGATGGCTTGNGCCACCTCCATCTCCCGGCGTATNGATTCGACAAAAGCCTCATTGGAAAAGGGGCGGACAATGCCGGANGTNCCTATNATNGANATACCNCCCGTGATGCCNATNCGCGGATTGAATGTNNNNAGTGCAAGCTCCTCTCCTCCGGGGACACTGATTGTNACATNNAGTCCNCCNGAGTAAAGTGATGACAGTTCGGATGTCATCATACGGCGCGGCACAGGATTGATGGCCGGTTCGCCCGGAGCGATGCCGAGCCCCGGTAGTGTTACNGTCCCGATNCCTTCNCCACCGATAAATCGTATCCCTTCGTGGTCGGAATAACTTACAGTCGCAATAATTCTGTGGCCGTGCGTCACATCNGGGTCGTCTCCTGCATCTTTTATAACAGTAGCACGGGCNGAGTCCGGGGANAATATGGCAACTTNTTCNACNGCCATTCGCATAATCTCACCGTCNGGCAGAGNGAAATCGACGTCAGAAATNCCNTCATCACCGGTGAGGAGNGCNGTCAGNGCNGCTTTNGATGCNGCAGTGGCGCATGCACCGGTTGTAAAACCGGTNCGNAGAGGGTAGAATCCCGGAAAGAGCCGTTCGATCTCACGTCTCAGACCGTGTTCNCCCGTTACGGTAATGAAATGTNCCGGCAGGAGAGGTCGTTTGATAGCAAAGATTCTTACTCCATGCTGTCTGGCGGTGAGAATCTTACTCTCAAAACCACCTGACTCACCGCTCTCTTTGGTAATTATGGCTTCAGGGAGGAGGTTCTCTATGTCATCTTTGTAATCACCGTCGTCGTGATAGTAGATCAGGTGCCCGAACGGGAAGCCTTCACGAGCCGCGATGTTACGTGATTCTTCTCTGTCAAGGATACGAAACCACGTAGACCTGCCGTCGTCCTTCCAGAAGTCAGCAAGGCGTGCTATGGTCTGCACCCCTGTCAGGGCAAGGAGACGTCTGATATTATGTTCCCGCAGTTTATTTATCGCATCCGCATAGTCGTCACACCACACGATGTCCTTGTCACGTGGCTGATAGTGTCGTTCGAGCCGTATGACGGGTATCCCTATAGCCTTGCTTACTTGGCAGACAGTGTCGTGCAGATTGGTGGCAAACGGATGGGCGGCATCGACTAAAAGACGGATGTTTTTGTCGTGACAGAAGGCAGTCATGGCTTCAATATCCATTCCGCCGGTGACAATGCGTGCGTTATGGCTCTGAATCTGTTGTTGAGAGCCGCGGGTGGAATAGTAAAACGGCTTGCCTGCCTCGTCAAGCACTTTAACGGCTATGCGCCCCTCAGTCGTACCCCCTAAGACGAGTATCATTTGCGGAACAGATGTTTGAAACTGTCGTCATATAGACGTGACAGCCCCTCGCGGTTGTCAATGGCATCCCCGACCACAAGAAGTGTGGTAAGCGTCAGGTTGTTATCATGCACTATGCGGGCGAGGTCTTTAAGCTGTCCGCGATATATGCGCTGCTCTTTCCATGTGAGTTTGTAGCATGCGGCCACCGGGGTCTCGGGTGGATAGGCTTGTAACAGTTCCGACTGAACGTCATCGACAATGCCTGCGCTGAGATATATACACATCGTGCTCTGCGAACGTGCCAGCATGTGCAGTTTTTCCTTCTCGGGCATCGGTGTACGACCCTCGCCTCGGGTCAGGATTATGGTCTGAACCTTTTCGGGAATGGTGAATTGCGAGCGCAGTTCGGCCGCCGCGGCCTGAAACGAAGATATGCCCGGTGTGATATGATATGACATCCCGTAGCGGTCGAAGAATGCCATCTGCTCCTGAATGGCACCATAGATGCAGGGATCGCCCGTATGAAGACGTACCACCAGCAGACCTCGGTCGTAGAACTCTTTCATCAGCTCGAACTGTTCTTCGAGATTCATGCTTGCCGAGCTGCGGACCACGCATCCCTCCTTGGCGTAATATGTCAGTTCCTTCGGCACAAGGCTACCTGCATAAAGTATGAGGTCGGCCTCCGAGAGAAATCGTTTGCCACGAACCGATACAAGCTCGGGATCTCCGGGACCCGCACCCACGATCTCAATATGACCGCAACGGGTAACATTTTTGTCCAGTGCCACTGCAAATGTGAAGTCGGATGATTCCGATAGTCGTCCTTTCTGCTTTTCAATCAGTAAGGGACCTCCGTGTGAGGCTGCTATGGCACAACTCTCAGCCACCCCCCATACGCCGGTCACCTCATGTACTTTTTCAGACGGATTCGGCACCACGATGTCACGAAGATCGTCGGGGGTATATATATCTGCCTCGCTCACGCTCCAGCGGTTGGCGAGTTCGGCAATCAGGGGTTCGTCCTTTTTCAGGTCGATTGTTGCAATGGCGCGTATGGACAGCGGGCTGATATGCTTGGCTGTCAGGCTCTCCTCAATATATGCCCCGACACCATCGGACGCACACCCTTTGCGACATCCGACACCGACAGTCAACACACGCGGACGGTAATAGAGCACCGGCACGGAGGTACGGTAAGTGTAAGGGGTGACGGCGATAATCTGTTTCAATCCCTGTGTCGGGATGTCGCCCCCGGGAGCCGTGGATGTTATGACTGTGACATTATCAGGTAATGTGCGTTCAAGCTCACGTGTTCCGGCATCCTTGACATCGATGATCAATCCGACAGGTTCGCCATTGACGAGTGAAAAGATCGCGCTGTTCATCTGCACCTTGTCCGCATCATTCAGCCATCCGTATCTGTTAGCGATCGTGTCAAGGCTCCATGTCCCTGTGACATCGCTCTGGGTTGTGACTACGGGTTCGGCACCGAGTATTCCTGCCACCCGGCGACACAGATCATTGGCTCCGCCTACATGCCCTGACAGTACAGATATGGCATAACGCCCCGAGGAATCGACACAGACTACCGCCGGATCGGTGTATTTGTCACGCATTATCGGGGCGATAGTGCGTACACATATACCCAACGCTCCGATGAAAATTATGTTGCGCCGGTCAGAGAGACCGACGGTCGGTAATTCTTTGTGTGGCACGATGTCGCAGTCGCCGACTTCACGTGCGATGATACGCGCGGTGTTCTCACCCTTTGGGCTTACGTATATTATTAAGGTGTCAGACGGATTCATTGAGCTTTGAGTATTGTTATAGGATTGTGTGAGTCGAGAGTTATACGGTGACGTTCGGTGATGTTGCGATTGAGCGTATGCACAGCCTCTTCAAATTCCCGGCAACTGTCATCACTCACCGAATTGAATACGATTACTCCACCAGGTCTGAGTACACGGTCAAGTTTCGCAAGCATTTCGGTGAGGCGTCCGCCGTGTCCGCCGATGAATACCGCATCAGGAGCAGGATAGGCCGTAAGGTCAGCTTCAAAAAAATCGCCGGTCACACCGATGATGTCCGGTGCGCCATGACGGATGGAGTTAAGGTCTAACAATCTGTCGCATTCTGGACGTTTCTCAAATGCAATTATATCAAGATGTGGAAATTGCAGACGAGCCTCTATGGATACAGAGCCAGTGCAGTAGCCTACATCCCATAGGGTGTGCCGTGCGTACAAGTCAAGCATTGAGAGTGATAACAGCCGTATAGGCATCTTGGTTATCATCTTGTCGCGGCCGTCAAGGTGATGAAACTCCTGCTCTGGGATGCCGAACCGCCTCGGTCGCGGCCCCATGCGATGCAGCAATACGCAATTAGGACCGGGATAAGACTCGCCTTTGACTTTGTGCAGGGGTATATATGTATATATACGTTCGTCTTTGTCGTTACCGAGCGCCACGCCTATCGACATGGTGTAATTATAGTAACCGTATTCAAGCATTCGGGATGCGATCTCGGCCGGTCCTTTCCGATGGTCGGTAAGGACACCTATCAGGGTATGGTCTGAAATGAGCGCATCGTCCAGTCCTTTCCACGGACGGCCGGTAACGGACGTGCTGATCATATCCTGATAGGGGAGATTCAGCCTGTGAGCGAGCATCTGAAGTGAATTGAAAGATGGATAGACCTTTATTTCCGCATCGGGAAATTCCCGTTGTAATGTAGCTCCGAAACCGTAGAACAGAGGATCGCCTGAGGCAAATACTACGATATTGTCGTATTGTCCGTACTTTACATATACCTCTGACAATGGTACGGTGACATCTATCCACAGGTGGTCGTCAGGCAGGTAAGGCTCCATGATCTCATGGTGACGGCGTCCGCCCGAGAATACGTGTGACGAGGCGATGATGTCGCGCACCTCACTTATCATCTCCTGACGGTGACTGTCGGATATGCCTATTACTGTGAACTGTCTCGGCTTACACATCGCGTCCGGGCATTAGCTGCATGGCGTCAGGCCAGCATAGTATCGAGTTGACAAGTGTGGCGGCGAGATTGCTGCCGCCTTTGCGTCCCTCAACGATAATCTTGGGTATTTCTGTGAACGGCTTGACCATGTGTTTGCTCTCACATACGTGTACAAATCCGACAGGGGCGGCAATGATGCCACATGGACGGGCCTGTCCGCGACGGATGAGCGAGCACAGTTCCATAAGTGCGGTCGGAGCGTTGCCGATGGCAAAGAGGGCGTCAGGATGCTGTTCGAATGCCATACGTATCGCTGCCTGTGATCGTGTGATACCTTTTTCCTTTGCCGTCTCGGCCACTCCTGGCTCGTTAAGATAGCATTTTACTTCGATTCCGAGTCGGGCGAGCGCTCCTTTGCGTATGCCGGATGCGGCCATTGTAACATCCGTAATGATTGTGCGCACACCACCTTGGGTCAGTGCCCGGTAGATGCGTTCAGGGGCATCTTCGTCCACCTTGACCACATTCTCCATATCGAAGTCGGCAGTGGTGTGGATGGCGTGAAGCATCGGCCATTTGAGATAAAGAGGTATCTCGGGATGGCGCAGTTCACGCTCGATGGTGCGGAAACTGTTGATCATTATGGACTGACCCGGTCCGGCCTCCGCTACAGATTCATCTTCCGGCGGATAATATCCTCGCGGTGTGATAAACCATCCGTCCGACTCATAGCTGCGTGAGTTACCGATGAGTAGTACAGTGAACATGTCTATCGCTTCAGGATCGAGGTGTCCAAGAGTCGTTATGGTCACGCACTCTTCATCACGGCCTGCCTGACGGACATAGCCCACCGGGGTCGACGGGGCACGATGTTCGAGAAATATCTCGATGAGACGGGGTAATTCCCAATAACGTCCCGTACTTTTAGGATTATATACTGCTGTGACAAAATCAGCCTCGGCCGCAGCACGTATGCGCCGCTCGATAACATCCCATGGAGTCATCAGATCGCTGAGTGAGATTACGCAGAAATCATGTCCGGTAGGCGCCCCCAACAGAGAAGAAGCCTTCTGAAAGGCACTCACACCGGGAATAATCTCAACCTCGACATCGCTACATCCGCGGTCACGTTTCATCTCCAGCACGAGGGGGGCCATGCCGTATATGCCGGCATCACCGGAGCTGATCACACAGACATCACGTCCGCTCTCGGCAATCTCAAACGCCTTCTCTACGCGAGTGCGCTCCTGCTTCATGCCGTTGCTGACGATCTCGGTGTCAGGTTTGATAAACTGTGATATAAAAGGTATATAATATTTGTAGCCGACCACTACTCCGCATGAACGGAGCGCCTCGACTGCACGCATAGTCATATCGCCGGGAGCACCGGGACCTATGCCGATAACAGTAATCTTGCTCATAGCGCAAAGTTACTAAATCCGACAGTTTTGTAAAAGAAAATTTCATAGTTTTAGTGCAGGCCGCATAATATTGCGTTATGTGAAGACGGTAACTGTCTATCGGTTTGTCTGAACGGATATTATTTTGTAACTTTGCATCCGATACTATAAGAAGAGCAAGAAAACAACTATTTTTTAATTCTATGAGTTACAATCTTTTGAAAGGTAAGCGCGGTGTGATTTTCGGCGCGCTCAACGACAAGAGTATCGCCTGGAAAGTGGCCGAGAAGGCTGTAGAGGAAGGCGCAATCATCACTCTGAGCAATACCCCCGTGGCAGTGCGTATGGGTGATGTGTCCAAACTTGGTGAGAAGCTCGGAGCGGAGGTTATCCCCGCTGATGCTACCAATGTAGAGGATCTTGAGATGGTATTCTCACGCTCGATGGAGGTGCTCGGTGGTAAAATCGACTTTGTACTCCACTCGATCGGTATGTCTCCCAATGTGCGCAAAAAGCGTCTCTATGATGACATCGATTACGATCTGCTCAATAAGACTCTTGACATCTCGGCCGTATCGTTCCATAAGATGATACAGGCTGCCAAGAAACTCGATGCCATCAACGAGTACGGTAGTATTGTCGCTCTCAGCTATATCGCTGCCCAGCGTACCATGTTCGGCTACAATGATATGGCAGACGCAAAGGCTCTGCTTGAATCCATAGCGCGCAGCTTCGGTTACATCTATGGCCGTGAGAAACACGTGCGCATCAACACTATCTCACAGTCACCCACGCCTACAACCGCAGGTAGCGGTGTGAAGGGTATGGACTCTCTCATGGACTTCGCCAACCGCATGTCGCCTCTCGGCAATGCTACAGCCGATGAATGTGCCGACTACTGTATCATGATGTTCTCTGACCTCACCCGTAAGGTGACTATGCAGAATCTCTATCATGACGGCGGTTTCTCAAGTATGGGTATGAGCCTCCGCGCCATGGACCAGTACGAGAAGAGCTTTGATCAGTACCGTAACGATGACGGTACCATTCAGTACGGTTAATTTAAGAAACATAATATATAACCCGGGAATCGATGACCGGTTCCCGGGTCTTTTTTTACCTTATACCTATACCATTATGAAACTATTTGCATTTCTGTCGCTTTTAGGCCTGTTTACAGTGCAATCGGTGTGTGCCATTGTCCCGAAAGTGGAGTATATGCCCAAGTGTGTGATTGTCAACGGAGTTGAGAGAGATGATACATGTACACGTGTATCTGTCGTTCTTCAGAATTATTCCAAATATTGGGTGCGCGTACCGTCAACAGCATTTCTACATGCCGTAGGTGACACAACGATACGGTATAGGGTTAAGGGGAGTGAGGATATTACGTTAGACAAGAAAATAAGGATGCCCGCGTCAGGTCTGCATCCCGGAACCCTCGTCTTTGAAAAAGTGCCGGATAATGTCAAGGTTGTGGATCTGGTTATTGACGGCTTGGATAATCCGAAGGGTAATGTGCGCGGTATTCATCTTGATGAGGCTGATACGACAGTCTATCCCCGTCTGTTGTCGGCTGCCGATCTGTTTAACAGCAACGAACGTCCTGCTGAAGAGTGGACAGATTTCGATCCGTCGCGCTATAAAGATATGTCATTTTATAAAAAGGGAGGTATGACGCATCTGCGTGGCCGTATTGTCGATTATTCGCCACGCAGTAATGTGAATACCTTTACAATAAGAACTCAAGATGATATTACGAACGAACAGAATAACTATGTAGTAAGTATTAATGCCGATGGAACGTTTGCGATGGATATTCCTGTGTCCTATGCTCAGTCTGATTATATGTCCATGGGAAATATTCATAGGTATATATACCTGATACCCGGTGACACGCTCTCAATAGTGACATCACTCAGGCAGAGAATGAGATCAGGATCGGATTTTGTGCAGGATTGTTTCGGATATGAGGGAGATGTGGATGACGGTATTGCTATCAATCTGCTTGCCGACAGCATTGCTTCACATTATGGTCTTCATGATTTATATCTTAATCTGAAGCCTGAGAGATCAGACTCGATGGCTACTCAGATCTATGCGGCTAATGAAAGGCTTTCGGTACTGTTTGATTCCGTTGCAGCTGATCTGCCGGTTCTGCTTAGAGACCTTCCGGTCAGCGGTTTTGCCAAAGATGTCCTGAGTTGTATGGCTTTAGGCTCGATATGGAGAGTGGTGGAGGAATTTGACTTGGATTTCAGATTTGCCAAAGGTCAAAGGCAAGAGAAGGATAGTCTGGGACGTGTGGTCACTCTCCCCGGAGAAAAACTTGATATTGCTAAAATATTGTCTCCACATAGAAAATATATGGATGTTATATATGACAATCCTCTGCTGCTGTGTAATGGTATGCTGCTTCCTAATCGCTGGAAAAGCAATTCGGTTTTCAGACAAACTTCACTTGCTGCGCAAGGAGTGGTCCGGAAAAATGGGGTGTGGTCTTATCTTGATTCGTCAAATGGTGGGATATTAGCTCTTAAGTCGGACATCTCACGGCTTGACAGTCTGGGGGTAGGAAATTGTTTTGTTGCACAATTTGTCCGTACGTTGGGACTTACACAATTTATCAATCAATCGACAGCAGACAATGTGGAGATAAGGTTGCCTCGTATTAATACATTGATTGCAAATTTGCTGAAAAACATTGATTATGGAGTCCTGGATGATGTAGCGCTATCGGCATACGGCGCCTATATGAAAAAAGTAGCGAAGTACGAGAGTCAACAAGCTGCATCCGAGGAGATAAGTATAGACACATCGGCTTATGGTGGTGTGCTCGAAAAGATTATCGCACCCTATAAGGGTAATGTTCTGTTCCTCGACTTCTGGGGTATCGGATGCGGACCGTGTCGAGCCGGAATGATTGATCAGAAATCCTTATTGGAGAAATATGCTGACAAGCCGTTTAAGGCATTGTATATAGCTAACGGTGACGATGATCGGGCCGCACATGAAAAGTGGATGACGAAAGAGAATATCAAGGGTGAGCACATCTTTGTGACAGACGATGACTGGAATCGTCTGCAGGGGCTGCTCAACTTTTCCGGTATTCCATTCGGTGCGTATGTCGACAAGAGTGGTAAAGTGATTAAGACCGGCGTTCGCCATATCAATCAGCGTGAGCTCGACCGGCTAATTTCTGAATAATCTGAGTACATAAAATACCGCGCTCCGAAAGTTATCGGGACTTTCGGAGCGCGGTATTTTATGATAATTCTTTTACTTATTATTTGTAAAGATAGCGTTTGATGGAACGTTTGGGGGTCTTCTCGAACTCCTCTTCCTGTATGCGGAATGATTGTATCTGCGAATAGGATGGGAGGCCGGTATTGAGTGTCGATATATTCTCATCCATAATACGCTCGATATCGGCGTGAGAATAACCCTGCAACTGACAGCTCTCAAGGTCAGGAACGATAAGAGCCACGAGTCGTCCGGCTCCTGAGTCAATAATGAGTGACTCGGATACGTAGGGCATATTGTTGAGCTTGTCCTCAATCTCTTCGGGATATATATTCTGTCCTGAGGGGCCGAGAATCATGTTCTTGTCGCGACCACGTATGTAGAGGAATCCGTCTTCATCAAGATTACAGATGTCACCTGTCGACATCCAGCCGTCCTCGTCAACAGCACTTGCCGTAGCCTCGGGATTCTTGTAATATCCGAGCATGCAGTTGTCACCCTTGACATAAAGTATGCCGGGGACGGATGCGGGATTGGGTGACGCGATTTTGGCCTGCACACGGTCGACGATGCGTCCGCATGAAGCCATACGGTTCTCTTTAGCCGAGGCGTACGAGATAAGGGGACCGCATTCGGTCATACCGTAGCCTACGGTGTAGGGAAATCCGCAACGGCGCAGGAATCGCTCGACATCCTTATTGAGTGCGGCACCTCCGATAATGATTTCTTCAAGATTTCCACCGAATGTCTCCTTGAGTCGGTCAAGGATACGTGACAGCAGACGATCATCGACGAAAGGCACCATCAGCATGAGTTTCATAAGGGGTTTTTCGAGCATAGGGAATACTCGCGTACGTATGATCTTTTCAAGAATCAGCGGCACAGCCACAATGTAGCGCGGACGTACCTGTGCGAACGCATCCATCAGGATGCGTGGTGACGGAGTACGCGTGAGAATATTGATGTGATTGCCCGAGATAAAGGGGCGGAGCATGTCGATGGTGAGTCCGTACATGTGAGCAAGCGGTAGCATACACACAACTCCATCACCGGGCTGAGCCGGAATATTTTTGAGGCAGTATGCCACATTTGACCACAGTGAGCGATAGGGTAGCATTACGCCTTTGGAGAATCCGGTGGAGCCTGATGTATAGGATATGAGGCAGAGTTCATCTCGATCCTCTTTATAATATTCCACATCCTCCGGAGTGAAACGGTCGGGATACTGGTGTCCGAACAGCTCGTTGAGATGGGCGCGTGTATGAGTCAGTTTTTCATCATTCGAGTGCAATAATGAAAAGTCACGTGTTGACAGAGCTCCGGCTATGGCTGTCATGCCATCGGGGTTCAGAGCCTCCCATACGGCATCGTCGACAATTGCGAGCCGAGCATCAGAATGGTTGATGAGATGCTGGATATTATCAGGCTTAAAGTCTGCCAGAATGGGAACGATAACGGCACCATAGGTCAGTGTGGCAATGAATGCTACACACCACTGCGAAGAGTTTTTACCGCATAGAGCTATCTTGTCGCCTGGCTTGAGACCGATTTCACGATACAGGATGTGTAGTTTTGCTATCTTGCGGGCCACATCTTTGTAAGACATGGTGGTTGATCCAAGGTCGGTGAGTGCGGGATGTTCCCAATATGAGCGGATAGCGTCACGAAAATATTCGTTGAGGCTTTCACAATCTTGCATACTCATAGATAGATAGTTGTCTTTTTTTGATGAATAGTTCACAAAATTAGTGATTTTTGTCGAAATATTGTCGTTGTTGTCTCCTGTTTTTTGCGCACATTAGTCGAGAATGTGAATTTTTTCCTCTTTTTTATCTCTTTGATTGATGGATAGTGCGTTTCTCACTTTTTTTTCTTAAATTTGTAATCATGGCAAAATTTCAGGTCAACATACTGGGTTGCGGGTCGGCTACACCATCGGCACGACACCAGCCGTCATGTCAGGTGATAGATTTCCGTGACAAACTTTTCATGATAGATTGCGGTGAAGGAGCACAGTCGGCATTCAGGCGGATGGGGCTCAAATTCTCGCGTCTCGGTCATATATTTATCTCTCATCTTCACGGCGATCATGTGTTCGGGCTGCCGGGGTTGCTGTCGACGATGTCGCTACACGGCGTGCAGGGGACTGTGACCATACATTTGTTCAGTGACGGTGCACGTCTTCTGAAGTCATGGATGGACTATTTTAATCGTCAGAGTACATTTGAGATAGTCTATGACATCATCGAGCCGGGTGAGCGCCGCGTGATATATGAGGATGCCGGACTGACGGTCGAGACATTCCCTCTGTATCACCGCATACCGTGCACGGGATTCATATTTCGTGAAAAACCCAAGTTGCGACATCTGCGCGGTGATATGATAAAGTTTTACAACATCCCCGTGTCAGCGCTTAAAGCCGTTAAGGAGGGAGCCGATTATATCACACCTGAAGGAGCGGTCATAGCCAATGATCGTCTCACAACACCTCCTGATCCATCGGTCAGTTATGCTTATTGCAGTGACACGATGTATGATCCGCGTGTAGTGCGCGATATAACCGGTGTCGATACCGTATACCATGAGGCCACATATCATTCCTCGCTGTTGTCAACGGCTGTGGAGCGTGGTCATTCCACTTCGCTTCAGGCCGCGACCGTGGCCCGTGATGCCGGTGCGTCACGTCTGATAATAGGGCATTTTTCCAAACGGTATCTTCAGGGCGAGCAACCTCTGCTTGATGAGGCTGTTGAGGTATTTCCATCCACTATTCTTGCCAATGAGGGGTTGAGAATCGATCTTGAATAGGTTTTTCGGACAAGTCTGACAATTTATGCGTTGCGGGTGCGTTAATCATGTATTACAGAACAATTACGAACGGATGAGAAAACTGTCCTATATAATATATGTGGTGACCCTCTGTCTGATCACAGGGGCATGCTCCGGAGCCAAGATGAGTGTGGCGGACGAACAGCTGGCACGTGGCGAGTATTTCGAGGCTGCCAAAACATACCGTAAGATCTACAATAAACTCAAGCCGCGCGAGCAGCGTTCGCAGCGGGCTGAGGTCGCTTATAAAATGGCTGAATGCCATCGTCTGTTAGGTCAGGATGCACGTGCGGCCGCAGCATATCAGAATGCTTTGCGTTACGGCTATCCTGACAGTGCCATCGTGCTGCGTCTGGCTCAGGCACAACATGGCCAGGGGGCATATCCTCAGGCTATAAAGTCGTACGAAGAATATCTGCGGCTATTCCCGACAGATGATAACGCCGCACGCCAGCTGGCTGGTGCGCGCAAGGCCGCGGAGCTGAAAAGCAATAAGACCCGTTACGTAGTGCGTAACGCTACGCTCTTCAACTCCCGCCGTTCGGATTTCGCTCCTATGTTTAACGGAGATGTACTGTATTTCACTACAACGAATGAAAAGGTAAAAGGTACATCACGCAGTGAGATCACGGGCATGAAACGCGGTGACATCTGGATGGCTAAGAAGAACGAACTCGGTGTGTGGCAACGCCCCGAGGAAGTTGAGGGTGAGCTAAATTCGGAATGGGACGAGGGTATATGCTCTTTCTCGCCTGACGGCTCGACAATGTATCTGACCCGCGCGATCCGCAAACCGGATGCCAACACAGGTACCGATATTTACACATCCAGACGTTCGGATGCCCAATGGAGCGCTCCTGTCAAATTTGAGATTACAGCCGATACCATATCATCATACGGACATCCTGCGGTTTCGCCTTCGGGTGATTGGCTTTATTTTACGTCCGATATGCCCGGACATGGCGGAAAGGACCTGTGGCGCATCAATCTGCGTGAGCGGGCCGGCAGCCTTGAGAATCTCGGTGATGCCATTAATACACCGGGAGATGAGGTCTTTCCGTACATGCTGACAGACTCCGTACTTATATTCTCATCCGACGGTCATCCGGGACTTGGAGGCCTTGACCTGTTTCGCGCCACATTGACCCCTTCCGGAGGCTGGCTTGTCGAGAACATGGGGGCGCCGCTCAATTCCGAGGGAGATGATTTCGGCATCACATACGCAACTCCCGGTCGCGAAGCCGGATATTTCAGCTCCAACCGTGGTGACGGCCGAGGCTATGACCATCTTTATTCATTCGAACTCCCTGACCTCAACGTGCGTATTTCCGGATGGGTTCTCGACAAGGATGAGGAGCCGGTGCCTAATGCGATCATACGTATTGTCGGTGATGACGGCTCCAATCAGAAAGCATTCGCAAAACCTGACGGATCATTCTCGTTCCCTCTCGAACGGGGTGTCAGCTATGTGATGCTTGCAGGAGCCAAAGGATACCTGAATGCAAAGCAGCAGTTCACTTCCGACACAGCTGAAGAGGATGCCGAGTATGGCATAGATTTTATACTTGCATCAATATCCAAGCCGAATATTCTTGAGAATATATTTTATGATTTTGATAAGGCAACCCTTCGTCCCGAGTCGCGTACGGCTCTTGACGAACTTGTGGGGATGCTCCGTGACAATCCCAATATTACCATCGAGATGGCCTCGCATACAGACCGCTGGGGATCTGATGAATATAATGTATCACTCTCGCAACGAAGGGCCCGAAGTGTGGTCGATTATCTGATAGAATCGGGGATTTCGGCTGATCGTCTGCAGGCGCAGGGATATGGTGAGTCACGCCCAAAGACCGTGACCAAGCGTATAGCGCGGGAATATCCGCAGTTTCAGGAGGGGCAGGTGCTCGATGAGGAATATATACAGTCGCTGCCGGAAGCCGATCAGGAGATTGCCGACCAGATTAACCGCCGTACGGAGTTTCAGGTGCTGACTATTGACTATCAGATGTATTGATGGTCAGTTTTATAAAATATAACGTTTGCAACTATGTAGAATCATTCTTCACATTTATAATTCATATTTTAAAGTTTAATGAACCGAATTACAAATCTTTGTATCGGCTGTCTGATGGGGATGACGCCGTTTTTAGCTTATTCAGAGTCTCAGGCTCAGTCGGCATTGTATCTTGACGAGTCCGCACCCATTGAGGCACGAGTAAATGATCTGTTAAACCGGCTTACAGTCGAGGAAAAGATTTCACTCCTCCGTGCCACATCGCCCGGTATTCCCCGACTGGGCATTCCGAAATATTATCATGGCAATGAGGCCCTTCATGGAGTCGTGCGTCCCGGACGTTTCACAGTATTTCCTCAGGCCATAAGCCTTGCGTCGACATGGAATCCTGAACTGCTCCAACAGATCTCGACAGTTATTTCCGATGAGGCCCGTGCGCGATGGAATGAACTGGATCAGGGTGCTCGCCAGCTTGATCAGTTCAGCGACGTGCTTACATTCTGGTCTCCGACAGTCAACATGGCACGCGATCCGCGCTGGGGACGTACACCTGAGACTTATGGCGAAGATCCTTACCTGTCAGGAGTAATGGGCACAGCTTTTGTGAAAGGCCTCCAGGGTGATGATCCCCGCTATATCAAAGTCGTATCTACGCCCAAGCATTTTGCGGCTAACAATGAGGAGCACAACCGTTTCGTGTGTAATCCGCAGATTTCCGAGAAACAGTTGCGCGAATATTATCTGCCGGCATTCGAGGCCTGTGTCAAAAAAGGTAAGGCTCAGTCGATAATGTCGGCCTACAATGCCATCAACGATGTGCCCTGTACATGTAATCCGTGGTTGCTGAAACATGTCCTGCGTGATGATTGGGGTTTTAACGGATATGTAGTGTCCGATTGCGGTGGTCCGTCATTGCTGGTAAGCGCTCATAAATATGTCAAAACCAAGGAGGCGTCCGCGACCCTCTCGATTAAATCGGGCCTTGACCTGGAGTGTGGTGACGATGTATATGATCAGCCGCTCCTCAATGCTTATCGTCAGTATATGGTGAGCGACGCTGACATTGATTCAGCGGCATTTCGTGTGCTGAGAGCACGTATGCGTCTCGGCCTTTTTGATAAAGACGGTGGTAAGGATAATCCCTATACACGTATTCCTGTGAGTGTTATCGGCTCACAGAAGCATCAGGATGTGGCTCTGCAAGCTGCCCGCGAAGGTATCATTCTGCTCAAGAACTCTAAGAATACTCTGCCTCTCAACACAAAGAAGATTAAGAAACTTGCTGTGGTCGGCATCAATGCCGCATCATGCGAGTTTGGCGATTACAGCGGTTCGCCCGTCTCAGAGCCTGTTTCAATACTTCAGGGAATCCGTAATAGGGTAGGTGATGAGGTCGAGGTGATATATGCACCATGGCGGTCAGCAGCTGACGGCATGGAACTCATTGAGGGCAAGAACTTCCCCGAGGGGCTGAAAGCAGAATATTTCAGCGGGACCGCACTTGAGGGAGACCCAAAAGTGCGTACAGAGCAGTGGGTCAATTTTGAACCTGTCAATCAGGCTCCCGATCCGTTCCTGCCTCAGTCTCCGCTGTCTATCCGTTGGACCGGCAAGCTTCGTCCCGATGTATCGGGCGAGTATGTGTTCAATTTCGCTAACGATGATGGTGCACGACTCTATCTTGACGGCAAGATGTTGATAGACTCATGGCAGGGACATCCGGTGCGTACTGACTCGGCCACGGTATATCTTGAGGCCGGCCGTGATTATGATTTCAAGGCCGAATACTATGACAATCGCGACTATGCTCTTGCCCGACTCAAATGGCGTGTGCCTCAGGTTGAGAAGGCTACGCGCCTCGATCTGTACGGTGAGGCCGGTAATGCCGTGCGTCAGAGCGATATAGTGGTTGCCGTAATGGGTATCAACAAGACTATCGAGCGTGAAGGTCAGGATCGTTATGACATTCAGCTTCCCGCTGATCAGCGCGAGTTCCTTCAGGAGATTTATAAAGTCAATCCTAATATAGTGCTTGTGCTTGTGGCAGGTAGCTCGCTCGCAGTCAACTGGGAGGATGAGCACCTTCCCGCAATCGTGAATGCATGGTATCCCGGCGAAAAGGGTGGTACGGCTGTCGCTGAGGTTCTGTTCGGAGACTATAATCCTGCCGGTCGCACTCCGCTTACGTATTACCGCAGTCTCGAAGATCTGCCTCCGTTTGATGATTATGATATTATCAAGGGGCGTACTTACAGGTATTATGAAGGTGATGTCCTGTATCCGTTCGGATATGGCCTCAGCTATACGACTTTCAAGTATAGCAATATGGAGGTTAAGGATGCCGGCGACCATCTGGATGTGACATTCACGCTCAAGAACAGCGGTAAGCGTGCAGGCGATGAGGTGGCACAGGTATATGTACAGCTCCCCGAATATGAGGGCGTGGCTCCGGCCTGCGAGCTTAAAGGATTCAGCCGCGTAAATCTCAAGGCCGGCGAGTCGAAAAAAGTGACCGTGCCTGTCGATAAAGAGCTGCTACGCTATTGGAGTGACAAGGAGGGTAAATTCGTACATCCTTCGGGTGATTACGTATTTATGGTTGGAGCGAATGTCAAGGATATACGTGCTCACAAGGTGGCGAATATCAATCTGTAGAAAGACATAGATATTTTCTGAACGAAAACAGGCGACAGTGTCCGTTGTGATGTATGACACTGTCGCCTGTTTTTATTTTAAAGTCAGATGGTTCAGATACTTGTCAGCAAGACGAGAGCGATGCCGAGTATTATAAGCAGAGTGTTTGACACTGCGTATGTTATTGTATATCCCAACGCAGGTACTGAACTGCCGAGACGCTCCTGTACGGCACCGAGTCCGGCCGTTGTCTTGCGTGCTCCGGCGCAACATCCGAGTGTGACTGCGGGGTGGAATTTGAATATCTTATGCCCGATCAGTATTGCGAGAAATAGGGGTACGAGTGTCACGATAAGTCCCGCGATAAAGATCTTAGGTCCTACTTCGTTGAAAGAACTGATGAACGATGGCCCGGATGCGATGCCGATTACGGCGATATACATGTTTAGTCCGAGATTGTTGAATACCCATAGTGATGCTTTGGGAATGGAGCCGAATACAGGCCTTTTTGATCGGAGCCATCCGAGTATGAGGCCAGAGACGAGTGCGCCACCACTTGAACCGAGACTTACCGATACGGCTCCTATTTTTACAGCTATGGCACCTAACAGGCCTCCGAGGAGTATTCCTATGCCGATGAAGACAAAGTCGGTGGTCAGAGTGCGCGGATCGGCATATCCGATATTGGCAGCCGCGCGGTCAAGGCATTTTTTCATGCCTACCAGCTCAAGTATGTCTCCCGGCATAACGGTGGTACCAAGCGGGTTTATCGGAGTGTCATTACGGACGATTCTCTTGATGTCTACTCCTGTCATCCAGCCCTGATTCATCAATTCATGGACTGAAATCTCCTTGAAATTCTTGGCGACAGTCACGTCGACATCCTCAACTTGAAAATTGAGTATATCCACACCTGCCACCTCATGCCCGAGCCATTCGTAGCCGTTTACCATCATCTCACGACGGCCGGCCAGTGCTATAATATCACCGTTATAGACCATGGTCTCAGGTGTGACTGTGTAGATTGTGTCGCCGTTATCCGCGCGTTTTATGCGTTCTACCGTGATTCTGTGTCCTGAGGAGGCAAATTTTTCTTCAATTGCAGCGACTGACCGGGCTTCTGACATCCATTCGCCGTCGGCCATATATGCACGGAATGCAACAGGGCGGCATGCAGTGAAACTGGCGGGATCATTATCTGAATTTACGGGACTCAGTGTCTTCTCCAGCTCACGTGTCATGGCCTTGACCTTATCAATACCACCCATCATCGCCGGACCGACATATCCGAGCAACCATACTGCACCGAGAGTGCCGAATACGTATGTCATTGCATAACATACCGGGATTGCAGCCGCCATCGCATCGATTACCTCGGGAGTCCCCGACAGGGATCTGACTGTATCCTCCGCAGCTCCGACCACCGGTGAGGCTGTCGAGGCTCCAGCCATCATACCGGCTGCCTGACCCGGATTCAGTCCTAACCATAGAGATACTCCGAGTGCGGTCGCGAATATCAGGATACATACCACCACGGCGAATATCACTTCCTTTAATCCGTCACCACGTAATGATTTGAAGAACTGCGGCCCTACACTGTAACCGATACAGAACAGGAAGAGAAGGAACGATACAGTCTTCAACGGGCCTCCGACATTTATGTCGAGCTGCCCTACGATAACACCGACGATCAGTACGGATGTCACCGTGCCGAGGGCAATGCCCTTGAATTTCAGCTTGCCTAACCAAAATCCAATACCGATTGTGAGAAAGACCGCCAGAGCCGGCGTATGTCTCAATGCTTCAACGAACCACATAAAAACGTTCTTAAATTTTGTCAGATTTTTGTCACAAATATACGACTTTTCAGACAATTCATAACTTAAAGCTGAATTTTTTACTTTCGGATTCGCGAGAAAAATCGTATCTTTGCACCCAAATTTTAGAAAAAATGCAAAAGATTCGTAACATTGCCATCATCGCACACGTTGACCATGGCAAGACTACACTCGTAGACAAGATGCTACTGGCCGGAAAATTATTTCGCGACAACCAGACTACCGGCGAACTTATACTTGATAATAATGACCTTGAGCGCGAGCGTGGCATAACGATTCTTTCCAAGAACGTATCTATCACCTATAACGACTATAAAATCAACATTATCGACACTCCGGGACACGCTGACTTCGGCGGTGAAGTGGAGCGAGTGCTCAATATGGCTGACGGATGTCTGCTTTTGGTCGATGCGTTCGAGGGTCCCATGCCCCAGACCCGTTTCGTACTCCAGAAGGCTATACAGATGGGACTCAAACCGGTTGTAGTTATTAATAAGGTAGATAAACCCAACTGCCGCCCTGATGAGGTTCAGGAGATGGTGTTTGACCTCATGTGCAATCTTGACGCTACCGAGGATCAGCTTGACTTTCCTACCATTTACGGCTCGGCCAAGCAGGGCTGGATGAGTACGGATTACAATACTCCTACCGACAATATTACCGCAGTGCTTGATGCTATCATCGAGTATATTCCCGAACCAAAGACGCTCGAAGGTGATGCCCAGATGCTCATAACGTCTCTCGATTACAGCAGTTACGTCGGTCGTATCGCCATCGGTCGCGTACATCGAGGTGAGCTGCGTGAGGGTATGGATATAGCACTTTGCAAGAAGGACGGCTCGATTGTCAAGCAGCGCATCAAAGAGTTGCATACATTCGAGGGTATGGGCCGTAAGAAGGTGCAGAGCGTGAAGAGTGGCGACATCTGTGCCCTCGTTGGTATCGAAGGTTTTGAAATCGGTGACACCGTCGCTGATATTAATAATCCCGAACCGCTCCCCCGCATAGCGATCGACGAGCCAACGATGTCGATGACATTTACCATCAACGACTCGCCGTTCTTCGGCAAGGATGGTAAATATGTGACTTCACGTCACATTGCCGACCGCCTTACCAAGGAGCTTGACCGAAATCTCGCTCTGCGTGTCACCAAGGCTGACCATGAGGATACATGGACTGTATTCGGCCGAGGCGTGCTCCACCTGTCAGTGCTCATCGAGACTATGCGCCGCGAGGGATTTGAGTTACAGGTCGGCCAGCCGCAGGTCATAATCAAGGAGATTGACGGCCAGAAATGCGAACCGATTGAAATGCTTACGGTTAATGTCCCTGAGGATTATTCCTCAAAGATTATCGATATGGTGACACGCCGCAAGGGTGAGATGGTCACGATGACTACTCAGAATGATCGCATACACCTTGAATTTCTCATCCCGTCGCGCGGCATTATCGGTCTGCGTAACAATGTGCTCACCGCATCGGCCGGCGAGGCGATCATGGCACACCGTTTCCACGAATATCAGCCCTGGAAGGGTGAGATCGAACGCCGCACGAATGGTTCGCTTATAGCCATGGAGGCAGGTACAGCTTATGCGTACGCGATAGACAAACTCCAGGACCGTGGCCGTTTCTTCATCTTCCCGCAGGAGGAGGTCTATGCCGGTCAGGTAGTGGGTGAGAATGCCAAGGATAATGATATTGTGGTTAACGTCACCAAGTCAAAGAAACTCACCAATATGCGTGCAAGTGGTGCTGATGACAAGGCACGTATCATTCCACCGGTGGTATTCTCGCTTGAAGAGGCACTTGAGTATATCAAGGAGGATGAGTATGTCGAGGTGACACCTCACCATCTGCGTCTGCGCAAGATAATCCTTGACGAGCTCGAACGCAAACGTGCCAACAAGTAAATCCTGTCGTCCAAGGAGTTTTATTATTACTGAATAAGGAGGGCAATACCACTGCATGATGGGTATTGCCCTCATCTTATACCAGTTATCCATCGAACCGGCTCTAAAAAATTGTGGAACGGGAGTTTATTTTTACTTGTATCCTTGCCGATATTATGTAAAAATATTAAATTTGTGACTGCTTAAACTATAATCCATGAAAAGAATATTACTCCCGGTTGTTATGTTGGCCGGATCTATGTCTGTATTTGCAGCTGATGAAGTCCCGGCTTTCCCGGGAGCCGAAGGTCACGGACGCTATGTGACCGGTGGGCGTGGTGGCAAAGTGCTTCACGTGACTAATCTTAACGATAGTGGTGACGGATCATTGCGTTGGGCTCTGTCTCAGTCAGGGGCTAAAACCATCGTGTTTGATGTAAGCGGCTATATAGACCTCAAAAGCCAGCTTGATGTGACATCCAATACAACTATCGCAGGCCAGACTGCTCCCGAAGGGGGTATTACACTCAGATATTATACACTGTATCTCGGTAAGTGTGACAATGTTATTATCCGTTTTATCCGTAGCAGGCGTTCTCAGGTCAAGGATGTCAACGACGGAGCTGATGCAACATGGGGACGTCGTAGAAAGAATATCATAATAGATCACTGCTCGTTCTCATGGAGTATTGACGAGGTCGCATCATTTTACGACAACTGTAACTTTACGATGCAATGGTGTACTATCGCCGAAGGTCTCGCTAATCCCGGACATTCCAAGGGCGCACACAGTTACGGTGGTATATGGGGTGGAAAGGAAGCTTCATTCCATCACAATTATCTTTCTCATATTCAGAATCGTGCTCCTCGTTTTAATGGTGCCCGTTATGAATGGACTAACTGGGATAAAGACCGGTTCGAAAATACAGTTGATGCCGAGCGGGTGGATTTCCGTAACAACGTGATTTATAACTGGGGTAACGGTAACGGGTGTTATGGTGGTCCCGGAGGAGGCTATATAAATATGGTCAATAATTATTATAAGGCAGGTCCCGGCACTAAGAATAGAACTCGTGTTACCGAGGTCTCGGTCGGCACAAGCGGTAATTCGACCAATGAAGCTCTCCGAGGTCTGAGTTCCCGTTATTATATCAATGGCAACTATGTGACAGCTGCTTCCACTCCTAAAAATTATGATTGGAAGGGCGTGATATATGACGGCGGTCTTGTGACAAATAATGGTGACAGATATATCCCTGATCCCAACCATAAGTTCGGTGAGAAAGTAGAGTATGTAAAGATAAACGGAGTCGATCATCTGAAACTGAAACTTGATGCTCCTGTTGATGCCGGTGTTGTGACCACTCAGGATGCAGAGACTGCGTATGATAGGATTCTTGATAATGTAGGAGCGTCTTTGTATCGTGATGCTGTAGATGTCCGTTACATGGAGGAGGCTCGTACGGGTACCGTTACATATAATGGTAATGTTGCGTATGTTGATAAAGACGGTAATAAATATGCGACTTCAAACACCAAGGGTATTCTGGATTTTATAAATGATCCCGACGGCCAAGAAAATTCTGCGACAGCAAGTTTCCCAGGGCTTAAAAGTCTTAGCCGTTCATCTGACTTCGATACCGACGGTGACGGTATGCCGGATGGATGGGAGATCGCTAACGGTCTAAATCCTAATGTCAATGATGCATCACTTTACACTGTCGATCCCCGTGGTTGGTATACCAATATCGAGGTGTATGCCAATTCGCTTGTTGAGCAGATTATGAAGGCCGGAAATCAAGATGCTATCGAGGCTGTGGATGAGTATTATCCCGAATCCCGGCAGTCATCTTTACAGAAGGTTGAAATCCGCGGGGAAGTCGAACGGATCGAGTATTATGATCTCAGCGGCATCCGTCTTTCCGAGCCGGTCCGTGGCATAAATATCCGTCGCACGGTGTTCACGGATGGGTCGTCTGTTACAGATAAAGTTATTAAATAATATTTTTTAGAAGGGTATCTGATACAACAATATCAGATACCCTTTATATTATAATGTATATGCGTAAAGGTATTGTACTACTCCTCTCCTTTATCATTGCTGGTGCTGTGGCATTTCCTGTAGGAGCGTCCGCTAAAGTTACCGATGTGCCTCGTGATACATCTTTCACTGTGTGGTCAACGGATGTAAAGGTGCGTAAAAAGCATCCCGAGGTAAGATTGATGCGCCCCTTGTTGTCACCGGGAGTGAAGGCGTATGAAAATGTCGTGTATACCCATCTTGATGAAACTCCGTTCGGCCCTCGTGACCTGCATGTTGATGTGTTCCGCCCGGACAATGACAGCATTTATCCTGCGCTGATAATGGTGCATGGTGGTGGGTGGAACTCCGGCGACCGCTCTCTGCAGATGCCGATGGCTCAACGTATTGCCAGGGCCGGATATGTGACAATACCTGTTGAATACCGTCTTATCCCCGAGGCGGTATATCCTGCCGGTCTGCACGACATCAAGACAGTTGTAAGATGGGCCAGAAAGCATGCGGCGGATTATGGCATAGATCCAGACCGTATCGCCGTGTCTGGGTGTTCGGCTGGAGCTCAACTTGCGACACTTGTCGGAGTCACTAACGGATCTGAACGTCATGAGGGTAGTGGACAGTGGAGTGATGTGTCAAGTGATGTCCAGGCTATAGTCAGTATTGACGGAGTGGCGACTTTCGTGTCGCCTGAGAATATTGCCGATTCGGAAGAGTATCTGAAGAAACGCGGCTACTATCACGTCAATGCCAAATGGCTCGGAGGTATATATAAGGAGTCGTCTGATAATTGGAATGAGGCATCAGCTGTCAATTGGGTAACTCCTGCTTCGGCCCCGGTGTGCTTTATCAACAGCGGTCTCCCGCGCTATCATGACGGACGTGATGAATTGATAGGATTGTATGAAAACAGAGGCCTTTATACCGAAGTCCACGAACTTGGTATAGACGTTCATCCTTTCTGGTTCTTCCATCCTTGGGTTGACGAGACAATGTATTATACAGTAAGGTATCTGGATAAAATATTTAAGACCCCGGATTTAACACTCGTTGTCGAACAGTCTCTAAAAATATGAAATAAATTATTGTAGTTTTAATGTAAATTTTATTAGCTTATATGTTGTTAAGTAGTGTTTTAGGTGTTTTGATGTAAATTAAAACTAAAACTGATGCTATAATTGTGCTTGTTTTGAGCCGGAATTATTGCTAACTTTGCAACATGTTTGACCTCGCCGCTCACATAGAGTATCTGCTCATAAGCCATGACTGTGTCGTGGCCCCCGGTCTTGGTGCATTTCTTGTGCATGAGACACCGGCGTATTATGACAGTGAGCATTGCCGTTTCAACCCGCCGATGCGTTCGCTCGGATTCAATGCAGCCGTGACAATCAATGACGGACTGCTGGCTGAGAGTGTCGCACGTCGCGAGCGTGTATCACTTGATGAGGCGAGGGTGAGGGTAGAGTCGGCTGTCGCATCATTCCGCAGTCAGCTTGAGCAGTCAGGCACATTGCCTGTCGGCAATATCGGCATGATGACAATGCAGGACGGAGCTTTGCTCTTTGAGCCGTCGGTCGCTCCCGCACCACTGATGCGTTACATGGGGCTTGGCAGTCTTAATATAGAGCCTCTTGTCAGCGAAGCATCCGATGATCGCGACGATAACTATGAAGCTCCCGAACGCAGGAATATTATATCGCTCACTCTGAAAATAGCAGCGTCAGTCATGATTGCGGTTATGGCGTGCGGTATATTCTTTACTACCGATAACCTTATCGGTAACCGTTCGGCCAATTATGCATCGCTTGATTCAGGGCTTCGTGCGCATGTTGGTAATGTAGGTAATCCATCTCCGGTTCAGACCTCCGAGTCTCTCTCCCTTTCACGTGAGATCCGACTCAATATAGCCATGCCGGCTCCCGAGGCGGAGACAACTCCCGCACCTGAAACGGTAGAACCTGTAAAGCCCACAACCGGCCGATATATTCTTGTAGTAGCCTCTTTCGCCGATATGGGTTCTGCAATGAAACATATTGGAGATGACAACCGTCTCTCGGTAATTGAGATGGATGGTAACTATCGTGTCTATGCGGCAATAACCGATACAAACGCCAAGGCTCACGTACTGGCTGACTCACTTCGTGAGGAGTTTCCATACGTGTGGATCTGCCGTCGTTAATAACTGCTGCTGCTCCAGCTAATAATCACCTTATTATATCCCCCCCCTCTGACACTATGGATTTTCACGAACTGATTATCAATAGGCGTTCGATACGCAAGTATACCGATGAGCCGATCTCGGCCGAGGATGTGAAACTTATACTTGAATCTGCGCTTCTCGCCCCGACATCCAAGAGCTCGCGCGCATGGCAGCTTGTGGCTGTCGAGGATAAGGCAACTCTCGAAGTGCTCGCCGGATGCAAACCTATGGGTGCTGTTTCTGTACCGCGTTGTTCGCTCGCTGTTGTCGTAGCTGTTGATTCTACCAAGACCGAGGCATGGGTAGAGGATGCATCCGTTGCAGCTTCATATATGCAGCTTCAGGCTGCTGCTCTTGGACTCGGTTCCTGCTGGGTACAGCTTTACGGCCGTTTTACCGCAGACGGTACTCCGTCTGATCAGTTTGTTCAGGAGACACTCGGCATACCCGAGACTTGTTCTGTGCTGTGTATTGTTACGGTCGGCCATCCCGATGAGGTGCGTAAGCCTCAGGACACCGATAAGCTCAAATGGGAGAACGTTCACGTAGACCGTTGGTAATAAACATTTACGGACATTGGTGAGAATCGTCTTTTTAGGGGCCGGTAATGTAGCCTCGCATCTTGCTCCTGCACTTGAGCAAAGCGGAGTGGGACAGGTGTGTCAGGTCTACTCACGTACCCTTGCATCTGCTACGTCACTATGTGCGCGTCTGCAATCCGCACGTCCTGTCAATAACGCATCCGATATAGATACGGATGCCGATGTATATATTGTGAGCCTTGTCGATCATGCGGTCGGTGAGGCTCTTTCCTCACTTCCCGCCACGCGTAGTGATGCATTATGGCTGCATACGTCAGGTTCGCTCCCGATGGAGACGCTTGCCGCGCGATCGGATGCTTATGGTGTATTCTATCCTTTGCAGACTTTTTCCAAATCTGTAGAGGTGGATATGGCGCAGGTGCCTATATTCATCGAGGGGAATACGCCCGCGGTTACAGAGCGTATACGAGCGATGGCTGAGGCTGTATCCGGCAAGGTATATTATGCCGACGGAGATCTGAGGCGACGTATGCACATCGCCGCTGTATTCGCATGCAACTTTACAAATTATATGTTTACAGTCGCGGATGATTTGCTCAGGGCTGACGGGCTGTCCCTTGAAGTGCTCCATCCCCTGCTCGGAGAGACCGTGCGTAAAGCGATGAGCGGATCACCTACGGAGGGACAGACCGGGCCGGCCGTGCGTGGCGATAGGGAAGTGATGGAGCGTCATGCGTCAATGCTGTCGCCGGATCTTGCAGTGATATATAAGATGCTTTCCGAAAGTATTTATAAGAGACACCATGAGCAGAATTGATTATGATCTCAGCCTGATACGCGGCATCGTATTCGATATGGACGGAGTGCTGTCCGCTTCGACAGTGGCTGTCCGCGAGGACGGCACGTTGCAACGTCACTCGAATGTCAAGGATGGTTATGCGATACAGTTCGCTTTGCGATGCGGGCTGCATATAGCTGTCATATCGGGAGCACGCGATCTGTCGATGCTTCCTGCCTACAGGTCGCTCGGCATTGAGGATGTGTACTTTCACGTATCAAGCAAGGGTCCGCGTCTTGAAAAGTGGATGTGTGACAGAGGGCTTGCGCCCGAGGAGGTAGTATATGTAGGTGACGATATTCCCGATATTCCCGCCATGCTCATGGTCGGGCTACCGTGTGTGCCGCGTGATGCGGCCGTGGAGGTAAAAAATATCGCGCGCTACATCTCACCCTGCTGTGGCGGGGCCGGTGTGGCACGCGACATTATATCTCAGATCCTTACGGTCAAAGGATTGTGGCTGGGTGAAAATTCTCACAACTGGTGAGAAGGTAAAGAGGCAGACAGCGTGTCAGGTATTCCTTTGCGGATTCCCAGGGTGTGTAGATTGTGCTCTTGCCGGGAATAAGCGGAGTGGGGACTTCATTGAAATCAACACGTACATACAGTCGTCCGCTGTCAGACCGCAGGAGTATCATCTGTATGTTTGAAGCCATCGGCACAACGTGAAAGTCTTGCCAATGCAGTCCGACCGTATCAAAATAGTTAGTCATATAATAGCATCCCTGCAGACGCATCAGAGCCAGCAGTGGCATCATTGTCTCCGCATGGCCGAAACGCAGCATCACGGAATACTCGTTCTCACCCTTAGCGGCCTTGTCCATTGTCTCGATCAGCTCGTTGAGCAGAGCGGCGGTCATGTTCATGGGAGCCTGTGACAATGTCGATGCCGAATGTGTCAGATAATGATGTATATTGCCGACGCTCCACAGTGCATTATATTCCTCGCGGGTGAAGAATCGTGCGGCATCCGCATTGACTGACATTGCACCGCATCCGGCTACGACTTTGTACATGGCAAGAGCCACATCCTGAGCCTCGCCCGGCGAGAAGGGATATTTTGCACCAAGAATGCGTGGTGCCACAGTGGCAGGTATAGTCGCATCAAGAAACTTGTCATACACATCATGCCATCCCTCCGAATCCATGTATTCCTTATAATCACGGTCATCGGTCCAAGGACGAACGAGAGGTGAGTTCTGGCGGCCTGAAGATGTGTATATCTCAACCTTATTGTCAAGACGTGTGAGCTGGTGCGTAAATTCGTCCATTGATGCTACGCAACGTGGCACGTAGGATGAGATGGCGTTTATTTTAGTGTCTCTGAACAGCTTAGGCGTGAGAGCATGCAGGCGCGAAGCTATGCCGCGCTGCTCGGCCATGCCGAGTGAGTCGAGTGCGCCCCAGCGTCCTGCTGTGCGTGACACCACGGTGTTACACAGATTCATCAGCTCACGACCTGCGGGCGTTATCGTATTAAGAGAATCAGCCTTGTTGAGATAGCGTAGCAGTGCGGTCGTATATTTACTTGACGAAAGGAATCGCGCGCCGTGTCGTCCCACGTGATTGACATATATAGGTGTGAGAGAGTCGGGGATCGCACGCAATGCCATATCTGGCGTGGGATAGGGCATGGCTGAACCCTGACACTGTTCGTAGCTGTAATCCGTAGCTGTCGGATCGGCACCGGCGGCCGTGAGCCCGAATATCATCGAAAAGAGTATAAATAGGCCTTTACGCATTGTTTGTTACGATGTTTTTGTTTAGTTTTGTGACTCAAAAAAGTTGAAGAATGGACAGTATCCTAAATATTGAACGCCTTGTGGCTGAAGGAAGTTTGCACGAGGCAATTGATTTGTTGGGTGATATGCTTGCCCAAAGGGTGTCGGGAGGTATACCTGAGACCGATACTGAAGAGGCGCGCATCGTTGCAGACCTGTATTTCAGGCGAGGCAAACTGTCGTGGCGTCTCGGCCAACGTGCGGCCGCTACATCCGATTACACTAAGGCCTCGGATCTCGACTCTACTTCTCCGGCTGTCAAAGCGCTCGAACAAGCTCGGGCCGTTGCCGACTTCTTCAATCCGGATCTGTATAATCCCTGATGATTATTTACCGGCGGTGGATATGAACAATTTTGTGGTGTCGAAGTATTTTGATGCCATATCTGCGAGAAGTTCCGGAGTAAGCGTGCGTGCGGTATGTTCCTGCATGGCAAAGTAGCCGGGCGGAGTAGCGGCTGTGACCTCGGTCTGGAGGAAATCGCATCGGGAGAATGGAGTGTCGAGTACACCGGCCAGTTCCGACAGCACGAATCGGCTCAGTCGGTCTATTTCGTCAGGGCTATATGTCGAAGGATTCTTCATATTCTCGATCTCAAGTATGCTCTCTTCGATGAGGCGTTCGACCGTAGAGGGATCTGTCTGTGAGGATATGGTGATGAAACTGCTGTGGCGATAGCCGTACAGTGAGGCGCTGATACCGTATGTCAACCCCTTGTCTTCACGTATATTGAGCATAAGACGGCTGCCGAAATATCCGCCGAGCGCAATTACGGCCATGCGCAGTGCTATATAGTCGGGGTGATTGCGGCCTATTGAGGCGATTGACATCTGAACTCCGCTCTGGAGGGCATGAGGCATGTCGACATGAGTCCTTGCGCCGGCTGAATGCTCGGGGAAAACAAGTCGTGGCAGTGAGAACGGGCTTTTGGCCGGAATTTCCGAGAATATCTGTTCCGCTTCGCTGATCATACGGTCGGTCAACAGTCCGCTGAGATAAACATGCATACCTTTCGGGTCGAGACGTGTATCATGTGCCAGATGCAGATCCTCGGGAGTTATGGCAAGCAGACTGTCCGGGGATGGTATTGCCGCCAGCGGATGATTCTCGCCGTATAGCATGCGACGCATGGCAGCTGCTGCGCGGTAGGCTACTCTCTGTTGCTCTACCTCAATGCGTGCGGCCTCTTTACGTAAGGCGTGTGCCGTGGGATCCGGGGCATATTCCGGTGTCATAATCATCTCACTTACCAACGGCAGGAGTTTGTGATATGCACTATTGGAGGTGAAAAGACTCAGGGCGGAGTGATGAGTCGAAATCTCGGCACTGCTCCATGCCCCGTTGTATTCAAGTATGTCTGCGAGGCTGTCTCCCGGATGATTTCGGGTCCCTTCGAGTGACAATGAATTTGCTAACTGATAGAGCTGAGGTCGCGGTGACTCGGCGATACCTCCGGGTATGAGTACCTTGACACGGCACACTTCCGTATCTCCTCCGTTGAGAGTATGTAGCGTTACCCCGTTGCTAAGTACGGTCCGGTTATCTTCTGGCAACGATAGTGGCCCCATGTCATGTACGGCAGGAGCGATGGTGCGGTCAAGTGTTTCTTGTGTATTCGGATTCATGTATTATGCCTGATGTGTTGGTGTGAAGTTACAACTCCTTTTCCTTGATTGAGTTGAGTACGGAGTTGCGGGCATCTTCGACTGTAGGTTCTTTGGCCGCAGCCGATGATGTGGTGGCTGTCGCGGTTGCGGTTCTGACCGGTTTATTTGTACTTTTCGGTGCGGTTTCAGGTGATGTTTTCGGTTTGGGGGAATCCTTCTGCCTATCGGCCGGAACGGGTAATCCGTCAACCGGTGTCAGTGTAAATCCGGCCGGAGATTCAAGGGGTGACATGTGAATGACAGGTCCCTCCTGTGATGTCGGAGTCTTGTCTTTCTTCCCTTTTTTCTTCGAGGACTTGTCTCCTATCATGGCATGATAGCGTTCCACAATGCCTGAACCGGCATAGTTGCGTGTGTAATATGATGATGTGATGTCGCTTATTACAACACCTTTGGATGATGATGCGTGAATCATCATGTTGTCACCCATAAAAATGCCTACGTGCGATATTGTCTCCTTGTCTTTGTCGGACGCGAAGAATATCAGGTCGCCCGGTATGAGACTCCCTTTTGTTGTGGCTTTGCAATATTTATTCTGTTCGCGTGATGTGCGAGGCAGGGGGATGTCAAGTGCATTCTGATATACTTGCAGTACAAACCCCGAACAGTCGACACCTGATCGGTCATTCCCTCCGTATTTATATGGTACACCGAGCCATGAACGGGCTTCCGAGAGTAGTGCTTCGGATTGAGGCGCACCTTTGGGGCGGCTTGTATGCCGTGAGGATGTCGTTGTGTTTCCGTCATAGTATCCGGCTGTGACACGAGTGGTCTTTGATGACCCGCACGATGTCAGCAAGACTGCCAGAAATGACACTGACAATATGTATGTGGCAGATTTCTTTAACATAATAATGCAAAGTTAAACATTTATTTTTAGAATGTTACACTTCCGAATGACCACTTGTCGTAAATATTCCTTAAAATCGGGAATATCCTATTAAAATAGTTTAAACTCGCATTCTGCCATGTAACTTTGCATGACTTTTGCCGTCTATAAGAGTGTAAGCCAATCACAGGCAAATTAAATTTTTAAACAACGATTATTACCAAACACTATCAATAATAGGAACAATATGAAATTTTCAAGCAAGATTATCTTCCTCGCAGCAGGAACCGCCGTGCTCAGTTCGGCTATTACTGCTTCAGTAATGAAGGAGGCACTTACATCTCATGATGATTTCTCGACTATGGTCACCGATACCGGCTACACCAACGGCGGTGGCGTATATACCGTCGGTCTCTCCCCGGCTACTGAAAATGATTTTACCAAGGCTGCGGAGAGCACTATCAATGGAGTTGTGTCCATCAAGAGTTTTGCCACACCACGCGGCTATCAGAACCGCGGCGGTCAGGGGGGCGGCTTCTTTGAGGATCCGTTCTTTGAATACTTCTTCGGCTCGCCCGGCGGTAACCGTCGTCAGCAGCCCCGACAGGAACAGCAGCCTCAGCAACAGCAGATGGGGCTCGGCTCGGGTGTGATACTCAGCGCTGACGGATATATCGTCACCAATAATCATGTGATTGAAGATGCTGAGCGTCTTGAAGTGACTCTCAACGATAACCGCACCTTTGACGCTACAGTTATCGGTGCAGATCCCACTACCGACCTCGCACTCATCAAGATTGATGCCAAGGATCTCCCCATCATTCCTATGGGTGACAGTGAGACTCTTAAAGTAGGAGAGTGGGTTCTTGCTGTAGGCAATCCTTTCGGATTTACCTCTACTGTCACTACCGGTATTGTATCGGCAAAGGGTCGTAGCATATCAAGTGTAAACCACTCGGCTCCGATGGGCATCGAGTCGTACATTCAGACCGATGCGGCTGTCAACCCCGGCAATTCAGGTGGTGCGCTTGTGACTCTCAACGGTGAGCTTATCGGTATCAATACCGCTATTTACAGCCAGACAGGTAGTTATGCAGGCTACTCATTTGCAGTACCTACCTCGATTGTCAAGAAGGTCGTGAGCGACCTGCGTCAGTTTGGTACTGTGCAGCGTGCGGTTCTTGGCGTATCCATTCAGGAACTTACCGCGGATCTGGCCAAGGAGCATAAGATCACTGCTGTGACCAAGGGTGTATATGTCGGTGGCATTCAGGATCGTTCTGCTGCCAAGGAAGCCGGTTTGCAGGAGGGAGATGTCATCATCTCGATCAACGACAAGCCTACCAATAAGGTGTCAGAACTTCAGGAACAGGTATCTAAATACCGCCCCGGTGATACCATTAACGTTACATACGTACGTGATAATGCAACGAAGACTGCGACCATCAAACTGTATAATCAGCAGGGAAATACCAGTGTCACAAAGGCTACTGACTATACTGATCTCGGCTGTGCGTTCAAGAAGGTGGACGATGCCATCCTCAAGCAGCTCGGACTCTCGGGCGGTGTGCAGGTGGTTGATCTCAAGGATGGTATAGTACGTGATGCCGGAGTGCGTTCAGGATTTATCGTTACATCTATCAATGACCGTCGCATCAGTTCGCCCGAGGACGTTGAGAAGATGTATAAGGCGATAATGAAGGGCTCGGCTGACGAGCGTGTCATGATACTCCGCGGAGTCTATCCCACAGGCAAACGAGGCATTTATGCACTTGACCTTGCCGGTGAATAACATAAACATTCTCCTCTCTCTCTTTAATTAACACATAGATACTTACGAATTGATAATGTGATAATTAAAAGCAAAGGTTAAATAACAGATTACACTCTGTGAGCCGGGCCGGTCGTGAGACCCCGCCCGGCTCAAATTATATTATGGCAACGGGTTATGTCAGGCTTTATGTTGTCAAGGATCTTTTTATGCGTTTTTTTACGCAATTTGTTAAATTTTTTTCGGTTTATTATGCTCTTTTGAATGGATTCTTTTTTGTAAATTTGCATCTTGAATCGAACGTGACAGGTTGTCATGTCACAGGTAAGTTTTCAATTGCGTTTACAAATGTTTGAAATATATTTCACGCCCCTCATATCAGCACTGCTTGCCGTGCTTGTGGTATCTGCGATCTATCTGCTGGCAGGATTTCGCCATTATATATCCTCTGTCAGCCGTAGGATAGCTACGGATACAGCCTCGGATGCGGAGAGACTGGCAGTCGAGTCACTCCCGCCAGTGTCGGTTATAGTATATTCCGAGGATGATGCGTCCAATCTTGAGGTACTGCTCCCGCAGATACTTGATCAGGACTATCCGGCTCCGTATGAGGTGATTGTGGTCAATGACGGTGCGATTGATTCGACTAAGGATGTTATAGCTCGTCTTGAGCAGAGGTATTCCAACCTCTATATGACATTTACACCTCAGGAATCCCGTTCGCTGTCACGCAAGAAACTGGCTCTGACGCTCGGCATCAAGGCAGCCAAGTACGGTGTGCTGTTGCATACTACCGGCAGTTGCCAGGTGCCGTCGAGGATGTGGCTAAGATGTATGGCAAGGCATTTCGGGGCGTCAACCGATGTTGTGCTCGGCTATGCCGCACCGGCAGTGCAGGCCGGTACACCTCATCCATGGAAGCGTCTCCATGCCTTCAATCAGGTGCGTACAGCTGTCGAATGGTTATCGTGGGCAATTGCAGGACGCCCTTATCGCGGCACCGGATGTAATCTCGCTTACAGACGTGAGGTATTTTTCAATAATAAAGGTTTCTCACGCTCGCTTGANCTGAAATATGGCGATGACGACGTGTTTATAAGTGAAGTCGCCCACGGTCGTAATACGGCAGTCGAGCTTTCGGCTAATTCNATGTTGCTTGAGGTGCAGGATGNCCCGGCGACGATACATCGTCATGACAAGATACGCCGTGATTACACTGCTTCACGTCTTAACGGTCATGCCCGATTGTTTTTCAGTTCCTGTTCTTGGGCATGGTGGCTTATGCTGATCTCAGCTGTCGGATTGTCTGTAGCGGGACTTCCTTCGTTTGTCCCTATGATCGCANCCGGTGTGATACTGCTNCTGACATTGATAATACTTATGATGGCATGGCGTAAGGTGTCACGTTCNCTATGGTCGCGACCGCTCACGCTCACATTCATCTGGTTTATGTCCTATCATCCCGTNTATACACTCTATTANTACATCAAGGGATGGCGCAAGCGTGGCTCGAATCTCACATGGGGTTAAGAGCATGTCACTCGTAACACATGAAGCGCCATATATGAAAGGAACTGTTGAAATCAATGGACTCAGACTGTTTGCTCATCANGGAGTGATGGCTCAGGAACGGGTCACCGGCAATGAATTTGAACTGACGATACATCTGCAATATCCGATGTCGAAGGCAATGGAGGAGGATGATCTTGACGGCACCCTCAATTATGCCGAGGCTGTAAGTGTGGCACGTCAGGTGATGTCTGNGCCCTCGGCTCTGCTTGAACATGTGGTGTGGAGACTTAAAGACGCCCTTATGAAACGTTTCCCGCTGATTGAGGGCGGAATGATACGACTGGNAAAAATCACTCCTCCNATTCCTGCCGAACTNGACAGTGTGGCTGTCAGAATAGAGTGGTAGGTGTAATAATAAACTGAATAATCAAAAGACTTTTTTTATACGTGTGTATTATGAAAAAGACAACTCCGATACTTCTCCTTACAGGCTATCTCGGTAGCGGTAAGACTACTCTTGTAAATCATATCCTCACCAATGAGCGTGGCATNAAGTTTGCCGTAATCGTCAACGATATAGGTGAGGTAAATATAGATGCCGATCTCATAGAACGTGGCGGTGTGGTTGACTCGAAGGATGACAGTCTCGTGGCTCTCTCCAACGGTTGCATCTGCTGTACTCTCAAAATGGATCTCGTGAAGCAGATCGAGGACATTATGGCCATGAAGCGATTTGATTATATCGTTATCGAGGCAAGNGGCATCTGTGAGCCGGCTCCGATAGCCCAGACTATCTGTTCGATACCTCAGCTCGGAGAGATGGCCACCGTNCATGGTGTGC
Source organism: Bacteroides sp. (assembly GCA_014802015.1). Classification (GTDB taxonomy): domain Bacteria; phylum Bacteroidota; class Bacteroidia; order Bacteroidales; family Muribaculaceae; genus Duncaniella. Next base: position 118,678 of record JAAVDB010000010.1, read on the forward strand.
CTCGTCTTGACTGCATTGTGACAGTGGTTGATGCACTTCGTCTTCAGGATGAGTTCGGCAGCGGTGAATCGCTTAAAAAAGAGAATCTTGATGAGGAGGATATCGANAATCTGATTATACAGCAGATTGAGTTCTGCAATATCATACTCCTNAACAAGGTGTCGGAAGTGAAGCCCGAGGATCTGGCCCGCATACGTGCCATAGTCCGTGCTATACAGCCCAAAGCCGAAATCATAGAGTGTGATTATGCCGACGTGGANATCACACGTATTATCAATACACATCTGTTTGATTTCAACTCNGTGGCTACGTCTGCCGCATGGGTNCAGCAGATAGACCGTGATAACAGCGAGATTGANCATGAGGAGCGTGAGCATCATGCNCATCACCATCATCACCATGATGANGAGCACGAGCATCACCATGACCACGATGAGGAACATGAACACCANCACCATGAGCATGGNGAGGGATGTACATGCGGGCACTGCCATCATCANCACCACCATCACGGCGAAGGTGAGGCCGAGGAGTATGGCATCAGCACGTTCGTTTACTACCGTCGTCCGGCGTTTGATCTCAACAAGTTCGATCACTTCGCTGCTACGAAGTGGCCTAAGGAGGTGATACGTTGCAAGGGNGTATGCTATTTCTCTACTACACCCGACATGTCATATCTCTTTGAGTCGGCCGGTCGTCAGAAGTCGCTCAAGGAGGCCGGTCTGTGGTTNGCAACCGCTCCTGAAGATGAATTTCAGGAATTNCTGGCNCAGAATCCTGACATGATGAAGGATTGGGACGAGGACTACGGTGACCGAATGATCAAACTCGTATTCATAGGCCGCGGTATGGATCGCACAGCTATCACNGANGCGCTCGATAATTGTCTTGACAAGTAAACGGATTATATGAAACCATATCTGCAAGTCGAGGATCTGACCAAGAGCTACGGTGACCGTATGCTCTTTGATTCCATAACATTTGGTGTCAACGAGGGTGACAAGATAGGAGTGATAGCCAAGAACGGCACAGGTAAGTCCACACTCCTGCGTCTGCTCTCGGGACAAGAGGCTCCCGACAGCGGAACGGTTACATTCCGTAATGATCTGAGAGTAGGATTTCTCGATCAGACACCCGATTTTGAGCCGGGCACTACNTTAATGCACAATCTTCTTCCGGCCATTCCTGCCACCGATCATGAGGAATGGAGCCATGAGGACCGTGTGAGGCAGATGCTGTCACAGCTCGGNATNGATGATGCCGGACTCATCGTAGATCACCTATCGGGCGGCCAGCTCAAACGTGCCGCGTTGGCTCGTGTNCTGCTCGGCGCGCCTGACCTGCTGATACTGGACGAGCCGACCAACCACCTTGANATCACGACCGTGGAGTGGCTCGAAGGCTATCTGACACGTCAGCGGGTGACACTGCTGATGGTGACGCATGACCGCTATTTCCTCGATCGCGTTTGTAACAAGATTATCGAGATAGATATGCGTCAGATATTTACTTACGAGGGCAATTTTGACTACTATCTGCGCCGTCGTGCNGAGCGTATCGAGGCTCTGACCGGTGAACTTGCCAAGGTCAAGAATACCCTGCGTAAGGAGCAGGAGTGGATGCGTCGTCAGCCTCAGGCCCGTGCCGGAAAGGCNCGGTTTCGTATAAATGCTTTCTATGACCTCAAGGAGCGTGCGTCCGTNCGTTATGACGAGCGCAATATCGATCCCAACGAGGTAAAATCATCCTATATAGGTTCAAAAATATTTGAGGCGAAGGGTGTGTCCAAGCGTTTCGGCGATAAGGTGATACTCGATGACTTCACCTACACGTTCGCCCGCTATGAGAAGGTGGGTATAGTAGGTGAGAACGGAGTCGGAAAATCCACGTTCATAAAGATGCTTCAGGGGCTCGTAGCTCAGGACTCGGGTGAGTGGAATGTTGGTGAGACCGTGCGATTCGGATACTACAGCCAGGANGGTCTGAAGCTGCCCGAGGGTAAGAGGGTNATCGATGCCATCACGGATATAACCGAGGATGTTGTCATCAACGGGNCATNGCACTATACGCCGATGCAGTTTCTCACCCGCTTTCTGTTTTCGCCTGCCGATCAGCAGAAGTATATATCCACTCTGAGCGGTGGNGAGATGCGTCGACTTCACCTTGCGGCNGTACTTATCACTCAGCCCAATTTCCTGATACTCGACGAGCCTACCAACGATCTTGACATAATGACGCTCGGTATTCTCGAAGAGTATTTGAGGAATTTCAAGGGGTGTGTGATAGTAATATCGCATGATCGCTTTTTTCTTGATTCGATTGTCGACCATCTCTTTGTCATGGAGGGAAATGGTGTCATCAAGGACTTTCCCGGCAATTATACGGATTACCGTGCATATCTCAAGGAGCTCAAGGCCGCTCAGGCACAGGAAGCCAAGGCTCAACAACCTGCTCAGGAACAGTCCCGCGGCCGTGAGACTGCACAGCGAGCCCGTAAACTCACATTCAAGGAGCGAAAAGAACTTGAAGCTCTGACGGTAGAAATTGACGAACTGACCGAAGAGAAGAATACCCTCGAAGCGCTCTTCAACTCCGGCACGGATATACCTGACATCGCTGATAAGGCTACACGTTACAGCCAACTCAAGGATATACTTGACGAGAAAGAGATGCGCTGGCTTGAGCTGTCNGACATCTGACCGTCTCTATCCGTAAATACTTAACACCACACATCCAATCTGATATCATATTATGGCAAAGGCTATAGTTGAGACCCCGTTGATGAAACAGTACATCGCGATGAAAAAACAGCATCCCGACGCGATACTGCTCTTCAGGGTCGGAGACTTTTACGAGACATTTTCGGAGGATGCTATCGCGTCATCCGAGATTCTCGGCATCACGCTGACNCGCCGGGCCAACGGTGCGGCGCAGTATGTCGAGCTGGCCGGATTTCCGCANCATGCGCTCGACACTTACCTGCCCAAACTCGTGCGGGCCGGCAAGCGTGTGGCCATCTGCGAACAGCTTGAAGACCCCAAGACAACCAAAAAACTCGTCAAGCGCGGCATCACCGAGCTTGTGACGCCCGGCGTGTCGATCAATGATAATGTGCTCAATCACCGTGAGAATAATTTCCTTGCGGCGATACATTTCGGCAAGCAGTTGACCGGTGTGGCGTTTCTTGACATCTCGACCGGCGAGTTTCTTACGGCCGAGGGTAGTGTTGAGTATGTAGCNAAGCTGTTAAGCAGTTTTTCACCTAAAGAGGTTCTCGTGGAGCGAGGCAAGAAACGTCTCGCCGAAGATTCGCTCGACGAGCATTATTATATCTTCGAACTGGATGACTGGGTGTTCACCGACACATCCGCGATGGACAGGCTGCTGAAACAGTTCGAGACGTCCTCGCTCAAAGGATTTGGCGTGAGCGACATGCATGCTGCTATTGTAGCTTCAGGTGCTGTGTTGCACTATCTTGACATCACGCAACACACTCACACNTCACANATCACATCCCTGAGCCGTATCGAGCAGGAGATGTCTGTGCGTCTCGACCGGTTCACGGTCAGGAATCTCGAACTGGTGCGTTCGATGAACGAGGATGGAAAGAGTCTGCTCGATGTCATAGACCGTACGGTGAGTCCTATGGGTGCACGTCTGCTGCACAGATGGGTNCTGTTCCCGTTGCGTGACCCCAAGGAGATAAACAAGCGCCTTGACATAGTCGAGCACTTCATGCGTCATCCTGACGACCGCGAGGCCATATANGAAGCGCTCGCACAGGTGGGTGATCTTGAACGTCTCGTTTCGAAAGTNTCTGCACTGCGTGTCAATCCGCGCGAACTCCTGCANCTGCGCAATGCNCTGAGGGTATTGCCCGAGATCAAGCGTATCTGTTCGGATGCCGATCTGCCCGTANTCCGCTCGATAGGCGACCAGCTCAATCCTTGCACGGCGATTGCCGAGAAGATAGGGCGGGAGATAGTCGAGGATGCGCCCACCGCACTCAACCGTGGCGAGGTGATANGTCCGGGGGTGGATGCCGAACTTGACGAGCTGCGTGACATCGCATACCGTGGCAAGGATTATCTGGCCCAGCTACAGCAGCGCGAGAGCCAGAGGACGGGTATACCATCGCTCAAGGTGGCATATAACAACGTATTCGGNTACTATATCGAGGTGACCAATACCCANCGTGACAAGGTGCCGGAGGAGTGGATACGTAAGCAGACACTTGTGAATGCCGANCGATATATCACACAGGAACTGAAAGATTACGAGGAGAAGATTCTGGGTGCGCAGGACAAGATAGCCATCATCGAGCAGCGAATCTATTCCGAATTGGTCACACATCTGGCCGATTATATCCCTGCCATACTGCTTGACGCTCAACTGGTGGCNCAACTCGATGTGTTCAACTCCTTTACGCGAGTAGCCATCGAGAATCGTTACAACCGTCCCATCGTGGATGATTCGCTTGAGATCTCGATTGTCGAGGGGCGTCATCCGGTGATAGAGCGCGAACTCCCNCCGGGNGAGCCTTACATNAGTAACACGGTCAANCTCTCGAACACGGGCACTCAGGTGATGATGATCACGGGGCCNAACATGTCGGGTAAGTCAGCATTGCTCCGTCAGACGGCGCTTAATGTATTGATGGCCCAGATCGGATCGTTTGTGGCGGCCGACAGCGCTCATATCGGNGTGGTTGACAAGATTTTCACACGAGTGGGNGCTTCTGACAANATCTCGCTCGGCGAGTCGACATTTATGGTCGAGATGAACGAGGCGGCCTCAATACTCAACAACATGAGTGAACGGTCACTCATACTGTTCGACGAGTTAGGCCGAGGCACNTCGACATACGACGGCATCTCGATAGCATGGGCCATCGTGGAGTATATACACGAGCATGGGACTATGCACCCCAAGACGCTATTCGCAACGCATTACCACGAGCTTAACGAGATGGAGAAGACGTTCGGACGTGTTGTCAACTACAACGTGTCNGTGCGCGAGATCGACGGCAAAGTCGTGTTCCTGCGCAAGCTGGCGCGCGGAGGCAGCGAGCATAGTTTCGGTATCCATGTTGCCAAGCTGGCCGGTATGCCGCAGGTAATTGTTAAACGTGCCGACGAGGTGCTGAAGCATCTTGAGAAGGTCAACCGTGAGAGCGACAATGCCATGACCGAGAGTCTGGCCGGTGGTTGCAGTGGNCCGGANGGGATGCAGCTGTCATTCTTTCAGCTTGACGATCCCGTGCTGGCNCAGTTGCGNGACCGCATACTCGGTCTTGACATCAACAATCTCACACCTATGGCCGCGCTCAACACCCTGCATGACATCCGTACTGTCCTGACCGGGAAGTGAGACTGACNGCGCGGGAATAATCAAATCATACGAGTAGCNAGATAATACAGTAGGAGGCCGGAGCTCATCGCGAGTTCCGGCCTCCTGCCATATCCCCGGCCGTTATCATATCCGGGGATCGATTGAGAAAAGTTAAAGTAGCAATGTTGATGACGCTTGATCTAACTTACTATGAAAGACTATTGATTGTATTCTTAGAATCGTCTGCCGCCACCGGGACGACCNCCGCCAAACTGGGGACGACCGCCACGACCGCCGGGACCGTCGCCGAAGTCATCTCTTGACTTAGGCTCGTTGCCCTTGCCGAACGTATTGAATTTCCATGACAGCGTGAACATGAAGTAGCGTGTCAGGGCATTTGTCTCACTATCGTCGATATAGTTGGCATTGATAGTGCGTGTGATATTGTTTACCTGATTGAGCAGGTCATACACGCGCACCGACACGGTGAGTGACTTGTCGCGGAGCAGCTGCTGTGAAATCGAGGCGTTCCACATCCAGGTGTTGGTATTGTAACCCTCNGAGTAACCCTTGGTGGCTGCATAATTGACATCAGTCTGAAGGGTGAATCCCCATGAGGTATAGTATGTGGCGTCGAGACGTCCGCCATAGCGGTGGATGGTAGCGTTGCTGTTTTTCTGCACCGAGTTGGTGGAATACTGCAGACGGTAGGTGGGGCGCAGCTCGATGTCGAAATTATCGGGGCGGAATGTGATGCCCGGGCTCTCGAGGATAGCATAGTTGCGGGCCGTGTTGCGCAGTTCGTTGTTATAACCGATGCTCTGTGAGGCATTACCGAAGATGTGGTTGGAGATCGACCACTTCTTGTTGCGCAGAGGCATCGACATCATGTTCATCAACCGNCCTTCCCACACACCGTTGACGTTGGTATAGGTCGTCACGCGGCTGGCGTCGGCGTTATACTTGGTCATGGAGATAATCGAGTTCTGCGTCATCGAGAAGTCGAGGTTGAACATCATCGACCGCTGTGCCTCCATATTGAAGTCATTGTAACGGACGTTGAGATTGTGAGTGAATGANGGGGCGAGGTCAGGATTACCGATCTTGACATTCATCGGGTTTGTGACATCGGGCACGGGCTGGAGCTGAGACATCGAGGGCTGTGACGAGCGGCCGCGATAATTGGCCTGAANCGANCTGCGTTTCGAGAATTTGTAGCGCAGACGCAGGTAGGGAGCATAGTTCCANACCCAGCGTGTGTCGATGTTGCGGTCAGAATTGATGAGATCCTTTGACTTTGACATCTGCGGTACGAGTGCGAGGCCGACGTTATAGGTGAGCTTGGGGCCGGTCTTCTTGTATCCGAGACTGATGTTCTGGTTGAAATAGTCGTTGCGGAAACTGTTGGACAGNTCCTCGTCAAGTATGAGGTCCNCAAGCGGAGTGTCAGGGTCGGAATAGTCGTATGACAGACGGTCGGAATTNTTCCAGCGGAAATTTGCACGATAGCTGAATTCGAGGAAATTACCGTTGCGGACATCTCCGAGNGGTTCTGTCCAGGTGAGACGTCCCATTACGTTATTATTCCACGTATGTCCGTCGATATACTGGTCCTGATCCTGAATGGTATAGTCATTGNCGATCGTATCATCCTCATCGGCCTCCATCTCATCGAGCATACGCTTGATGATGTGTGAGAAAGAATACTGATACTCGCGCACGTTTGACATCGAGTAGCTNGCCGCTACAGAGAATGATCGTCCGCGATGGCTGCTGAAATTGTGCGAATATATCAAGCGGCCCGATGCCTCGTATGAGTCGCCGCGCGACAGGTCGTTGTTGTTCTCGTTGCTGACCACATCGTTGCCGTTGAGCATGTAGCGTGGGTCGCTGTTGATCGAGCTCTCCCACGAGTAGGCATGCTGATGATTGTAGCGGAACTCGGGACGGAACTCAAGCGTATTGAACGAGTCAGGTTTCCACTGCATGCGCAGGTTGGCGCTGACGTTGTTGGAGCGGTNACGTGACAGACTCTCCATCTTGGAGTAGGTCGAGTAGTCGGCAAACACATACTGGCGGTTCTGACGTTGGGTTGAGGTACGGTCAGTGTTCGAGAACATNACGTCNCCNCCTANGCGGAATATCTCCTCATTGCCGACGTTAAAGTTCACGCCGAATGAGCGCGAGGTCAGCTCGCCACCGCTACCGCCGCCACCGCGGAATCGTCCGCCGTTACCGTCACCGAATCCGCGACGGTTGATATTATTGAGATTACCGATAAATGTCACCTGATTTCCATCCCAGAAGCGGTTGATATTGAATCCGCCGGCATATCGGCTGTCAGTACCATAACCCATNTCCGCGTTGCCAAACCATCCGTTGTCCATACCCTTCTTGATGGTAAGGTTGATGACGGTCTCGTCCTCGCCGTCGTCCACACCTGTGAGACGTGCCATGTCGCTCTTACGATCCACGACCTGTAGTTTGTCCACCATGTCGGCGGGNAGGTTCTTGGATGCAACCTCGGGGTCGTCGCTGAAAAATTCCTTGCCGTTGACGAGTATTTTTGAGATTGANTTGCCGTGGGCGGTGATTTTGCCGTCGCTGTCCACCTCTACACCCGGCAGACGTTTCAGCAGGTCCTCGACTACAGCGTTAGGCTGGGTGTGATACGAGTCGGCGTTATACTCCACCGTGTCCTCCATCACCTTGATAGGGGTCTTGGTGGCCACGATGCTCACCTCGCCGAGCAGGTGCGAGGCCTCGCGCATCTCGATGACGCCCACGCGCACATTCGAGCCGGCCACCTCTATATCTTTATAGTAGTCCGTATAGCCGATATAAGTCACGGCGATGATATATTTGCCTTTATTCACACCTTGCAGCCTGAATCGGCCGTCGATGTCGGTGCTTACGCCCTTGACAAAGGCACTGTCCTTGGCGGCGAGCAGTCTTACCGACGCCTCCATCAGCGGTTCGGTTGTGACTGCATCCTTTACGATTCCTGAGATGTTAACGGCGAGAGCCGTTGCGGTGCTGAACATCAGCAGCGCGAGTGACGTGAGTACATGTCTGATACGATTCATCGTGAAGCGTGATTCTGTTTTTTTATAATGCGAATGAATATTTCGATGTTAGTTGTGAGTTTCCCATCACGTTATTATTGACCTCGCGTGATGCACAAAGTTTAATCCGATTTAAAAGATATTTTGTTAAAAAAAGTGAATACAATCCGTGCGGTCTGATTTTACTCATAAATCGTCCCATGTCCATAAACTTTTGCAACATGTATATTGTATATATTATATATCTTATGTATATTTGCGGTAATAATAACTGGCACTATGGCAACAGCATTGAACATCAAGCGCAAAAACATCGACCTCCCTGTCGATACATTACAGAAGCTCTCAATTATGGCAGTCGCACAGGGTAAGAGCTTAAAAAATTTCATTGAGACAATCCTCATCACAAAAGCCAATTCCGTAGCGGTTACAGTTGATGAAAACCCGTCTCCCTCCGGCGATCCGTGGTTTAATGATCCTGAAAACGTGGCATCAGTCAAGCGCGGAATGGATGATATAAAAGCCGGAAAAAGTAGAGCTTATTCGATGGACGAAATAAGGGACCTTTTAGGTGTATGATATACGAGCTTATATTATCGGACGAAGCCAGAGAACATTTGAAAAAGTGGCGGATGTCCGGGCAGAAGAAAACCCTTAAAAAGATAGCTGACCTGCTGGAGGAATTGAGACTCCATCCCACTACAGGCACAGGACAGGTCGAGCAACTCAAAGGAGACTATTCCGGCTACTGGAGCCGACGTATTGACAAAAGCTCGCGTATGATATATACTATTGAGGATGATAAGATTATTGTAATTGTCGTTTCACTCAGAGGACACTACGGCGATAAATAAGTCTCATCCGCATCATCATGCTAACACAGACAGGACCCGAAGGGCAACCGCCCTTCGGGTCCTGCGTGTGTTGGAAATGTGTCTTAGAATATCTTGATCGAGGGTATGTAGCGTTTGGGTTGCTTCTTGAGATCGATGAGGATGCTGTCGATATGGGCGGCCGAATTGTTGAGATTGTTATACAGTCCGGGATCGTTGAGCAGCAGACCCAGCGAAGAATTGGTGGAGTTCAGACGCGAGGTCGCCTCATCGAGATTAGCCGTGATGCGGTTGATGTTGCGCATGGTCGAGTCAAGAGGCATGTCCTTGAGATCATCCGACAGCGCCGCCAACGCACGTGACACCTGAGCGATATTGGCCGAGATCTCATTGACATTAGCCATCGTGGTGCCCGCACTGCCCATAATGGCCGGCACCCCCTTCATGGCGCGGTCCAGTTGAGCGGTCGACGATTCGAGATTAGCCATGATCGCATCCATACGCTTTACTGACGACAGCAGGGCAGGGTCAGAGGCCACAGCCGTGAGCGCCACCACCAGCGAATCGATGTGCGGAGCTATCTGTATCACCGTCGGGAGCAGTTCGCCCGACAGTTTATCCATCATGCCCGAGCCTTCTACGCCCTCCAGGCGTCCGCCCACCTCGACATTCTGTGACGAGGTGCCCATGCGCAGCTCGATGGTCGACGTGCCGAGCATATCGGTGACTATGACAGCTTTGGTGCCCTCGGGCACACGCAGCTGACGGTCAAGACTCAGCTCCACTTTCACATGACCGGGGTTGTCATACTCGTACGCCACCTCGCGCACCAGTCCCACCTTGTAACCGTTGACGGTCACGGGTGCCGACTGCGCCAATCCCGTCACATTGGTGTAGGAGGCATAGTAATAGTTGGCCGACTTAAAGATATTGACCCCTTTGAGATAGTTGATGCCGAACAAGAGAGCTATGAGCGCTATGAGCACCGCAGCTCCGATCTTGACTTCGCGTGAGAACAATTTTTTCATATAACGGGTATATTATTTCGTTTTGATATTTCATTTAATGCGTTTGCCGCCGCACATCCTGATGACGAATGCGTCGGGAAAGTGCTGTTTTACTTTCTTGAGGTCGGCCGATGCCGCCGCCGCCGAGGGATACGAACCGTAGGTATACTTGATCGACCCGCCGTCGGTGTACGACTCCACGTCCTTCAATCCCTTCAGGCGTTTGTCGCCGGCAGGGATGGCGCGGGGCGAGGTGAGAAACTGTATCTTGTACGTCACCACATCGTCAGCCGTCACCTCCACGGCGTGAGGTTGCTCGGAGGCAGGGGGCTGTATCTGAGGCGAGGTGTCGCGTTTGCGTGCGGGGGATACTCCGTCGGCCGCCGATCGTGACGAGGCGCGGTAACGCTCCACTCCGTTACAGATGGCGCGTGCCAGCCGTGTGCTGCCGTTGTCCGAGGCCATGAACGTCTCCATAGTGGGGTTGCAGATAAAGTCCAGCTCGACCAGTATCGAGGGCATGCTCGTACGCACCAGCACCCAGAACGGTGCCTGACGCACGCCGTTGTTCTTGCGTCCGGCTGTGCGCACCAGTTGATTCTGCACGGCCTCGGCCAGCGCTATGCTCTGGTCCATATTCTTGTGCTGCATCATCTCAAACGCTATATAGCTCTCGGTCGACGAGGGATCAAATCCTTGATAGGTAGTCGAGTAGTCTGATTCGAGCTTCATCACCTCATTCTCGC
>JAAVDB010000011.1 GCA_014802015.1 Bacteroides sp.
CAGGTGTGCAGGTAACCACTGTCGACGGTCAGCCCGGTGCGGACATCAACATCCGCGTGCGTGGTGCGACATCTGTGACCCAGAGCAATGACCCCCTCTACATCGTCGACGGTTTCCAGGTTGACAACATCAACGACATCCCCCCGAGCGACATCCAGAGCATCGACATCCTCAAGGATGCGTCTCTGACCGCTATCTACGGTGCCAAGGGTGGTAACGGTGTAGTCATCGTGACAACCAAGTCGGCAGCCGAGGGCAAGACTCAGGTCAACTTCAACGCTCAGGGTTCGATCAGCCACATCTCCAAGAAGCTCGACCTCATGGACGCTTACGATTTTGTAAACTATCAGTGGGACTTCGCTACAGGTCACTCGACACGTAACTCTCAGACCCGCAAATTCCGTTACAACTTCGGTAACCCCCAGGATATGGACCTCTACCGTCAGGCTCCCAGCCATGATTGGCAGGACGAGGTGATGGGCAACAATCCCTTCAGCTACTCGACCAACCTCTCGATCGGTGGCGGCAACGAGAGCACACGCTATAACATCTCGATCACCCAGTCGGATGACCGCGGTATTATTATGAACACAGGCGTGCGCCGTACCAATATCCACACCAAACTCCAGACCAAGATCCTCCCCAACCTTACCCTCCAGTACAACCCCAAGATGTCATATCGTCGTGACGAGGGTGCGGGTGGTGACAACATCGGCTCAGGCGGTATCATCGACGTGCTCCGCTATCGTCCCACCAACGGTATCCGTGAGTTCGGTGCATTCTGGGACGAGAACACTGTCGACCCCGATCAGGAAAAAATCTTCCTTTACACCAATCCTGTCGCCGACATCAACACCAACGTGCGCAAGCGCCACACCTACACATTCACCAATCAGGCATCTCTTGAGTTCAAGCCCATCTCAGGCCTCACACTCCGCACTGAAGGTGTATATGTAATAGGATTTAAGGACGACAAGCGCTTCTGGGGCCGTCTGACCTCTGAGGGCAAGAAGTACAACTCCAAACCCGTAGCTCAGATCGAAAAGAATCAGACCAACTCTTACACCTGGACCACCACCGCCAGCTATGACTGGACCATCAAGGAGAAGAACAACTTCTACGCTCTCGCAGGTTTCGAGCTCTACCACAAGCAGACTGAAAAGACCGTACAGAAGAACCGCTACTTCCCTGACAACATCACTGCTGACAAGGCTCTCGACAACATGAGCCTCGGTACACCCTATCAGGCTTCGTCAGAAGTAGGTACCGCTAACCGCACAACTTCTTACTTCGGTCAGATCAACTACAACTACGATCACAAGTATCTCCTCTCGGCTACATTCCGTGCCGACGGTAGCTCAATGTTCGCACCCGGTCACCACTGGGGTTATTTCCCCTCAGTGTCAGGTGCATGGGTTCTCTCACAGGAAAACTTCCTCAAGGATCAGACCTGGCTCAATGAACTCAAGTTCCGTGCTGCTATCGGTAAGGCCGGTAACAACAACATCGATGCCGACATGTGGCGTTATCTCTACGCTACCAAGACCGAGAACGGTCCCGCATTCGGTGAGGTTACTCCTGACGGTGAGCTCTGGTACGGTCCCGCCGATTACCTCCCCAATCCCGACCTGAAGTGGGAGACCACTCTGACTCGCAACTTCGCGTTTGACATCGCCCTCTTCGACAATCGTCTGCGCATCACTCCCGAATACTACTGGAACACCACCAGCGACCTTATCTATAAGGCTGACATCCTCTCGACTGTAGGTTACTCATGGCAGTACAAGAACATCGGTCAGGTGACTAACCGTGGTTTCGAGCTCTCGATCAACGGCGACATTCTCCGCGGTAAGGACTATGTCCTCTCGGCCAACCTCAATCTCGGTGCCAACAAGATGAAGGTCGACAACCTCAACGGTGATGCCAAGTATCTCTACGACACCCACTCTCGTTCAAAGGACGGCGGTTACAACTATCGTCTTGAGGTAGGTGGCGAAGTAGGTCTTATCTACGGATTCGTATATGACGGTCTCTATTCTGTCGATGAATTCAACTACAACGTCGCAAGCTCTGCTTACGAGGCTAAGGTTGATGAAAACGGCAAACAGATCCCCGTTGACATGAACAACATCTTTAATGATTCTCAGTCAGGTAAGGCTACCCTCCCCGGCAAGCCCAAATTCAAGGATATCAACGGTGACGGCATCATCGACGACAATGACCGTGTCGTAATCGGACGCACCACTCCCAAACTTCAGGGTGGTTTCGGTCTCAACGGCCAGTACAAAGGCTTTGACTTCACCGCCAACTTCACCTACTTCCTTGACTTCGACGTCTACAACGCCACTGGCATGTACCTGTCTTCATCCGTCAACAACAGTAACAACTTCTACAACGTGCTCAACAAGTACACCGATCGCTGGCGTTATGCCGACGGCTCAGAGTGCTACTATGGCAACTACTGGGTACTCGGTGCATACGATCACTATCTGGAGATGAATGAAGGACAGACCAACTGGAACCCCATGGACTGGAACAAGGACGTTACAGCAAGCTGCTTCGTTGAGGACGGCTCATTCCTCCGTTGTACCGACATCACCGTCGGCTACACCCTCCCGACCAATATCATCAAGCATGCAGGTATGAGCAAGTGCCGTTTCTATGCATCTGTCACCAACCCCTTTATCATCACCAACTACTCAGGTTATGACCCCGAGGTTGACATCCAGAGCGGTCTTACTCCGTCGTTTGATATGAACCGTTATCCCCGTTCACGCAGCTACGTGCTCGGCATCAACCTTTCATTCTAACCAACACTTAGTCTTTTACCCTACACAGTAAAAACAATGAAATTACGAAATATATTCTTATTCGGTATTGCCGGTCTCTCGCTGGCATCCTGCACCGATTATCTTGAGGTCGATGCGCCCTCCAAGAATCAGCCGGATTATGTCTACACCGATAAAATGGAGATGAACCGCGCACTTAACGGTGTGTACGCCGCCCTTCTGAGCGGCAACACATACGGCTCGGCATTCCTTGACAAATTCTGCTTCAACACCGACGTCGAGTTCAAGATTTACGACAACGAGAATCAGCTCCCCACAGCCTATCAGCGCTTTGAGTGCGACCCCGACGCCGGCGATGTCAAGAAGGCCTGGGATGCCCTCTATCAGGGCATCGAACGTGCCAACATGCTTGACGCAGGTATACGCAATTCTGACATCTACGATGAGGACGACTCTGAACTCATGCAGATGCTCGGTGAGGTCAAGGTGCTCCGCGCCATCTTCTATCACGACCTCATCTGGTACTGGGGTGACGTTCCCTACTCTCTCAAGCCCTCTTACGAGGTAGCCGATCCCGCCTATGACATCGAGGACCGCACCAAAATCCTTGACGACCTTATCGAGGACCTCAAGGCCATTGCCCCCAAGATGTCGCTCTCGTCCGACAACTCGTTCAGCGACCGCACCGAGCGCATCAGCAAGGATATGGCATGGGCTATGATCGCACGTCTCGCCATGACTGCCGGCGGTTACTCTCTCCGTCCCGACGGTGACACATTCGGTAAGATGGAGCGCCCCGACAACTGGAAAGATTACTATCAGACAGCTGCCGAATACTGTGACTCAGTCGTTGAGCGCACTACCCACTCGCTCGGACTCGATTATCACAAGGTATTTGTCAACGAGTGCAACCTCGTGGCAAGCGCGACTAACGATGACGTCATCTTCGAGATACCTTTCGGCAAGGAGTCAACCGGTGCCATCGGTTACATTCACGGACCCAAGATGGACAACGCCCAGGGCTCTACTCCTCACGCATGGGGTAAAGCCTCAAGCTCGGCTCAGCTCAACGCCCTCTATCGTCTCTTCTTCAAGGAGGGTGACGTTCGTCGCGATTACGTCAACCAGTGGTTCGGCTACAATCAGAACGGCGAGGCCAAGTTCAACAACGGCCGCACATTCTACAACGGCAAGTGGTCCAAGCTCTGGAACACCGCAGGTCTCGGCGCCACTACCGAAGGCAACACAGGTATCAACTTCCCCTACATGCGTTATGCCGACGTCCTCCTTATGTCGGCCGAGGCAGAACTCGGCTACACAGGCAACGTCACCGAGAAGGCCAAACAGCGCCTGCAGACCGTACGCGAGCGCGCTTACCGCGGCTCGACCCTCGACCCCGCTGTGACCGGCGACGAGACCTCACCCGAAGGTTTCCTCAAGGCCGTCCTCAACGAGCGTCGTCTCGAATTTGCAGGTGAGAACATGCGCTGGCGCGACCTCGTGCGTAACAACTTGCTATCCGAGAGCACTTTCTGGACATTCTGGCGCTACTTCAACGCCGCAGAGGCCAATGGTTCCAATTCTGATTACGTCGGCATTTATGACTTCGACGATGCAGACGCATATCCCAATAAACTCGTGTTCAAGATTTACTATTCTGAAAATCTTCCCACAGTTGACACCAACGGTAATAAGATCGACTATCAGTCTCGTCTGACTTCAGCCAATAAGGACGGTGTAGGTGCCTCCAGAACATTCCCCGCTTTCCCCACCGCATCCACTTTCCCCAACGAGTCAGGCAACATGAACATAGTTTATGTTCTCAACCCCTACACTCAGCCCTGGAACAAGATCGGCGACAACCTGCCCGACACTAAGAACAAGGCTTCATCGGCTGACTTCATGAACTGGTTCAACAACGACCTTGGATGTCCCTCGGCTCATTTCTGCTACTCACTCCGTGGTTACATCTATTACGATCCCGCACGCTCCACCACTTACGTTAACCGCAACGGCAAATACGAGGCCGCACCCGAACCCTCGGCTATGCCTACCACTGATGACCTCCCTGTAGTACGTTACATCCTCCCCATTCCCCGTTCGATCATTACATACTCTCAGGGCAAGTACACCAACAAATACGGTTACAAATAATACCTAATCTATAAGAAAACTCTAAGATGAAAAAATTATTTATATATTCACTGACTGCGGTTCTTGCTATGGGCTTCGCATCCTGTAAGGATGACGAGGTTATGGGTACAGTCAACCCCGCCGACGAATTTGACCGTATGCCAATGACAATGTTCCGCCTTAATGAGAACACCGATAAGGGTGACGATGATCCTTACGGCATGCGCATCATCACTGAGGAGGTCAACACCGCTGAGTTGGTATGGTACGGTGTCAAAGGCTGTGCCGGATATGAGATCAAATACGGACTTGTCTCTGGACTGACATCAGGCCTTGATGCCGACTGGGACAACCCCGACAACCTCACCGACCGCTTTATCATCGACGATCCCGACCAGCTCTCGATCCGCATCCCCAACCTCGAATATAACGAGTCATACCGCTTTGCCATCCGAGTTCTCAACCCCGACGGTGTCGAGAGTCATCACTCCAAATGGTACGGCTACGGCAACGGTCGCGAATGGGCCGAGCAGGCCGGACTTACAACCGGTGTGCGTTATGACACCCCCGAGCTTGTTTCAATCGAGGATGTAGCTCCCGATTGCTCTTACTTTACCGTCAAGGTTAATATTAACGCCGAGGATGCTATTGAAGAGGCGCTCAAGGCAAGCAAACCCACCGAAAGCTCAAGAAACAGCCTCTGGGAGACATACAAGGAGCACTTCAACCGCGTTCAGGACGGCAATCAGGACGACCGACAGACCGCTCAGTTCAAGGTCACAAAGCTTGTTGTATCGCCTGCTAAGGATAACCCCAACGCAACTATCGATGCCAAATGGTCTAACTACGAAATCAAGCAGACAGACTTCGTCGACGGTGTAGCCCGCTACAAGGTAGCCGGTCTTATGCCTAACGCCAAGTATGTGGTGCGTGTCCTCGACGAAGACCCTGAAAAGGCACCCGTTGACCAGATCTACAACGCTATTCTCAAGCCCGTATACGGCCAGCCCGGCGATCCTATCTTAATCGAGCACAAGGTCATCCCCAATGACCAGATTCCGGGTGCAGTAGAGTACAATGCATGTCCTCTCGACACCATCATCGGTCAGTTTGCATCTAACACCAATCTTGCCGAGGGTCAGGTATTCCAGCTCGAAGGTGGCAAGGCTTACTATTTCTATGCCAACCCCGATCTCGCCAAGGGCTTCACTCTTGAGACTCGTCCCGAGGACGTAGCTCAGGGCAAACGCGCCATCGTATACATGGGCGGCATCGGCAACGCACTTGATGAATACGGCCGACTCACCAATAACCTCGGCACCTGCAACTTCATGTTCGGTCGACGCAAGACCAGCGGTGAACCCGACTGTCTCATCGAAGTAGGCGATCTCATCTTCAAGAACATCGACTTCGACTGTCCTCTGGCTCTCAACTACGGCCATCAGGATCAGGGCCTCGGCTCTGCTTCGGGTAACTACTTCGCCAACATGTACTCCGACGGTATGAAAGTTTCCATTAAGTCACTGCAGATTCTCAACTGTACCTTCCAGCGCATGGTCCGCGGATTCATCCGTGTACAGGGTTCTAAAGATAAGGTATTTGAAAAAATGCTTATCAAGGGCAACCTCTTCTACAACTGCGGTTACTACGACAACAACGGCCGCGGATACGCATGGATCGCAGGTGACGGTGCCCGCACCACATCTAACATCTACAAGGACTTCGAGTGGAGCAACAACACCATGTATGACTGTCCCCGTACAGCCCTTATCTCCGACAACGACAAGAACATCGATTACGTTGATGATGTAAAGTGGAACATCCGCATCAACAACAACACATTCATCAACTACTCTACCCGTTCTAAGGACCGTTGCATCTTCCAGACCCGTTACATCCCCGGAGGATCACACTACGAACTTTGCAACAACCTCTTCGTAGTGACAAAGGCCGACAACGACAAACGCAACGAGTACATGGCAGGTAGCGACGTCCGCGAGATCAAGGGTTCAGGTGTGATGACATTCCTCGTAAAGGACAACTACATCTCAGGCAGCAAGCCCCTTACAGATGACAAGTTCTTCGAATCCTACCGATTCTCGCTCAACAAGAACTCATTTGGTCAGACCTCATGGGCAGGATTTAATCTTGGAACGACTGAAGATCTCGTAGTAAAGACCGGCACTCCCGCTCTTAAAGCTACCGAGCTCTTCAATAACCCCAACCCTCCCTACACCGAGCATAACACATCCAAGGGTGACCCGCGCGACCACGAAGCACCCGCCGACATCTGGAATGCTCTCAAGTACAAGCAGGACGCAGCAATTCAGAACCACGACATCATCACTCGTGGCATAGGAGACCCCCGTTGGAACTCATCCGACCCCATCCACTTCTATGACAATCTCTGATTGATCCATCCCCATTGAATCAGCTCCGCCCCCTCGCCATCTACGGCGAGGGGTTTTTTTTTCGGCCAAGCCCCGAGCTTATGCGATGGGACATAAAAAAATTCCGATTTGCTACATTCACAATTATTTTCTACTTTTGTATCGGTGATTAATTTACCCTCTCATTACGCATCAAATCATCATCAACACAATATCCATGAAAAAAACATTTCTGACGGCATTAGGCCTGTTGCTCACAGCCGCAGCCTGGGCCATTACCCCCGATCAGGCATGGAACGAGCTCTATCCGCAGATAGAAAAATCCGTGCAGCAGCCCACATTCAGGGCCAAAGACTACAAACTGCTCGACTACGGCAAAAAATCCAAAACCAAAGGATTCCTCTACACCGAACTTATTAATAAGGTGATCGACGTCTGCTCGCGTGAAGGCGGCGGCCGTGTCATCATCCCCAAAGGCACATGGCTCACAGGTCCCATCACCATCAAGAACAACGTCAACCTCCACCTCGAAGAGGGTGCCACACTCCTCTTCACCGCCGACACCACACAATATCCCGTCGTACGCACACGCTGGGAAGGCATGGACTGCTACAACTATCAGCCCATGGTCTACGCCATTGACGCGACCAACATCGCCCTCACCGGCAAAGGCACAGTCGACGGAGCCGCCGACAACTCCACATGGTGGGGCATGAGCGCCAAGCGCGGACACGACTACACCGGACAGGGCACCATCACCACTCAGAAAGTAGGCCGTCCGCTCCTCCAGGAATGGAACGAAAACGGTGTACCCGTCGAGAAGCGCCAGATGGGCCCCGGATACGGCATGCGTCCCCAGCTCGTCAACTTCGTCAACTGTAAGAACGTTCTCATCGAGGACGTCACACTCCTCCGCTCTCCCTTCTGGGTGATACACCCCCTGTTCTGCGAAAACCTCACCGTGCGCGGTGTCCACATCCAGAACGAAGGCCCCAACGGTGACGGTTGCGACCCCGAGTCATGCCGCAACGTCATCATCGAAGACTGCTTCTTTGACACAGGCGACGACTGCATCGCCTTCAAGAGCGGACGTAACCGCGACGGCATCGTCGCCGCACGTCCCACCGAGAACGTCATCGTGCGCAACTGCCGCATGAAGAACGGACACGGCGGCATCGTCGTAGGCTCGGAAATCTCAGGCGGATTCAACACCCTCTTCGCCGAAAACTGCGTCATGGACTCGCCCGACCTCGACCGCGTCATCCGCATCAAGACCAACTCATGCCGCAGCGGAGTCATCGAGAACATCTTCGCCCGCAACATCGAGGTAGGACAGTGCAACGAAGCCGTACTCAAGATCAACCTCCTCTACGAGCGCAAGGAAGCATGTGACCACAGCTATCCCCCCGTAGTACAGGACGTATATCTCGAAAACATCAACTGCAAGGAAAGCAAATGGGGCGTAATGATCGAAGGCTACGAAGACCTCTGCAACGTACGCGACATCGAGGTCAAGAACTGTAAGTGGGACGGCGTAAAGAACGGAGGTAACTCCATCAGCGGCCTCACAAAGAACATCCGCATCGCCAACACTTACATCAACGGACAGCTCGTCACCGACAACGCACCCCTCTCACAGCGCATGGCACTCTCCGAGATGAAACGTTGCCCCGAGAGCTGGCAGCTCGACTACTCGAAGAGTCCCAAATGGACCTACTCCGTAGCAACCGAGCTTGACGCAATGCTCAACGTAGCCAACCGCTACGGTGACGACTCCATCACAGACTACGTCATCAGCTGGGCCGACGGACTCGTCAATCCCGACGGCTCGATCAAGACCTACAAGCTCGAATCATACAACCTCGACCTCGTCAAGCCCGGCACCATCCTCATGGCAGCCTACGACCGCACCGGCGAGGAACGCTATCTCAAAGCCATGCACACCCTCTGGGAGCAGATCAAAGGGCAGCCCCGCACAGCCGACGGCGGCTACTGGCACAAAAAGATCTACCCCCATCAGATGTGGCTCGACGGCCTCTTCATGGGCGAACCCTTCAGCGCCAAGTATGCCAACCGCTTCCTGACAGGTAAAGAAAAGGAAGAAGCCTGGGATCATATCGCCGACCAGTTTATCGTCGTAGCCAAGCACACCTACGACCCCAAGACAGGCCTCTACCGTCACGCATGGGACGAGAGCAAGGAACAGCGCTGGGCCGACAAAGAGACCGGCCAGGCACCCCACGCATGGGGTCGCGCCATGGGCTGGACATTCATGGCACTCCTCGACGTACTCGAAGAGATGCCCGCCGACCACCCCAAGCGTGCCGAGGTTGAGAACGTATTCCGCTCATTTGCCGACGGCGTGGTCAGCACACAGGACACCAAGAGCGGCGTATGGTATCAGGTGCTCGACGAGCCCGGACGCGAAGGCAACTACCTCGAAGGCACAGCCACAGCCATGTTCGTCTACTCACTGCTCCGCGGCGTACGCATGGGCATACTCGACGAGTCATATCTCAACGCCGCACTCACCGGCTGGAACGGCATGCTCAAGCACCTCGTACGTCAGGACAAGGACGGATCGATAGCCCTCACCAACTGCTGTGCCGTAGCCGGCCTCGGCGGTGACAAGAACTATCGTGACGGATCATTTGAATATTACATCTCCGAACCCATCCGCGACAACGACGCCAAGGGTGTAGGTCCCTTCATCAACGCATGTCTCGAAATGGAGAGAATGTAACGACCCGCCACTGACAACGACATCCAGATCTCATATCACAAGCCCGGAGCCGCACTCGGTTCCGGGCTTTTTTACACCGTTAACGCACCGTTTAAGCCACATTTCAGCTACTTTCCTACACAAAGATTACTCACTTATCACACCGACATCCGCAATAAATTTCAAAAAATTCATCCGTCGGCAATGATATATCATGGATTTTTTAGTAATTTTGGGACGAATTTTATACCGACGCGACCTCCGCGCCGACACAATCACATGATTTAATACCATAAAACTGACTACGATGAAACTCCCCTATCGACTCACGCTACTCAGTATGGCCATAGCAGGATTCACACAACTCTCGGCCGCTGACTATGTTTCCGACGTCTGGTGCGCAGACCTCGGAAACGGCAAGTATATCAACCCCATCATCGATGCCGACTACTCCGACCCCGATGTTGTGCGCGTGGGTGATGACTACTACATGACAGCATCGAGCTTCTCCGACATCCCCGGTCTACCCGTGCTCCACTCCAAGGATCTCGTCAACTGGACCATCATAGGACACGCCATCGCCGAGATGCCCGACTATGCCAAATTCGCCACCCCCAACCACGGCAACGCCGTATGGGCACCCGCCATACGCTATCACAACGGAGAGTTCTACATCTACTACGGCGATCCCGACCTCGGCATCTTTATGACCAAGACCAAGGACCCCGCCGGACCCTGGGAACCCCTCGTGCTCGTACACCCCGCCAAAGGCATCATCGACACCTGCCCATTCTGGGACGAGGACGGCAAGGCCTATATCGCACACGGCTACGCAGGCAGCCGCGCCGGAGTCAAGAGCATCATCGGCATGATCGAGATGACCCCCGACGGCAAGAGCACCATCGGACAGGACCGTATAATATATGACGGACACATCGAGAACGAGACCATCGAAGGCGCCAAGATGTACAAGCGCGGCGACTGGTACTACATCTTCTCACCCGCCGGCGGCGTAGCCACAGGCTGGCAGGAAGTGCTCCGCTCCAAGAATCCCTGGGGCCCCTACGAAGTGCGCAACGTCATGGAGCAGGGTGATACCGACATCAACGGCCCCCACCAGGGCGCATGGATCGACACCCCCGACGGTGGCGAAGACTGGTTCATACACTTCCAGGACAAAGGCCCCTACGGTCGCGTGGTACACCTCCAGCCTATGACATGGCTTGAGAACGGCTGGCCCGTGATCGGCGTCGACCCCGACGGTGATGAGCGCGGAGTCCCCGTACGCACCTATAAAAAGCCCAACGTAGGTAAGACTTACCCGCGTCAGACTCCGCAGGACAGCGACGAATTCGACTCGATCGAGCTCGGCAAACAGTGGCAGTGGAAAGACAATCCCTCGGCCCTCTGGTACTACTGTGACGCAGCCGCTTCGACCCTCCGCCTCTTCTCGGCACAGCAGCCCGAAGGCACCACCCTCTACGACCTCCCCAACCTCCTGCTGCAGAAATTCCCCGCACGCGACTTCACCGCCACAGCCAAGGTACAGTTCTTCCCCCGCAAGAAGGACGGCAAGATCACTACAGGCGAGCGCGCAGGTATCGTCGTGATGGGCTACAACTTCGGCGCACTCGCATTCGAGAGCCGCAAGGACGGTATCTACCTCGTGCAGACCGACTGCTACAAAGCCAACAAGGGTGGTAAGGAAGAGGAAGTCGAGGCCATAAAGGTCGACGGCGACAAGGAGATGTACCTCCGCATGCGCATCGACTACACCGGTGCCAAGAAAGCCCTTCAGAAATCCGACTACAAGGCCGAGGCAACATTCTTCTACAGCCTCGACGGCAAGAAATACACCAAGATAGGCCGCCCAGTCAAGGTAGACGTCGGCCACTGGATCGGTGCCAAATTCGGTCTCTTCTGCTCACGTGACTGGAACAGCAACGACAGCGGATGGCTCGACATCGACTGGTTCAGAGTCACCAAGAAATAATCGCACGTCCCATCAATCACTCTAACACAGACTGCTGAATATGAAAATCAGACTCACGGCACTCCTCTGTCTCCTCTGTCTCGGCTCATTCGCCATCAACGCCGCTGACAACTGGAAACGCGACATCTACGTAGCACAGGACGGCTCGGGCGACTACAAGACCATCACCGAGGCCCTCGAAGGCATACGTGCATACATGGAATACGACGTCACCGTACACATCGCCGATGGTGTCTACTACGAGAAGATCATCATCCCCTCATGGCTCAAAAACGTATCGTTCGTCGGCCAGAGTCCCGAAGGCACCATCATTACCAATGCCGACCACGCCAAGATCGGCAATATGGGCACATTCCGCACCTACACCGTGCGTGTCGACGGCTCGGACATCAGATTTTCCAACCTCACCATCGAGAACAACGCCCCCAGAGTCGGTCAGGCCGTAGCGCTTCACACCGAGGGTGACGCACTGGAGTTCACCAACTGCCGTCTGCTCGGCAATCAGGACACCCTCTTCACCGGCGGCAAGAACACACGCCTGTTCTTCGACAACTGCTATATCGAGGGCACGACCGACTTCATCTTCGGTCCCGCCACAGCCTACTTCAAGGACTGCACCATCCACTCCAAGACCAACAGCTACATCACCGCCGCCTCCACCCCCGAGGATGTCGAGGTCGGATATGTGTTCGACAACTGCCGCCTCACCGCCGACCCCGAGGTCACAAAGGTCTACCTCGGCCGTCCATGGCGTCCGTATGCCCACACCGTGTTCATCAACTGCGACATGGGCAGTCACATCCTCCCCGTGGGCTGGCACAACTGGAGCAATACCGACAACGAGAAGACATCGCGCTACGGCGAATACGGCTCGAAAGGCCCCGGTGCCAATGCTGACGCACGCGTGAAATGGGCAAAAAATCCCACAGCCGACGAGGCCGCACGTCTCCTGGACCTCGCAAAGGTATACACCCGCACCACCACCTGGACACCCCGTCAGGCAGGCAACTGATCATCAACATTGAAATCAATAACATCAACTATACCTTATAAGACATGAAAGCATTAAACAAACTGACCGCCCCCAAGGCCGTCGCTCCCGAGAGAATCATTCAGTTCGGTGAAGGAAACTTCCTCCGCGCATTCGTTGACTGGATCATCAAGAACATGAACGACAAGACCGACTTCAACTCATCGGTAGTCGTAGTTCAGGGTACACCCGACGCCTTCGTGATGCAGCTCCTCCAGGGTCAGGACTGCCTCTATCACGTCAACCTTCAGGGCCGTCTGAACGGTGAGGTAATCAACTCGCTCACACGTGTCGACGTCATCAGCCGCGGCATCAGCCCCTTCACACAGGCCGACGCCTTCTTCGCGCTCGCCGACCAGCCCGAGATGCGCTTTGTCATCTCCAACACCACCGAGGCCGGCATCGCATACGATGACACCTGCAAATTCTCCGACCGCCCCGCATCATCATATCCCGGCAAGCTCACACAGCTCCTCTACCGTCGTTACAAGACATTCAACGGCGCACCCGACAAGGGCTTCATCATCATGCCCTGCGAGCTCATCTTTGAGAACGGACACCACCTCAAGGAGATCATCAACAAATACATCGAGCTGTGGAAAGAGGACCTCGGTGCTGACTATGAGGGATTCAAGACCTGGTTCAACACCTACTGCTACGTATGCGCCACACTCGTTGACCGCATCGTCCCCGGATTCCCCCGCAAGGAGATCAACGAGATTCAGGAGAAACTCGGCTACAAGGACAACGTAGTCGTACAGGGCGAGGCATTCCACCTCTGGGTCATCGAGCGTCCCTCCAACATGTCGCTCGAACAACTCCGTGCAGAGTTCCCCGCTGACCGCGCCGGTCTTGAGGTACTCATCACCGACTCCGAGGCACCCTACCACGAACGTAAGGTTACCCTCCTCAACGGCCCGCACACCGTCCTCTCACCCGTAGCATTCCTCAGCGGCGTCAACATCGTACGCGACGCCTGCAACCATCCCGTCATCGGCAAATACATCCACAAGGTACAGTTCGACGAACTCATGCAGACCCTCAACCTCCCCATGGAAGAGCTGCAGAAATTCGGTTCTGACGTCCTTGAGCGCTTCAACAACCCGTATGTCGACCATCAGGTGACATCGATCATGCTCAACTCATTCCCCAAATATCAGACCCGCGACCTCCCCGGCCTCAAGGTATATCTTGAGCGCAAGGGCGAACTCCCCAAGGGTCTCGTACTCGGACTCGCAGCCCTCATCACCTACTACAAGGGTGGCAAGCGTGAGGATGGCACCGACATCGTACCTCAGGACGATCAGAAGATCATGGACCTCCTCACCGAGCTCTGGGCTACAGGCGACACCCGCAAGGTAGCCGAAGGCGTCCTCGCGGCTAAAGACCTCATCTGGGGCACCCACGGTGACCTCAACCAGATCCCCGGCCTCACCGACCTCGTTGTCGAATACCTCGACAAGATCCAGGCCAAGGGTATGCTTGAGACAGTAAAAGAAATCGTTGAATAAGACACCCGTATGAAGGATTTTCTCAAGATCAATCCTGCTGACAATGTCGCCGTTGCCATCAATCCGCTTGCCAAAGGCACAGTGGTGAATGTCGACGGCACCGGCGACATTACACTTGTCAGTGACATCCCTGCAGGACACAAATTCGCGCTGCGCGACATCGCTCAGGGCGAGAATATCATCAAATACGGTTTTCCCATCGGTCACGCACGCCACGACGTAGCCAAGGGTCACTATCTCGACCACGAGGACATCAAGACCAACCTGGAGGGACAGCTCGACTACTCAGGCATCTCGATCAAGAATCACAACTGCCCCGCCCCCGGCTCCGCGCTCAAGGGCAAGGAGGCTACATTCCGCGGCTACGAGCGTCCCGACGGCCAGGTAGGCATCCGTAACGAACTCTGGGTCATCCCCACCGTAGGATGCGTCAACGGCATCGTCAAGCAGATCGTCGACCGCGTCAACGCCGAGACCGGCGCCGAGGGCGTGGACGGCATCTTCGGATTCCCCCACAACTACGGCTGCTCACAGCTCGGTGACGACCACGAGAACACCAAGAAGATACTCCGCGACATGGTGCATCACCCCAATGCCGGAGGTATCCTCATCGTAGGCCTCGGCTGCGAGAACAACCAGCCCCGCGTTTTTGAGGAGTTCTGTGGCGACTATGACCGCGAGCGTGTAAAATTCATGGTGTGTCAGGAGGTAGAGGGTGACGAAGTCGAGACCGGCGTAAAGATGCTCACCGACCTCTACGAGAAAGCCCGCAAATACGAGCGCACCGAACAGCCCGCATCCAAACTGCGCATAGGCCTCAAGTGCGGTGGTTCGGACGGATTCTCAGGCATCACAGCCAATCCTCTGCTGGGCGAGTTCTCCGACTGGCTCTGTGACGTAGAGGGTGGCACGACAGTCCTCACCGAGGTACCCGAGATGTTCGGCGCCGAGACCATCCTCATGGAGCGCTGCGCATCCGACAAACTGCTCGGCGAGACAGTATCGCTCATCAACAACTTCAAGCAATACTTCCTGAGCCACGGCGAACCCGTAGGCGAGAACCCCTCGCCGGGCAACAAGGCCGGAGGCATCTCCACCCTTGAAGAGAAGGCCCTCGGTTGCACTCAGAAGTCAGGCAAGAGCCCCGTATTCGGCGTAATGGAGTATGGCGATCGCATCCGCGAGCATGGACTCAACCTGCTCTCGGCACCCGGCAACGACCTCGTAGCCTCGACAGCACTCGCCGCCGCAGGCTGCCAGATGGTGCTCTTCACCACCGGACGCGGCACCCCCTTCGGCACATTCGTCCCCACCATGAAGATCTCGACCAACTCAGGCCTCGCACAGCGCAAGCCCGCATGGATCGACTTCAACGCCGGACGTCTTGTCGAAGACCAGTCAATGGAACAGGTGCTTGACGAATTTATCGCCTACGTGCTCAGAGTGGCCGATGGCGAGCCCGTCAACTCCGAGAAGGCCGGCATTCACGAGATCTCAATCTTCAAAAACGGTGTAACTTTATAATCCCAACAACTAATAAATATTCCATCCTATGAAACCCTTCATGGACGAAAATTTCCTTTTGCAGTCCGAGACAGCAAAGAAATTATATCACGAGCATGCAGCCAAGATGCCCATCATCGACTATCACTGCCACCTCATCCCCAAGATGGTAGCCGATGACCACCGATTCAAATCCATCACAGAGATATGGCTCGGCGGTGACCACTACAAATGGCGCGCAATGCGCTCCAACGGCGTAGAGGAGCGTTTCTGCACCGGCACCGACACCACCGACTGGGAGAAGTTCCAGAAGTGGGCCGAGACAGTACCCTACACCTTCCGCAACCCCCTCTATCACTGGACACACCTTGAGCTCAAGACAGCCTTCGGCATCGACAAACTGCTCAACCCCGAGACAGCACGCGAGATCTATGACGCCTGCAACGACAAGCTGCTCAACGATCCCAACATGACCGCACGCGGACTTATGCGCCGCTACAACGTCGAGACCGTCTGCACCACCGACGATCCCGTCGACACACTCGAATACCACAAGGCCGTACGCGACAGCGGATTCGAGATCAAGATGCTCCCCACATGGCGTCCCGACAAAGCTATGGCCGTAGAGGATCCCGCCGAGTTCCGCGCTTACGTCGAGAAACTCTCCGAGATGTCAGGCGTGACCATCAGCAAGTTCAGCGACATGATAGACGCCCTCCAGAAGCGTCACGACTTCTTTGAGGAGATGGGTTGCCGTCTCTCTGACCACGGCATCGAAGAGTTCTATGCCGCCGACTACACCGATGCCGAGATCGAAGCCATCTTTGACAAGGTGTACGGAGGCAAGGAGCTGACCGGCGAAGAGATCCACAAGTTCAAGAGCGCCATGATGATCGTATTCGGCGAGATGGACTACAACTCAGGCTGGACACAGCAGTTCCACTACGGAGCCATCCGCAACAACAACTCAAAGATGTTCAAGCTCCTGGGTCCCGACACCGGCTTTGACTCAATCGGCGAGTTCAACACCGCCAAGAGCTGCGCCAAGTACCTCGACCGCCTCAATTCACGTGGCAAACTCACCAAGACCATCATCTACAACCTCAACCCCTGCGCCAACGAAGTCATCGCCACAATGCTCGGCAACTTCCAGGACGGTTCTATCCCCGGCAAGATTCAGTTCGGATCGGGATGGTGGTTCCTTGATCAGAAGGACGGCATGCAGAAGCAGATGAACGCCCTCTCGCTCCTGGGTCTTCTCAGCCGCTTTGTAGGTATGCTCACCGACTCACGCTCATTCCTCTCATATCCTCGTCATGAATACTTCCGCCGCACACTCTGTAACCTCGTCGGCGACGACATCGAGAAGGGTGAACTCCCCTACACCGGCTACGAAGAGAAGCGCGTCAACCAGATGATCGAGGACATCTGCTACAACAATGCCAAAAACTACTTTAAATTTTAATACATGGCAACAGCAACAACACCCCTCTCCGCAGCCAATCAGAAAATGACCAACTTCCGTTGGGTCATCTGTGCGCTGCTCTTCCTCGCCACGACCGTCAACTACATGGACCGTCAGGTGCTATCACTCACCTGGAAAGAGTTCATCGCTCCCGAATTTCACTGGACCGACTCCAACTACGGTCTGATCACCGCAGTGTTCTCCATCGTCTATGCCGTTGCCAACCTCCTTGCCGGCCGCTTCATCGACTGGATGGGCACTAAGAAAGGTTACCTCTGGGCCATCGGCGTATGGTCAGCCGGCGCCTGCCTTCACGCCGCTTGCGGCTGGGCCACCGAGCATGTCGTAGGCATGCATGACGCAGCCGAACTGCTCGGCGCCACCGGTGACGTCGCCATCATGATCGCCACCGTATCGGTCTACTTCTTCCTTGCGGCCCGTACCATCCTCGCCCTCGGTGAGGCCGGCAACTTCCCCGCCGCCATCAAGGTGACCGCCGAATACTTCCCCAAACGTGACCGTGCGTACGCCACCTCAATCTTCAATGCCGGATCGGCAGTCGGCGCTCTCGTAGCCCCGTTCTCGATCGGCCCGCTCGCCACATTCTTCAAGAATATAGGCTGGGGCAACGGCTGGGAGATGGCATTTATCGTCATCGGTGCCCTCGGATTCGTGTGGATGGGCTTCTGGGTAGTTCTCTACAAGGAACCGGCCAAGAATCCCCGCGTCAACGCAGCCGAGCTCGCATATATCGAGCAGGACAATCACGAAGCCAACGAGACTCCCCGACAGAAAGCTGTCGAAGAGGAGAACGAGGCAACAATCCCCTTCTGGAGCGTATTCAAGTATCCCCAGACATGGGCAGTGTTCTTCGGCAAATTCCTCTCTGACGGAGTGTGGTGGTTCTTCCTCTTCTGGACACCCGCCTACATCACCGACGTGTTCAAACTGTCGACTTCGTCCGGCGAGGGTATGCTGATGATCTTCGTGCTCTATCTCATCACCATGCTGTCGATATATGGCGGTAAACTCCCGACCATCTTCATCGACCGCGCCGCACGCAAGGGCATCAACATCAACCCCTACGCCGCACGTATGCGCGCCATGCTCATCTTCGCAGTGTTCCCCCTGCTCGCACTTCTCGCCCAGCCCCTGAGCGGTGTTTCACCCTGGCTCCCCATCATCATCATCGGTATCGCAGGTGCGGCCCATCAGTCTTGGAGCGCCAACATCTACTCGGTGGTAGGTGACATGTTCCCCAAGTCGACAATCGCTACAATCATCGGTATCGGCGGTATGGCCGGCGGTATCGGATCATTCCTGATCAACTACTGCTCGGGTATCCTCTTCGACTACTCGGCACAGACCAACATGTCGTTCATGAGCTTTGAAGGCAAGCCCGCAGGTTACTTCATCGTGTTCTGTATCTGCGGCGTAGCCTATCTCGTAGGCTGGTGCATCATGAAGCTCCTCGTGCCCCGCTACAAGCAGGTGATCCCCTGATCCAAAAGTCAGTGACCGCGCCACAGGCGCATGACTGACACACAACCATAACATGACGCCTGTCCGGCACACAGCCGCGACAGGCGTCATTATAAACATGGAAAATATCCGAAAAATTCGTGCCAAAAAAATTTTGACGATTAAAGTAAAAGCAATAAATTTGCATCACTTTTCAACAATAACGAAGTTTTTTATCCAATTTAATTTACTTAACAATGGCTTACGTAATTACCGACACTTGCATCTCCTGCGGAGCTTGCGCTGCTGTATGCCCCACCGAATCAATCTCTGAGGGCGCAGAGCACTACGAGATCAATCCCGACACCTGCATCGACTGCGGTGCATGCGAGGGTGAGTGCCCCACCGGCTCAATCCATCCCGGAGAATAATTGCCATCATTCCCGCATGATGACGGGAATATGAGCATCTGAGCGATCAGACATAATCGAGGCAGACAGGCCACAGGCCGTCAGCCTCGATTTTTTTTATCCGGCTGATATTGCAACCGCAAGAGCCGGGAAAGTGTGAAAAATTTTTACCATCTTTTTGAGCGTTTTGACTGCTTTTATACACTGTTTCCGTTCCTTTTCATACAATAAGTCACACATTTCACCACTTTGCTTTTCGCGCTGAAAACATCGCTGAAAAGATATGTTTCATAACACATTTTCGTGCTTGACAATTTAAAAAATCTATTGCTACATTTGCATCGGATTAGGTCGGCAACCATTATTGCAACCCGTCTGAATCACCTGTTAAATCTACACAAAACAACCATTTAAAACCTAAACCATGGATATTAACAATATTCTCAATGGTCTTGAAGCCAAACATCCCGGCGAAAAGGAATACCTTCAGGCAGTAAAGGAAGTGCTCATCTGCGTAGAAGATGTCTACAACCAGCATCCTGAATTTGAAAAAGCAAAAATCATCGAGCGCATGGTCGAGCCCGACCGTATCGTCACATTCCGCGTCACATGGGTAGACGACCGCGGCGAGGTGCAGAACAATATCGGCTATCGCGTACAGTTCAATAACGCTATCGGCCCGTACAAAGGGGGCATCCGTTTCCACGCATCAGTCAACCTCTCTATCCTCAAATTCCTCGGATTTGAGCAGACCTTCAAGAATGCCCTCACCACCCTCCCCATGGGCGGAGCCAAGGGCGGCAGCGACTTCTCGCCCCGCGGCAAGAGCGAAGCCGAGATCATGCGCTTCTGCCAGGCATTCATCCTCTGCCTCTGGAAAAACCTCGGTCCTGACCGCGACGTACCCGCAGGCGACATCGGTGTAGGCGGCCGCGAAGTGGGCTACATGTACGGTATGTACAAGAAGCTCGTCAACGAGTGCACCGGCACATTCACCGGCAAAGGTCTTGACTTTGGCGGCTCACGCATCCGTCCCGAGGCTACCGGATTCGGCGCCCTCTACTTCGTGCAGAACATGCTCGCCAAGAAGAACGACACCATCGAGGGCAAGACTATCGCTATCTCAGGTTTCGGCAACGTGGCATGGGGTGCAGCGCTCAAGGCTACACAGCTCGGCGGTAAGGTCGTTACCATCTCAGGCCCCGACGGCTACATCTACGATCCCGAAGGCATCACAGGCGACAAGATCGACTACATGCTCTATCTCCGCGCCACCGGTGAGGACATCGTCGCACCATACGCTGAGAAATACCCCGAAGCCACATTCTATCCCGGCCGCAAACCCTGGGAGCAGAAAGTCGACATCGCCCTCCCCTGCGCTACTCAGAATGAGGTCGACGGCGAGGATGCCCGTCAGCTCGTGGCCAACGGCGTGCAGATCGTAGCCGAAGTCTCCAACATGGGTTGTACACCCGAAGCAATCGATACATTCATCGAAGCCCGCGTCAACTACGCGCCCGGCAAGGCTGTTAACGCCGGCGGTGTAGCCACCTCAGGTCTTGAAATGAGCCAGAACGCCGAGCATCTCCAGTGGAGTGCCGAAGAGGTTGACGAACGTCTCCACGAGATTATGAGCAATATCCACCACCAGTGCGTAGAGCACGGCACGGAACCCGACGGATTCATCAACTACATGAAGGGTGCAAACATCGCCGGATTCATGAAGGTGGCAAACGCAATGATAGGTCAGGGTATCATTTAATATTCCCGTAACCACGTTAAGAAAAAACCTATTGGACTATACCTAACATCAAAATCCTGATTTTAGAGCGCAGGGCATTCACCTCCCTGCGCTCATTGTTTTTATGACACTGTTTTATGCCGATAAACATCAGGATTTGTTTTGTCATTCGTAATATATTTACGACCTTTGCAACGATTTTATTCAATCTCACAATCGCAAATACCGAAAAACTATAACATTCATCACCTTAAACATCTGAAATTACAATGGTAACTGCTATCGTAATCTTCTTTATCCTCGGCTATCTGTGCATCGCTCTTGAGAGCGTGCTCAAGATCAACAAGGCCGTACCCGCACTGCTCATGTGCGTGGTGTGCTGGACCCTCTATGCCTGTGGCGGCGGACCAGCCGACGGCGAAACGTCCGAACGACTGCTTCACCATCTCGGCGAGACCTGCGAGATTCTCTTCTTCCTGATGGGAGCCATGACCATCGTCGAGATTGTCGACGCCAACGGCGGATTCTATTTCGTCAAGGACGCGTTGGCCACCAAGAGCAAACGCGCGCTGCTGTGGCGCATCACGTTTATGACCTTCATCCTCTCGGCCATCCTTGACAACCTCACCACCAGTATCGTAATGGTGATGGTGCTCCGCAAACTCGTGGCCGACAGCAAGGATCGCATGCTGTTCGGCGGCATGATCGTCATCGCGGCCAATGCCGGCGGTGCCTTCTCGCCCATCGGTGACGTCACCACCATCATGCTTTGGATCAAGGGCATGATCACCACCGGCGGAGTGCTGTCACAGCTCTTCCTCCCCTCGCTCGTGTCGGCACTCGTATCGATGCTCTGCGTCAGCATCTATCTCAAGGGCGATCTCGTTATGCCCGAGCAGAACGAAGCTCCCGGCGCCACCAATAACCCCGACCGTCTGCTCATACTCTGCATCGGTGTCGGCGGTCTGATCTTCGTGCCTATCTTCCGTATGCTCACCGGCCTCGCACCCTTCATGGGCATCCTCCTCGCGCTCGGCGTGCTGTGGCTCGTGAGCGAATACCGTTGCAACCGCTACGCGCTCCTGAGCAACAACAGCCACCTGAAGGTGACCGACCTGCTCGCACGCATCGACATGGCTACAATCCTCTTCTTCCTCGGCATCCTCCTTGCCGTTGCCACCCTTCAGGAGACCGGAGTGCTCACATCGTTCGGCGCATGGCTCAACGAGGCCTCCAACGGCAACCACTATCTCGTCACCGGCATCATCGGTGTCGTGTCGAGTATCGTCGACAACGTGCCCCTCGTGGCAGGATGTATGGACATGTATGCCATCGCACCCACAGGCGACTTTGCCGCCGACGGTCTCTTCTGGCAGCTCCTCGCCTACTGTGCCGGCGTGGGCGGTTCTATGCTCATCATCGGCTCGGCCGCAGGCGTTGTGGTCATGGGTCTCGAAAAGATCAGCTTCGGCTGGTATCTGCGCCGCTTCACCTGGATCGCCTTCGTGGGCTACATCGCAGGTATCGGCGTCTATGCGCTTGAGACACTGTTATTCTAATTAATCCACATCTGCGGACTGCAGCAAGGGGCACACATCAATACCGTAGCTCCTCCTGCAGTCCGCTGTTTTTTTATCTACTATGCTTACAAGGATCATCCTCAGCCTCACAGCGACGGCCGCACTGCTGACAGCTTCATGCGCGGGCGGAGGCGACGGCCCGGACTACGGTAACGACTCGGACCACAACGTGACGTTCGAGTCATCCGACCTGTCACTCTTCGAGCTGCGCCACCGCGTCAGGAACGTGACCACCACCACATACTATGACGTCACTCCGGGCCCCGACTCCGTAGCGGTCGACACCATGCCTGACAAGCGCATCACCACCGTGATATACTTCGACTCGCTGGGACGCTATGTGACGCGGAGGGACGAACGCATACGCCGCGATGCGGAGGGACGCATCACGCGCTGGGAGGATCATAGGCCCAACCTGCGCCGTCTGCATGGAGGATTCCTGAAGGATACACTATCGTACACTCACGTCTCACCCAACGTGGTGCAGACATCCGGCATGGGCGATTATGCCGTCACGGTCTATGATGACTCACACCGCATCGTCGGACAATACACCGACCCGCTTGTCGACGGTGAGCACACAGCCGTCTTCAACATCTACCGCGACGAGGACAGCCGCGGCAACTGGACCGAACGTCTCAGCATCTGGACCACCCAGACACCCGGCAACCGCCCTCACGTCTCCTACTCGCTCGACCGCAGGCAGATCGTGTATTATTGAACACCGGTATTCAACCTATCTTCCTCCACTTGCGGCGCGGACGCATGGCGAGGATAGCCGCACGACGTATGCGTCGCGGCAACAATGGCTCAGACCCTTCTTGCTGCTGCGTGACATTATCCGTGTGCATGGGCATCTCCGGATCATTCACTTTGTCATCAGACATGGGTAATATGCCATCGGCTTTATTATTCTTCGGCATATCTTTCTTTTTCTCATCAGGAGCCACGGATGTCACCTGTGGTTCAGCCTCGGCCTTACGGTGACGCGGGCGACGTGCGCGGGCCGAACGCTCGATGGCCTTGTCGATCTCAAAACGGAGCATTTCAAACGTTATGGCCGTATATTCGTCGAGGTGTGAGGCATAAGACTCGCGGTCACCGGCCAGATACTTGTCGAGCGCATCAATCATATCGGCGCAACGGTTGTCCATCGGCACGACGGCATATATTCGGCGTACGAATGTGTCGTAAGCCCTCTGGGAGACAGGTCGGAAATGAGGAATGGGACGGGGTAGTTTACGTGACATAATATTCAGGTTTTGCGTTAAATATTCTGCCACAAAGTTACAATCGTACCACCCCCTAAAGGGTGCGATAATGTCGCGAAGCAACGAAAAAATTTATATACAAAAAATCGCCATTTCGGGAACGGTATTGTTTCAGATATGGCGGATTCTTTTTAGAGAATGTAAGTTTGTAAAACTAGTCTTTATAAATTCAGGTATTTATAGCATACCCGCACAATTAAGGACAAAACCCATAACGATAACCCTATCAAAATGACTCCAATAATCCAGAGAATTCCTACCATCACACCATAAGCAAAAACTCCTATACTTGCAAATAGTCCAATCACGATTAAAATCTCAGCAAAAAATTTTAATACTACTGCTGGAGTACAAGGATAATCTCGGGTGATTTGAGAAGTAATACTTTCTTTGTCGTTGTTCATAATAGATTTTATTATTGATTGTGTTGCAATATTGCCACTATTACCACCCGACCAATATAATAAATGGCAGGCTTTCGTGTCCTGTACGATCCAGAGGTACTGCCATACCCACACAACATACAGAAACACTAAGCCCACCAAGCAGCCATACCCAGACAGGTACGGCAAAACAGTGGGCGTTTAGTGTTTTGTCCTCGTTGTGTTGAAAATTGGCAGTTTTCTGAATCGAGTACAATAACATTAAACGCTATGCGTCAAAAATAACATGATACCACTCCTGATATCTCGTACAAAAATAGTGTAATTATTTGATTTGAACAATATTTGATTATTATTCTTAGCGAGTATCAGATCCGGCAAATATAGATTTACAATTTTTATGTTGATTTATAAGACTTTATATCAGATTAAATTGTTATATTTGCAAACGGTTAAAAATAACCATCATAAAATTATCTGTTAATCAGTTCGATTGTGCATTATAACCATAGTTTCATCTTAAAGGCATAAAAAATATGGGAAAATCTTATACTGAAATTGTAGAATTAATTGATGCGCATTTAAAAAAAAGCGGAAGACG
This sequence comes from Bacteroides sp., assembly GCA_014802015.1. Taxonomy (GTDB): domain Bacteria; phylum Bacteroidota; class Bacteroidia; order Bacteroidales; family Muribaculaceae; genus Duncaniella. The sequence continues at coordinate 24,984 of JAAVDB010000011.1, forward strand.
TTACTATTCCGAATTTTATATTGGAGTGTCTCAGAATGCCACTAAAAGATTATTCGAGGAACACCATGTTGATATGAAAAATTCATGGTGGATATATGCTACTGCTGATTCATCTGAAATCGCAAAGGAAGTTGAGGAGCATTACTTAGGACTTGGTATGCGTGGAAATGACAGAGATGAAAATAACAATTCGACAATGGTATACAGCTATGTCGTAACCCCTACAACAACCGAATAGGTATGGAGACATATAATCAGATACAAAAGCGATTTGTCGTTTTTTTAGATATAATGGGCTTTAAAGATAGGGTTGCAAGAAGTTCTCCAGAGAATTTATACTCAGAACTAACTGAATTTAATAAAGACATAACGAATATCATTAATTCTTCGAAAAAAATTGACACTCACGAACTGTCTCAGCTATCTGGCAAATCAGATATTGCATTAATCTCCGGACGTGAAAATGTTAACAACATTATATTGGCACAATTTTCTGACAGTATTGTTTTGTTCAGCAATGACAATTCAAAAGAGAGTTTATTAGCAATATCTAACGTTGCCAGACAAATAATGATTTCGGCAATTAATCGAGATAAACCAATCCCATTAAAAGGTGCTTTGGCTGAGGGAGAGATAACTTGCGATATGCCAAAACAACTATTTTTTGGCCAAGCTTTAATTGATGCATATCTTTTAGAGGAAAATGTACAGTATTATGGAATTGTAGTGCATCATACCGCTGAAAAATCAGTTATAAATTTGAATGAAAAAATATTTAAGGACTCTTTGGTTCCGTTAAAAAGCGGTAAAATAAATCATTATGAGTTAGTTTGGTATAATGACTCCGCTTTTGATATTAAATCCGGCTTAGATAGAATAAGACTAAGCGTATCGGATTCTCCAAGGAAATATGTTGATAATACTAATAGTATAATTAGTAGCTATAACGATGCCCAGACTTCTCACACTATGTAAGTAAGAGTCTAATCCATCCATCGAAAAGAACGGAGTCCGCGTCAATATCAAGACGCGGACTCCGTCGTATATTCAGGATTTTCCTATTCTTCCGATCAGTCGATGAGGGCGTGGCCGGTCATCTCTGACGGCTGGGGCATGCCCATGATCTTGAGGATGGTGGGAGCGACGTCGGCGAGACGGCCGTTCTCGACATGAGCATCCTTGTTTTCAGTTACGTATACGCAGGGCACGGGGTTGAGCGAGTGTGCTGTGTTGGGAGTGCCGTCGGGGTTGATAGCGTTGTCGGCATTGCCGTGGTCAGCGATAATGATAGTCTCGTAACCGGCAGCCTTGGCAGCCTCTACGGTATCCTTCACGCAGTCATCAACAGCCTTGACAGCCTTGCAGATAGCCTCGTACACTCCGGTGTGGCCCACCATGTCGCCGTTGGCATAGTTGACTACGATAAAATCGTATTTTTCCGACTTGATGGCCTCGACCAGCTTGTCCTTTACCTCGTAAGCGCTCATCTCAGGCTTGAGGTCGTAGGTGGCAACCTTGGGCGAAGCGACAAGTATGCGCTCCTCACCTTCGTAGGGAGCCTCGCGTCCGCCGTTGAAGAAGAATGTCACGTGTGCATACTTCTCGGTCTCGGCGATGTGGAGCTGCTTCTTGTGATTGTTTGACAGATACTCGCCGAGGGTGTTCTCAACATTCTCCTTGGGGAAGAGGATATGCACACCTGTGAACGATGCATCGTAAGGGGTCATGCAGTAATATTGCAGACCGGGGATAACCTTCATGTCGGCCTCGGGTATGTCGTGCTGAGTCAGGGCTATGGTAAGCTCCTTGGCACGGTCGTTGCGGTAATTGAAGAAGATAACGGCATCGTCCTCCTTGATGGTACCGTCGACGTTAGCGTTATTGATAGGCTTGATGAACTCGTCGGTCACGCCCTCGGCATAGCTCTCCTCAACAGCCTTGACCATATCGGTAGCCTGTTTGCCCTCGCCCTTGACGAGCAGATCGTAAGCCACCTTGACACGCTCCCAGCGCTTGTCGCGGTCCATTGCATAGTAACGGCCGATGATCGAAGCCACCACTCCGGCGCTCTTGGCGCAGTGAGCCTGAAGTGCTTCGATGAAGCCCTTGCCGCTGTGGGGGTCGGTGTCACGGCCATCCATGAAGCAGTGGATGTAGACCTTCTCAAGACCGTACTCCTTGGCGATGTCGCAGAGAGCATAGAGGTGTTCGAGCGATGAGTGCACGCCGCCGTCGCTGGTGAGGCCCATGAAGTGAATGGCCTTGCCGTTGTCACGGGCGTATGAGAATGCGCTCACGATCTCGGGATTCTTGAGGATAGACTTGTCGGCACAGGCCTTGTTGATTTTCACGAGATCCTGATAGACCACGCGGCCGGCGCCGATATTGAGGTGACCCACCTCTGAGTTGCCCATCTGGCCGTCGGGCAGACCTACGTTCTCGCCCGAAGCCTGGAGCTGGCTGTGAGGATAGGTGTTGATGAGATAGTCCCAGTAAGGTGTGGGAGTCGACGAGATGGCATCGCTCTTGGTATGATTGCCGATGCCCCATCCGTCGAGGATGATTAACAATGCTTTCTTTGCCATAATATATATGTACGCTTATTGAAGATAATTAGTTTTTAGAATGGTGCAAAGTTAACACATTTTTTTGGTCCTGTCAACGCACGACGGCAGCTCTTCAGGATAATGTGTGACAAATATCAGCGATGATCCGCGCGATGACACCATGCGGTCTATCACACGGCGCACCAGCTCTTTATTGTACGGATCGAGTCCCTGAAACGGCTCATCGAGCACCAGCAGGGCCGGCTGACGGGCGAATGCCCGCGCCAGGAGCACCATCCTCTGCTCGCTCGACGACAGCGTCGAGAAGTCGCGTCCGGCCAACGCTCCGATGCCGAGACACTCCAGCCACGCCTCGGCGATGGCCGTCTCGGTGGGCGTGTGCGGTCGGTAACGCTCCAGCACGGGACGCATACCCTCGACCACTATACCCCGCACGGGGAGCTTGCTGCGGAAATACAGCTGCATCTCGGGACACACATAGCCGATATTGTTCTTGATGTCCCATATCGACTCGCCCGAACCACGCTTATGGTCAAATATCACTATATCGTTGGCGTAGGCCTGCGGGTTGTCACCGCACACCATACTCAGCAACAATGATTTTCCCGAACCGTTAGGCCCGGTCAGCATCCATCGCTCGCCACGGCGCACCTCCCAGTCGAGTCCCTTGAAGATGTCGCGCCCGCCATATCCGGCATGACCGCCCCGGATGCTGAAAGCCATCTCGTGAGGGGGTATATCATCAGGAGCATCGGGCAGTGTGACATCACTGTCGCCGGTGAGTCGGGATGACTCTGCATCCTCATCCTCGCCGACAAAACGGCATCCGTCCAGACGCAGCACGGCATCCGTGCATTCAGGCGTCTCGTCAGGATCACAGAGCAGAAGCACCACATTGAGCCCTCGGTCACGCAGAGCCGCGAGCGCGTCCTTCAGCTCGCCGCGTGACGGAGCGTCAAGTCCGATAAACGGATTGTCAAGCACAAGGATGTCAGGCGCGGCAAGCAGGGCATTGATTATAAGCAGTTTTCTCAACTCGCCGCTCGACAAGTAGTTGATGCGTTTCTCCGCCGCTCCGGCAAGTGACAGACGGGCTGACATGTCACGCCACAACTCACTGTCCATAGCCTTGCCGAATATGTCGGCCACCGTGGGGACATATTCATTCTCGCTTGACTCAAGGCGCTGGTCATAACGCAGCACATCAACTCCGGTAAACGAGTGTATATCCGTAAATGCCAGCATCCTGACACTCATACCCTCGCGGGCGAACCTCAGACGGTTGCCGAAGCCGAAGCGCCCGCGCTCCAGCACATATCCCAGCGTCGTCTTGCCCGAGCCGTTGGGTCCTGTCACAGTCGTGATGCCGGCCGGAATACCAAGTCCCTGCGCACCTGTCAGTCTCACAGGACCGAAACACAGATCGGGCGACAGGAACTCAATTATATAATCATTTTGTCGCATACGAGGGCAAAGTTACTAATTATTTCCACTCTTTAGAAAATTTGTTGGAAATATGAGCAAACATTGATATTGAAAAAATTGTTAACTTTGCAGACTCAAATGTTTCAACTTATATAAAATGATTGTACTTAAACGGCTTTATATCTTAGGGATCGGTATAATCTATGCCGCGACGGCATCAGCAGCATCCCCCGCCGCAGAGAAAGTTGTGCCCCTGCGTTACGGCGACATGGAGCACTGGACTCAGCGCAACATCAGCGAATCGGCCGTAATCGGCGGTGCGAAAAAGACTCTATATGAAATCGGTGTAGACTCCGTCATCAACGGCAACATACCCTACCGCAATCTCGGAGGTTCACCCTGGGGCACATCCAATGTCATGGCAAAAGTGGCCGGTGTGGTCAAGACCAACAACACCGTCAGCCCCGACACCCACAACGGCGGACGATGCGCCAAGCTCACCACCCACATCGAGTCACTCAAGGTGCTCGGGCTCGTCAACATCGACGTGCTCGCCGCCGGATCGATATATCTGGGCGACATACGCGAGCCGGTGACCGGCACCAAGGACGGTGTGAAGGCTCTCAACTGGGGCATACCGTTCAAACAGCGTCCCAAGGCTCTGAGATATGACTACAAGATACAGACCCCCGGCACACCCAACCGCGTCAAGCAGACCGGTTTCAGCCACAAGTCCACCGTCAATGGTCCTGACTATTGCGTGACGCTGTTTCTGCTCCAGAACCGCCACGAGGATGCCTCGGGCAATATCACGGCCGAGCGTGTGGGCACTATGATCGTCAAGTATGCCAAGAGCACATCAGGATGGGTGGACAATGCCACTTACGAGATTCTCTATGGCGACATCACCGGCCGCAAGGACTATGACGCCTCACTCATGGGGCTGCGTGACTTCGACTATGCCACCAACAGCAAGGGTGTCAACGTCCCCGTCCGCGAGACCGGATGGGCTGCTCCCGGCACCGCCCCTACCCACATGGTGCTACAGTTCTCGTCAAGCCATGGGGGTGCATTCATCGGCACGCCGGGCAACACTATGTGGGTCGATAACGTGAGACTCGTATATTGATTCAATAGATTGTCTGACAACAATTGTTAATCCGACCGACACACAATGATCACACGCCTGAGACACATATCACTGCTCCTCGCGTTTCTGCTCCTCGCACCATGCGTGCGTGGTCAGGAGACGGCCGACAGCGCATCATCAGCCCGGCGCGGCAACATTGTGAGCCGCATCATCAATTACTTCAGCGAGAGTAACAAACCGCGCGACACATCCAAACTCGACTTCAGCCTCATCGGTGGCCCCTACTACTCGTCAAGCATGGGATTCGGCATCGGACTCGTAGCCTCAGGCCTCTACGGCACAGGCGTGTCCGACTCGCTCATCCCTCCCTCCAACGTCTCGTTCTTCGGCAAGGTGAGTACCAAAGGATTTGCCACGCTCGGCATCGAGGGCACGCACATCTCGCCTGAAGACACATACCGCGTCACGTATCACACCGAGTTCTTTTCCGATCCGAGCGATTACTGGGGCATCGGCTATGAGATGAACAATAACAATGCCAATAAGTCGACACTCAAGCGCATCGGAGCCAAGGGTAACTTTGAATTTCTCTACCATCTCGGTGCGCATCTGTATGTCGGACCGCTCGTGGTGGTCGACTACATCCATGCGTTCGAGATCGAGCGCCGCTCGCTGCTCGACGGACAGCGCACTACGCTATGGAGCTACGGCGCAGGCGTGACACTGTCATACGACTCGCGCGACGTCCTGACCAATCCTCACTCAGGCTACTACGCATCGGTGTCACAGAGTTTCCGTCCGAGGTTTCTCGGCAACCGTTATGCGTTCAGCACCACCGATATACAGTTTGACATGTACCGCACCCCATGGGAGGGGGGCATCATCGCCACCGACATCAGGGGCAAATTCAATTTCGGCAACCCTCCGTGGAATCTCATGGCCCTCACCGGCGGATCGCACTTCCTGCGCGGATATTACGAGGGTCGTTACCGCGACGACCACATGATGGCTGTACAGGTCGAGTTGCGTCAACACGTGTGGCGACGCAGCAGCCTCGTGGCATGGCTCGGCGCCGGCACGGTATTCTCACATCTCAAAGACATAACGTTCGGTCACCTACTCCCCAACTGGGGCGTAGGCTACCGATGGGAATTTAAGAAAGATGTCAACGTACGTTTTGACGTAGGCTTCGGCAAACACGGTCAGAACGAATTCATGTTCGGCATCAACGAAGCATTCTGATAAAGTAACTATCTATGGACCTGCTACAGCATTTTCGCCGCGTCGACGGACCGCGTTGGCTCGCGTTAGCGCTCTTTACAATACTTCTGCTCCCTAACATCGGACTCTCTATCCTCGACCCGATGTCTGCCGGTGCGAGGGTGTGCAATATCATTCTCCCCGCATCGCTCTATCTGCTGCTGGTGTCGGTGCTGAGAAATCCCGCACGTAGCGTATGGATGTGCTTCCCGCTTATATTCCTGTCCGCCTTCCAGCTCGTGCTGCTCTACCTCTACGGCCACTCCATCATAGCCGTGGACATGTTTCTCAACCTCGTGACCACCAATTCGTCCGAGGCATTGGAATTGCTCGGCAGTATGCTCCCCGCCATGGTGGGTGTCATCATCATCTTCGTGCCGATACTCTACATAGCCGCCGTCAAGGCACGCTGCAGCGACTTCACGCTGTCATACGACTTTATGCACAAAATGCACGTGGCCGGCCTCGGTGGTGCTCTGGCCGGCGTGATATGCCTCGGATTCTGCACGATAGCCGGAGGGTATAGCGTCAGAGACGACCTGTATCCTGTCAACGTATGCTATAATATATATCTTGCCGTCGACCGCTCGGTGCGCACGGCCGAATACGCCGAGACGAGCCGTGACTACAGATTTGACGCCGCCACAACTCACCCTGCCGACAGCGCCGAGGTGTATGTACTGGTGATCGGTGAGACTGCCCGCGCGGAGAATTTCGGCCTCTACGGTTACGACCGCGACACCACCCCGCGCCTGTCGGCCCGTCAGGGACTCATAGCATACACCGATGCCTACACTCAGTCCAACACCACTCACAAGAGCGTACCGATGCTGCTGTCAGCCGCCTCGGCTGATGATTATGACCGCATATACAGCGAGAAGGGCATCATCGCGGCATTCCGCGAAGCGGGATTCAAGACCGTATTTCTCTCCAATCAGCGCCCCAACCATTCGTTCATAGACCTTCTGGGGAGTGAGGCCGAGACATGCCGTTTCCTGAAAGAGGAGCTCGGAGCAGGAGACAATCCGCCCGACGCAGACCTGATCGAAGAGACAGCCCGTCTGCTCGATGCGACTGACGATACAGGCAAAAGGTTGATAGTGCTCCACACCTACGGTTCGCACTTCCGTTACAACGAACGCTATCCGCACTCGTCAGCCCGATACCTGCCCGACGATGCCTCGGAGGTGACTGCGGCCAATCGCGACAACCTCGTAAATGCCTACGACAATACCATAGTCTACACCGACAGCATCCTTGATGCGCTCATCACGTTGCTCGACCGCCGTCCGGCTCACACGGCGATGCTCTACACCTCCGACCACGGAGAGAATATATTTGATGACGAGAGGGGAATGTTTCTCCACGCATCCCCCCGTCCGTCACCCCACGAGCTGCACGTGCCGCTGATGATATGGATGTCGGACGGCTACAGAGAGGCATATCCGGCGACCGACTCCATCCTCAGCGCCAATGCTGACCGCAGGGTATACACATCGGCATCGGTGTTCCACACCATGCTCGACCTCGGAGGCGTATCGGCCAAGTCATACGTTGACTCGCTCTCGCTCGCCTCACCGCGTTTCCACTCGGGGCAATATCACTATCTCACCGACCGCAACATCGCACAGCCTGTGGAGAAAGTTCTAAACAGCCCACGGGGGACGGAGACCTCACTTGGTGCCGAGACGGAGCACCACAAATGATTCGGCCGGCACGGCGTAATCCTTGAGCACAACCGTACGCTTGCCTTCACGCACCAGTCTGTCAGCAAGTTCAGCGGCAGACAACGACTCACGGACTATTTCACTGTGACACTCCAGATTGGTTCCTTCAAGGGCCGAAACCTTTGAGGTCGGGGTGAGACGCATGACGTCGACACCCGTTATCCCGCTACCGCGCTTCATGCCGTCGAGCCTTATATCCACAGTTCGGGCCTCGGATGAGGTATTCACAATCTTGACGATATATTCATCCGACCCGCGGTCGAGCACGGCCGACGCATACAGACCGTTCTGGCCGTCAAATCCTGCTACGGGACGTCCGTCCATCGTGAGGCGCAGCAGGTCGGTACCCTTGTTGAGCGAATACATCTGCTGGACGTTGTAGGATGAGGTCTTGGACATCGACCGGTTGTCAAACCATATCATGTCAGGACGCCACTGCCACCCTTTGACATGAGCGAACAGAGGTGCATACGTGGCCATGGTGACAATATCGGCGTTGCGCTCGAACCCTGTCATCATCGCCGCTTCGAGCAGAGCGGTATTGTAGTGATTAAATTTCTTGCCCTTGCCGTGACACGCATACTCGCCCGCGAACACTTTCGGCCCCCGGCGGTCGTATGAATCATAGCGCGTGGCGGAGCCGGCAAACCAGTCCTCAGGCTTGTAATAATGTTCGTCGACAAGGTCTACGCCGAGGCGCTTCATCTCGGGCCACAGATAGTCAAATTTGTCACCGTCGGGACTCGGGCCGGACGATCCGACAATCATGATGTCGGGATAACGTGAGCGGATGGCCTTGACAAACGGCGCGAGACGCTCGACATACTCAGGCCCCCACTGCTCGTTACCGATAGCCAGATATTTTAGTCCGAACGGCTCTGGATGTCCCATCGAGGCACGCAGTCCGCCCCAGGTGGTAAGGGTGTCACCGTTGGCAAACTCTATCAGATCAAGCGCATCGTCGATGTACGGTTGCAGACTGTCTACCGGCACGTGTACCTCGGGACTATTGTTCTGGTACTGACACGCGAGGCCGACACTCAGCACCGGCAGAGGCTCGGCACCGATATCCTCCGACAGCAGGAAATATTCATAAAATCCCAGACCACCGCTCTGATAATAGTCGGGATAGAAACGGTCGGCAAACGTATAGTGCCAGCGGTTGGTGTTGAGGGGACGGTTCTCGACCGGACCTACAGTATTTTTCCATTGGTAACGGTCACCGATCTCAGTGCCTTCGACGATACATCCGCCGGGGAAACGGAACACCCCCGGATGCAGGTCATACAGGGCCTGGGCGAGATCCTTGCGCAGACCGCCGGGACGACCGCGCCATGTATCGGCAGGGAACAGCGACACATGGTCCAGATCAACCGCGAGCCCACCGTCAGGCTTGCCCAAGACAACACGTAGCACACCGTTGTCAACATCAAACGATGGCTTGAGACTACACTCGTAACGTTGCCACTCGCCCGACTCCACCTTTATCTCGGCCTTGGCCGCAATCTGACTGTTGCGTCCTGAGGCAGGATCAGCGATCTCGGCGAGAATCTTTGCCGGACGCGACCCTTCGGCGAGGCGGGCCCACACCGAGAACACATACTCCTGACCCTTGACGGCCGTCACGCCGAAAAATCCCTCGTTCTGCAGTCCTGAATACTTGTGTCCGTGACCGGCCGACGACAGCCGCACATAATGAGGATTACGCTCGAACGGTGCATCATCGGTCAACACCTCGACCTGCCCGAACGACTGCCATCCGCTCAGAGCCTGAGGGAACTCAAATGACCGGTTCTTGACCAGTTCGGCATACAGGCCACCGTCTGCGCCGTAATTTATATCTTCAAAAAACAGGCCGTACATCGTCGGTGCAATCGGAGCGACCGACTCAGCCACCTTAACATCGAGCACCTCGGCGGCACACACACCGGCCCCGCCTGACAGCGCCACAGCAACAGCCATCAACAATCTATTCGGATTCATGGTAATAGGAGGTAATAATAAAACGCAACAAATTTAGGAATTTAAAAGAATACTTTCAAAAATTCCTTCCGATAGTTTCAGACCCCGTTCCCCAATATTTGTTAACGCTGAGGTCGCATATCTCCGAGTGATTTTTGTGATGGAACGAAGGAGCGATGGGGTTCCATCGTGACTGAGTGACAACACAAAAAGTACCGGAGAGATGCGCCTGTAAGGTAACTTTTCGTGATATAAATTACCATCGCCTCGGCCAATCGTCACGCATCTGCGTCCGCTTGTTTCGGTCTCGATGGGACTCCATCGCTCCCTCACTGCGCGAACACAGCTGCGTAACGCTTGACCGCCTCAGCATTAACAAATATTGGGGAACGGGGTCTCAATTATGATTTCAGGAACTCGCGTAGTGAAACCATTCTGATACCATCCTGAGTGTTAGGAGCCGAATCACGCAGTGTGACCAGTATTTTTTCGTAATTATCCGGAATTGAGGACAGATTACCCAGCTCACGTTCAGCAGTTGTCGGCTGATCGATATTCACTGCCACTTGAACATAGACTGTCTCGCCATTCTTCTCGGCCACAAAATCCACTTCTCGCCCCTGAGACTTTACTCCGGTCATTATCTTGTAGCCTTTGAACGCAAGGTGATTATATACGGCATTTTCAAGAATACCGCTGATATCCTTGGGCCTGTAACCTATGATACTGTTCCTGATACCAAGATCCTCGAAATAATATTTCTCTCCGATCTCAAAATATCTTCTGCCTTCTATATCCCAACGTCTTGATTTATTAATAATGTAAGCCTCACAGATATGATCGACGTACGACTGCACCGTCGATACCGTTCCTCCTACCCGTTGGGATTTTAAATAATCTGCAATACGCTTGGTCGTCACCAACTGCCCGGTATTGTCTGCCAGAAACATCAATAACCGGGACAGGAAATCAGTGTTACGCAGCGAGTGACGGTCAACAATATCGCGATACACAAGAGCATCGGTTATACCTGTCAGATATTCATTCCAATACTCCTGTGAGGTAAGATTTCGGAGGTAAGGCATCCCTCCGAATCTTAGAAACAGGTCAAGCGATGAATCAGAATCTTCGAGCGAATGAAATATCAGAAATTCTTCATAACTGAGAGGATGGACTCTTATCTCCACACTTCGTCCGGCCAACCGTGACGCTATTTCCGATGAAAGCATGGCCGAATTGCTTCCCGTGACATAAATATCGTTTTCGGGATTGAGGTTAAGCGATCGGATAACCTTATCAAATCCCTCCACCTCCTGTATCTCGTCAACAAAGATATAATTCTTATGTGCCGATGATAATTTTGATGTTATCTCGTCATTCAGTTCCTGAGCCGTCGAGATATGAGAAAACGCAAAATCCTCAAGATTTATTCTGACAAAATTTGCTTCAGGATTAATTTGCCTGATCTCACTCTCCACTGCGTTGAGGATATAACTCTTTCCGACTCGGCGCTGTCCTGTCAGCACTTTAATCACGCCTTTATTTACAAAAGGCATGATCTTCTCAAGATAACAGGGGCGCGGTATATTGACAATAGTTTCCATTACATCCTAAACTTTTTGCAAAAATAATAAAAGTTTCCATTATATCCTAAACTTTTGCGGGAATCCACGAAAGTTTAGGATGTAATGGAAACTTTTTTATCGTAATAGTGGGCTGTTAACGCAATAGAGATGTATCAAAATGTCACCTGGAGTGAGAAACCTTTGTAGGAGTCGGTTATGACGGGCGAGATGGAGCTTGTCACCTTCGTGCCGGCACAGTGGGTGTTGCGACCGCGGAACAGGTCAACCGCTTCATTGACCGGATCAAGGAAGAAGACTGCTATATTACCTAACACTTTCGAGCCGAGCAGATGATAGTCGTCCTCGACAATGTGACGCTTGGCACGGTAAAAACATTCACCCATGACACTGCCTACGATCGGTGTGATGAAGATGTCCTGAATAGAAGGACGCTCCATGAACGCCTCGATGCCAAACTCCCACCCTATGGTCGAGACACATGCGCTGTACAGAAACGATCGCCAGAAGTTAAATCCGCACGAACGCGCCGACATGAAGTAGGCGGCTCCGGCGTAAGGATGCAGCACGAAGTTGAATACGGGATTATCATGGTCCCACTCGGGTCCTTGACGCAACACGTGATTGCGCCAGCGCTTGAACATGGGTACGTTGCGTATCTCGGCCCTGTTCCATGCCGTAGCATCGGCCGGCAGACACTCAAGCACGAGTAGCGTAGAGACGTATGCCCCCGCCAGTACGGCCGTATTGGTCCACATCCTCTTCCAGTCGGGTGAATTGAGCGTCATGGAATAAGGGTGGCAATAGATTGACTTGAAGTCCGGAATATCGATGAGTCCCGCATGTTCGATGTCGGCGGTAATTACATCGAGCTGCTGCTCGCTCACCACCGAGTCGGGCAGTATCACCTCGTCCACCACATCGGTCACCATCAGTCCGGCCGTATCGGCGGGCAGAGTGATGTCGGGATATACGGTTGCAAGAGAAGGGTCTGGGGTCTCTCCCTTCGCGCATACCAGCGTAAATACGCTCAACAGAATTGTCGGGAGAATGCGAATCATAATATAAATAGTTAAATGTGAAAAGTGAGAATTTATTATTAAAACCATTTGGATTAACTATGGGTTCATACAATCGGGCCCAAAATGAGCGACGATACCTAAAAAAAGCGACGTTACCTTCTAACTTTTTCAGCCGTTTGTGTGTTATCTGATTACACGTTAATCAACTAAACTATTTTCGATTATGAGACGACTGGTATGCATGGTCATAACAATGACCTTCGCCACAATGATGGCGATGGCCGACACGCAGGCCGATTTCAACCGTTATATAAAGGAGTACAATACTCAGATGTCCTCGCATCAGTATCTCCCGGCGTCACGCTCCATTGCCAACGCGGCCAAGGTGTGCGGTGAGATTCACAATTACGACGGTGCGTTCAAACTGCTTGACGGGATGGACCGCAGCATGGCCGAACGCAATGTGCGTCCCGACTCGCTCCCGCAGCCGTACTTCTACACCGCCAAGGCCCGTTACAATCTGTATCGCGGCATGAACAACAACGCCAACGCCGAGAAGTGGCTCAAAAAGATGGGCGAGTATGCCCGCACCGCCGATCAGCGTGACATCACAAACGACATGCTGTTTACCGAAGCGCAGTTCTATTACGCGACCGACCGCAACGAACTGGGTGACCGCTGCATAGCACGCCTCATCAAGCAATATGAGTCAGGCAACGACTACAAGGCCGCCGACACCGCCTATCAGCGTCTTATCGACGAGGCCGTCTCGGCCAACGATGCCGGAATGGTGGAGCGCACCTACGAGAGCTATATGCAGTGGAGCGATTCGATCGATGCCATCAATGCCGACACCGAGTTAGGCAAGGTGAAAAAGGAGATGGCCGAGACCGAGGCTCAGGTGGCTCAGAAACAGAGTACGATCAATTCGCGCACCAGTCTGATGGTGATATTCATAACCCTTTTCGTCATCTCGCTGTCAGCTCTGGGCATGGGTGCCGTGCTGTACTGGCGCGCACTTGCCAAAAACCGCCACATCCGCCAGATGGCGCAGGAGGCCGACCGCCGTAATGCTGCCAAGAGCGCGATGCTTCAGAATATGTCCTCGACCATGGAGCCGGCTCTCGACCGTCTCGATCCCGCCGATCCTGCCGTGCAGACCCTCAAGGGCTATGTCAGGAAGGTCGGCGAACTCTCGGAGGTGGACAGCGCCCCTGTAGCCGATCCCTCCGAACTTGAGGAAGTCAACGTCAGCGAACTTGCCTCGGCGTTGTCAGAGGAGATCCGCCCGCAACTGCGCCGCGGCGTGACGCTCAATCTCGACGGCACACGCGGATCAGCCCGCTTGGACCGCGAGGGGGTCATGAAGATTCTAACCCATCTGCTTGAGAACGCGGCCAAATATACGCCCGAAGGGGGCAAAGTGACGCTCGCATTCCGCAAACGCGGAGCTAACAGCTATCAGTTTATCGTCTCCGATTCAGGCCCCGGCATCCCCGCCGAGGAGCGTGAAGGATTATTCCGGGCATTCAACTCCTCACACGACATCACCGAGGGTGGTGACAGACTCGGATTGCCGATATGCGCCCTGCGCGCCGAGAAGATGGGCGGCTCGCTCACACTCGATCCCACAGTGACCCGTGGCGCCACATTCATACTGTCAGTCAAGGGTTAGAGCCGGTTAGACATACATATATTGCCACACAACTACGCCCGACGCATCATGCACGATGCGCCGGGCGTTAACTTTATGTAATTATATTACAGCTTACCCGTCACAAGCTTGGCGGCAAGGATCAGGGCTCGCGATGTGGCCGAATTGATGATGCGTTCGCGCGAGCCGTTGAAACGCGCCGTCTCATACACCTCACGATCGCCGCATCGGGCACAGATGCACACGGTGCCAACGGGTTTCTCCTCTGTGCCCCCTCCGGGACCTGCAATGCCGCTCGTAGCCACCGACACGTCCGAACCGGTCACGCGACACACTCCGCCAGCCATCTGACGCACCACGGGTATGCTGACCGCTCCGTGGGCCTCTATATCAGCGGCATCTACTCCCAGCACATTGATCTTCACCTCATTGCTGTAGGACACAACGCCGCCGTTCACCACATCCGACGCTCCGGCTATCAGTGTGAGTTCATGTGCTATATTGCCACCTGTGCAGCTCTCGGCCGTAGCCATGGTGAGACCGCGCCGACGGCACTCGTCAAGAACGATCTCGGCCGGAGTGAGATCCCTGTCAGCTAGGACAGCCGGGCCGAGAATCTCTTTCAGGCGCGACGTCTCACGGTCTATCTCCTTAACAATAAAATCCCGGTCGGGGTGATGTCCGTCCAGACGCAGGCGTATCAGACCCGGCTTTGGCAGATAGGCGAGATGCAGATATTCGGGCAGAGCATCCTCCCACGGTGCTATCTTCATGGCCAGAGCGCTCTCGGTGTAGTCAGTCACCATCAGCACGCGGTGTTCGATGTTGACCTGCGACGGAAAACGTTCGAGCAGTGCGGGAAACACCTCCTCGGCCATCACCGTAGAGGTCTCGAACGGCACGCCAGGCATCGACACGAGCACCTTGCCATCACGCTCAAACCACATGACGGGTGCTGTGCCCACACGGTTCTGAATCACACGGCACGAGCTGGGCACGATGGCCTGAGCCTCGGTGAGAGGATTCATCTTCAGACCTCGCCGGCCGAAGATGCGGTGAATATTCTCGGTGACCGAAGGGTCGGTAATCATCTCGCCGCCGAAATAATCGCGCAGCACGGTCTTGGTGATGTCATCGCGGGTAGGTCCGAGTCCACCGGTAGTGAGTACGACATCGCTGCACGCAAAGGCCCGGTCGATGGCACGGCGTATGTCATCAGCCTTGTCGCTCACAGTCTGCACATCATTCACTTCCCAGCCGTATGGCGAGATGTAGCGGGCTATCCAGCCCGAGTTCGTATCGGTGACCTGCCCTATCAGCAGCTCGTCACCTATTACTATAATGCTTACTTTCATATCGTGGTGCGTGCGTACGGGACACTGTCGTAACGGCAGAAGTCGCGGTCGAGATATTTGTAATAGCCTGCGATTGCCACCATCGCGGCATTGTCGGTGGTGAACACGCGCGGCGGGATAAACGCCGTGAGTCCGCGGCGGGCGCAGTATTGCTCCACGGCGTCGCGCACGCCCGAATTGGCCGACACGCCACCACCGATTGCTACCGTGCGCACACCTGTCTGTCGGACTGCCTTGTCGAGCTTGTCCATGAGAATATCTATAATGGTCTTCTGCAACGAGGCGGCCAGATCGGCACGGTTTTTCTCTATGAACTCAGGGTCGAGCTTCAGATTGTCGCGCAGTGTGTAGAGGAATGAGGTCTTTAGTCCGCTGAAGCTGTAGTCGAAGCCGGGTATATGCGGCTTGGCAAACTTAAAGCGTGACGCATCACCCTCGGCCGCCAGACGGTCTATGTGCGGTCCGCCGGGATAAGGGAGTCCCATCACCTTGGCACACTTGTCAAATGCCTCGCCGGCCGCATCATCGATGGTTCGGCCCAGTATCTCCATATCGTTGTAATTGCGCACGAGTATAATCTGACTGTTGCCACCCGAGACGAGCAGGCACAGGAACGGATATTCGGGCACGGGATCATTCTCCTCGCGGCGTATGAAGTGTGACAGCACGTGACCATGCAGATGATTGACATCCACGATAGGCACCCGCAGTCCGAGCGACAGGCCCTTGGCAAACGATGTGCCGACATGGAGCGATCCGAGCAGGCCCGGACCGCGCGTAAAGGCGATGGCCGTCAGGTCATGACGATCGATGCCGGCACGCTTTAGGGCCGTGTCGACCACAGGCACGATGTTCTGCTGATGGGCGCGCGACGCCAGCTCGGGCACCACACCGCCATACTCGGCATGGACATCCTGCGAAGCTATCACATTGCTCAGAAGCACGCCGTCACGTATCACGGCTGCCGACGTGTCGTCACACGACGATTCTATTCCCAATACTGTTATACTCATACTTTATAATAGGTGTATTTCTATTACCCGTCGCAAAATTACTAAATTTTTAGCACAAATATCCTCCCCCCTCCGTAAATCATGTGTGAGGACATCTTCTAATCTTTTTGCAAGTTCTGATAAATTATACTACTTTTGTAATGGTCTGAATCGCGAAGAGTCGTATGATTACGGACCGAATAAATAATTAAGCGTGTTTTTTTAGCTTAATCCTTCCCTAACGAAATCTGCAAAATTTCACATTCTTGAAGAGGACTAAGCAGCCTAAACAGCGCTTCCGTTTGTCGTAACATCTTTACGGCAACCATTGTGCATGTATGACAGCGAACACTATCGCCGTCATGCGTGCACAGAGGTGTGTCGTTATCGATAACCGGCTGCGCGGGGCTGCAGGCTGATACCTTCAAGAAGGCTATTGCAGATGCCGGTTAGGGGGGTTATGCACTGTTCCCCCGCGTTTTGTATAAACACTCCCTTGCTGCATCGGCCGACTCAACGGGAACTACGGCCCCCGCAGACGGGAACATCCAAGGGTCACTTATGACACCAATCGGCAAACTGATCAAGGATGAACTGAAGGCTCAGGAACGGAGCGTTTCATGGTTTGCCCGCAAGCTTCATCTCGACAGGTCAAACGTCTACCGTCTATTTCAGAAAAACTCGATCGACACCGACCTGCTCAGCCGAATCTCGATAATACTTGGCCGGAACTTTTTCGAGCCGTTA
This sequence comes from Bacteroides sp., assembly GCA_014802015.1. Classification (GTDB taxonomy): domain Bacteria; phylum Bacteroidota; class Bacteroidia; order Bacteroidales; family Muribaculaceae; genus Duncaniella. The sequence goes on from JAAVDB010000011.1 coordinate 42,368, forward strand.
TCGGACAATATCAAGGAGCGCAACCGCACTCCCGGACAGTGAAAAACCGACGTCCGCCCCACTCCACATCCTCGCCGCGTGCAGCGGCGACCTACCGACGACAGCACTTACGATGCAGACATCGCGACACTCATGTCGCAATGTCTGCATCGCTTATTTTCACATTTGTTATCTGCATGATAATCTACATGTTAAAGCGTTTAACGCATTTGTAAATATCGCCACACTTGCGTGTCAATGTCGCAATATACTTACCCGCCCCATCTCGGCCTATTGATGTAATTTTGCATTTGAAAATAGCTCTACATCCCGGATGTGGATAACAATACATGGCGTTATGCGGATGACATTGATGCACAAATTGAAAGACACACCGGTAAGAGCACTGCAAAACAAGGCAAATATACATATTTATATATATATCAGTACAACTTTTTTATTAACCATAAATAATTACTTATGAAGAAAACGTTTCTCAAAGCTTCGTTTTTCTCATTAATGCTCGGCGCACTGCCGGTCGTAACCCTGACCGGATGTAAGGACTACGATAGCGATATCGACAGCCTTACCCAGCGTGATGACACCCTGCAGAAAGAGATTAACGACAAACTCGCTCAACAGTCCGAAGCACTCGGCAATCAGCTCAGTGCTCTCGAAACTGCTCTCAGCGATCTTGATGCAGAAGCAGCACGTGCAGCAGCCGCAGCTAAAACCGCTGCCGACAATGCCCAGGCTACAGCCGACCAGGCTGAGGCAAACGCTCAGGCCGCCAACGCCAAGGCTCTCGCAGCCGAGGCCGCCGCAGCTCAGGCCAAGGCCGACGCTGTCAAGGAAGCCATCGAACAGGTCAAGGCTCTCCAGACTACAGTAGACGGCCAGATCCAGGCTCTCGAACAGAAATATGGCCAAGACTACACCGAACTCGCTGCAGCTGTAGCTAAAGCAGCTACAAGCGAGGATCTCAATAAAGCTGTGGGTCAGCTTCAGGACGCTATCAGCGCCTCTACACTGACTCAGGCCGACATCGAGAATATGCTCTCAGAGCAGCTCTCGCAGATCAATGAGAACACCACCAAGATTTCTGCCATCAGCGGTTCGATCGACGGTATCAACACCGAGATCAATACTCTGAAGTCAGATCTCAGCGGTAACTCTAAAGCTATCGCAGACGAGGCCGCCCGTATCAACACGATCGTCAACACCACTATCCCCGGCATCGAGAGCAACATCACCGCACTTGACACCAAGTTTACCCAGGACATCGAGAGCCTGAACAACTTCAAGACCTCTGCCGAGACTCAGCTCAGTGCCCTCAACACATTCCAGAGCACTTACGAGAGCCTGCTCCAGAATCTGAAGGGTATCGACTTCGCTGACATCCAGACCCGTCTGAGCAGCGCTGAGACCAAACTCACCGACGCACTGGAGAAAATCGGTAACAACGCAAGCGAAATCACCTCTATCAACGGCCTTATCACTGAACTCCAGAATAAGGATACACAGATTGATTCAGAGCTTACAGCTATCAATAACAGCATCCAGTCAGCACAGGGTGACATCACAAAGATCAGCGGTGCACTCAGCACTCTCAGCAGCTCGCTCTCTAAGCGTCTGACCAGCGTGACACTCGTGCCCACTCTGTATGTTCAGGGCATACCCACCATCGAGTTCTACTCGGCATCATTCAAGCCCCTCGGCGCACTCAACGCCGCCACCGGTATCTATGCTCCCGCCGCAGCCAACGCTCAGGAGAAGATGATCACCAACAACGACACCGAGATCCGCTATCGCCTCAGCCCCGCAGGTGTAGGCCTCTCTGACATAGGTGAAGTGACCTTCGTACAGCAGACAGCCGCTTCGCGTGCCGCCGAGACTCCCGTCATCAAGGTGGTAAGCTATGACAAGGAGGATGACGGCGTACTCGTAGTGACCGCTACAAAGGATACAAACGTCACCACAGGTTCAATCAACGAGGCTCCCGGCGGTAAGATCTATACCGTAGCTCTCAAGGTGCCCGTAGCTCCCAAGAACTACTTCTCATGGACAGACGAGAACGGTAACAAGGTAACCGAAGATGCCGCCGACGCAGTCGTTTACTCTGAATACTGCCGTCTCGCCGAGTCAAGCTTCACTCCCGAAATCGCTCAGGCTGGCACCAGCCCCGTCGACCACTTCTGGGATGCAACGACTATCTGGGACACCAATGACATCGTAGATCCCGTTGACGAAATGTCATTCGTATCAGAAGGTTATAACCTCCTTGACCTCGTAGCCGGCTGTATGAAGGAAGGCACCAACCACACCATCATGTCAGCTACCCAGCTTAAATCGTTCGGATTCACATTCGAGTTCAGCATACCCAAGCAGGCATACGAGCTCGACGGTGTAAACCAGCAGGAGTTCGCTAAGATCGAATCTGACTCGCTCCTCGTTCCCACTCAGCCCGCCAACCTTACCTCGGCAAGCCGTGTAGGTAAGACTCCTATCGTCAGCGTGGCCATGAAGTATGGTAACGATGTAATCGATCAGCGCTTCTTCAAGATCGAGTACACCATCGATGCTGAGGAGAAAGACTATGAGATCGACGTATTCAGCAAGGAACTCTCTTGCGAGGACATCGTATCCAACGTGACCTGGACCGTATTCATGGATTCAGTTGTCAACAAGCTGCCCTTCGAGATGAACAAGGATGAGTTCCTCGCCAACTACACCACCGCAGGTGCTGACGGCGTAACAGTTAATGCTGATGCCACCGCAGCCAACTACATCACATGGACAGTAGAGGCTTGGGAGACCGGCAACCTCGGCGGTAAGGACAAGAAACTCCAGAAGGTTCTCACCTACACCTCGACCACAGGTTTCCCCGAAATCACCGTAACTCTCAACGGTACTATCGAATGGCCCGAGACTCTCCCGTCACTGGGTTCAACATCAGTATCATACTGGAACGACGGTGTAATGCGACTCCTGCCCGAGGCTATGGAAGAGGGTAACCCCGACGGTAAGACAGCAACCTACAACACCAACATCCTTATCGGACGATTCGCTCCCTATCTCAAGGATCTCAGCACCTGTGCTCAGTGGGATATCCGTATCAAGGAAGCACCGACCGGATTTACCGTAGGTGGCGACAATGACTACTCAGTCATCATAGGTACGGAGACAGCAGCCTCTATCTGGCACGACGCAGATGATCACGATCCCATGAGCCTCGGTGACGCAGACGCCAAGGGCGCTCTCAAGGAGGTATTCTTCTACATCGACAACAATCCTGCCGGTATCAAGCTCGTAGAGGACGAGGCAACCGTATCACTCGGCTGGTACATCTACCTCAACGGTACTCAGGAAGATGGCGAAGGCAACAAATACTATAACGAGTACGTGCTCAACAGCACCAACCTCCAGATCATCAAGCCCCTCGTAAGCGTCAACACCGCTACCGGCCTGTCTGTCACTCAGTCAGCTACAGTACAGACTGTTGAACTTGCTGAAGGCATGACATTCACCGACTGCTACGGCAATACCTTCGGTGAGGACAGCCCGTACTACGGCTACTATGACATCACCGATGTTAAGTGGCTCAACGACATGACTGTCATCGAGGCCGACGGTAGCGAACGTACTCTCGACGAACTCAACCTCAAGGCTATGGTTGACGAAGCTACCGGCACACTTACCTTCACCGGTAACGGTATCGCCCAGAACAAGGCTCAGACTCTTGTTATCCCCGTAGAGGTAACTCACAAGTGGGGTGTGCTCAAGAGCACTATCAATGTTACAATACAACCTAAACTTTAATAAATACTCCACCATCAAAAACAGGTAGATACTACTTGACAGATGACAACCGAGGTGCCCCGGACGCAGCGAATGCGACCGGGGCATCTACTTTTTCTATGCCTGAAAGCCTATAGATTTCACTGCCGGATGCGTCTATAATTACAGTAATCCTAAATCACATTATTATCATGAAAAAAGACCGTTCCAAACTAAAATGGCCTCTGACACTCCTTCTGACATTGTTACTGACCGCTCTCGCCTCTTGCTCCGATACAACCGAGGATCTGCTTCAGCAACCCGAGCCGGAGCCGGAGTCACCTGCTGCGCAAATCACCGTTACAGCATCAGATAATGTCACGCTGACACGACGGGAGTCACGCGATGTCACCATCACATTCGGCGGGACGGGATATGAAACACTGCAGTGGACGTGCACTTCCGTCGATCCGGCCATCGCGACAGCCACGCGCAAGAATGATAACACAGTGTCCATAACAGGCGTGACTGCCGGCAAGACTACCGTTACAATCGAAGCGACAGCCGGCGAAGCCACTGCCACAGCTGAAATCGCAGTGACTGTCGAGCAGGGCACCGTGAGAATCCTTGCCATCGGCAACAGTTTCTCGCAGGATGCCGTCGAACAATATCTCTATGATCTGGCTAAAGCAAGTAATATCGATGTGGTCATCGGCAACCTATATATCGGAGGATGCGATCTTGATAAGCATCTGGCCAATCTTCAGAGCAACGCAGGGGCCTACGAATACCGTAAGGTTGTAGACGGCGAGAAGAAAAACCGCACCGGTGTGAGCTGTGGCGAGGCTTTAGGCGATGAGCCGTGGGACTATATCAGCCTGCAGCAGGCAAGCGGCAAGTCCGGCCGATACGAGACTTACACATCTCTGCCTCAGATCATAGACCTGATCTCGACAAAAGTTCCGGACGCGACAATGATATGGCACCAGACCTGGGCATACGCTGCAAGCTCCAATCATGAGAGTTTCCCGGCCTACGGCAACAATCAAAAGACGATGTACGACGCGATCGTCTCATCAGCACGTCGCGCCATGACTGACAACAGCGCCCTGAAGATAATGGTCCCCTCCGGGACGGCAATCCAGAATGCCCGCACTGCATACGTAGGCGATGTGTTCAACCGCGACGGTTATCACCTCGAAGTCACCTACGGACGCTACACGGCTGCATGTACATGGTTTGAGGCTATCTTCGGTATCGATGTCACCACCACAGACTATGCACCGGCAACCGTGTCGGACGAGATGGCCGCAATAGCGCGCCTCGCTGCTCACCGCGCTGTCTCTGCACCCGATCGCGTGACCGAACTGACCGAATACTCACGTCCTGCGGTTAAGGAGGGTGATCTCACCGCTCCCGTATATGTCGACTTCGGCCCCAACACTCTCTCGGCCTCTCCGTGGAACAACTTTACATCCTACGAACCGTCAGACGCGCAGGTGTGGCTAAAGGACAGCGAGGGTAATTTTGTCAGCACTGGCATCAGCATCCTCGGTGGATTTACCGGATCATATCTCGGCGTCAGCGGTGAGGACAAGCACTCGGCCATCACGGCATCGGGCACCGAATTTCCCATTACCGCATGGAAGGACGGCCTTATCGCAGCAGGCAGCAAAGGAGCGGGCAATACAGCTCCGGGACGCCTTGCCGTAACGTCACTCAATCCGTCAATGAGATACGACTTAACACTGATGGCCGTTCGCTATAACGGCAGCCGGGATGCCAGAATCACATCCTACAGAGTGGTCGGAAAAACGACCTCAGAGGATAAGCAAATCAAGCAGGGCCTTAAAATCGCCTCTTCGGGCAACGGTGTCTACCCATCGTTTGACAAGGTGCCGTTTGAAGAATATGCCGTGACTTTCAGCGCAGTCGAGCCCGCCGCCGACGGCACAATCACTATCGAAGTGACCGGCATCGACACCGGCACAGCTGCCGAGGGCCACCTAAATGCATTGGTTATCTCTCCGTCAAAATAAGATAAATTACACATACATTAATATATAACGAGAGGTGGATCGCAACTACGCGGTTCACCTCTCGTTATACTTGAATTGATGATATATGTATTTTATTACGGGCCCGGGATTACTGGAGCGTGCCGTTATTGGCGGCATCGATCATCTGCTGGTTGGCTGTGATATAGATCTCGACGCGACGGTTCTGGGCACGGCCCTCGGGTGTAGCGTTGGATGCGATGTAGTCCTGCATGGGGAGACCTTCGGCCGAAAGACGTGTGCCTGACACTCCGCTGTTGAGGAGGTAATTGCGCACTGCATCGGCACGGCCGGTGGCTACGCGCTCGTTGACCTGAAGTGAGCCGGTATCATCGGTGAAACCGTAGATCTGCACGTTGGTGTCGGGATTCTGAATGAGCGATGCGGCAAACTTGGTGAGGTCAGTCTTGGCATTGGCGCTGAGTGTGGTGCCGTTGGTGGGGAAGAGGATTCCGCCGTTGAATGTCACCTTGATGGCCTGAAGACCGTTGGCATCTGTTGTCTGCTCGATCTGAGCCTGCTTGGCGAGTTCGGCCTCAAGTTCAGCCTGCTGCTTGTCCATCTTCTTACCGATGAGCACACCGGCACCTGTACCGACGGCCGCACCGATAGCCGCGCCGATAGCCGCACCCTTGCCGCCACCGATGAGTGCACCGATACCTGCGCCTACGCCGGCACCGCCGCCTCCGCCGATAAGGGCACCCTTACCTGTATTTGTCATTGACGAGCATCCTGTCATGCCGAGCACACACACGGCGAGCACCGGGAGACCTATAACCTTTAGAAGTTTCATCTCTTTTTTTAGTCTTTTAAGTTAATTCTGTTAATTTTTCAAAGTGCAAATATAGGAATTATTTTTTTAAAATCCCATATTCAGCAACGGAGTGGCGAATGCGGCCACATCGGTATCGCCAAGCAGGTCGGCCACTGAGAGCCATACCAACAGCAATACAATCAATACTATAGCTCCGATAACGAGCCATGTCGATACTCCCTTTGATTCCTTTCTACTCATAGTACAATAGTTGTTATTCAGTTATTATATATATGAAAACATCTGAAAGTGGATAATTGTTAGAGGAATTTTTGTTAATTTTGCGAATAAAGTTATCAAAAGTGTCTCGGCCGACGCCGAAACCTCTGATTTTTAACATATAAATCCTCAGATGGGAGAATACAACCGAATGCAGATAATCAAGCGCCGATTCTTCGCCATGCGCAACGGCATCATAGCCGACACCCTGCGCAAAGCGGGGCTCGACTACCGTATGGTGTTCGGTCTTAATCTGCCTCAGATCACCGAGATCGCAGCCGACCAGCCCAAGGAGGCCGCTCTGGCCGAGGAGTTGTGGGCCGACCGCCGCACGCGCGAGAGCCTGCTGCTCGCACCGATGCTCTATCCGTCCGACGCGATGGATGCCGCCACGGCATTGCGATGGATGAATGAGGTCACGACCACCGAAGTGGCCGACGTGCTGTGCCTGCGACTGTTGCGCTACGTCAACGGTGCGTCCGACCTGGCCACGTCAGCCATGACTTCTGACAGTCCGATGGTGAGATATACCGCTCTGAGGCTCATGCTCAATCTGCTGAACTTATCGGCCACTCCGGCCGGACAGAAGGCAGGACTGCCTGACACAGTCACGCTGGCCCGCGCATACCGCCCCTTTGCCGAGGCCGAACAGGCTGCGGAAGAACCGGTGACACGCACCGTGGCCCGACAATTGGCCGAAGAAATCGCATTCCTGCTCGAAGATGACGAGTAAACGGCATATCCGGATAATTATCAATACATTCAATACACATTATGTTTAAGAATCAACCTGCGGGTCTCTATGTGCTGGCGCTGGCCAATACGGGCGAACGTTTCGGCTACTATACGATGCTCGCAATCTTCCTGTTGTTCCTTCAGGCCAAGTTCGGACTCGACTCGGCCGTGTCGGGACAGATCTATGCCGGATTTCTGGCTCTCGTCTATTTCATGCCGCTCGTAGGCGGCTGGGTTGCCGACAAGTGGAGTTTCTCAAAGTGCGTTGTGTCGGGCATCTTCGTCATGCTTGCGGGCTATGCCATCATGTCCATTCCTACAGCCATACGTTCGGACTCGTCGCTGGTCATACTGTGTGCCGCACTTCTCCTCATAGCCGCAGGCACAGGCCTGTTCAAGGGCAATCTGCAAGTGATGGTAGGCGACCTGTATAACGAAGCCCGCTACAGCGGACAGCGTGACGCCGCATTCTCAATCTTCTATATGGCTATCAACATCGGCTCGATGTTCGCGCCGATGGCTGCGACCGAGATGTGCAACATAGCCCTTAATGCAGCCGACCTCACATACGTATCCGCCCTCCCGGCGCTCTGTAACGGTTATCTGAGCGGCGCTGAGAACGGTGCCGAAATCGTGCAACTGGCCGCCGAGAACGGCATGACCGTTGGCAGCGACATCGCCTCGTGGGCGGCGGGTTACATCACCACACTGTCCACCGGCTACAGCTATGCCTTCGGACTGGCATGCATATCGCTGGTGGTAAGTTTCCTCATCTTCTCACTCGGCCGCCGCACATACGCACATATTATAAAGGACAGCAACAAGAAGAATCCCGAGGCCAAGGCTCAGACCGAGGATGGCCCTGAACTCACGCCTGCCGAGACCCGTCAGCGCATCACAGCACTGCTGCTCGTGTTTGCCGTGGTAATCTTCTTCTGGATGGTGTTCCAGCAGAGCGGCGCCACACTCACCGAGTTTGCCAAGAACTGCACATCGTCCGAGGCCTCCGGCTGGACCCGTATCGGATTCAACATCTGGGCACTCATGCTCGTGGTAGCCGTAGTGTACGCATGGTTCAGCTTAGTGCAGAGCAAGGGTCGCACCACTAAAATCATTTCGGCTGTCATATTCATAGCCGCCATCTGCGGCATCGGTTACTGTTATCATATCACACCTGCCGTTGTCACCGGTCTGCAACCTCAGATATTCCAGCAGTTCAATCCGTTCTATGTAGTAGCGCTCACCCCCGTGTCACTCGCATTCTTCGGCTGGCTGGCCCGCAAGGGTAAAGAGCCCTCGGCTCCGCGCAAGATCGGTTACGGCATGGTTATGGCCGCAGTAGCATACGGTGTTATGCTCTTAGGTTCGCTGTCAATCAGCGGCACATCGGGTGCCGTGTCACCCAACTGGCTCATCGGTACATATTTCCTGCTCACGATCGCCGAGCTGCTCCTGTCGCCGATAGGCATATCGTTTGTCAGCAAGGTCGCACCTCCCAAACTCAAAGGCTCGATGATGGGCGGATGGTTTGCCGCGACAGCCATCGGCAACTATCTCGTATCCATCCCCATGCTGCTGTGGGGCAAGATACCGGTATATATGCTGTGGGGCGTTCTGGCACTGATATGTCTCCTGTCGGGAGCATTCATATTTTCGATAATGAAACGTCTCGAAAAGGTGTCGGAATAACCGATTATCAACCTACCAGACATCCGGAAAGTGTTGCAAAACACCTCCCGGATGTTTTGTATTACGGCTCTTTTATCGTAAATTTGCACACCCTCTAAATCAAATCCATAACAACACTATGTTCAAAGATCAACCCAAGGGCCTCATACCTGCGGCCTTGAGCAACATGGGCGAACGATTCGGCTACTACATCATGAACGCCGTGCTCGTGCTCTTTCTCTGCTCCAAATTCGGCTTGTCGGAAGAGACCAGTGCCCTCGTCTACTCGTTCTTCTACGCCGGCATCTATCTACTCAGCCTCGTGGGCGGTGTCATCGCCGACCGTACCCGCAATTACAAGGGTACTATCATCAGCGGCCTCATTATTATGACCGCCGGCTATGTGATACTCTCCATCCCCATTCTGTCGACCTCCGACAACATGTCGTGGTTGCTGCCGCTCACATGCTTCGCACTGTTCCTCATCGCTTTCGGTAACGGCCTGTTCAAGGGTAATCTTCAGGCTATCGTAGGTCAGCTCTATGACAACCCCACCTACGCCTCCAAGCGCGATTCAGGCTTCCAGATTTTCTACGTATTTATCAATGTAGGCGGCGTGTTCGCACCCCTGATCGCCCCCATGCTCCGCAGCTGGTGGCTGGGTGTACACAATCTCACCTACAATGCCAAGCTCCCCGCTCTCTGCCACGAGTACCTGAGCGTCACCGACAATATGTCGATGGAGAACACCAACAACCTCTATGAGCTCATCACAGCCACCGGCGGCGATGCAGCAGGCGACATCTCGGCATTCTGCACACAGTATCTCGACGTGTTCAACACCGGCATCCACTACTCGTTCATCGCGTCGGTTGCAGCAATGCTCATCTCGCTCACCATCTTCCTGGTGTCAAAGAAGGGTCTCCCCACTCCCGTTGCCAAGGCCAAGGAGCAGGGCGTACAGATCTCGGACGAGGAGCGCCGTGCAATGGCATCTGAGATACGTCAGCGCATGCTCGCCCTCTTCGCAGTGCTCGGTGTCGTGATCTTCTTCTGGTTCTCATTCCACCAGAACGGCACATCACTCTCACTCTTCGCGCGTGACTTCGTCAAGACCGACTCGATCGCACCCGAGGTGTGGCAGCTCATCAACCCGTTCTTCGTGATCGTGCTCACCCCTGTGGTGATGTGGTTCTTCAGCGCACTCAAGCGCCGCGGCATCGAGATCTCGACCCCCAAGAAGATCGGTATCGGCATGGGACTCGCCGGACTGGCATTCCTCTTCCTCGCCATCTTCTCCAACGCCATGCACTATCCTTCGGCCGAGACATTCCGCGCCCTCCCCGTGGCTGAGTCAAGCAGCATGCTCGCAGGTCCGTGGGTACTCATCCTGCTCTACTTCTTCCTCACCGTGGCCGAGCTCTTTATCTCACCCTTAGGTCTGTCATTCGTATCAAAAGTAGCCCCCAGCCACATGCAGGGTCTGTGTCAGGGTCTGTGGCTCGGCGCCACCGCACTCGGTAACCTGCTGCTGTGGATCGGCCCGCTGATGTATAACGCATGGCCATTGTGGCAGTGCTGGACAGTGTTCCTCGTAGTCTGCCTCGTGTCAATGGGTGTGATGTTCGCTATGGTCAACTGGCTGGAACGCGTCACCAAGTAATCAGACCGATTCCTGATGGGCAGACTTGCAATAGTTACCCAATCATACCGTAAAGATATGCGGGAGTGTGAACTGCTATGCGAAAGCATACAGCGGTTCGCACCCCCGCATATTCCACATTATATATTTGTCAACGATGAGGACTATGATCTGTTCCGCGCCAATCCACGACTGAATGGCAGCGAGATCAGACGCAAAGGCGAAGTGCTGCCGTGGTATATGTTCCGTTTCCCCATGCGCATATTGGGGCATCACTATCATCTCAGCCCGTTCACAATCCCCGTCAGAGAGTGGATCATTCAACAGATATGCAAATTAGGGGTCTTCGATGTGCTTCCGGATGACATCGACACCGTGATGCACGTCGACTCGGAGTGCGTGTTTCTGCGTCCGTTTGACGAAGACTCGGTGTCACGCATACGTCCCGACGGCGGTCGCGACTGGGTGCTGTACAAACGCATCTGGGAGGATGAACCGAGCCATGACGAATATATGAGTGTGGCACGCCGGTTGCTCCCCATCCCGGCTGACAATAAAATAGACGGATACACCTACATGGCGCAACCGACGATAATGGTTAAGGAGAATGTCCGCGACATGCTCAGACACATCTCGGCCTCATCGCTGTCAGGTGACTGGCGGCTGAAACTGAGCAACACCTATCGTTTCAGCGAATTTTACCTGTACTGTCTGTATTCGGAATATGCCCTTAACATGCGCAACCATTATCTGACTGACACCCGGCTGTTGCCTGTCATGCATATAGCCCGGTTCGGTGACACGGCCGGACTGGCACACAGCATCCGGGAAAAAATGTCGGAATATCCTTATCTCGGAGTATGTCTCCAGAAAGGCAACCGCAACGAGGCGACATCGCTCACCCACGATCAGATACATGACACGGTGACCTCTCTGTTCTGACTAAGATTATGAAACGCAAATTCTTCCTTATATTATATTACGGATTTGCCACACATCTGCCTGACTCATATCTGCCTGTGATCGGCAAGATATGCAACCGCATACGCATCTTCTGCTGCCGGCACATATTTCACAAATGCGCCGACATCGACACGATCAACCGCAACGTGTATTTCGGCAACGGAGCCAGAATCGAGATCGGCGAACATAGCGGCCTGGGTGCAAATTCACACATTACCAACAACATCAAGATAGGGCGCGATGTGATGATAGCCCCCGAGCTGCACGTCGTGTTCCGCAATCATAATATCAGCGACATCAACGTGCCGATGCGAGTCCAGCCCGAACTGCCCGAGACAACCGTCACCATCGAGGATGACGTGTGGATCGGACAACGTGTGATAATTCTGCCCGGGCGCACCATAGCCAAGGGGTCGGTGGTCGGAGCCGGATCAGTCGTGACGAAGGACTTCCCTCCTTACTCGATCATAGGCGGCAACCCCGCACGGCTGATACGTTCACGTCTTTCCTAAACTTGCACTGTTTCTTGTATATAGTGTAATTATTGCGTAACTTTGCGCGCCCAATCAATCACATTTTCCACAATGCGCAATTTCTACGCCAAGAGTACCCTCAGGCTGGTAATGCTAACCCTGTCGGTTATCTTAACATTCAGAGCTGCAGCCGAAGAGTCGGCGACAGTCTATGCCGAGGCCGATTCATCAGCATTATCACTCGGTGAGGTTCGTATCACATCAATCAAACAGTCGGCATCGCTGCTGCGTCAGCCAGTGACCGTCACGACCATCAACCGTCAGCAGATCGAGCGCTATAATATCACCGGTATGAAAGGGGTCAGCGAGATCGCACCTAACTTCTTCATGCCCGACTACGGGTCAAAAATGACCTCGTCGATATATGTCCGCGGCATCGGTGCCCGCATTGACCAGCCGGCTGTAGGTCTTAACGTCGACAATATCCCTTACCTCAACAAGAATGCATTTGACTTCGACATGTTTGACATCGAGCGTATCGAAGTGCTCCGCGGCCCGCAGTCCACTCTCTACGGCCGCAACACCATCGCCGGACTCATCAACGTCTACACCCTGTCGCCAATGTCATGGCAGGGGGTGCGCGTCATGGCCGAGGGGAGCCTTCCCGCAGGCTACCGCGCAGGTGTGGGAGTGTACGCCAAGCTCGCTCCGCGCGCGGGCATGAGCATCAACGGTTATATCGCGCATTCGGGCGGATATTACCGCAACGCATATAATGGCGAATATGCCGACCGCACTACCGACTTCTCGGGCAGATGGAAGACCGTGTGGCGTCCCTCAGGCCGTCTGAATATCGAAAATGTGTTCTCGGCCGGACATGCCCGTCAGAACGGTTATCCATACGCATTTGTCGAGACAGGCGAGATCAACTATAACGACACCTGCTTCTACCGCCGCACATCCGTCACCGACGGACTCACCGTGCGTTGGGCCGGTGATAATTTCAGCATTGCGTCCATCACGGGCCTGCAATATCTCAGCGACAATATGACGCTCGATCAGGACTTCCTGCCCGAGAGCTACTTCAACCTCACCCAGCGCCAGCATGACCGCAGCATCACGCAGGACATCGTGATGCGTGGCTCGAAGGGCAATTACTCATGGCTCGCCGGCGTGTTCGGGTTCTATAAATATGGCTCGATGGCCGCCCCGGTGACATTTAAGGAGGATGGCATCAACGAACTCATCCTCAGCAATGTCCGCGGCAATATGCCGTCATTCATCCAGCTCGAATGGGATGAGGATAATTTCCTGCTCGGCAGCGACTTCCGTCACCACGTCAACGGCGCGGCCATCTATCATCAGAGCTCGTATGACCTGGACAGATGGACCTTCGCGCTGAATATGCGGTTCGATTACGAGCACACGGCACTCTCCTATCACAATTACTGCAACACAGGAGCTTCGGGCACAGTCAATCTCCCGCAGTTGCCGCGCCCCATCGGCTTCACATTACCTGCCGAAATCGACCTCTCCGACCGTCTCAAGCAGTCATTCCGCCAGTTCCTGCCCAAGATCAGCGTCACATACAATCTCAAGAACTCGGCCGTATTCCTGTCAGTAGCCAAGGGCTACAAGTCGGGAGGCTTCAACACACAGATGTTCAGCAACTTCCTACAGGAACGTCTGATGACACAGATGCGCGACGAGGCCAACAACCTCATGCAGGGCATGATGGGCGGCATGGGCGGAGGTGGCGTACGCCCTACAGCCGAGGGGGATAATACTCCCGCCACAGCGGCTCAGGCAGGATATTCGGCCGACGACTATGTGTCGTATAAGCCCGAGACGTCGTGGAACTATGAACTCGGCGGACACTTCTCATGTGACAACGAGCGCGTCTACTCGACCTTCGCACTCTATTACATCGACCTTCGTGACCAGCAGGTGACGCTGTTCCCCGAGGGATTGTCCACAGGCCGACTGATGGCCAATGCAGGACGCACCCGTTCGTATGGTGCGGAGCTTACCATCCGTTACACTCCGACTACACGCTGGCGCTTTGACCTCGCATACGGATATAACAACGCTACATTCCGGCACTTCAATAACGGTAACGCCGATCTGTCGGGACTGCGTGTACCCAACACCCCATCCAACACACTCTTTCTGGCAGCCTCCTACCGCCTGCCTGTCAGCGCGGGATGGGTGGACGCCGTGAGCTTCAGTCCCAATCTGCGCGGCACCGGCTCGATCTATTGGGATGAGGAGAATATCTACCGCCAGCCCTTCTACGCCGAGCTCGGCGCGTCAGTACGTTTCGAGCACTCACGCTACTCGCTCGACATCTGGGGCAAGAACCTGACCGACACGAAGTTTAACGTATTCCGCTACGAATCCATCGGCCACAACTTCATGCAGAAAGGCAAACCGGTGAGAGGCGGTGTCACACTGCGCGTCACACTTGACTGACAGCCCGGTCCGCTGACAGACAAAACAGTTTCTAACATCTGTTGAGTATTATTATGATATACGGCTTTACACTGGCGCAATAATACTCGGCCGGTAACGTTTTTGAATGAGTAACAACAATGAAAACAGTTAGATAAATATATGAAAAAACATCTCCTTCTATCCGCTCTCATACTCCCTGCGGCTCTGGCGTTCACCTCATGTCTTGACACCAATGACAACCGTCAGGAACAGAATATAAACTACGGTGGCTCACTATGCTTCAACTACGTCACCGACATGCAGGATCCGACGGCCGAATCGTTCGTGTCACTGTCACCGAATTATTCGTTCCTGATCGAATATTTCAGCGCGACAATGACAACGAGCATGTCCAATATCCGCCTCACGGCCGACGGCTCGCCGCTCACATTCAAGACCCCCGAACTCAAGGCATCCAACACCAACAACGGCAACACCATCTCGTGTAACGTCACCGATGTCGTACCCGAGGGTCAGACCCAGAGCTACGTGTTCGACAAACTCAACATCAACATCACCGAGCGCACTCTTGCCAGCTCAACGGGCGTGTACAAGTATTCTCCCATCTACGACGTGCGTTACACTATCAACAACCGTTATAACGTAAGGGTACTTCCCGCTTACTATGACGTGGTGGGCAAACTGACCTCAACAGCTACAGGCACAACCGACTCACACGAGGGCAAAATGTCGATCGTATCGCTGTCACTCAACCCCAACTCGTCTGCTCCCGCTACAGGTAAGGCCAAGCTTGAGATATATGACGTATCGTTCAAAGCCGACTTCACCGAGTCACGCATCATCGCCGAGGATATCCCCTACACCATCACCCCGTCAGGCGTGAGCATCCACACTGAGTCGGGCACAGTCTACAAGATCAAGGATGTGACCGGCAAAGAGATACAGGGTGCAGGACTCTCGGATATCATCATCACCGTAGACGTACCCTCGGGTTCGACCTCCTTCTCTCTCCATGCCAATGTCACCGGTCTTCAGGGCGAAAATGATGCTGTCGACTATGATCTGTCAGGTCGCCTCCAGTATTATTACAACTCGACCTCAAACTAACTCAATTGTTAACATAGGTTAAAGTCACATATACCTTGAACCATCCGCCATGCGCCGTGTTATAATGATGTAGTTACTATTATTTGCACTGTGTTTTCATGGTATTAGATTTAAGGTTAAAGAAAACGGGCCGTCGAGATGATGGCCCGTTTCTTTTTTCATGCAAACAGGTTATCTCTGACAAAAAATTATGTATCTTTGCGCATAGAAATATGCAGTGACCATGACACGCAAATATGATTATCTCGTTATAGGGTCAGGCATCGCCGGAATGAGCTTTGCCCTCAAGGTGGCCGGACACGGCACCGTGGCCCTCGTCTGCAAGACCACACTTGACGAAGCCAATACAGCCCTCGCTCAGGGCGGAGTGGCATCTGTGACCAATCTTGAGGTCGACGATTTTGACAAACACATACATGACACCATGGTGGCCGGCGACTGGCTCAGTGATCCCGAAGCCGTCGAGAAAGTGGTGCGCAACGCACCCTCTCAGATCGAGGAACTGATACGCTGGGGTGTGGACTTCGACAAGAAGGAGGACGGGACATTCGATCTGCACCGCGAGGGTGGACACTCCGAGTTTCGCATACTCCACCACGCCGACAACACCGGATTCGAGATCCAGGATTCGCTCATCAAGGCTGTCCGGGCCAATAAGAATATCGACATATACGAACATCATTTCGCCATCGAGATCATCACCCAGCACCATCTGGGCAAGATCGTGACCCGCCGCACGCCCGACATCACATGTTACGGCGCATACGTGCTGGACACGGAGACCGGCACGGTCGACACCTTCCTGTCACGCATCACCCTCATCGCCACCGGCGGATGCGGAGCCGTATATCAGACCACGACCAACCCGCTCGTAGCCACCGGCGACGGCATCGCCATGGTGTATCGCGCCAAGGGTACAGTCAAGGACATGGAGTTCATACAGTTTCACCCCACGGCACTGTATCACCCGGGCGACCGCCCGTCATTCCTCATCACCGAGGCCATGCGCGGTTACGGCGCCGTGCTGCGCAACAAACGCGGCGAGGAGTTCATGCACAAATATGACCCGCGCCTGTCACTGGCTCCGCGCGACATCGTGGCCCGAGCCATCGACTCGGAGATGAAACTATACGGTGACGATCACGTCTATCTCGATGTCACCCACAAGAATCCCGAGGAGACCAAACGCCACTTCCCCAACATCTATGCCAAATGTCTGTCGCTCGGCATAGACATCACCAAGGATTATATCCCCGTAGCACCCGCAGCCCACTATCTGTGTGGCGGCATCAAGGTCGACACCAACGGTGAGTCGTCCATCAAGCGGCTGTATGCCGTGGGCGAATGCTCGTGCACAGGTCTGCACGGGGGCAACCGTCTGGCATCCAATTCACTGATCGAGGCTGTCGTGTATGCCGACGCCGCCGCCAAGCACTCGATGTCGCAGATCAGCCATTACGACCTGCGTACCGACGTGCCCGAGTGGAACGACGAGGGCACACGCCACCCCGAAGAGATGGTGCTCATAACCCAGAGCATCAAGGAGGTCAACCAGATCATGGGCACATACGTGGGCATCGTACGTTCGGACCTGCGTCTTGACCGAGCATGGAACCGTCTCGACATTCTATACGAGGAGACCGAACGTCTGTTCAAGTGCTCAAAGGCATCGCGTGAGATATGCGAGCTGCGCAATATCATCAATGTCGGATACCTCATCATGCGTCAGGCCAAGGAGCGCAAGGAGTCGCGCGGACTTCATTACACTGTCGACTATCCCCATAAAGATATAAAAAATCAGGAGTAGACACAACAAAATCACTCTTACGGGCTTTATAATTATATAACCCGTTAATATCTCCGACAATCAGACTCGTACGCAACGTCATATTGACCCTCATCACCATCCTGTCCGCCACCGCAACTGATGCAGTGGCGCAGGATGTCGTTGTAAAAGCTCCGTCGGCCGAGGAGATCGAGCAGATCGAGGCCCGCGGCGGACGCAAACGCCCCATCGAGGGCTACTACTTCTTCACGCCCGAGAACAGCGAGGACGGTGAGGAGGCCCTGATGCTGGTGATGACCGAGGTCACAGTGTTCCCTCCGCTGAAATTCAAGAACAAGAAGGAGGAGGAATTTTACTGGAAGACCGTGCGTGACGTGCGCAAGACCCTCCCATACGCAAAACTCATCTGCGAGACTCTTATCGAGACATACGAATATATCGAGACCTTCCCCACGCAGAAAGAGCGCGAAGAGCATCTCAAGAAGATGGAGGGTGCTGTGTTCGAGCAATACAAACCTGTGCTGAAGAAGTTTACAAAGAGTCAGGCCCAGATGCTGATCAAACTCATCAACCGCGAGACCAACCAGTCGAGCTATAACATACTCAAAGCCTTTCTCGGCTCATTCAGAGCAGGATTCTGGCAGACATTCGGACGATTTTTCGGCGTGAATCTCAAGACCACCTACAATCCCGACAAAGACCGTAAGGACGCCATCATCGAACGCGTTGCCACCCTCGTCGAGCAGGGTGAACTTTGAGCCGTGAGAACCGAGGGGTGATCATCTTTCTCTTATATACATACAAAACTCTTATATACATACAAAAAATGGCCCGGCGGGTTAATATGTACCACTTGCCGGGCCGGTGTGTGTAGATTACGGAAATGGCCTCTTTTGGCCTTTCCAAGGCCTTTACGGCTAAAGGCCTTTATTACTTTGCCGGAACTGAACCGTTCACTCGACTTTCGTAGAGTTGCAAGCCCTGCGCCGGAGATTGCGAAGTCACCCGGTGAGGGCGCTTCACATAGCCTGAGGCTCGTTGCCAAAGACTACTATGTGAAAACCTACGGGGAGATTCAACTGCCCTCTGTCGAGGTGAGCGGCACTCCTTTCGTGCTTTCATCATTACTAACGCTGACACACGCCGGATGGTTTTGGAGGCATGGTTTAAAATAAGTGAAATACTTTTTAGCAGGTTTAACGCCGGATTTCTCGCAGAAAAAACCTAACTTTGTATCCGTATAACCATCACACAAACGCGCCGGACGCATGAAGAGAGACCGCAACATACAGTCACCACGTCACCGGGAGAGCGCCGTCAAGCCGAAAAAAGCTCTCGGTCAGCACTTTCTCACTGACGAATCGGTCGCAGCCCGCATCGCCGCCACACTCGATCCATGGCAGGGATTGCCGGTGCTCGAAGTCGGCCCGGGCATGGGCGTCCTCACAAAGTATCTGCTTGCGGCCGGACATGATGTCAAGGTGGCCGAAATCGACTCGGAGAGCATCGAATATCTGCGCTATCATTTCCCCGACCTGCACGGACGCATTCTCGATGCCGACTTTCTCAAACTCGACCTGGCGGCACTCTACGGTGAGGGGCAGAAGTTCTGCGTCATCGGCAACTATCCCTACAACATATCGTCACAGATATTCTTTCACATCCTTGAATATAAGGATCAGGTGACCGCATGCTCGGGCATGCTCCAGCGCGAGGTGGCCGAGCGTCTCGCCGCCCCCGAGGGCACCAAAGCCCGAGGCATACTCAGCGTGCTGCTTCAGGCATGGTATGATGTGCGCTACCTGTTTACCGTCAGTGAAAATGTATTCAATCCTCCGCCCAAGGTCAAGAGCGGTGTCATAATCATGACGCGCAACGACGTCACGTCACTCGGCTGTGACGAACGTCTGTTCAAGACCGTCGTGAAGACCACTTTCGGCCAGCGGCGCAAGACCATACGCAACTCCGTGCGCGGACTCTTTCCGGCCGGTGTCCCGTTGCCCGACTCGCCATTGCTCGCCATGCGTCCCGAACAGCTGTCGGTGGCGCAGTTCATTGAGCTGACACAGCTATGTGAATCACTCAGAGGCTAACAATCACGAGACAAAAATGCAATGAAAGAGTTTACACCGGAATATCTGGAACAACTGCGCGAAATAATACATGAGCATGCCGACGAGGCTGCACGCGAGGCACTTAACGACCTCCACCCCGCCGATATCGCCGACCTGTACCGTGACCTCGCTCTGGAGGAGGCCGAGTATCTGTTCAGACTTCTTGACGAGGAGGCTCAGGCCGATGTGCTCATGGAACTTGACGAGGACGAGCGCGCCCGACTGCTCAGCAAGATGGACGCAGAGGACATCGCCAAGCAGATCGAGCACCTCGACACCGACGATGCCGTCGACATCATTCAGGAGCTCGATGCCGAGGAACGCGACAAGATTCTAAGCCACATCGACGACGTCGAGCAGGCCGGCGACATCATCGACCTGCTACAGTATGACGAGGACACGGCCGGCGGACTCATGGGCACCGAGATGATCGTGGTCAACGAGAACTGGAGTATGCCCGAGTGCATCAAGCAGATGCGTATGCAGGCCGAAGATATGGACGAGGTCTACTACGTCTATGTCGTGGACAACGATGACCGCCTGCGGGGCACCCTGCCGCTTAAAAAGCTTATCACTCACCCCTCCGTGTCAAAGATCAAGCATGTGATGGAGGATGATCCCGTGGCCGTTAAGGCTGATACGCCGATT
This sequence comes from Bacteroides sp., assembly GCA_014802015.1. Taxonomy (GTDB): domain Bacteria; phylum Bacteroidota; class Bacteroidia; order Bacteroidales; family Muribaculaceae; genus Duncaniella. The sequence goes on from JAAVDB010000011.1 coordinate 62,804, forward strand.
GACGAAGTGGCACTCGACTTTGAGAAATATGACCTTGTGGCAATGCCCGTCATCGACTCGATAGGCCGGTTGCTCGGACGCATCACGGTCGACGACGTGATGGACAAGGTGCGTGACCTCAGCGAGCGCGACTATCAGCTGGCATCAGGTCTGTCGCACGACGTGGAGAGCGATGACAAACTCTTCGCTCAGACCAAGGCGCGTCTGCCATGGCTGCTCATAGGTATGATCGGCGGTCTGTGCAACTCGTTTATACTCGGCAAGTTTGAAGGCGGATTCGTAGTCGATCCCGCCCTCGCACTGTTCATCCCCCTTATCGGAGGCACCGGCGGTAATGTCGGCACCCAGTCATCGGCTATCGTAGTGCAGGGTCTGGCCAACGGCTCGCTTGACATCAAGAAGTCGGCCCGTCAGCTGCTCAAGGAGCTTGGCGTGGGACTGGTCAACGGCGGTATAATCGCATTCCTGGTATTTCTATACAATTTCTTCACCATCGGACAGGGCCATGAGGTCACCACGTTCGCAGTCAGCATCTCACTGTTCTGCGTCGTGATGTTCGCATCTGTTTTCGGCACATTCGTCCCACTGACGCTGGAAAAACTCAAGATAGACCCGGCACTCGCCACAGGCCCCTTTATCTCAATCACCAACGACATTATCGGCATGCTTATCTACATGAGCATATCCTCGTGGCTGATCATAGCGTTCAATTAGACCCGTTCTCAGATTTTGGCCGTCCTCCGAAGTATTTGAGGCGTGATTTCTTCTTTACCTTGGGATGAGTCTGAAACTCCATGCTGTTGACATCGAGAATCTTGATGCCGAACAATCCCGTACGTACAGGCACCGACACCGAGTCTCCGTCACGTACATTCCTGTAACGGTCATAGTTGACACTTATGATTTTCGGATCGGTATCAGCAAGATTGACACGCAGACTGTAGACATAATATTTCTCACCCGTAGCCACATATCTGCGTCCGACCCGGCGCGTGCGGTGACGCTCCTCCTTGAAATGTGCGGTGACCACTCCCCGCTCGGTATGCGCAGTGTCACGGTCACTGAACGTATCGTTCAGCAGGAAGAATATGAATGAGAGCAGCGCGGCTGTAAATACCGCATGACACACATAGTTGAATGCCATCGACTGCGAGCCGGTGAGGTAACGCCACATACGCCACAGATGCAGCCCGGTGGCCAGACCGACGGCAAACGCCACGGCAGGGACTATCCACCAGTCGATGACCGAGCCGGAATAAAGCAGCATAGCCCATCCGCTCATCACGAGCAGTGTCAAAACGGTCAATCCTATCAATACGTTTCTCATAATCAACGAGTAAGTAAAATGCAAGGCCTCTCCCTCACGGATGTGCGAGGGAGAGGCCGGTATAATAATCGTTATTACAATACTTTCACTTCATGCTGTCCGTCAGCCAGATGCACGATATATGTGCCGGCGAGGGGTATCACACGCTGAGTCTCGGCATCAAACGTCGAGAATGCGTTGCCGTCAAGTTCGAGCTCGACATTGACAGTCTTGCCTGCGGGGATATTGACACGTTTGAAACCTTTAAGGCTCTTGATGGGGCCTGACTTGTCGGCCGGATTGCTCACATAGAGCATTACGACCTCATCGCCATCCATCTTGCCTGTATTGGTAACGGGGACTGTCACTTTGACAGACTCTCCGGCCTTGATCTTACTTGACGAGAAGCCAGGCTTGCCGTACTCGAACGTGGTGTAGCTCAGACCGTGACCGAAAGGATAGAGAGGTTCACCCTTGAAGTAGCGGTATGTGCGGCCAACCATCGAATAATCCTCGAAATCGGGAAGCTGCGAATCATCCTTGTAGAATGTGACGGGCAGACGTCCGCCGGGATTGTAGGCACCGAAGAGCACGTCGGCCACAGCCTGACCACCCGCCTGACCCGGATACCATGCCTGAAGGATAGCGTCGCAGATCTCATCCTCGGGAGCGAGACCCACGGCCGAACCTGAACAGTTGACAAAGACCACCTGCTTGCCGGCCTCTTTGAGTCGCTTGATGAACTGACGCTGCACGGTGGGGAGTTCGATGGTCTCGCGGTCACCGCCACGGAATCCGGGCAGCGTCACACGCATCTCCTCACCTTCAAGCCGGGGCGAGATGCCACCTACGAATATCACTACATCGGCATCGGCCAGATCCACGTCAGCGCGAGGCACCGAGACTATATCGAAATTAAGTGTCGCGTCTCCGTCATAGTGCTTGTAACGCAGCTCCAGATCATGACGCTCGCCCTTGGATACAGTGAACATATATGATGCCTTATGATCCTGACGGGCATCCTTGTCACGCGCCATAACGACCTTGCCGTCAAGAAGCACAGCCTCGTCACCACGGCTTGATTCGTACGTGAGCATGTAATCGCCGTCAGCCGGAGCCACAAATGTGCCTTTGAAAACTCCGCCGAAATCGGTGAGATTGAGTCCGGGAGCGAACACGGTGGCACCTCCGCCATCCAGCGTCATCGGTGAAGTGTAAACGGCCGTAGCGACAGGTGCGCCGGTGAAGTCATGTCCGTTCCAGTAGGAGGCTTTCATACCACCTTCGATTTTGTCAAACTGTGACTCCATGTTATCGCTCACCACATGCGAGCATCCACGCTCATACACAGCTGTGGGCACATATCCGCGTACACCTTCGAGCACGGTCGACGTGTGAGTGGGGAATCCATTGTAATTGGCCCACTGCATTACAGAATCATTGGCATTCGGACCCATGACATAAATCTTCTTGCCCGACTTGGGATCGAGGGGCAGGATGCCGTTGTTCTTGAGCAGAGTCATAGACTTGCGCGCCATCTCAAGCGCCTTGGCAGCGTGGGCCGGAGTGTCAAGATGAGTCTCGGCGGTATAGCTGTTCCAGGGCACATCGGCAGCATTGTCAATCTCGCCGAGGCGATAACGGTAATCGAGCAGTTTCACTACGGCCGAGTCGATGAATGCCTCGGTGATGAGTCCCTGATCGTAGGCCTTGCGCAGATTCTTGTAAACGCCTCCGCACTCCAGATCGGTACCCGACATCACAGCATCAGCGCCTGCATGAGCATCGGACGGATGCGTGTGGTGCGAGTTGACACCGGTAAAGTCGCTGATAGCACCGCAGTCTGACACGATGATATTCTTGTAGCCCCATTCGTTGCGGAGAATCTGCTGGAGCAGTTTTTTACTTGAGCAGCAAGGTTCGCCCTCATAACGGTTGTAGGCACACATCACCTGAGCCACATCCTCGTCGACAAGCGCCTTGAATGCAGGCAGATAAGTCTCCCACAGGTCGCGAGGATCTATATCCTTGGCATCAAACGAGTGACGGTTCCATTCCGGACCGCTGTGCACGGCAAAGTGCTTGGCTCCGGCGAGCGACTTCATATATTTACCCCCCTTCGGGCCCTGAAGGCCATTGACCACGGCGACGCCCATACGTGATGTCAGATAGGGATCCTCACCGTAAGTCTCCTGACCGCGTCCCCAACGCGGGTCACGGAAGATGTTGATGTTAGGGGTCCAGAATGCGAGACACTGATAGCGTTTGAGCGGACCGGCAGCTCTGAAACCGTTGAACTTCGCGCGGGCTTCGTCACTGACTATCGCAAAGGTCTCGCCGACAGCATCGTCATCAAATGTAGCGGCCATGCCTATGGTCTGCGGAAACACCGTAGCCAATCCGGCACGGGCAACACCGTGAAGCGCCTCGCTCCACCAGTGAAACTGAGGGATGCCAAGCCGCTCGATAGCGGGTGAGGAATCCATCATAAGAGAAATTTTTTCGTCGAGAGTGAGTTTCCCAAGCATCTCCTCCGCCTTCTCGCGCGAAGTCTGCCCCATCACAGATAGCGCGCTGACAGCACACAGTGATGCCATCAAATACTTTTTCACGGCCTTCATCAATAAAACAAGGTTAGTAGTTATTAAAAAATTGAGTTACTTATGCGAACAAAGTTAATCAAATAATCCAAAATACGCAACCGCAACTCAAGACCGAGACATCAAATCGACATATTATCAATCGAATCTTTCGACAAGGCTGACAAGCTGTTCTCTAAGAGGGATGAGATCATAAGTCATAGTCGCAAACAGTCGTTCTTTATCACGGATTGTTTCTCTCATAGATCAGAATTTTATCGCGATTGACTGAGGGGATAGCAAACGGACGCAATGTATCCATCTCAACAAGATCTACATCCCTATGTAAAATAGATGTCAATGCCGTGTGCATGCCACCCATCGTAAAAAGGGTGATCGTCTCATGCGGATCAAATTCAAGCAGAATATCTACATCACTGTGAGCTGATTCCTCTCCACGGGAATACGACCCGAACAACCACGCCCTGAGTACCGGCTGAGTCGACAAATAACGCCTCAGCTGCGGGATGAGATTATCTATCGTATAGCGGGTCATAAATCAGACAGTTCATGTATTTTAGTGCACAAATATAATAATTCTTTGTAATGCAAACAATTTCATAACTCACATTTGAATAATTTCTATTGAAAAAATTCTTTAGAGACTGCATTATTTCAAGCGAGCTGTGTTAAACATTATTCGGGAAGAAGTGTTAAATTTGTGACCATGAATCCGAATATTAACTAAAACTCCCATATATGGAAATTAATCTCAAGGACATCCACTCACCGGCCGACATCAAGGGCCTCGATCTCGAACATCTGCATCTGCTCAGTGGCGAACTGCGAGCCGCACTCATGCGCAAACTCGCCGCTCACGGCGGACACGTCGGCCCGAATCTCGGTGTCGTAGAAGCCACCGTGGCACTTCATTACGTATTTGATGCTCCGAGCGATAAAATAGTATTTGATGTATCGCATCAGAGTTATGTACACAAGATGCTGACCGGACGTATCGAGGCATTCATCGACCCGGCCAAGTATGATGACGTGACCGGCTATACGTGTCCCGGAGAGAGTGATTATGACCTGTTTGAGGTCGGACACACCTCGACATCGATCTCACTTGCTACCGGTCTTGCCAAAGCCCGTGACCTGAAGGGCGGCAAAGAGAATGTCATCGCATTCATCGGCGATGCATCGCTCGGTGGCGGCATGGCTCTCGAAGCCCTCAACTATGCGCCCGAACTCGGCAGCAATATCATAATCATCCTCAACGACAACCAGATGTCGATCGCTGAAAATCACGGCGAGCTCTACAATCATCTGGCCGAACTGCGCAAGACCAACGGCACATCGCCCAACAATATATTCAAGGCACTCGGATACGAATACATCTATGTAGGCGAAGGCAACGATTTACGTGCCCTGATCCATGCCTACAAGGCCGCCAAGGATCAGCCTCGCGCCGTACTCGTGCATATCAACACGATGAAAGGTATGGGCCTGCCGTGCGCCGAGAGCAACCAGGAGGCATTCCACTTTGCCGCTCCGTTCGATCTGAAAACCGGTGCTCCGGCCAATCCGCTTGATGCCGAGAGCTATGACGACATGTTCGCACGCAAAATGCTTGAACACACCCGTGCGGACAAGAATGTAGCGGTAATGACCGCAGGTACACCCGGAGCCTTTGGGCTGACACCGGCCGTGCGCGATGCGATGGGTAGTCAATACATCGACACCGGCATCGCCGAGCAGGACTGCGTGACAATGGCCGCCGGTCTCGCTAAGGGTGGCGTGCGCCCGGTGATGGGTGTCGTGGCGACATTCATCCAGCGTGCTTACGACCAATTGTCACACGATGTGGCCATCAATAATCTTCCCGCGGTATTCGTAGAGTTTTACGGCAGCCTGTTCGGTATGAACGACATGACACATCTGGGATTCTTTGACATCGCAATGATCTCAAATATCCCCAACATACGCATGCTTGCACCGGCCACAGCCGAGGAATACATCGCTATGCTTGATTATGCCATCGGTCAGACCGATCACCCCGTAGTGATACGCACTCCCGGTGGAGCCGTATCGCATCAGTCGACGCCGGTCAATACCGATTTCACCCGCTACGACATCGTCGAGGAGGGTGCTGACGTCGCACTGATCGCAGAGGGTCCGATGCTCGGCATAGCCCGCAAAGCGGCCGCCCTGCTCCGCGACAAGGGTGTCACGCCCACAGTCATCAATCCGCGTATTCTGTCGCAGGTCGACACGGAATGTCTCGATACGCTCAAAGGCTACCGTCACGTTATAACAGTGGAGGACGGCATTATCGACGGTGGATTCGGACAGAAGGTAGCGTCATATCTCGCTCCGACCGGCATACGTGTTACATGTCTCGGACTCAAGAAAGAATTTGAAGACCGTTATAAAGTAGCCGACCTGCTCCGCGATAACTCTCTCACACCCGAGCAGATCGCCGAATTGGCTATCTAAGACCCCGTTCCCCAATATTTGTTAACGCTGAGGTCGCATATCTCCGAGTGACAGCACAAAAAGCGCCGGAGATATGCGCCTGTAAGGTAACTTTTTCACATCGTCATACATCAAAAAATTACCATCGCCTCGGCCAATCGTCACGCATCTGCGTCCGCTTGTTTCTGTCACGATGGGACTCCATCGCTCCCTCACTGCGCGAACACAGCTGCATAACACTTGACCGCCTCAGCATTAACAAATATTGGGGAACGGGGTCTAAGACAGCAACTGAAAGACAGACATAAAATCAGAGGGCGTTTAACATTTGTTATTAAACGCCCTCTGATTTTTTGTCTACCTTTGCGGTATATAACCTTAGCCATGAAAAAACTGTTTCTTCTGACTGTAGCGGCCGTTGCCGTGCTGTCTGTTTCGGCTCAACTGCCTTCGGGCGCCGATATAATGTCCGTAACCGAAAGGGTCGCTGACAAATTTATCGCTTCATATCCCGATGTGGGGGCCAAGAGTTATGTCGGAGGTAAGGAACGTAACAGTAAGATATGGACACGAGGTGTGTTTTACGAGGGGCTGCTCAATGCCTATCGTGAGAATCCGCGTGCCGACTGGCTGAAATATTGCACCGACTGGGGCGACTTTCATAAGTGGGTGAGCAGTTCGAACAATGAGGCAAAGTCACACAACGCCGACTATCAGTGCTGCGGTCAGGCATATCTTGAGATGTACGCCATGGATCCCGAACAGGAAATCAGAATGGAACATATCAAGATGAGAATTGACCAGATGATCGCGACCGGACGCAACGACTACTGGTATTGGGTAGATGCGATACAGATGAGTATGCCGGTCATGGCTATGCTCGGAGACATCACCGGCGATCCCGTCTACTGGTCATCCATGTATGATCTCTACACCTTTACACGCGACAAGCAGGGTGGTAACTCCAAGGGAGGTGGCAGCCCTCTGTTCAACACCGAGACCGGCCTGTGGTATCGCGACTATAAGTTTGATCCTCCCTATCGCGACAAGACCGAGAGCGACAAGGATTGCTATTGGAGCCGTGGCAACGGCTGGGTCTACATGGCTCTGGCAAGAGTGATGCAGTTCACTCCGGCCGACGAGAGCCATCGGGCCGGATATGAGACAGACTTCAAGACCATGAGCGAGGGGCTGAAAAATTGTCAGCGCACCGATGGCTCTTGGAGCGTCAGCCTGGCCGCGCCCTCCAACTTCGGAGCGGCCGGAAGCGAGGGGCCTGAGATGACGGGCACTTCGCTATTTGTAGGCGGCATGGCCTGGGGAGTACGTACCGGTCTACTCGATGCCGAAATATATATGCCTGTAATCGAGCGTGGATGGGAGGCCATGAGTGCCGCTGTGCATCCCGACGGTAAGGTAGGCTATATACAGGGAACAGGCTCGTCCCCGGAGGACGGAGGCCCCATAACGTATGACTCGACACCTGACTTCGAGGACTTTGGCGTAGGATGCTGGCTGTGGGGTGCGTCAGAAGTACACGCCCTCGCACTTAAACTCGAAAGTGAGCAGAGCGTGATTACCGACATCGAGGCTGACGACCCGGACTTCGACGACAACTTTTATGACCTCATGGGACGGCGGGTCAGCCAACCGTTGCCGGGACATATCTATATCCACCGCAGAAAGTGCATCATCTGCCGTTAATCCGCTACATATACCATAAATCAATATTTCTAACAAATATCATGAAGAGATTCATCACAGGCATTTTCGCCTTTATGTTAGCATGCGGTGTGTCCGCTCAGAACAAAGATTATTCCCGTTATTACGACGGATTGCCGATAGAAATCAAACAGGTATCTGCCATAACTTTTCCCGACCGGTCTACCGACATCATCCGGCACGGAGCCGTTGGCGATGGCGTCACTCTGTGCACGGGTGCCATCCAGAGCGCTATCGACTCGCTTGCGGCCTTGGGAGGCGGACGTGTGGAAATACCGATGGGCGTATGGCTCACCGGCCCGCTCGAACTCAGAAGCAATATCAATCTTGTACTCGACAAGAACGCCATCCTGTATTTCTCGCCCGACAAATCACTCTACGTCGATTCCGAGCCCAAGGCCTCGCGGTTTCGTCCCTGCATTACGGCCGTGAGATGCACCAATATAGGTATTACCGGCAACGGTATGATCGACGGTAACGGTGCGCAGTGGCGCCCTGTAAAACGCGGCAAGGTCAGCGATGTCGAGTGGCGCGATTATCGTGACATGGGAGGCGTTGAACTCCAGGACGGCAATATGTGGTATCCGTGGAAGATGAAATCAGGCTATCCCGACATGGCCGCGACTCCCGAGAAACAGGAGAAGAAGCGCAACGACCTGTTTCGAGTATTCTATTGCGAGAACATCCTGCTCGAAGGGGTGACATTCCAGAATGCACCGAAATTTCATGTCCATCCCTTCAACAGCCGCAACATCATCATGGACGGCATCACCGTACGCTGTCCGTGGAATGCTCAGAACGGCGATGCCATCGACCTGAGCGACTGCCACCGGTGCCTCATCGTCAACTCGACTGTCGATGCAGGTGATGACGGTCTGTGCCTGAAGAGCAGCGAGCATAAGAAGGGCACAGACATCAACGGTGTGCAGGACGTATTGCTGCGTTACAATACAGTCTATCACGCTCACGGCGGATTTGTGATCGGCAGCGAGGACATCTGCGGCATCACCCGTGTCGTGGCCACCGACTGCCGGTTCTCGGGTACAGATACGGGGCTGCGCTTCAAGAGTGCGATCAGTCGCGGAGGACGCACTCAGGACATATACATCTCCGACATAATGATGGCTGACATCCGCGGAGAGGCTATAGTCTTTGAATGCACATACAACCTTGCAAACGCCAATGTCAAACCCGGCGAGGTGGATCAGACCAAGCCGTATAATATCCCTGAATTTACCGACATACACATCAGTGACATCATCTGCCGAGGATGCAAGACCGGCATCAAGGCCTCGGGACTGGCCGGATATGACTGCGTGCACGACATAGACATCTCCGACTGTACCCTCGTCTACACTCGTGACTCAACCATCATCGACCCCTCGACCGCGCGCCTCAACCTCAACAACGTCCGCCTCATCCCCGCCAAGAAGGCCGAATGAACGGCTTTCTCACTGTTAAATTACGACACAAATCCGGTCAAAAGGTGCGATAATGTCGTAATGCATGAGATTTTATAAAAATCAATATCAGCAAAAATTACAACAAAATTGTCAAGTCTCAAAATTTGATGTAAATTTGCATCATATTCTCACGGGAATACCACTCTTTTCAATCATAGCTCAATCGCTGTCTGAACCACCACCTCGATCAAAGAACGAGCTATTTACAATCTACATTGGGATTCGTGCCTCATAGCGCGGACTTGTCCCATAGTAGATTGTAGCCTGTGGTGGGCTAAGACAGCGTATGGCGAAAGTCTGCGCTCTTTTTGTCTCTTTAAACACGCATTCTTCGCCATTAATTATCATATTGAATGGCAATAATGCAAAACACCAAATATCATCACAGACAAATGAAAAAAGAAATCGAATTGTGGAAAAGCGTAATGTCATGTATGCTCATAGTTGCACTCATGTTGTGCTCTCCAATCGAAATGATTGCACAAACTACCAACAATAGGAATAATGTTTTGGAGAGTGGTACACCTCTAATGCTTCGGTTAAATGAAGACTTTAGATCCGACAATAAAGCCGATACCGGAATTATTAATGCGATCGTAGATACAGATGTGTATTCTGCTGACGGAGCAAGAGTTTTAATTAAAGCCGGAACACCTGCCATTATCGAATTTACGGTAGAATCCAACGGTTCATGGGGTAAAGCCGGCAAAATATGTCTTACTCATGCTACAACTAAAGCAATCGATAACAAACGCGTATCACTTCGTCTCAGCAATTGCCAAAAAGGAGGGAGTAAACTCGGTGGCGTAATAGCCTTGTCAATAATATTTTTCCCCATCGGCCTACTCAGCGGATGCATGAAAGGTAGTATGCCTAAAATTCCTAACGGCACTATATTCAATGCGTCTGTCATACAGGATGTCACAGTTGAATAATCAGAAACAATAAAGTCTCTACTTCATAGTGGAGACTTTATTGCTTTAAAGCACGCATAGTTCTTAAATATAGTCATTTTTAATCCATTCTTTGTCAAAAATTTGTATCTTTGCAACTTTAAAATACGAATCACAAGCATCTCTCTCATATTTTTAAAGTATGCAGAATATCATATTGTTTGACCCGGTCAAGGTCCGCGAGGCTCTGCTCCCGCTCACTTATACACGTCCGGTGGCGTTGATACGTCACGGCATCACCACGATGCTCGAAAAGTGGCAACGCGCCATCGAGGGAACATATTCATTTGAGACTCAGGACTATCTGAGCATGAAATATCCCCTCACGCTCTCGTCCGACGGCAATGACCTGTATATCGCAGCCAACCTTCACCCCGACACTCAGCTGGTCGATGCGATTCTCGCTCTCGCTCCTGACTGCAGCCTGACCCTGAACGGGGAAGTGATAGCCCGACGCGGCAACGGCGAGGCGGGTTCGACTGAGTATACCGGCACACCGTTAGCCATCAATCACATCTGGGAGATATTCTCGCTCAATGACGAGGCGTTGCGCCGCGACTTCGCGCAACTCACCGCAGGCCGTAAGTCACAGCCGCTGAGTGACACGTGCACACTGATCGGCGATCCGGCCGACCTGTTTATCGAGGAAGGAGCCACAGTCGAGGGTGCGATAATCAATGTCAAGAAAGGTCCCATATACGTGGGACGTGACGCCGAGGTCATGGAAGGCGCCTGTCTGCGCGGCCCCATCGCCCTGTGCGAACACGCCGTGGTCAATATGGGAGGCAAAATCTATGGAGCCACCACACTCGGCCCATACTGCAAGGTCGGCGGCGAGCTTAACAACGTAGTGATGACGGGATATTCCAACAAGGCTCATGACGGATTTCTCGGCAATGCCGTGATCGGCGAGTGGTGCAACCTCGGAGCCGGATGCACGGCTTCAAATCTCAAGAACACCTACGGCAACATCAAGCTGTGGAGCATCGGCGACGGCCGCTATGTCAAGACCGGGCTGCAATTCTGCGGCCTGATCATGGGCGACCACTCCAAGGCCGGCATCAACACGATGTTCAACACAGCCACCATCGTAGGTGTAGGTGTAAACTTCTACGGAGCCGGATTCCCGCGCACTTACTTACCCTCGTTCACCCAGGGCTCGACAGCCGGCATGAGCGAGGTGAGCATGGACGCATTCTTCGAGACCGCATCAAAAGTCATGGCCCGTCGCCATGTGGAGCTGACCGAGATAGACAAAGAAATACTCATCAGCATACGCGAATTGTAAATCAACACATAACAAAATACACCTCAATGCCCCAGGTATCCGAACGCGGCGAGCTAATGCCCGCCTCACCTATACGCCGTCTGGTGCCGTTGGCCAATCAGGCCAAAGCCCGCGGCATCAAGGTCTATCACCTCAACATCGGCCAGCCCGATGTGCCGACTCCCCCCGAAGGACTTGCGGCACTCAGGAACATCAACCGTGACGTGCTGGAGTACAGTCCGTCAGACGGCCTGCTGTCACTGCGCCAGAAGCTGAAAGGTTACTACAAACGGTTCAATATAGATGTTGATGTCGAGGACATCATCGTCACCACAGGCGGCTCCGAAGCCGTGCTGTTCGCCTTCATGGCATGTCTCGATCCGGGCGACGAGATAATCGTCCCCGAGCCGGCCTACGCCAACTACATGGCATTTGCCATCTCGGCGGGAGCCAAGATCGTGACCGTCCCCTCAAGCATCGACGAAGGGTTTGCCCTACCGCCGGTCGAAAAATTCGAGGAGCTCATCACTCCGCGCACCAAGGGTATACTCATCTGCAACCCCAACAACCCGACCGGCTACCTCTACACGATGAAGGAGATGCTCCAGATCCGTGACCTGGTGAAGAAATATGACCTCTTTCTCTTCTCCGACGAGGTATATCGCGAGTTCTGCTACACGGGCGCGCCCTACATCTCGGCATTCCATCTGCCCGGCATCGAGGAGCAGGTAGTGCTGGTGGACTCCGTGTCAAAACGCTACAACGAATGCGGCATACGCATCGGCGCCCTCATCACCAAGCATCCCGAGCTGAAGAAGAATGTGATGAAATTCTGTCAGGCGCGTCTCAGTCCGCCACTGCTCGGCCAGATCGTTGCCGAAGCGTCGATCGACACATCGCCCGAATATATGCTCGCCACTTATAATGAATATGTCGAGCGCAGAAAGTTCCTCATCGACCAGCTCAACAAGATACCCGGTTGCTATACCCCCATACCCATGGGAGCATTCTACACCGTGGTCAAACTCCCCGTCGACGATGCCGACAAGTTCTGCCAATGGTGTCTTAGCGACTTCGATCTGGACGGCGAGACCATTTTCATGGCACCCGCATCGGGATTCTACACCACCGAGGGCATGGGCCGCGACGAGGTGCGCATGGCCTACGTGCTCAAGAAGGACGACCTGGCCCGTGCCATGAAGATCCTCGATGCCGCCCTCAAGGCTTACCCCGGACGCACTATCTGAAACATAAAACTCAACACGTGAACCGCAAGGATTTTGAGATAATGGCCCCCGTGGGGTCGTACGAATCACTTCACGCAGCCATCGAGGCCGGAGCCGACGCCGTGTACTTCGGTGTCGAAGGCCTCAACATGCGTGCCCGCTCATCGGTCAACTTCACCCTCGACGACCTGCGCCGCATCGCCGCCATCTGTGACGAGGCCGGCGTCAAGAGCTATCTCACCGTCAACACCATAATATATAATGATGAGATAGCCAAATGCCACGCCGTGATCGACGCCGTCAGGGAGTCAGGCATCTCGGCCATAATCGCCAGCGACATCGCCGCAATCAGTTACGCCCGCAGCATCGGCGTGGAGGTACACATATCCACTCAGGTGAATGTCAGCAACATCGAGGCTGTACGATTCTATTCTCAATGGGCCGACGTGATGGTGCTGGCCCGCGAGCTATCGCTCGAACAGGTCACCGAGATACACGAAGCCATCATCCGCGACAACATCCGCGGACCGCGCGGCGAACTCATCCGGCTCGAAATGTTCTGTCACGGCGCACTATGCATGGCCGTGTCAGGCAAATGCTACCTGAGTCTGCATGAGATGAATTCAAGCGCCAACCGCGGGGCATGCACACAGATATGCCGTCGGGGCTATCGTGTCACCGACGTCGAGACCGGCGACGAACTCACAGTCGAGAACAAATACATCATGTCGCCCAAGGACCTCAAGACCATCCACTTCCTCAATAAAATGATCGATGCGGGAGTCACGGTGTTCAAGATCGAAGGCAGGGCACGCGGCCCCGAGTATGTGGCACTGACCGTGCGCGCCTATTCCGAGGCCATCCAGGCTATATGTGACGGCACATACTCCGACGACATGATACACCGCTGGGACGAATCGCTGTCAAAGGTCTTCAACCGCGGATTCTGGGACGGTTACTATATGGGACAGCGACTCGGTGAATGGTCGTCAAAATACGGTTCGTCCGCCACAAAGGTCAAGCGCTATATAGCCAAAGGCGTGCGTTACTTCCCCAAACTCGGCGTAGGCGAGTTTCTCATGGAGGCCGGCGAGCTTCATCCCGGCGATGAAATCGTAATCACCGGCACCGACACCGGCGCCATAATCATGACCGTCGACGAGTTGCGTCTCGAATATGATCCCGTACCCGTCGTGAAGAAGGGTGACAGTTTCTCACTCAAGGTCCCCCGTAAGATCCGCCCCTCCGACCGCATGTATCTGTGGGAGGATGTAAAATAATCCTGCCACGGTCAACGTTATAATAGATAATGACGACCGATACTGTATCAAATAACAAACGGATTGCCAGGAACACATTATATATGTACCTGCGCATGGGTGTCACGATGATAGTGCAACTCTATACATCGCGCATCGTCCTTGACACGCTCGGCATAGACAATTACGGCATCTACAACATCGTCGCCTCGGTGATCATCATGTTCACCTTCGTGAGCGGACCGCTCTCATCGGCGACACAGAGATTTTTCAACTTCGAGCTGGGACGGCCCGGCGGGGGCGATATATGCAAGCTGTTCAACATCTCGCTGATAGCCTATCTCGCACTGACCGCGCTGCTGCTGATTGTGATCGAGACCGTCGGCGGATGGTATGTCGCCAACAGGCTCAACGTGCCGCCTGACAGAGTCTCGGATGCCGTCTGGGTATTTCATCTGTCGGTCATATCGCTCGTATTCTCCCTACTCAACACCCCCTTCGTATCGCTCATCCTCGCACACGAGAGGATGGATTTCTACGCCTACATGAGCGTGGCCGAAGTGCTCTTCAAGCTTGCCAACGCCTACTCGCTCGTATACTTCGCGGGTGACCGTCTGAAGCTTTACGCAGTCAATCAGCTGGCCATCGGCATCATCGTCGGCATCAGCATCATCATATACTGTCACCGCAAGTTTCGCTACGTGCGCATCCGCCGTGTATGGGACAAACAGATATTCAAGTCACTGCTGTCATTTTCGGGATGGACACTGCTCAGTTCAGTCACCACCATGGGAGCCACAAGCGGTGTCAACGTGCTGCTCAACTCGTTCTTCGGCGTCGCGGTCAACTCGGCTATGGGCATAGCCACACAGGTGAGCACGGCCATCAATCAGTTTGTCACAAACTTTCAGATAGCGTTCAACCCGCAGATAGTCAAATACTGCTCGGCCGGGCTTATCGACCAGATGCAGTCGCTGGCCTATCGTGCCGCCAAGATCTCCTATCTGCTGCTGCTCATGCTCGTGTGTCCGTTATTCTTCAACATCGACTTCGTGCTGGGAATCTGGCTCAAGGATGTGCCCCCCTACACCGGCGCCCTCTGTCTCGGTCTTATAGCATGGTCGCTGCTCGAATCACTGATGGCCCCGCTCTGGACATCGGTCACGGCTACCGGCAAGGTCAAGGTCTATCACATCACGATGAGCATCATCATCGCATTTGTGTTCCTTATGTCATGGGCATGCCTGGCCGCAGGCTTCTCACCCGTATCGGTGGTTGTGGTCAAATGCCTCATCGACGTCGTACTCATCGCTACACGACTGCTGTTCGCACACCGGCTGATAGGCTTCTCGATACGCGCATACATGTCAGATGTGATCTCGCCCGTTGTATCGGTAACCCTGCTGATCGGCTGTATCGTCTGCGCCGCCGACATGCTTCCGCTCGAAGGCTGGTCAAAACTCATCACATCCTATAGTATAGATATGCTGCTCATCATGCCAATGATATACTTCTTAGCGTTCAACCGTGACGAACGGGCAGCCATCACAGGCATGATACGCAAGAAACTACAGATAGCCTGAGCGCATAATCATTAATCACACGACATCCGTATCACATTATATGAATCTGGCCGTAATCTTTGCCGGCGGTGTAGGCAAACGCATGAACAACAATTCGCGTCCCAAGCAGTTTCTCGAACTCAACGGGAAACCGATCATCATATACACCCTTGAACTCTTCGACGCTCACCCGCAGATCGACGGCATAATCGTGGCATGCGTGGAGGGATGGATACCGTTTCTCGAACGCTACATACGCCAGTTCGGACTGACCAAAGTGGTCGGCATCGTGCCGGGAGGCGCCTCGGGTCAGGCATCAATCTACAACGGTCTGTGCGAGGCCGAGCGATACGCCGCCGGACATGAGGATGACACGATAGTGCTGATACATGACGGCGTGAGGCCGCTCATCAACGAGCAGACCATCACCGACAACATCGCCAAAGCCCGCCGGTCAGGCAGCTGCATCACCTGCATCCCCGCCATCGAGACATTTGTCGTGAACATGCCCGACGGCACGCATTCCATCCCCGCACGTGAGGATTCGCTGATAGCCCGCGCGCCTCAGACATTCCGTCTCACCGACATTCTCACGGCCCACCGCAAGGCCATCGGCGAGGGGCACAACGACTTCATCGACAGCTGTACGATGATGCACCACTACGGATATGACCTGACGATGACCATAGGGCCGTCGGAAAATATTAAGATCACAACCCCCTCTGACTTCTTTGTGTTCCGAGCCATGATCGCAGCCAAAGAAAACGAGATAATTTTCGGCATCTGATATGATAAGCCTGTCCACACCTGTAGTCACTAAGGATATGCAGGAGATCTGCTGTCGGATTCCCGTCAGCGAGTTCGACGGCAAGACGGTACTCGTCACCGGGGCCAACTCCATGCTCGGCACGTATACGGCATATTCGTTCCTGCACATGGCGGAGCATGAGGGCATCCGCGTAAAGACCGTCGTGCTGACACGCTCCATCGACCGCACGCGCGAGCTGTACCGTGAATCGCTCGACCGTCCATGTTTCGACATTATATCCGGCGACATCACCCGGCCGATCGATTACGACGGACCGGTGGACTATATATTCCACTTCGCAGGCAACGCCTCACCCCGCGCCATCAATACCGATCCTGTAGGCATACTCCGCAGCAACCTCACAGGCACATTCAACGTCATGGACTTCGCACGCGTTAAAGGGGCAAAGGTCATCTTCGCCTCCACCCGCGAGGTCTACGGCGCTTCGGACGAGCAATCACTGTCCGAGAGCTCGTTCGGCCGACTTGATCCGATGGACAACCGTTCATGCTATCCCGAGAGCAAACGTGCGGCCGAGAGCATACTGCGCGCGTTCCATCTGCAATACGGCGTCGAGTGCGTGAGCGCACGCATAGCCCACTGTTACGGTCCGGGCATGAAGACCGACAACGACGGACGCGTGATGGCCGACTTTATCGGCGACGCTGTCAACGGGCGTGACATCACGCTCAACAGCGCCGGTGATGCGGTCAGAGCGTTCTGCTACCTGTCCGANGCGGTGACGGCACTGCTGCTGCTCGCATTGCGCGGCGAGAGCGGTACNCCCTACAACTTGTCAAACGAATCCGAACCGTTACCNATNCGTGACGTGGCNCNCATCATCTGNGAGTCTCAGACACGCCATCCGATCCGCGTAGTGTTCAGCGGACAGCAACCGACAGCCGGTTACTGTGCATACAAACGCGTGGCGCTCGACAACAGCCGCATCGCCGCACTCGGATTCACCCCGACGGTCAGTCTGCGTGAAGGCATACGCCGCACGCTCGAAAGTTTCGAATAATCCCCACTCCNCCCACATGAGCGNACGTCCGATCACCCTCCCCGAGATGCGTGACATACAGCTCGGCATACTTGACGCGGTACATGACTTCTGTACNGCCCGCGCCCTACGCTACTCGCTCGGCGGAGGGACACTGCTCGGAGCTGTNCGTCACAAGGGATACATCCCNTGGGACGACGACATCGACATAATGATGCCCCGTCCCGACTANGNGCGCCTGCTCCGTGAGTTNCCTGCCGGCGATCATCACTATGTCCTGCACAATTATCATAACGACAACTCTTACTTTCAGGCTTTCACCAAGATCTGTGATGACCGCACCGTGCTCAGGGAGTACGGCACGCATGACGGNCAGGTCAGACTCATGTATGACACGGGGGTAAATATCGAGGTATTTCCCGTCGACGGCCTGCCCGCCCCGGATGAGATGGACGCATANATGGCCGGACTGTCCGAATGCATGGCGCATCTGCACAACTCTACCCGATTCNGATACTTCACCCCGTGGCAGAGGCTGAGACATCTTGTCAAACTGTTGANATACCGGCACATCAATATACGCATGAAGAAGTCACGCGCCGATAGCATACGCGANCTTGAGACATATCTCACNCGCTACGGCTTCGACTCATCCGCATACGCAGGGGCCATAACAGGCATCTACGGCATCAGGGAACAGATGGCCGCCGATACATTCCGTCACTACATCACATTACCGTTCGAAGGGCGTAAGTATATGGCCATAGCAGATTATGACGCATATCTCACCCGCCACTACGGCGACTACATGCAGCTGCCCCCCGAAGACAAACGCAAGTCCGACCACCTGTTCAGAGCATACCGTAAATACGGCACNCCTATTTAATAGCGGTATAATATCACCTCTCTGCCTCACCCGAANGTGTCCCATTGTNCCATTGTCCCGCTCCCCAAGNCCCGGGNCAAAATTGGACAGCGGGTCACTCTTGNCGTGATACCGTAAATAACAAAATACGTCCGACGTANACTAAACTTAACACTTATGCGTTTATTTTAAGAGTCGCTTGGACTCCAACTATTATTGCCTTATCCTCGATATATGAGTGGTCNTCCTATTACCCTTGAAGAAATGCGGGCTATACAGCTCGACATCCTTGATAACGTGCACGCATTCTGCATGGAACGCGGTCTGCGTTATTCCCTCGGCGGCGGTACGTTGCTCGGAGCTGTCCGNCACAAGGGATACATCCCCTGGGACGACGACATTGACATAATGATGCCCCGCCCCGACTACGAGCGCTTCATCAGCGAGTTTCCCGGCTATAACGAGCGCCTGTCGCTCCAGAATTACCGCAACGATCCGCACTGCTACCTGATGTTCACCAAAGTATATGACAACCGCACCGAGCTCGAAGAAAGCGGTATNCTCAGAAACGGCGTTGCAATAGATGTATTCGCAGTCGACGGACTGCCATCCGAGGACGAACTACGCAACTATCTCGGAGAGTTGAACAGAATCTACCATGACATAATCTGCATGACCAGAATCTATAAATTCNCACTGTGGCAGTCTNTTAAACTTCTTGTAAAAAAACTCATACGTACCTCAAGGGCAGACAACATNATAAATCTTGAAAAACTCCTGTCGTCATACGATTTCGAGACATCGGACTATGCAGGAGCTATCACCGGTATATATGGAGAAAAAGAGCACATGCCGGCATCCTCTTTCAAAACATATATATACCTCCCATTCGAGGGACGCGAATACATGGCGATAGCCGACTATGATTCATATTTAACCAAACATTACGGCGACTATATGCAACTCCCCCCTGAAGAAAAGCGCCACTCCACACACTCGTTCAAAATCAGGTGGAAATAATCCTGTAGGCAGATAAGAAATATGGCTGACAACTATACAATATATACCCCTGAAAGTTACACCGTTGACCTGTCGAAAATCGCCCTTAACCGACGCCCTGGTGTGAGTGGAATAATGCGTGTACGCAATGACGGCGAGTTTATTGAAATGTCGATCGAGTCATGTATTGATGCTTTAGACGAACTTATAATAGTATATAACGATTGTACCGATGATTCTCCTGCCATAATAGAAAAAATCTGTCAACGTTATCCCGACAAAATAAAAGTCTATGCATACAAGCCGCATATATTGGCATGGAATCTATCTGACAAGCAGATATCCGACATAATGGACGGCTCCATTCCTATGGAAAATACTCTCGCCGGCTATTGCAACTACGCACTCTCAAAAACCACCTGTGAATACGTGCTCAAGATTGACGCAGACCAGATCTACAATACGTCTCAGATGATATCGCTCTGCAACTGTTATCGTTGTTCCTCTGCGGACGGACATCTAAGTCTGAAAAAGCATATATTTCTATGGCTTACAAAGATCCTTCTGACACTATCAATCAAGTCCCACATAGGCCTAAGATTGCTGAGGAATAAGAAATATATCAGTTACTACCAAAAATGTCTTCTTGAATACATAAAGAAAGACAAAGTCACTATATCGCTGTCAGGAATTAACGTTATAGTTGTTGATGCTACCATATATGTACCGCTCGGACAGCGTCTGCAAGGCGGATTCAACATTTTGGGCCCGTTCAACGGAGTAGGAGACACTTGCATATTCAGAGTCACCGACAAGACTCATTTCAAGCCGATTGTCGACGAGGCATACAATATGCTGATCGGAGGCAAAAAAAACGTCATAGAGACATTCTGCGGTAAAGAAAGGAGCTGGGCATATTGTACTCCTATATGGCTCCATTTGAACGCTTGTAGAAAAAATATATGGGCGAAAACTTTGGAATCATTCCGTAAATACAAAGAAAAATACATCTCTTTCGATGATTTTGTAGAGTCAGACTACCGAGTAGTCATACGCAATACGGACGATGAGGTATTCAGTAAGCAGACGCAGATCTATTTTGGAAGTATATTTGCCGGTATTACCCCCGATATATCAAAGTATTTTAGGAATCTGGCAAAAACCATCCAAAATAAAATTTTTGACCGTCTATATTGAACCACTACCATACATGTCAGCACTTAACAAATGTTAAATATTATCATAAAAGTTATGCTTGTTCGTACGGATGTATTTTCGAGATAATCGATTTACAACTTTGAGCCATAATACTACAGCATATTTTTTTGACTTTGAATAAATTAACTCAAATATAAATCTATCTCGGTTTAACATTTATTATTAAACGCATTCTAAAAAGCAGATTTAGGAGTGGGACACTCAATAATTTTGAGTATCTTTGCGTGATACTTAACCCTCTATTTGCCTTATTCTGCACATGAGCGATGATATAATTAAAGACGACGAACTTTTTGACGCCGATGCCGGGACAGTGACCGATGCCGAGGTTGAGGTGGTGGACTACAGCGAGGACGACATACGCACCCTCGACTGGAAGGAACATATACGCCGCCGCCCGGGCATGTATATCGGCAAGCTCGGTGACGGCTCCAACTTCGATGACGGCATATACGTCCTCATCAAGGAGGTGCTCGACAACGGTATCGACGAGTTCATGATGGGGTTCGGCAAACAGATCACCCTTGACGTTGCCGATGGCACGGTGACTGTGCGTGACTACGGCCGCGGCATACCCCTCGGCAAGGTGGTCGATGTGTCGTCAAAGATGAACACCGGCGCCAAGTATGACTCCAAGTCATTCAAAAAGTCAGTCGGACTCAACGGTGTAGGTATCAAGGCTGTCAACGCGCTGTCGACCGAGTTTTACATACGCAGCGTGCGTGACGGACAGGCCAAGAGCGTGCGCTACGCATGCGGCAGCATCGTCGAAGAGAGCGACATCGAGCCTACCGACGATGCCAACGGCACGATGGTACGCTTCACGCCCGACCCGTCAATATTCCGCGACTATCAGTTTCAGGACAAGTATATAGTGCCCCTTGTCAAGAACTATACATACCTCAACACCGGCCTGGCACTGATCTACAACGGCAAGCGCTATATATCGCGCGGAGGTCTTCTTGACCTGCTCCGCGACAACATGAGCGTCGAGCCGCTGTATGCGCCCATCCACCTCAAGGGCGACGACATAGAGGTGACACTGACCCACGCCAACCAGCGCGGTGAGGAGTATTACTCGTTCGTCAACGGCCAGCACACCACTCAGGGCGGCACACACCTGACAGCATTCAAGGAGGCCGTGTCGCGAACCATCAAGGAGTATTTCAAACGCGACTTCGACTACTCCGACATACGCAACGGCATGATAGCCGCCGTGTCGATCAAGGTCGAGGAGCCGGTGTTTGAATCGCAGACCAAGACCAAACTCGGCAGCCGGGACGTTGGCCCCGAAGGTCCGACGGTAGCGAAATTTGTCGGCGACTTCATCAAGACCGAACTCGACAACTACCTGCACCGCAACACCGACATCGCCGAGATCATACTGAAGAAAGTACAGGAGAGCGAACGCGAACGTAAGGCGATGGCCGGCGTCACCAAGCTGGCCCGCGAGAAGGCCAAGAAGGTCAACCTCCACAACAAGAAGCTGCTCGACTGTCGTGTGCACTTCAACGACCCTAAGGGTGACGAGGAGAAGAAGCGCGCATCCTCGATCTTCATCACCGAGGGTGACTCGGCCGCCGGATCTATCACCAAGATACGCAACGTCGAGACTCAGGCCGTATTCTCACTGCGAGGCAAGCCCAAGAACTCTTACGGAGTTCCGGCCAAGATTCTCTATGAGAATGACGAGTTCAACCTGCTGCAGGCGGCCCTGAACATCGAGGAGGGTATCGACGGACTGCGATATAACAACGTCATCATCGCCACCGATGCCGATGTGGACGGTATGCACATACGTCTGCTGCTGCTCACGTTCTTCCTTCAGTTCTTCCCCGACATGATCAAGAAGGGACACCTGTACGTGTTGCAGACTCCGCTGTTTCGTGTGCGCAACGGCAAGACTGCCAAACGCAACGGCCGCAAAGCCGCAGCCAACGACGAGACCTACTACTGCTACACCGACGAGGAGCGTGTCGCCGCCATCGCCAAGCTGGGCGACAACGCCGAGATAACCCGATTCAAAGGACTCGGAGAGATCTCGCCCGAAGAGTTCCGCGGATTCATCGGCCCGGACATGCGTGTCGACCGCGTGACCCTGCGCAAGGAGGATGCCGTCGACGAGCTGCTTGAGTTCTATATGGGCAAGAACACGATGGAACGACAGGAATTTATCATCGACAACCTTGTCGTGGAGGATGATTCCGAGCTTGACAAAGACATCTGACGTTCACGTTTTATCATACGTAACGAATGACAACGATACTGTTTCCGGGTACATTCGACCCCTTTACCATCGGACACGCGTCACTGGTGAGCCGTGCGTTGCCGCTGTGTGACCGCATGGTCATAGCCATAGGCTACAACTCAGCCAAACAGTCGGCTGAAAATATCGCCGGGAGAGTGGCCGCGATCGAAGCCATATATGCCGGCGAACCGAAAGTGAAAGTGATCTCCTACGACGGCCTCACCGTCGACGCATGCCGTCGCGAGGGGGCCGGCTGGATGCTGCGCGGTGTGCGCTCGGTGGCCGACTATGAGTACGAACGCAATCTCGCCGACATCAACCGCTCCATCTCGGGCATCGAGACGATACTGCTGTACTCGCTCCCTGAACTGAGCCACATATCATCATCAATGGTCCGCGAACTCGCTTCGCACGGACATGACGTATCAAAATATCTACCGGACACATTATGAAAATGAAACGAATATTACTTCTCCTGTCGGTCCTCGCGATAAGCGCGGCCTATACGTTTGCCCAGATGGCGAATGTGACACTGACTCCCGAGCGCAAACTCGCATTCGCCCAGCAGCTCATAGCCAAATATTACGTCGACCGCATCGACACGACCAAGGTGGTCGAGGATGCCATCATAGCCATGCTCAAGGACCTTGATCCGCATTCGACCTACTCCAACGCCGACGAGACCCGTGAGCTGACCGAACCGCTCGAAGGAAACTTCTCAGGTATCGGCATACGCTTTCAGATGGATCACGACACTCTTTACGTGGTCGAGTCAATCGCAGGCGGACCCTCGGAACGCGTAGGCATCATCCCCGGTGACCGCATCCTGTCGTGCAACGACACGGTTATATCAGGCGTGAAGAAGTCCAACGCCGACATCCTCAAAGTGTTGCGCGGACCACGCGGCACCACCGCTCTGCTCAAAGTGTTGCGCAAGGGCAGCACCGAACCGCTTGAGTTTGCCGTGAAACGTGACGACATACCCATCTACAGCGTCGATGCCACCTATATGGTCAACGACAGCGTCGGATTTATCTCGGTGGCCCGCTTTGCAGGCACCACAGCTCAGGAGGTCAACGATGCGATGAAGACCTTGAAGAGTCAGGGCATGAAACACCTCATCATCGACCTCTGCGACAACGGCGGCGGCTATCTGAAATCATCGACCGACATCGCCAACAACTTCCTGCGCAAAGGCGATCTCATCGTCTACACCGACTCGCCCCAGAACGGCTCGATGCGCTACGAGGCCATCGAGGACGGCAAGGATCTGGACGGACGCGTGGTCGTGATGGTCAATCAGTATTCAGCCTCGGCGAGCGAGATCCTGTCAGGAGCGCTTCAGGACAATGACCGTGCCGTCATCGTGGGCCGACGCACATTCGGCAAGGGACTCGTACAGCGTCCGTTCCCCTTCCCCGACGGTTCGATGATACGCCTCACCGTGGCCCGCTATCACACCCCCTCGGGACGCTGTATCCAGAAACCCTACACCGATGGTGACGACGACGCATACCGCAACGACATCGTCAACCGCTACAAGTCAGGCGAGCTGACCTCGGCCGACTCGATCAACCTGCCCGACTCGCTGCGCTACAGCACGCTGCGCCTCAACCGTCCCGTCTACGGCGGCGGTGGCATCATGCCTGACCGTTTCGTGCCCATCGACACCACATTCTACACCGACTATTACCGCGACCTCGTGGCCAAAGGCGTGATCAGCAATTACAGCCTGAGATACGTCGACGAGCATCGTGCAGCCCTGAAAAAGAGATTCAAGACCGAGAAAGACTTCATCGACACATTTGAAGTCACTCCCGAGATCATGCAGGGGCTCATTGACCTCGGCAACAGTGACGGTGTCGAGTTCAAGCAGGAGGCATACGACACATCACGCTCATACATCGAAGCCATACTCAAGGGACTCATAGGCCGTGACCTGTTTGAACAGTCCACCTATCAGAAGGTGCTCAACCCGTTCAACAACATCTACAACGCCGCGGTCGAGATCATCACCGATCCCGCGAAGTACGACTCATACCTCAAGCCGTAGCAACAACCCACATACGACAAGGGCGGGACATCCGATGATTCAACCGGATGTCCCGCTCTTGTATGACAGGCTCTGATCTCAGAAGTAATGTATGGCCGTCTGGCTCAGACTCGCCAGCACGCAGGCTCCGACTATCAGGAACACCTCAATGACTATGACCGCCACCACAGATGTGACCGACATTGACGGTGCCTTGAACAGCGTGGCGATACCTGCGCGAAACAGACAGCACGCGGGGAGTGCGACCGCAGCAAGGACAAGCACCAGCCACCATCCGTAGATATATGGATTGGCATTATGGCCTACGAAACTATAGAGAAGAAAATCGCTTGATGCGAAATAATAACAGCATATACCCGCAATGACCACCAGAGCCACTATTATAGTTCCGAGGCTCACGATGCCCCCGACAACTCCGAGAAACACCAGAATAATACGCCCGATGACAAGAAATATGTTATTGATGCACTGGGTCACACCGCTGCCCTGCGGCACCGGGGCTGCGGGAGGCACCGAGTTGTCTATCACCGTCTGGCCGACGTTGTCTACTGTCACCGGCTCGCCGCGCATCTCAAGTATCTGACGCGGGCTGCGTGCAGGCGGTATGACCATCCAGCATATCAGATAGGCCAATATCACCGTCCAGAACAGGTGAAAACCGGCAAGCACGAATATCGACACCACCACGAGTATGCGCAGTATCGTGATGTCCCATCCCATATACTGTGCCAATCCTGCGAGCACTCCGCCGAACACCTTGTGACGCTCGTCGCGAAACAGTTTCTTACTATATGGCGGCGGGGTCTGCGTGTCTCCGCCCTGTACGCCGTTGTACGGAGGTATGCCGGACGCATCGGACGCCGGTGCAGGACGCGACTGAGCGGTGTGCTCCTCTCCGTCGGTATCCGTGCCCTGCGAGATCTCGTCGGGACGACCCATGATGCCGATTACGTAATTCACATCGTCAATCACCACGACCGAGGCACCCGAGGCTACACGCTGGTCAAAATGCTCGGAGATGCGAAACTCGATGTCACCGACTATCTCGGCCCCCTCCTCGCCCGGAAACGCGTCACGCAGCTGTGCGAGATAATCCTGCAGGAGCGCGTAGGCATCCTCGTCTATGTGATAGATTTTGCCGTTAATATTTACTTGGAATGTCTTTTTCATTGCGGCAGATATTTGTTGTTGTAGTCAAGTTGGAGTATGGTTACTGCTGAGGCTATTTCGGCCCAGGATTCCTGTAGCTGCTCAAGGAACTGATGCCCTACGGGTGTGATGGAATAATACTTGCGCGGAGGGCCCTGCGTCGACTCCTCCCAGCGGTATGACAGCAAGCCTTCATTTTTCAGACGGGTGAGCAGCGGATAGAGCGTCCCCTCCATCACGATCAGGTGAGCCTGCTTGAGCCGCGCTATCATCTCGGAGGCGTAGGCATCCCCCCGCCTGAGTATCAACAGCACACAGAACTCAAGCATACCTTTTCGCATCTGTGATTTCAGATTGTCTATATTCATTTATAATCGTTTATTGCGTTTGACATCGCAAAGATAGAAACTTATCAAGGTACTTTGCAATACATAGTACCTAAAATTAACACACTTTAACCGATTATAAAATTTTCAACTGCATGATTTATGTCCGATTAGAGAAAAAGTAGTAATTTTGCACTGTAATACCCACCTCACCGGCCATACACACACCCATGCGTCGACTATTTATAATTATCACAGTCATAGTATCATTGCTGACATCCGTGCGGATCACAGCCGTCGAGGCGGGCGACTCACTACCGGCTGACAGCTGCTGTCACGGCGCAAGCAGCACAAAATGGATCAGGCAACTGTTCGATAACGGATTTCAGATACATGACCCGGAGGTGTGCTATCCCGGATTTCCACGCTTCTGCCTCAACATCTACAACTGGGGCGACCGCACGTTCAACTCCTACGACACCACATACGTGGTCGGCACAGGCAAGAACTGGAAGCTCCAGGCCAAGAGCTACAACTGGATGGAATCATCGATGATGGTATTCCCCAGACGGACCTCCATCGCCATGCACTCCGACCTCTACAGCGATGCAGGTATCTCACTCAGTTTCATGGCCGTAAGCATAGGCTACATGTGGAACGTCAACAAACTCTTCTCCTCCCCCACCAACCGCCGCACATTCAACTTTGACTTCACCTGCTCACGCTTCGCCATCAACTATCAGTCCGTATCATCCACGGGAGGCATGATCATCACACAGTTCGGCGACTATCAGGCGGACCACCGGCTGCATTACCGGTTTGACGAAGCGTCATTCAACGCCAAGACCCTCGACGCCTACTGGTTCTTCAACAACTACAAGTATTCGCAGGGAGCCGCATACAGTTACTCGAAATACCAGCTACGCAACGCAGGCACACCGCTGGTGGGCATTAACTTATCCTGGCAGGACATCAGCAATGACTTCTCGGTACTGCCGCCCGACATGCTCGCCGCCTCGCCGCTCGACACGCCCCACTTCTACACGCAATACCGCAGTTACTGCGCACTCGGAGGATATGCCTACAACTGGGCTATCCGACCGCGTAAATGGGTGCTCAACACCTCAGCGCTGGTCGCCGTCGGCTACAGGCAGTTTCTTGAGACATCGTCCCACACGTCCGACATCGCACGGTTTGCCAACAACTTCCGACTCAACATCGCAGCCGTATACAATCACAAGGCACTCTTTGCCGCCTTCACCACCCGCATGCAGGGATTCATCAATTACAATCCCGGCGACATGACCCACTTCAACTCATACGTGTCATTCACCGCCGCCGTCGGCATGAGATTCTGAGGAGGGGACTTTCATAACAACACCGTCACCCACAGGGCGAGGGCGTAGAGGAGCATGAGGATGGCTGTCATGCCGAGCAGGGGGTTGAGCGCTCGTCCGCGTCCGCGCACGAGCCGCGTATACAACATGAAGTGCAGCACGAGATACACGCAGGGACATATCCATCCCCAACGTGCGGCCGCGAGCCATACGGGCATGGTGAGTATCACGGCCATAAATCCGTCGGCGAGATAGAGGCTCGACATGGCGCGGAGTCCGAGACGCACAGCGAGTGTCCGCTTGCCCACGCTCTTGTCATCATCACGGTCACGATAGTTGTTGACCACGAGCACGTTGGCGCCCATGAGTCCGACACCTACCGACATGGCCAGCAACCACCAGCCGAACATTCCACCCATGAGTATATAGGTGAGACACACAGGCACAATGCCGAAAAAGGCGACGACAGCCACCTCACCGAATCCGTGGTGTGACAGCGGGTAAGGTCCCGAGCTGTATGCCACGACTCCGAGGGCCGTGAGGATGCCTGCGATATACATCCACCACTCGCCGTAAAGCGCTACGAGCGCCACGCCGACCATGCATGCCACTCCGAGCGTGACGTATGTGGCCCGCTTCATGGCCTCAGGGGTGATGTCACCCTCGGTGACGCCTCGGCGCGGTCCCTCGCGACCGGCACGGTCGAGGCCCCCCTTGTAATCGTAATATTCGTTGGCGAAATTGGATGCGATCTGCGCGAGCAACGCGAATACGAGACACATCAGCCACGGCGCGGGGCGGAAATGTCCGGCAAGGAGTCCGAGTGCTCCGGCAAACAGTATGCCGGCGAGCGACACGGGCAATGTGCGGAGGCGCATGGCCTCGATCCATACTCTTAATGTAGACATAGATTGACGTATCGGAAGTCCTGAAAGTTAAAAGCCCCGTCTCTGAACGGGACGGGGCGTATACGGAATACGTTAATTATTCAAACTTGGCGGCGATGGCGTCAGCCACGGCCTGCATCTCCTCGGGCGGGAACGAGTGTTTCTTGCTAAAGTCCATATCGGCCTCGCTGTTGATGGGGAGGAGGTGGATATGTGTGTGGGGCACTTCGAGACCTACGACGGCCACTCCTACACGCGAGCACGGGATGGCCTTCTCGATGGCCTTGGCCACACGGCGGGCAAAGAGGGTAAGGTCACGATATTCCTCCTCGGTGAGGTCAAAGATGTAGTCCACCTCACGGCGCGGTATCACGAGGACATGCCCCTTGGCCACGGGATTGATGTCGAGAAATGCGTAGTGCTTGTCGTCGGAGGCTACCTTGTATGAAGGGATCTCGCCCGCCGCTATTTTTGAGAAGATAGTCATAATGCTGTGATATTATCGGTAAGCGATCAGAATGAGATCTCGACGATCTCAAACTTCATGAGTCCTGCGGGCACACGGATGTCAACCACTTCGCCGAGCTTGTGTCCGAGCAGACCCTGGGCGATGGGTGTCGAGCTGCCGATCTTCTTCTCCTTGAGGTTGGCCTCGGAGTCGGCCACGATGGTATACTCCATGGTCATGCCGTTGGTGTGATTCTTGATCTTCACGCGGTTGAGTATCTGCACCTCCTCGTTGTTGAGATTGCTCTCATCGATGATGCGCGAGTTGGCCACGAGATCCTTGAGCTGGGAGATCTTCATCTCAAGCATGCCCTGAGCCTCCTTGGCCGCGTCATACTCGGAGTTCTCGGAGAGGTCACCCTTGTCACGGGCCTCGGCGATTGCTGCTGATATGCGGGGGCGTTCCACTGATTCGAGAAACGCTATTTCTTCCATCTTTTTCTTGTAACCTTCTTTGGTCATGTAAGTTATTGCCATGGCGATAATTTGGATTTATTTCGGTTAGTAAGAGTGTTTGTATCAGGTGAACGTAAAAAATTTAGAATCCCGAGGCTTACGGCAACGAGACCCTACATCAATATCGTTCAGTATATCCGATAGTTTATATCTGTATGCAAAGGTAGTGACATTACGCCGATATAACAATTTTAGCATCTCTATTTAACAAAATTTCACTGCTCAAAAAAATGGTTAAAATCGGATTTTCCGTACTTTTGCAGATTATGAAAACCACCTTTCTCATCGGATACATGGGCAGTGGCAAGACTACCCTCGGACGCGCTGTGAGCGCCCGTACAGGCGTGCGGTTCATCGACCTCGACGACTATATCGAACAGCGCGAGGGGTGCACGATCAAGGAGATTTTCGCCACGCGCGGCGAGCAGGCGTTTCGCGACATCGAGCGCTCCGCCCTTGCCGAAGTGAGTGACCTTGATGACACGCTCGTGGCCTGCGGCGGAGGCACACCATGCTTCGGCGACAACATGGAGGTGATGAACAGCCGCGGGCTCACCGTCTATCTCGACGCTCCGCACTCCAGCCTGCTCTCGCGGCTCAAGGAGGGGCGTGCCAAGCGCCCGCTCATCGCCGCGCTGTCCGATGATGAGCTTGACGAGTTCATACACCGGCAGATGGACATGCGCAGTCCCTACTACTCACGCGCCGTGCTCAGATTTGACAGCTCGCAGCTTGAGGACACCGACCAGGTTAATGAAAGCGTGGACAGATTCTTAAAACTTATCGGATATGACTCCTGACCCGACACCGACCGCCCTCGAACAGCCCTGCGAGGTACACACCCGCACCAACCGGCTCACCATCGGACTCCCCAAATGCGACGACCCGGCCGAGCGCCGATTCCCCTTCACACCCGAGGGGGTGGCACAGCTCGTGGAGCGGGGATTTACCGTCAAGATGGAGGAAAACGCCGCCGAGTCAATACATTACGATGACGCACGCTACATACGCGCAGGGGTGGAGATAACCACCCGTCCCGAGACGCTGGGGTGTGACATCGTCATCTATCCGGCCTCGCTCTCGGAGGCTGACGCGCGGTGCATGCGCCGCGGGGCCATGCTGCTCACCCTGCTCCGCTCCGTGTGCTCGGGGGGCGAGAGGGTGATACGCCGTCTGCTCGAACGTCACGTCATCTCCATAGCCCTTGACCTCATCGAGGACGAGAGGGGGTGCACCCCGTTTGCCGACATTCTGGCCGAGATCGACGGCCGCGCCTCGATAGCCATAGCCTCATCACTGCTGGCCGACTCGCTCAAGGGCAAGGGCATACTGCTCGGAGGCATTGCCGGCATCGTGCCGTGCGAGGTGCTCATAATCGGCTCGGGCATAGCCGCATCGGCCGCATCGCGTTCGGCCATCGGACTGGGCGCGACGGTGAGAATGTTTGACAACGACATCTATTCACTGCGCCGCGCCTCGCAGGAACTCGGCCCGGGCGTCATCACCTCGGCCCTGCATCCGCGCACGCTCGACAACGCGCTGCGCACAGCCGACGTCCTCGTCCTGACCCCTGTAGCGGCCAAGTTCACCCTGCATTCCGACGCCGTGGCACGCATGAAGCGTGGCGTGCTGACCTTTGACCTCTCGTCAGCCGCCGACGGATCGGCATTTCCCACGATGACACCTGTCGATCTGGCCTTAGCATCGGCCGTGGACGCCTCACTGCACTCCGACAACCGTATCTGCTACGTGCATGCCGGCAGCGCCGTGGCCCGCACCGCGGCGATGGCGCTCACCAACACCCTGCTCACACTCATGGAGAGCATCGTGACATGCGAGGGCCCGTCAAACGCGCTGAAACTGCATCAGGGCATGCAGAAAGCCACGCTGACATTCTTCGGCAAGCCTGTCAATCCGCACGTAGCCGCATGCCTGCGCACACGCAGCGTGGACATATCCATATTCCTGACACTCTCATAATCCGAATCCGACAAGAGATGGCACCACGCAAAAAGTTTTACGTCGTATGGGAGGGGCACGCCACGGGGGTATTTGACTCGTGGGAGGAGTGCGAACTTCAGACCAAGGGGTATCCCGGCGCCAAATTCAAATCGTTCGACTCGCAGGAGGCGGCCGTGGCAGCCTATCGCGGCGCGCCCGAGTCACACATGGAGCTGTTGCGCTCCATCGCCTCGCACCGTCCCGCGCCGGTCAATTATGCCGACTATCCCGAGATTCAGCTCGATGCGCTGGCGGTCGACGCCGCATGTTCCAAAAACCCCGGGCCCGTGGAGTATCAGGGCGTGTGGGTGCGCACGGGCGAACGCATATTTCATGTCGGACCGCTCGAAGGGGGCAGCAACAATATCGGCGAATATCTCGCGCTGGTGCACGGACTGGCACTGCTGAAAGCGCAGGGACGGCACAACACACCTATATATACCGATTCGCGCACGGCCCGATCATGGGTCAGAAAGGGTCAGCCCAAGACCACCATCACACGCACTCCGCAGAATGCCCGGCTGTTCGAGATGCTCGACCGCGCCACGGCATGGCTCGCATCCAACACGTTCAGCAACCCCATCCTCACGTGGGACACCCCCGTATGGGGCGAAATCCCGGCCGACTTCGGTAGGAAGTAGACCGGGATCACGCGAAATGAGAGTATATAATTAAGCAACTTGAATTTCTCTGTTTCCTGCTCCGTTGATCAATACATCGGGGTAAACGGTGTGGTGGGGAAGAGTTTGGATGTCACGTCACCCACATAGTCACCGCTCTTGCTGACATCGATCTTCATGACCGGCGCGCCCTTGCGCAGGTCACACTTGCCGAGGTCGATGAAGAACAGACCGGGGTTGGTCACGACATCGAAGTAGTAGCGGAGGTCACGGATGTTGGCAAACGAACGCCACTGGGTCGATGACACGTTGCCCTCGCCCACGGTGTAGGTGTAGGGGACAGACACGTTCATGAGTATAGAACGGATTATCGACACGCCCAGGTCAGGATCGGAAGTCTTCTCGACATGTCCGTCAAAGAATGTGCCGCGCACGAAACGGTCGGGACTGCTGACCGTGCCGGGGAGAGTGTGTATACCCCCCTTGGCCTCCCAGTAGGCGTTGATGGCCTGCATCTGCGGGAAGGTCGGGTCATTGGTCATAGCGGGCATATCCTGACCCTCATATATCCTGATCGTACCGTGGTCAAACTCGACGATAGCGCATCGGCCCTGAGCATCGGTGATGCCCCAGTGGAGAGCCGAGACAGTGCCGCCGTCAAACGTGGCGCCCGAGATGTTGAAATCATGCTTCGAGAGCATGGCCACAGCCTCGGGGGTGTCGGCGCACAGGTCGAGAATCCATGCGGGGAACATGGCCAGCGACATGGGCGGACGGTTCATCGTCGAGTCGTTGACATAGACAGTGCCCTTGCAGAAGAGGCCGTTGACCACGAGTCCCTTCTCGTTCATACCCTCGGTGACGCCGCCGTCATAACCGACAGCATAGACGGCACCGTATTTCGAGGTCCATGTCACGGAGCCGGGGAGCGTGTTGCCCATCTTCTCCATGCCACGGGGATAGACATACAGGTTGGTGGGGATAGGGGTCTTCCAGTCGAGCGAACGGCCTACGATACGGAGGCTGTCGTTGCCGACATAAAGTATGCGTGAGCAGGCATCGGCTGTCTGACCGACGGCTGACATTACAAGCGCGGCAAAAGCGGGGAGTAAATAGCGTAGTTTCATTTTGACAAAGAGAGTTGAAATTCGTGAATAAACTTATTTTTAAAATCTTAACACGCGGCAGGCTCTCTATGTTCATTCGCAGCCGACATTGTCCCGCCGTCCCGCTTTGCCCGAGGCCGTGGAGAGCGGGACAACGGGACACCGCGGGTCAGCACGGATGCATGAGGGCGCGCTCAACGGAGCTTTTGCTCAATCCGACGCGGTCGGCGATCTGCCTGAGCGACAACCCCTCGCGTTTAAGCTCCGCTATCTTCGCGTAACGTTGACGGCGCAGGGCGTCCCTGTCAGGCTCGCCAATCAGATTGGACTCAATGTCAGTCGAATCCGTATGGCTGAAACGCAGCATTTTGTCACGCTTCTCGATGCACATCTTCAGCACGTTGCCGTCGTGATACTCAATGGGAGCCGAGCGCACCTTTATCTGCTTGAGATAGCGTCCGTGGGGCAGTGCGGTCATGTCGCGTCCGATGGCAAAGATCGAGTCCATAAAGTTGGCTATCTTCTTCGAGCCCGCAAGCGAGTTTTGGGTCAGGGGCGAGGCCACACCACGTTTAGGGGTATGGGCGAGAACGAGTATCGACAGGTCCATCTCGCGCTTCATGCCGATGAGTATCTGCATCAGCTGTCCCGCCGCCTCACCATTCTCAGTCTCGTTACACAGCCATGAGATGTTATCGATAATCATCACATCAGCCTTGTGCAGGTTGACGTGGTCACGCATGGCACCCGCCACCTTGACGATGTCGTATGACATCCCCCGCTCGGGATTGACCTCCACACGCATCAGATTAGGGCTGAACTTATGACACTCACCCGTGTCAGTGTCGGTGTAGCGCATCTGAAACTGCTTGGCGGACATCTCGAAGTCGAAATACACCACCCTATGACCCTCGGCGGCTATCTCGTCGGCTATCTGCACGGCGAGAATCGACTTGCCGACATTGGTATCGGCAAACAGACAGCACACTTCGTGCTCAAACCATACTGACCCGCCCCATAGCGGCACAGGGTCACCGAGACGCGAGGCCTCGTCCACCCATTCGGCCGCAGGACGTGACACGAACATCGAGTCCTTGTTGAGACTCTGCATTTTACTACGCCACAAGGCATCGGCTATCTCCTCAGGCGTAGGCACATACGCCTCGGCTGACGTTGAGGGTGACTGCTGCGAGGGTGGATTGATGGAAAACGTGTGTCGCAGCAACGGTTTCGGTGTCAGCACACGCGGCTTGACTTGGGCATCTGTGTTACTCATAGTGGTTAAGAATTAGTGATAAATATAATGACGTGTCAGTATACACCTCTCCCTCTCCTACTCTCCCTATATGTATATGTAAGATGAGTAAGATTGACGTGAGGGTGGAGAGACAGTAAGTCGACACTGCAAAGTTACATCACCGACCATGCCTTTAGGGTGCGATAATGTCGCGGAGTGCGATAAAAAAGTCATCATCCGGCTTCTGTCCCATTGTCCCGCTCTCCACAGCCCCGGGCAAAGCGGGACAACGGGACACCTCATCGGGCTATGTCGTGATGCTTGAATTTGAGATATAAAATAAATGTCTTAAATTTGCAGAACCTAAATAACCAACCATGACAGACCCACGGGGTAAACAGCCCCGATTTACCCGAATTTATGAAACGAATCTTTACCGCCTCTGCCCTTCTGCTCCCGCTGCTGATGACGGGACAGTCATACGTAGGCAAGTTTGACCACAATCCCATCGAGCGTGACAGCAAGCGAGTGGTGCAATACCGCCCCACATCCGACGGATATATCATGTCGGAAAACGGCAAGAACCTCTACACACGCGCCCTCTACGGAGGCAACACGGCATTTCGTGTCGAGACGAGCGACCGCCCCATCTTCGGCGCTTATCACGGCAAGGACAACCGCAACATCCACTTCACCGTCACCTCCGGCGGCCGCACGCTACGGCTCGACTCGGTGGCCGGTTGCCGGTCATATTACCGCGGCGGCGAACGACGCTACGAGCTGACCGACCCCGCATGGGGTAAGGGACGGATCACGCTGACCGTCCTTGCACCGCGCGACTTCGAGGGTGCCGTATGGCGCATTGATGCCGACGGCATGCCCAAAGATGCCCGGCTGACAGCCGTGGCATGCCCCACCGTCAAGGTAAAACTCAGCCGCAACGGCGATATGGGCGCCGACCCCGCCAACGCTTTCGCGCCCGGGGACATGTCGGACAAGAAAACCGCCGTAATAAATATCGGTGGCAAGAAGCAGACCGCATATATCGAGTATGCCGACCGCGACATCACCGCCGCCGATCAGAAGAAACTCTCAGCCGACTACGCCAAGGCCGACGCACAGCGCGCCGAGCTGGCCGGAGTGCTTGAAGTCTCCACCCCCGACCCGTATTTCAACGTCCTCGGCCCCGTCATCACTCACGCCGCCGACGGCGCATGGGACGGCAAGGTGTGGCTGCACGGAGCCATCGGATGGCGCGCACCGTTGAGCGGATGGCGCGGTGCCTACAGCGGCGACTTCATCGGATGGCATGACCGCGCGCGCTCGCATTTCAACGCCTACGCCAAGTCGCAGGTCACCGATGTGCCCCCCGTCATAGCGCACCCCTCGCAGGACCCCGGCAAGCAGATGGCGCGCGCCGAGAAGAAATGGGGCACACAGATGTACAGCAACGGATACATCTGCCGCAACCCCGAGCGCAACGACCAGATGCACCACTATGACATGAACCTGTGCTACGTCGACGAGCTGCTGTGGCATCTGAAATGGACCGGCGACCTCGATTACGCACGCAGGATGTGGCCCACGCTCACCCTGCACCTCGCATGGGAGAAGCGCAATTTCGACCCCGACGACGATGGCCTGTATGATGCCTACTGCTGCATCTGGGCGAGCGATGCACTCTACTACAACAGCGGAGCGGTGACCCACTCCTCGGCCTACAATTACCGTGCCAACATGATCGCGGCCGAGATAGCCGAGAAGATCGGCGAGAACCCCGAGCCCTACCGCAAGGAGGCCGACAAGATCCTCGCCGCCCTCAACTCCACACTCTGGATGGACGACAAGGGCGTATGGGCCGAGCACCGCGACTTTATGGGTCACAAGCGTCTGCACGATCATCCCGCCGTATGGACCATCTATCACGCCCTTGACAGCGATGTGGCCGATGACTTCATGGCCTATCGCGCCACCCGCTATGTCGACAATAACATACCCCACATTCCCGTTGAGGCCGAGGGGCTTGAGGGGGGAGATTATGCCACCGTCTCGACCACCGACTGGCTCCCCTATGCATGGAGCATAAACAATGTGGCGTTTGCCGAAGTCATGCACACCGCCCTCGCCTACTGGCAGGCGGGACGCGCCGAGGCCGCCGCACGACTGCTCAAGAGCTCGATGCTCGACGGCATGTATCTCGGCAACAGCCCGGGCAATCTCGGCCAGATCAGCTTCTATGACGCCGCGCGCGGCGAGTGCTACCGCGACTTTGCCGACCCCACCGCCATGATGGCGCGTGCCGTGGTGCAGGGACTGTTCGGATTCGCACCTGACGCGCTGCACGGAGTGGCAAGGATACGCCCCGGATTTCCCGCCGCATGGGACCACGCGTCGATACGCCATGCCGACTTTGACCTCGCCTTCAGGCGCGACGGCATGAAGGAACACTACACCCTCAGCGTGTCGATCGACTCGATCAGACGTGCCGAGCTCGTGCTCCGCGCCCTCACCGACAAGGTAAAGTCGCTGACCGTCAACGGCCGTCCCGCCTCGTGGAGCGCCGTGCCATCATCCATCGACGGCCCCTCGCTCATGATCGACACCCCCCTGTCAGGCACCGTTGACATCGACATCGAGTGGGCCGGCACACCGATAGCCGCAGCACACCCGACAGCCACAGGCGCCACACGTCAGGGATTTCGCGAGGTCCGCTCAGGCGACTTCGCCTGGTGGGAGGAGACCGACAGCTACACGCACCCTCAACCCGACGCGGCCACCCTCGGCATCGCCCTCAACATCGGCGCCTCGGACGTGTACGAACCGGTCGATCTGAGCGCACACTACAACGCCAATATCACCGACATCTTCCGCAACAGCTATCTGTCGCCCCGCTCCCCCTACACCACGCTCCAGATACCCGTCCAGGGCATCGGCGAGTGG
Organism: Bacteroides sp.; assembly: GCA_014802015.1. GTDB lineage: Bacteria > Bacteroidota > Bacteroidia > Bacteroidales > Muribaculaceae > Duncaniella. The sequence goes on from JAAVDB010000011.1 coordinate 100,373, forward strand.
TGTCACCCTGACGACACGGCCCATATCGACGACTCGGGCCTGCGCAGGGCTGTCGGAGCCGACGGACTGGTGCGCACATCGCTCGGCATACCGTTCGCATCGGTCGCCGAGGGGCAAAACGTGGTCTACACCTCGCTGTTTGACAACTATCCCGACAGCGTGACCATCCCCCTGACGGGCAAGGCCCACGCCCTCCAGCTGTTGCTGGCCGGAAGCACCAACCACATGCAGTGTCACATCGAGAACGCACGCATACGCGTCCGCTATGCCGACGGCTCCACCGAGAGCATGCCACTGTTGGCCCCCAACAACTGGTGCCCCATCGAGCAGGATTACTACGTGGATGGCAAGGCATTCCGCCTGTCCACCCCGCGGCCTTACAGAATGCTCCTCAAGGACGCCTCGGTGACCGATGACGTAGCCGGACAGCTCGGCATCAAGGGCACCTACGGACGCCGCATCGACGGCGGTGCCGGCGTACTGCTCTGCCTCGGCCTCAACCCCGACAAGGAGCTGAAGGATCTCACACTCGAGACCCTCTCGAACGAAGTCGTCACCGGCCTCGTGGGCGCCACCTACGTGCGTGCCCGCTGACACCATCCCCACCCATCGTGGTGAGTTGGCATCACGCCCCCGAACAAACCGGGCACGTATCAAAACGACAAAAATCCCGCCCCGAACAAACCGGGCACATATCAAAAAATCAGAATCCACCCTGCTACGTGTGGTACGTAGCAGGGTGGATTTTTTCACATCACGAATGCATCAGGATTCAATCGGAGACCCATCCGTTAACCTCGAAGAGGTGATATAATGATTCAATCGGAGACACATCCGTTAGCCTCGAAGAGGTGATATAGTTATAGCTCCGCCACGAGCGGGCGCGGCAAATAGCCCGCAGGGCGTAATTTGCAAGCTCGCGAGGTGCGGGGTTGGCATTATCAACGCGACAAACGGGCGTCGAAGACGTCCATTAATCGGGGTCAATGCAAATAATCATATGTATCTGATTATTCAAATATATGTAGACCACTCTATCTAATAAACTTTCTATTGGAATTTTCCAAGGATATTTGGAATGAGCGAAATTTATAATTAACTTTACACTCCGGAAAAGTGTCACAAATGACAATTATTCGAAATCACATGAGAATAGAAAGAAAATTATATCTTGACAAGGTTGTGGAAAGCCGTCACAACGGTATGATAAAGATTATCACTGGTGTACGCCGGAGTGGTAAATCTTTCCTATTGTTCGATCTATTTGCCGACTGGTTAGAGGCAGAAGGTGTTTCATCTGACCATATCATTAAAATAGATTTGGAAAATCGTAGAAACAAGTCTCTCCGCAACCCGGACAATCTATTGGAGTTCATTGATTCCCAAATGATTGATAAAGAGATGTATTATATTCTTATTGATGAAATTCAGTTAGTTGACGAGTTTGAAGATGTACTAAACAGTTATCTGAAAATTAAGAATGCCGATGTGTACGTTACGGGCAGTAACGCACGGTTCCTGTCTAAGGATGTGATAACTACCTTTCGAGGACGTGGGGAGGAAATAAAAGTCTTTCCATTAAATTTCAGGGAATTTATGTCTGTGACAGACAAGAATACGGAACTGGCTTTTGAAGAGTTTATGACTTATGGAGGATTACCTCAGGTTTTGGAATATAAGTCGGAAGAGCGAAAGGCAGAATATCTGAAAGCATTATTTGCAGAAACCTATATCACGGATATAAAGGAGCGTTATAATGTAAAGCATGATGAGGAATTGGAGATACTGCTTGATGTTATTTCTTCAAATATAGGATGTTTGACAAATCCGAGTAAGCTCGCCAACACATTTCAAAGTGAAAAGAAAGTAAAGCTTTCAGACAAGACCATAAAGAATTATCTGGACTACATCTGTGATTCTTTTCTCGTTGAAAAATCACAACGATATGACATCAAGGGTAAAAAGTATATTGATACGCCTTATAAATATTATTTTGTGGATCTTGGTCTACGCAACGCAAGACTGAATTTTCGTCAACTCGAAAAGACGCACATGATGGAGAATATTATCTACAATGAACTTCGTGTGAGGGGATTTAATGTTGACGTTGGAATCGTACCATTGGTAATCCGTGATGAGAATGGGAACCAAAAGCGTGTCAGCTATGAGGTTGATTTTGTAGCAAACAAGGGCAATCGGAGATATTATATACAGTCAGCTTATCGTCTTGACTCTGACGAAAAGGTCGCTCAGGAGCAAAACTCGCTTCGTAACGTTGATGATTCATTTAAGAAGATAGTGATTGTAGGAAATCCCATTTTAGTGGAGAGAGACAATAACGGTATCACCACAATGAGTGTCTATGACTTCTTATTGAAAGAAAATTCGCTTGAACTGTAACGAAAATCGGGTCGAGGGATTTCCCCTTGCAAGGGTGTTTAGACCCCGTTCCCCAATATTTGTTAACGCTGGGGTACGGGGTCTTAATCCCCCTCCACCGCGGCATACAAAAACAAAAAATCCTCCGCGAATCACTTCGTGAAGGAATTTTTGCGCTTCAGGATGGGCTTGAACCAACGACCCCCTGATTAACAGTCAGGTGCTCTAACCA
>JAAVDB010000012.1 GCA_014802015.1 Bacteroides sp.
AACAGAGAAGTTAAACCTCACCACGTCGATGATACTGCGAAAGTGGGAAAGTAGATAACCGCCCCTTCCAAGCCGTCCGCATTCAATCAAACGAATGCGGACGGCTTTTTTTTATGCCTCTTTTAAATCATCCTTAACTCTAATTATTTTTAAGGCTGAACAAAAAATTGTAATTTTGCACGTTTAATAAGCTTATTGATAAACTATCAGGTAGACGTAATGGAAAAGGAAGCGAAGATATATGTCGCCGGACATCGCGGCATGGTGGGATCTGCCATAGTGCGTGAGCTCAGACGTCAGGGGTATGATAACATAATCACCCGCACGCACGCCGAGCTTGATCTGACCTCACAGGTTGCTGTCGATGATTTCTTTGCCTCAGAGCGCCCCGAATACGTATTTCTTGCTGCCGCAAAGGTCGGTGGCATCGTTGCCAACGACACTGCGCTTGCCGACTTTATGTACGAGAATATGATGCTTGAGATGAACGTCATCCACGCCGCATGGCGCAACGGATGCCGCAAGCTCGAATTTCTCGGCTCATCGTGCATCTATCCCCGGATGGCACCGCAGCCTATGCCTGAGAGCTGCCTGCTGACATCCGAGCTTGAAAAGACTAACGAAGCGTATGCGCTTGCAAAAATCTCGGGTCTGAAATATTGCGAATTTCTCAACCGTCAGTACGGCACAGACTTCATATCCGTCATGCCCACCAACCTCTATGGGCCCAATGACAACTATCACCCCGAGCACTCGCACGTGCTCCCGGCACTCATACGACGTTTTCACGAGGCCAAGGTCGGGGGATTGGAGGAAGTGGTATGCTGGGGTGACGGCTCGCCTCTCCGCGAATTTCTCTATGTTGACGACCTCGCCTCGCTCTGCGTGTTTCTTATGAACAACTATTCCGGCAATGAGACCGTCAATGCCGGTACGGGTAAGGAAATCTCCATCAGAGAGCTGTCCGAGCTCGTCGCACACATCGTCGGCTACAAAGGCCGTATCCATTGGGACACATCACGCCCCAACGGCACGCCGCGTAAACTTCTCGACGTCTCCAAGGCCACAGCTCTCGGCTGGACCTACACGACCGAGCTTGAAGACGGAATCCGGATGGCCTACGATGACTTTCTCAACAATCCCATGCGTGCCGAGCGATAACCACCTTCGGCAACACATCAATTCCGCTGATAACGAAACATAACTCTCTCTTTGACAATATAACGACACTCTTCTATGTTAAATACTCCCCAGTCACAGAATAAACCTCAGAATAGGCCTCAGAACAGACCGCATGGCCGTCCCGGCGGCAAGCCTGCCACCCCGCGCAGCCACCGTGGCATCATCGCCACGTTGTGGACACTGTTCGGTATCGGTGTCGCCGCCCTGTTTCTCTTCCTGTTTCTCGTCTACAACGGCGTGATCGGCTACATGCCCCCGGTCGAGGAGCTCAAGAATCCCACCGACCGCTTTGCCTCGGTGCTATACTCGTCCGACGGCAAGGAGATAGGCCGCTACTTCTACGGCACCGGCAATCGTGTCTATGCCGACTTTGACGAAGTGTCGCAGCACGTCATCGACGCGCTTATCGCCACCGAGGACGTGCGGTTTGAGGAGCATTCAGGTATAGATATGCGCGGTCTCGGGCGCGTGCTGGTCAAGACCTTGCTGATGGGCAACAAGAACGCCGGCGGCGGATCGACGCTCACACAGCAGTTGGCCAAGCAGCTCTACTCGCCCGAGAGTTCCGGTCTGCTCACGCGCGCCATGCAGAAACCGATCGAATGGATGATCGCCATCAAACTCGAACGCTATTACTCCAAGGAGGAGATCATCAAGATGTACCTCAATCAGTTTGACTTCCTCTACAATGCGGTCGGCATCAAGAGTGCCGCGGGCATCTATTTCGGCAAGGATCCCAAAGACCTCAAGATCGAGGAGGCCGCCACACTCGTCGGCATGGTCAAGAACCCCTCCTATTACAACCCCGTGCGTCAGAACGAGCGCACGCGCCAGCGCCGCAACGTAGTACTCAACCAGATGTACAAAGCCGGCAAAATCACCGAGGCCGAACTCGACTCACTGTCGGCCCTGCCGCTCGAACTCAATTTCCATCGTGTCGATGTCAAGGACGGCATCGCACCCTACTTCCGTGAAGAGCTGCGCCGCATGCTCCGCGCCAAGCGCCCCGAGCGTTCCAATTACCGTGCGTGGGAGAATCAGAAATTCATCGACGACTCGATCGCCTGGGAGACCAATCCCCTGTACGGCTGGATCGAAAAGAATCCCAAGCCCGACGGCTCGAAGTACGACATCTACAACGACGGTCTGAAGATATACACCACCATCGACTCGCGCATGCAGCAGTACGCCGAGGAGGCTGTGGCCGAACATCTGGGCGGAGAGCTGCAGAAAGCATTCTTCCGCGAGAAGCGCGGCACCAAAGGCGCACCCTACACCACCGACCGTGCCGAGCTCTCCGAGATACGCCGCAATCATCTGATAAGAAACGCGATGAAGAACACCGACCGTTATCGCGAGATGACGCGCGCCGGTGCCTCGCGCGAGGAGATAGACCGTGCCTTCAACACACCGCGTGAGATGAAGGTATTCTCCTATTCAGGCGTCATCGACACCGTGATGACCCCGCTCGACTCGGTACTGTATCACAAACACTTCCTCCGCACCGGATTCATGGCCATGAATCCCCTCAACGGACACATCAAGGCCTATGTAGGCGGCCCCGACTTCGGCTTCTTCCAGTATGACATGGTGTCGACCGGACGGCGTCAGATCGGATCGACCGTCAAGCCCTTCCTCTACACCTACGCGATGGAGGAGGGATTCACCCCGTGTGACGAATTTTCCAACACCCAGCCTGTCCTCACCGACGAGGCCGGACGCGAGTGGGCACCGCGTAACGCCGGCAGCGCCCGTGTCGGCGAGATGGTAGACCTGAAGTGGGCGCTGACCAACTCCAACAACTGGATCTCGGCGCGTCTCATCTCCCAGCTCTCACCCTCATCGCTGGTGCGCACCATGCACAACTTCGGCATCACCTCACAGTTACCCCCCGTGATGTCGCTCTGTCTCGGACCGGCCGACGTGTCGGTCAAGGAGATGGTGACGGCCTACTCGGCGTTTGCCAACAACGGTATGCGTGTCGACCCGATGTTTGTCACAGCCATCGCCGACAACAAAGGCAACATCATCTCCGAGTTTACCCCGCGTCACACCGAGGTCATCTCCGAGAAGGCCTACTTCCGAATCCTCTCGATGCTGCTCAACGTCGTCAACGAGGGCACCGCCCACCGCGTACGCTCGCGCTTCGGCATCACGGCCGAGATGGGAGGCAAGACAGGTACCACCAACTATAACGCCGACGGATGGTTCATGGGCTTCACGCCCGAGCTCGTGGCCGGCACATGGGTCGGCGGTGACGAACGCTTCATCCACTTCAACACCATGGCCTACGGTCAGGGTGCATCGATGGCACTCCCCATCTACGGACGCTTCATGCGCAAGGTCTACAATGACCCGTCGCTCAAATATTCCCAGTCGGCACGCTTCAACTTCCCCGGCGGCATAGATCTGTGTGAAAAGGAATTTTATGGCGAGTATGACGAAGAACCTGATGCCGACAACAACGCCGAGGAGTCATCCATCGAAGGAGTCTTCGACTGATGACACCGACAAAAAACGGTATAATAGTTGTACGGAGTCTTATAAAACATTAAATTTGCGATAAGTTACAAATATAAGCAATGGACCAGAATCTGAAAAGAGAGCTTTCCCACGATCCTGACGGACTGCTCACCTACGAATATATAGCCAATCATATCGGACTTTGTGACGATATCATGGAGGAACTCGTCGACAACATGCTGCTCGTCGACGGCTCAGGCCAGTTTGTAGCCTCGGCCGCACGTTATCTCCATGCCATCGACCACGACCATTACGCCGGCATCATCAACCGTCTCGTGGCCGCCGCCATCGAGAAGGACCGCGAGCGTCGCTATCTGCCCGCCCTCATCGAGGGACTCTACGGCCCCGACTATGCCGACCATGCCGCCGAACTCTCTGCCAGTGATGACAATTTCCGCCGCATCTACAAACGCCTGATCCCCGCGACTGAGAGTTTCTGACCCTCCCGGACCCTCTGAGGAATGGAAAAGATAAAAATAGTAGTACCGATATATAAGACTGAATTGTCAAGCCGAGAGAAAATCTCGCTTGACCGATTGGTCGAAGTGTTGGGCCACTATCCGATAGTCGTCATCAAGCCGCGCTCGCTCGATGTCAGCGCGTTGCTCGGGATGTATCCGACGTTTACCACCCGTGATTTCGACGACGGGTATTTCCGGGGCATAGAGGGCTATAACCGGCTGATGCTGTCGCGTGACCTGTACAGCGCATTCTCCGACACGGAGTATATCCTTATCTACCAGACCGATGCCTACGTTTTCACCGACCGTCTGACCCAGTGGTGTGACAAGGGCTACGATTACGTCGGAGCACCGTGGCTTAAGAAGCCCGCTTACCGTTGGCCCGTCATCTCCGCCTACCGCCGTCTGCAATATTGGTGGATGAAGTCAAGAAACAAACCCTCCAAGCAGGATCTGTACGATAAGGTCGGCAACGGCGGATTCTCGCTGCGCAAGGTCGCGAGTTTCCTCAGAGTAATCGAGAGTCAGAAGGACCGGGTGGCATTCTATGCCTCGCACGAACGTTTCCATCTGTTCAACGAGGATGTCTTCTGGGCCACCGAGCCGGAGGGCTTCAGCTATCCCGACGCAATGGAGGCCATCAGCTTCTCGTTTGACAAATACCCGTCATTCTGCTATCGTCTTAACGGCCGGCGGCTGCCGTTCGGATGTCATGGATGGTATAAGACTAAAAACCGTCGTTTCTGGCATAAATTCATAAACTTCTGATTATGTCCTGGCACAAGGTAATAAGATACTACGTGAGCTCGCAGATATGCCGTCTGCGCGAGTGGATACAGCCGTCAAGGATAACGGATGCCAATGACATCCCTATCATCATCAACAACTTCAATCGTCTGACCACGCTGCGGATGCTTATCGAGAGGCTCGAAAGGGCCAACTGCCGCAACATCCACATCATAGATAACGCATCGACCTATCCGCCGCTGTTGAGTTACTACGACACCTTGCCGTACACAGTGCACAGATTGAGCGAAAATCTTGGATTCAAAGCCTTGTGGCGGTCCGGACTCAACGCCACATTGTGCCGCGATTATTTCGTGTACACCGATTCGGACGTCGTGCCCCTTGACGAGTGTCCTGACGATTTCATGCAGAAATTTCTTGACGTGCTCAAGACCCGCAGGCTCGCGCGCAAGGTCGGATTCTCATTACGTATCGACAATCTGCCTGACCATTACGCATATAAGGACAAGGTGATAGCGCACGAATCACGCTTCTTTCAGCGTCCCACGGCTGACGGCAAGATGTATCGCGCACCCATCGACACCACCTTTGCCATGTATCGTCCGCGTATAGGTCTCAGCCGCAGCTTCTCGGCCGAAAGCTATCGCATAGCCTATCCCTATCAGGCCGAGCATCTGCCTTGGTACAACGACCTTGACAACCTCTCGGACGAGGAACTTTATTACATACAGCACACCTCGCAGGTCACCGAATGGACCGGTAGGGTACGTCAGGCCGGCGACACAACTACAACATCTAATTCTTCCCTCAGCAAATGAAAACAACTTTACTTTCACTAATGCTCCTGCTCGCAGTCCTGACCGGATGCGCATCCACCAATGCCAAAACCGCCGAGGACACCTCAGCCGACGCAGACACTAATTCTACAACCGCAATGGACAATAACACTATCAATCCCGGCGACGTGAAGGTACTGCTTCAGACCTCGCTCGGCGACATCACCCTCCTGCTCTATGGCGACACCCCGCGCCATCGTGACAACTTTGTCAAGCATGTCAAGGCAGGTGACTATGACGGCGTGCTCTTCCACCGCGTCATCAGCGACTTTATGGTTCAGACCGGCGATCCCGAGTCGAAAAACGCGCCCAAGGGCAAACTGCTCGGCGGAGGCGACTCAGGCACACAGATCGAGGCCGAGATCATCTATCCCAAGTATTTCCATCATCGTGGAGCACTTGCCGCCGCACGTCAGGGCGATAATGTCAATCCCGAGCGCAAATCATCAGGCTCGCAGTTCTACATCGTCACAGGCCGCAAATACTCAGCCGGACAGCTCGACCAGATGGAGCGCCGCACCATCATGCAGTACAAGCAGGACAAATTCAACGAACTGGCCGCCCAGCATCGTGACAGCATTATGACCCTGCGCCGCAACCGCGACACCGCCGGATTGCAGGCCCTGCAGGACTCACTCGCTCAGGAGACCGAGCGTCTGACCGCTGACAATCTGCCCCGTTACACTCTCGCCATGCGTGAGGCCTACACCACGCTTGGTGGCGCACCCCACCTCGACGGCGCATACACCGTCTATGGCCGCGTCCTCGAAGGCATGGATGTCGTTGACAAGATCGAGACAGCCGAGACTGACGGCAATGACCGTCCGCTTGAGGACATCAAGATCATTTCGGCTAAGATTCTGGAATAAGATACGCATCGACAACGCCGATGGTCGGCATGACCCTTGCAGGATGCCCCTTCGTCGCTAAAGATTTTTCAACAGCCCGTGGTCCGTCAGCGGATTCCGGGCTGTTCTGCGTCTCAGACGCTGAGAGTCTGGTGTTGATGGGTAATACGGTCTCCTTGAGCTCTTCATGCCCGTCGGGAGCCTCCTGAAGTTCGCGCTCCTGACGCTCCTGCTCCTTGCGGGCGTGTCGCAGACGGGCGTTCTCACGGGCACGCGCCGAGCGGGCCATGGCACGATCTATCTCGTCGCGCATCAGCATGAACGCCATCTTGTCGGCAAGACAGCAACCACCCCCGGCATCCTTGTCCCCGGCAAGATACTCGTCAAGCATCGTGAGCATATCGCCCGCGTCGAAACCAAGATATTCATGCACCTTCCTGATGCGTTCCCTGAATCCTTCGTAAGCCTTTTGAGAGATCGGAAAATGATTGCAAATAACACGGGTAGATGCGAATTGTGATGTTCTTTTAGTCCTTTTCATAGCATAAACAGATTAATTATGCCGCAAAGTTACATCACAAATCCACCCAAATGGTGCGATAATGTCGCGGAGGTGACCATTAGATACCACAAAAGGTTGAAAATTTAAAGGACATCTTCGATGCCCGCTTTGTAAACGACATGTTAACCCCGGGCCTCGCATCGGACCATTTCGCCTATCGGCTCATGTATCCGATGCTCGTGCCGGGGCTATGATTATCTCGCCTCTCCGAGGCTCCGTTTACCTGTCAATGTCGGTGTCATCCCATCTATGCGAGGCTATTATTTCGGGTTTATAAATGAGAATATAAGGGGTCCATTTGTTCACTGCCAAAGTGGCTCATTCTGCCAATTACTTGGAAATCCCATCGCTGAAACATCTACATTGGGATATTTAGCAAGTAAGGCTCTGACACGGGACGCAAAGGTATTCTGAGGATTTACAGCCTGAAGGAAATACAAAATAATCGACATGATATAGTACACACGCTTTGTGTCAGCCGGAATATCTACGAATGGCAGATGTGTTCGACGAGGGATAAGTGCATTTATACTTAACCTACGATTCCATAACCGGCTGTGATGTGCGCATATATTGCGGACATATACTATTGAGTGTAGCCATGATTCCATAATTGTATCCGTCAGGCCATAAAATCTTGCTACTTTTCTACGTGCGAGACCGGCCTTTAGCCAACGATACATCATAGATAATGTACCGAACGAACTTACTTCAAATGTCATCCAACTTGGTGGAAATGTATTTGAATACCTGCGCTGGAAATCTACGATTGCATCATCATCACTTCGCCGTAATTCTGTCTCTAATTTAGACAAAAGAAGGGTATGACGATGGATATCCCTGAATTTTGATGGGTCTTCAAACCAATATATGTCAGACTCTTCACCCATAATCAAAGATAACTGTGTCCTGATGGAAATCTCTATTTTTTCCATTTCAGAGCAAATCATCTTTCTGAGTTCAGAGTCAAATTTATAAAGTTTATAAGCGTCATCAAAGTTTGCCTTGGGTTTGAAATTGCGAGAATCGGAAGTGCGAAACGGTATGAGATAGCTCTTTAATCTGAAAAGACTGATGTTTTCCAGAATATGTTGCGCTTTGTTTTCATCAGAAAAAATCAGGCCCTCCGATCTCAGCAGGCGTATCTGATCAGCAACCGATATTTGTGGTTGATTATAGCGAGGAAGTGTCATAAAAAGAAAAAACTTACCCTGAGCGCGCTGTTCTTAAGGGAAGCGGGGTAAGTATGTTACTGCAAATTTATTACTTTTTTATGTAATCACAAAATTCTTATCAAAGATCATGTTTTACTGTTCCCTTTTTGTACACCGGTGAATTTTTTTTACATGGTTCTGAGTAAGAGCCTCTGAGAATCGGTCGTTTCTATGGGTTTTATGCTGTCTGATAGATAAGTTCAGACCCCGGCAGAGATGGATATTTTCGTCTCTGTCGGGGTCTGGAACTATTCGATGCCTTTATTCCTCAGGTGCAAACATCGGATCCCACGGCGGGAGGACGATGGGGGTCTGCTTGAGGATTTTAGCCACTTCGGGGGTAATGTATTTCTTGTTGACCACCAGACGGAACAGGTATTCGTCAAACCATCCGTCGGTCATAATGAGATGACCATCGTTGGCACCTTTGCCCCAGCTGTTCTCGATGAGCCATTTCTTAGGATTATCCTTATCGTCAAGGTCAACGCCCACAAGTGTCATGGCGTGTGACGAACCGCTGGCATGCGTGCGGATGCGGTCGGCTTTATCCATGCCAAACTCCGTGCCGAACAGCGAATCATAGTCAAATGCCTCAAGGTCAAGCGCTCCGCGGTCGCGGTCGAAAAACTTGTTGACGTCACATGACATGTACATCGCCTTATTGTCCTTGATCGACGCTATCGCCATCTTCTTGAGCTCGGAGGCCGGAAGATTGACGTACGTCCAGTTGGCACCGTCGTATGTGTGGCGGTCATATTCGATCTCATACAGGCGGCCATACTCGCGGGTCGGGTCGTTCATAAGCATGACATAATCGTTCTTGAGATCATTGCCTGCGTATGTGCGGTAAAACTCCTGCGGTGTATAGGTGCGTGTGTCCACGGCGTTGCCGTTCTTGTCGCGGCGGGTCCAAGTGAACTCGACCGGAGGCTCACCGAGCGTGAGCGCCAGCATGCGGTAAACCTGACCGAGCATCTCGATCTTCTTGTCCTCAAGCGTGGCTGTCCCGGCACCCTCGGCTGCCATGCGGCGCAGTGTGAGACCATCCTCGCGCAGACGCCAGCCCAGCAACTGACGCAGACGTGTAGTGGCCTGGCTCGTAGCTGATTCACCCATAACCTCGATGGGCACTACACCATACTTGGTGATGATGTCGGCCACGCCGGTATACTGTCCGCCGTCCGATATGGGATGCTCGAAGAGCCAGTCGACCTTGCGGTCATCCTCGGGGAGCGATGCGGTGTCGATGATGCCCTGAAGGAACAGGTTAGCCTTCTCAAGCTGATCCCAGAAGAAACCATAGCTCTGTGAGAGTTCGAGCATCGGCAGGTCATGCTGCTCCATCATCTGAGCGCGCAGCACGTTGAGGCCCGTGAAGAGCCAGCAGCGGCCCGACGAGCGCTGATTGGTGATGCCCTTGCTGGGCACGCGGTGACTGAAATGCGTATCGAAATTATTTTTCTTCTCAGCGTTCAGTGCCAGAACGTTTATATCGGTGCCGGCCAGGGCATTGTGCAGGGCCTTGTCGGCCGGAGTATGCTGATATGCGCTCTTGATGCGTCCGATCTGTTCGGATGACAGACCTCCGCGAGCGGCGGTGTCGGCCAGAGCCGGCAACGCAAGGAGCGCGGCCGCCGCAGCGGTGAGAAGTAAGGATTTTTTCATAACTGACTCGTTAGGAGATAATGAATGGTTTTAGATTTGTTATTGATGCAAATATACTCAATAATAATGTCTCAGCCTCGCAAAGGTGTAGAAAAAGTGGGAATTTTCGCCAAATTTCGTTAACTTTGCGTGAAGATAATCTCCTAATAATACATGAGCGACGATAAAGACCCCCGAATACTTGTAGACACCTCTGACGACGTGGTGCGTCACGAACTGCGCGGCATGTTCCAGAGCTGGTTTCTCGACTATGCCAGTTATGTGATCCTGGAGCGAGCCGTCCCGCACATCGATGACGGACTCAAACCTGTGCAGCGACGCATACTCCACTCGATGAAACTGCTCGATGACGGACGCTTCAACAAGGTGGCCAACATCGTGGGTAACACCATGCAGTTTCATCCCCACGGCGACGCCTCCATCTATGAGGCGCTGGTGCAGCTCGGACAGAAGGATCTGCTCGTGGAGACTCAGGGTAACTGGGGTAACATCCTCACGGGTGCCGGTGCGGCTGCGGGCCGTTACATCGAGGCCCGGCTCTCGCCCTTCGCGCTTGATGTGGTCTATAATCCCAAGGTGACTGAGTGGACGCTCAGTTATGACGGACGTAAGAAGGAGCCGGTGACATTCCCCATGAAGTTCCCTCTGCTGCTCTCGCAGGGTGTGGAGGGCATCGCCGTAGGCCTGTCATCCAAGATTCTGCCCCACAACTTCAACGAGATTATCGACGCCGCCATCTCACACCTCAGGGGTGAGGAGTTCACGCTCTATCCCGACTTTCCCACGGGGGGATTCATCGACGTGTCACGCTACAACGACGGTGAGCGCGGCGGCTCGGTCAAGATTCGTGCCAAAATCGATAAGATCGATAACAAGACACTGGCCATCACCGAGATACCATACGGCAAAACCACCGCTACACTCATCGACTCGATCCTCAAGGCATTCGAGAGCGGCAAGATAAAGATACGCAAGGTCGACGACAACACGGCCGAGCACGCCAACATACTCGTGCATCTGCTGCCGGGCACGTCGAGCGACCGCACCATCGACGCCCTCTATGCCTTTACCGACTGTGAGGTGTCGGTATCGCCCAACTGCTGTGTCATCTCGGACAAGAAACCGCACTTTATCGGCGTGAGCGACGTGCTGCGTCACAACGTCGATAGCACACGCCGCATCCTCGGTCGCGAACTGGAGATACAGCTCGGCGAGGTGAGGGAGCAGCTGCACTTCGCGTCACTTGAACGTATCTTCATCGAGGAGCGCATCTACAAGGATCGCGAGTATGAGGAGAGCGAGAACCGTCAGGAGGCCATCGACCATATCCGCCGCCGCTTCGAGCCGTGGCTGCCAAAGATGATACGCGAGATCACCGACGACGACATCATACGCCTGTTCGAGATAAAGATGGGGCGCATACTCAAGTTCAATTCCCGCAAATGCGAGGAGCAGATAGCCGCCTATCTGGCACGTATCGACGAACTTAATCATCATCTGGCCCATCTCACGGAGTATACTATCGAATGGTATCAGAAACTCAAGACCAAATACGGCGCCGCATATCCGCGCATGACGCAGATACGCAGCTTTGACAACATCCAGGCCGCTACAGTGGCCGAGGCCAACGAGAAGCTGTATATCAACCGCGAGGAGGGATTCATTGGCACGGGACTCAAGAAGGACGAGTTCCTGTGCAATTGTTCGAGCATCGACGATGTCATCATCTTCTACAAGGATGGCCGCTACAAGGTGGTCAAGGTGCAGGACAAGCTGTCGGTGGGCAAGGGCGTGATACATGTCGACGTGTTCAAACGCAACGATGAGCGCACCATCTACAACGTTATCTATCAGAACGGTAAGGGTGGTACGTATTACATGAAGCGATTCCGTGTCACGGGCATCACCCGCGACCGCGAATACAACCTCACACCCGGCGAACCCGGCTCGAAAATATGCTGGTTCACAGCCAATCCCAACGGCGAGGCCGAGGTGGTGAAGGTGACGCTCAAACCCAAGCAGAGGCTCAAGACACTACAGTTTGACGTCGACTTCTCGGAACTCGCCATCAAGGGGCGCGGTGCCATGGGCAACATCGTGACACGCAACGAGGCACACCGTTTCACGCTGAAGAAGGAGGGTGTATCTACGCTCGGAGGCCGCGACGTGTGGTATGATCCCGATGTCAACCGTCTCAACTACGAGGGGCGAGGACGCTATCTCGGCGAGTTCAATAACGGCGATTACGTGCTGGTGATCACCAATGCAGGCGAGTATTACACATCATCGTTCGAGGCCTCCAACCATTATCCCGACAATGTGATGCGCATCGAGAAATATGTGCCTCACAAGGCGTGGACGGCTATTCTCAACGATGCCGACCAGGGCTATCCCTACCTCAAACGATTCACTTTCGAGCCGACATCCAAGCCCCAGCGCTATCTCGGCGAGAATGACAAGTCGACCCTCATACTGCTATCGGACGAGCCGGGACTGCGCATCGAGGTGACTTACGCAGGTGCCGATGCCGTGCGTCCGCCGCTTGAGGTCACCGCGCGTGACTTTGTGGCCGTCAAGTCATACAAGGCCAAAGGCAAACGTCTCACCACCTATCCCATCGACCGCATCACCGAGCTTGAGCCTGTCGAGGCGCCCGGTGTGGATGACGACGATGAGGTGCCTCAGCCCGATGGTGGCGAGGAGGCTGACGAGACTGTGGCCGAATACGTGGAGCGCAGCGACGATGAGGTGCGCGATGAGATCACGGGTCAGACCCGCTTGTTTGAATAATCCTGACGATGAAGAGCTTACGTCATATCGCAATATCGCTGCTCACGGTCATGGCGGCCTCCCTCGCCGTGCGGGCCGAGGAGCCTGATGAGAGGCCGCTGAGACCTGTGTTCGCGGCCTATACGCTTGAGGCGGGGTCATCACATCTGGCCGACACATATCTCACCCCGCTGAAATATGCCGGATGGCATGCGGCGCTCGACTACAGCCGCTATCAGGCCATGCGTTTCGCGCCCGATGAATGGGTGATGCGCCTGCACGGTAATCTCAGTGTCGACCGTGCCGACAATCCGGCCCGCAATGCCTCGATGTGGAACGCCACGCTCACACTCGGCTGGGGCATGATGCGACGCTTCCGACCCCTGCCGTCGCTGACACTCGCGGCAGGTGGCATGACCGAATTGCGTGCCGGGTGTCTGTACAACGCGCACAACGGCAACAATCCCGCGTCGGCCAAAGGTGAGTGGACACTCGGCCTGACAGGTTACGCCGCATGGTCGATGCGTATAGGCCGTCTGCCGGTGACGTTCATGTATCAGCCGGTGTTGCCCGTCACGGGTATATTCTTCGCTCCCGATTACGGAGAGCTGTATTATGAGATATATCTCGGCAATCATAACGGACTGGTGCACGGAGCCTGGTGGGGCAATCATTTCCGCCTCGACAACCTTGTCACCGCCGACCTGCATCTCGGGTCGACCTCGCTGCGCATAGGTTACAGAGGTGACATCTTCTCGTCCAAGGTCAATCACACGGTGACGCACATCTTCACGCACGCGCTGGTGATCGGAGTGAGCGGCGAATGGCTGTCGTATGACCCTCGCCGTCACCGTGCCGCATCGCGCGCCCGCATCATCAGCCCGATACCCTGAGAAGTCATTTAACACATACGTAACGCCATGTTTTCAAGACTTACCGCATACATACTGCTGTTACTGCTCACGGCCACAGGTCTGACATCATGTCACGGCATCGATGAGTACACCGATGATCCGCGTGGCAATTTCGAGGCTCTGTGGAGCATCATCGACGAGCATTACTGTTTCCTCGATCAGAAAGGTATCGACTGGGGAGCTGTCCATGACCGCTATGTGAGGAGAATCAGTGACCGCATGACCGACGAGGAGTTTTTCATCGTCTGCTCGGACATGCTCGACGAGCTGCGTGACGGTCACGTGAACCTCTCGGCGTCGTTCAACACCTATTATTACCGTGCGTGGTGGAGTGATTATCCGCAGAACTTCTCCAAGCGTATCATCGAGGAGAATTATTTCAACTTCAACTACCGCCAGTCGTCGGGTATGATGTACGGATTTCTTGACAACAACATAGGATATATCTATTACGGTAGCTTCTCGTCACCTGTGGGGGCGGGCAATCTCGATTATGCCCTCAATTTTCTGGCCTCGGCCAACGGTCTGATCATCGATGTGCGTGACAACGGCGGAGGCGATCTGACTAACGTCGAGAAGTTTGTGTCGCGATTCATCGACCGTCCTACGCTGGTGGGCTACATATCGCACAAGACCGGCCCGGGGCACGATGATTTCTCCGAGCCGTATCCCATCACCTATCGTCCGGCCGACAACGGCCGCATCCGCTGGGCCAAGCCGGTGGTGGTGCTCACCAACCGCTCGACATTCTCGGCCGCAAATAATTTCGCTTCGGTGATGAAACTGCTGCCCGGAGTGAAGATCGTGGGTGCCACGACGGGCGGAGGCTCGGGCATGCCGTTCTCGTCGGAACTGCCGTGCGGATGGGGCGTGCGCTTCTCGGCCTGCTCGATGCTTGACGCTGAGGGCAATTCCACCGAGTCGGGCGTGACTCCGAGCGAAGGGTGTGCCGTCGACCTCGATCCGATCGCTGCTCTGGACGGACGTGACACGATACTCGAACGGGCCGTCGAACTGCTCAACGAATAAGTTACTACTTCTGAATCTTGCAGAAATCCTAAGCCTGTCGGAATTGTTAAATTCATAATTATTGCATAACTTTACGCCGTCCCCGGCTGTTATCCGAAAAAACGGCCGACTCAAATTATTACCGGTTTGAAAAGGATACTGGATTTCTATATCGAAGGATTCCGCAGCATGACGGTGGGCCGCAAGCTGTGGGCGATTATAATCATCAAACTGATACTGTTCTTTTTGGTGTTCAAGCTCTTCCTGTTTCCCGACATACTTGAGCGCGATTATGACACCGATGAGGAGCGGGCCGATGCGGTGAGAAATGCTCTGATAGAACGTACGACATCCCCGACTGACAACAACAATAATACAAATCCTTAAAACTATAATTCCTATGCATGATCTAATGACTGTAGTCGACTGGTCGAGGGCATTGTTCGCGCTCACGGCCATGTATCACTGGCTGTTCGTGCCGCTGACACTGGGTCTGGGCGTGATAGTCGGCATCATGGAGACAATCTATTACCGCACCCGTGCGGACAAGTGGCTGACGATAACCAAGTTCTGGATGACACTCTTCGGCATCAACTTTGCGATGGGTGTGGCTACGGGTATCATACTTGAGTTTGAGTTCGGCACTAACTGGAGCAATTACTCATGGTTTGTGGGTGACATCTTCGGCGCACCGCTGGCCATCGAGGGTCTGCTCGCATTCTTTATGGAGTCGACATTTATCGCGATAATGTTCTTCGGATGGAAGAAGGTGAGTGCCGGATTTCATCTGGCCTCCACATGGCTCACCACGATCGGCGCTACCATCTCGGCGCTGTGGATTCTCGTGGCAAACGCCTGGATGCAGTATCCCGTGGGCATGGAGTTTGACCCTGCGCAGATGCGTAATGTCATGGACGATTTCTGGGCTGTGGCATTCTCGCCCGTAGCGGTGCACAAGTTCCTGCACGCCGTGTTTGACGGCTGGGTGCTCGCGTCGGTGTTCGTGCTGGGTGTCAGTGCCTACCTGCTGATGCGCGGCAAGCAGCGTGTCATGGCGCTTGAGTCGGTCAAGGTGGCCGGCTGGGTAGGTCTGGTCGGTATGCTCCTCACTCTGTGGACCGGTGACAGCTCGGCTGTCGACGTGGCACGCGTGCAGCCTATGAAACTTGCCGCGATGGAGGGCCTGTATGACGGAGAGCAGGGAGCCGAGCTGGTGGGTTTCGGCATACTCGATCCGTCAAAGGAGCCTGGTGATGACAAAGATCCGTTCATAATGAAGATCGCCATACCTTACGGCCTCTCGTTTCTGGCCAACCATGACTTCGGTTCGTTCGTGCCGGGTATAAATGACCTTATCGAGGGTCGCAGCATCAATGCCGAGGGTGATACGGTCAATACGGTCAGCTATGCCGACCGCATCGTCATGGGACGTAAGGCTCACGAGGCACTGCGTCGTTTTGACGCGGCTCTCGCCTCAGGCGACAGCGCGGCGATGGATGCCGCCCGTGCCGAGATCAAGGAGAATTATCCCTATTTCGGTTACGGCTATCTCGATTCGCCCGAGGAGGCGGTGCCCCCTGTAGGCATCACGTTCTACTCGTTCCACATCATGGTGCTGGCCGGCGGCTATCTGATGCTCTTCATCCTTGTGGCGCTCTGGAGCGGTTACAAGCGTACCAATCTGTGGGACAAGCGCTGGTGGCAGTGGGTGGCCATGCTGTCGGTGGCCGTAGTGTGGATATGCTCGGAGGCCGGATGGGTCACCGCCGAGGTGGGTCGCCAGCCCTGGATCATTCAGGACCTCATGCCGGCGCGCGCTGCAATATCGGCTATCCCGGCCGGGTCGGTGATACTGACGTTCTGGCTCTTTGCCGCAGTCTTTACAGCGCTGTTGGCAGCCGAGGCTGTAATCATGGTGAAACAAATACGTAAATAATCGCGCCCGCGCGCATAATATATCTAAGGTTATGACACTAACAATGCTTCAGGAATATTGGTGGCTGCTCATCTCAGTGCTCGGTGCCATCCTCGTATTCATGCTCTTCGTACAGGGAGGCCAGACCTTCCTGCTCGGCGTCAGCGACCGCACGGAGGCAATGAGCAAGATGATATCGTCACTCGGTCATAAATGGGAGCTGACGTTCACCACGCTGGTGGTGTTCGGCGGTGCGTTCTTCGCGTCGTTCCCGCTGTTCTACTCTACCAGTTTCGGCGGAGCCTACTGGCTGTGGATGCTGATACTGCTGAGTTTCGTGCTTCAGGCCGTGAGCTATGAGTTCCGCTCCAAGCCGGGCAATCTGTTCGGCACACGCACATACGACACATTTCTCTTCATCAACGGTGCCGTGGGGTGCATACTGCTCGGCGTAGCAGTCGGCATGATGTTCTTCGGCGCGGAGTTTCAGGTGAGCAAGGGGAGCATCCTTGACGCCGGATCGCCTGTGATATCACGCTGGGCCCCGACCCACGGATTCGAGGCTATATTCTACTGGAAGAATCTCGTGCTCGGATTTGCAGTGCTGTTCCTGGCACGCACACAGGCCGCCCTGTATCTGCTCAACAATCATCCCGAGGCGGGTCAGTTCTTTGACAGCAACCGCCGCAGGGTGCTGGTGAACGGTGTGATCTTCGTAGTGTTCTTCCTCTTCTTCGTGGCACTGCTGCTCACCACCCCGTCACTTGAGACGGTCAAGAACGGAGGCATAGACGGCGGACGTTCGGAGTTTGCCGTGGTCGACTACAAATACCTGCTCAACTATCTGCATCTGCCTGTGGCGCTCGTGGCATTTCTCGCCGGTACGGTGATGGTGCTGTTCGGCGTGCTGCGCAGTGCCTTCGCCCGTCACTTCACAGGAGGTATCTGGTGGAGCGGCATCGGTACCGTACTCGTGGTGCTGAGTCTGTTCTGGGTGGCAGGTTACGCCTCTACGCCTTACTATCCGTCACTGATCGATCCCGCCTCGTCACTCACCATATATAACAGCTCGTCGTCACACTTCACACTCACCGCCATGAGCTGGGTGTCGTTAATCGTGCCGTTCGTGCTCGCCTATATAATATATGCGTGGCGTGCGATGGATAAGAAACATTGATGAGCGACTTTTCCATACAGCGGAGCGGGTACTGTAACCCCGCTCCGCTATATTTATAATACCATGAATTACAGAACGATATTTTTAACTATGGCTCTCGCCGCCGGATGTGCGGCCGGAGCGAAGGAGGGCCCCGTAGCCTTTCCCGGAGCGGAAGGGTTCGGACGTAACGCCACGGGCGGACGCGGCGGGGCGGTGTATCATGTCACAACGCTTGAGGATGGTGACGGCCCGGGGACACTGCGTCACGCCGTGATGCAGGAGGGTCCGAGGACAGTCATATTCGATGTGGCGGGTACGATACATCTCAAGTCGCCTCTGCGCATCACTTCCGGCAATCTGACTTTGGCCGGACAGACCGCTCCGGGTGACGGTGTGTGCATAGCCGGACGGCCGGTGATACTGCGCGGTGACAACACGATAGTGCGCTATCTGCGTTTTCGCGTGGGCAACGAAGGCCCGGGCGAGCCGGACGGACTTGCGGCCAACGAGGCCTCGGACATCATCATAGACCATTGTTCGATAAGCTGGTCGGTCGACGAGACGTGTGCAGTGTACGGTGTGACCAATGCCACGGTGCAGTGGTGCATCTCGTCAGAGAGTCTGCGCAACGGCGGCCATCATAAAGGGGCGCACGGTTACGGGGCCATCTGGGGCGGTGACCATGCGTCGTATCATCATAATCTGCTGGCCCATCACGAGAGCCGTACGCCGCGCCTCGGACCGCACGTATCCACTCAGGACCGCGAGCATGTGGATATGCGCAATAATGTGATATACAACTGGGCCGGCTCGGGCTGTTACGGTGCCGAGGGGATGAGGTGTAACCTCGTGAACAACTATTACAAGCCGGGCCCCGCCACTCCACGTGATGCGGCCGTGGGTCACCGTATACTCTCGATAGGGGTGCGCACCACGCGCTACACTCATCACGATACGCCCGCTCCGAACGCCTGGGACCCCATGTGGCACCGCTGGGGCGAATTTTATATCGACGGCAATGTGATGGAGGGGTATCCCGACGTGACGGCCGACAACTGGACACGCGGTGTGCTCGAACAGGGTATGAACGAGGATTATGACGGACTCTATACACCTGAACTGTTCCCGAAACTGCGTCTCGACACTCCGATCGAGACCGGGTATGTGACCACACATACGCCTGAGGAGGCATACGAATTGGTGCTGGCCGATGCGGGATGCTCGCTGAGACGTGACGCGCATGACAGTCGTGTGGTGGCAGAGACCCGTGCCGGGACATCATCGCGCCGCGGGTCGGTGTCGAAGGATGCCGATGTGAAGCCGGGGTTTGTCGACGTGCCGTCCGATTCGGGTGACGGTACGGCTGATGATCCGTGGCCGGTGCTGACCGACGGCGGCATCACAGCCGAACAGCTGCGCGACACCGACGGTGACGGTATGCCCGACCTGTGGGAAATAAAGATGTGGCTTAATCCGCTCGACCCGTCCGACGGCAACGCCACGACTCTCAGTCCCGAGGGTTACACCAACCTCGAAGTGTGGCTAAATACCGAACTGTTGCGCCCCAGGGTCTAATTTTTTGTCCAAAGAAGTGTGCGCGAAGATGATTAACCGCGATTCTACCGTAAATTAAGAGTCGATTAATTACGTATTAATAAGTGTGATGTAGTTTTGTAAAAAAATTCATCACACTTATTTTATATATATGAATCTAATACACAAAATGGTCGGCGTCGCTGCAGGTTGCGGTGCGGTGCTGTGCTGTGCGGCTGTCGCTGTCGGAGCGGCTCCGGCCGCCGGTAAATACTGGAACGATAAGACGCATCTGGTGCCGATGAGGCTGCCGCTGCCTCCGGCCGGTTTCCGCCCCGAGTATGTGGACCTGGACGGTGACGGCCGTCCCGACGCCATAAAGTCGATGATGGCTGACGGCACACCGATACTGTGGCTCGATGACGACGGCAACATGACGGCCTCGGATATGGAGGGGGATATGGTGAATGACTGTCTGCTGGTGGATGTGAACCGTGACGGCAAGTATGGCGGTCACGGTGATCTGATCATCGACTGGGTGGATGAGGATGGTGACGGACATCCCGACATGCAGATAGTGATCAATTATCCCGAGGAGGGGGTCAAGGATGGCGCCCACTATATGATAGTGCGTGATCTTGAACATGACAACGCGTTCAATTACATAGACTGGAACAGGAAACGGCTCGAATGCTGGGATCATGTGGGGCTGTCGGACTTCTATCAGGATTATCACGGCAACACGCTGTTCATGAAGATGCATTCGCCCACGACGGCCCATAAGGATCTGCGTCTCAACTGGGAGAATCCCTTCCTGTTCTATGACCCGGACGGTGACGGTCTGAGCGAGATGACCATACGTTTTACCGATCCTCCACGCCGTGCCGAGGGGGACAGTCTGCCTACGCATCACGGACAGATCACGTGGGCGGCGATCTCGGTCGATCTGGATAACGACAACTGTACGGGCAATGAGTTTGATCTGGACTTCACACTTTGTTTTCACGGTGACGGGTTCGACTATATGGATCAGCGTCACCCGCTGTCGAATCTGCGCGGTAAGCCCGAGGCCGATCAATTCTTCATGGATCCGCGTTACCGCAGCCTTACCGAGCTGATCTATGCCGACCATGATGCGGCACAGGCGCTGATGTTCGGCCGAGGTAAGTGGAATGAGGTGTATTTTACCTACGATGAGGATGATGACAATGGCCGCTGGGAGCGTGTGGAGCTGTATGAACCGCTCGACCCCTATAAGTCGGGGTGGAAAAACGGTGGCGTGGACAATCATAAACAGAGCGATGCGTCGGGCGACCGCGGTGAGTGGGACCTTGACAATTCGGGTGGCGGCCGTATGTATCTGAGCCGTTTTGACGGACGTCTGCACCTGTACGGTGCCGAGCGCGGTGTGTGGCGCATAGATCAGAATGCGTCTTATTTCGAGGGCTGGGACCGTATGTGGATGGGTCAGGAGCGCTATCCCAATAAGTTTGCTTCGGTGATGTACTATGACAAGGACGGTAACGGGTTTATAGACCGCGTGGAGTATGATCTTGACGGCGATAATGAGCCTGAGACGGTCGTTGACTTTGCGGAGCTTGGCATCAGTGATGAGTGCGAACTGATAGATGTGTCGGGCTATACCTACGATGACTTCACGGCGCTCGGCTCACGCATGGCCGACGGGATATGGACACGTGCGCAGGAGGCTGTGAGGATAGCACGCCAGTATGGTCTTAACCCGGGATGGTATGCCAAGTGGATGCAGGCGTCATCGGTGCGTGACCGATATGCTCACGGTTACTGGCTCACGTTCTATATATACAAGGATCTGGAACATCTGTTTATGTCACGCGGTGACGATGAGGCTCTGCGCAATCTCAACCGTGCCTATTATTCGGGCGACTGGTCAAAGGTGGCGCTCAAGGGAGCGGAGGGGTTCCGTTTCTTCTCGGACGCTGATCTTGACAACATTCGCCGGTCGGCGGCTACACCGTGGGGACGTAAGATCGTGACCGAACTCAAGAAGTCGGTGGCCGAACGCCGCCGCCATGAGCTGAAGGTGACCGATGTGCCGGGCGGACATTACCATGATTATTTCTGCCCCGTGCATAATCAGCTGCTGAACTTCTCGTGGGATCATCCCAAGGCTCACGAGTGTACTTCCTGCGGCAAACGCTATGAGGGCAACGGGCGTTTTGACCGTGCGTGGCTGTATCAGATACACATGTTCAACAGGCAATATATGTATGACTGCATGTGGCTGTATCTGGCTACGGGCGACAAGAAGTATGCCCGTTATATCAAGGATATGCTGCTCGATTATGCAGGTAAGTATGACGGTTGGTTCGAGCATAATTCGGGCAACGAGCCGACCGACCAGCACAGCGGTAAGGCATTTGCCCAGAGTCTCGACGAGTCAAGCTGGGCCACGAAGGTGGCGATGGCTTATAAGGCTATCAAGCCGATGCTTACGCCCGATGAGGTGGAGCGCATAGAGCGCGGATATCTGCGTCCGGCGGCGCGCTTGCTGTGTCACCGTCCGGCGGCTGGCAACTGGCAGATGTGGCACGACAGCGGCATCATGGCGCTTGGTGTGGCTCTTGAGAATGATTCGCTGATAAATGTGGCTATCGACAAGCCCGGCTATGGTTACCGATACCTTTTGAAGAAGCATAAGAATCCTGACGGATGGATCAACGAGGGGTCGCCGCATTATCATTACTATCCCCTGGAGGCACTGGCCTTTACGGCCAATGCGGCTAAGTTCAGAGGGTATGATCTGATTGACGCGGACCTTCATGACATGTACATGCTGCCGTTGAAGGGCACGTATCCCGACCTGTCGTTCCCGGCTCACAGTGACGGATGGTATGGCGCTAATGTGCTGTCGCAGACGGCTCTTTACGAGTTGGCCGCGGCACGTTTCCCTGATCCTGAACTGCAACGTGTCCTTGCCAAGTGCTACAGATCCAAGGAGCGTCTTGACCCGGAGGCTCTGCTCAATCCTGTAGACCTCGCAGGGCGTGAGGCCGATGATGAGGCCTTCGAGCGCGGGAGCTATGCGTTCAATGAGTCGGGTTTCTGTCTGCTGCGCGGCAACGGCCGTACGGCGGTGATGAAATTCGGCGGCGAGGGGATAGGCCACGGCCATCCCGACAAGCTGTCGATAACTCTGCACAACGGGCAGGAGGAGCTGGTGTCGGACTACGGAACGTCGGGCTACAGCACTCCTTATTATCTGAAATGGTACAAACGTACACTGTCACACAACACTGTGACGGTGGACGGGCGTGATCAGAAGCGCAGCCGCGGCGAGCTGGTGAGGTTTGAGCCGCGCGAGGATGGCGGATATGCCCGGATGCGTACGACGACGGCCAATCCGGGTGTGGAGATGACGCGTGCGCTCGACATGCATGGCGATGTCATAGCCGATGTGTTCGAGTGCGTGTCGGACTCGGCCCATCTGTATGATTACGTGCTGCTGTTCAATGAGCGTCCTGTCCTTGACGGTCAACCACGTGCCGTGAAGCTCGATGGCCCGGAGCCGTATCAGATGATTACGGACACGCAGTCGTATCCATATACCGGCGGTGCTATCGATGTCAGGACCGGCGCTCTGGATGTGAGTATTGATGTGACCGAGGGATGCGTGGAGGATGTGATAGTCGGCGAGGGGGTCGGCATACCGTCCAATCCTACGGTGACTGACGGTCCGTCGGTGGGTGATGTTGCGGCCCGTCCGTGCTATCCTCTCATCGTGAGGGTGCGCGGTAACAATATGCGTGTGGCGGCTGACTGGAGGTTCAAATAATTATTTCACCGGTATGTGTGCTGAAATCGGCCGACAGGTGTTATATTTGCAGTACATATAAACTGATTTTTTTCAAGAGTATTATGATAAATCCCCCTTACAGAGCTGCCGATGACCGTTATGACAACGGGATGCAGTATGCGCGCTGTGGCCGGAGCGGTGTGCTGATGCCACGCATATCGCTGGGCCTGTGGCATAACTTCGGTGATGTGAATCCGTTGGCTACGAGCCGCGAGATGCTGCATTATGCCTTTGACCACGGCATAACATGTTTTGATCTGGCTAATAATTACGGCCCTTCGTACGGGTCGGCCGAGGAGACGTTCGGCCGTGTGATGGAGGGTTCGTTCCGCCCGTATCGCGATGAGCTGTTTATCGCTACCAAGGCCGGTTATGATATGTGGCCGGGGCCGTATGGCAACTGGGGTTCGCGCAAGTATCTGTTTGCTTCGCTTGACCAGAGTCTGCGCCGTATGAATCTCGATTACGTGGATCTGTTCTACAGCCATCGCTATGATCCCGAGACGCCGCTTGAGGAGACGCTTCAGGCGCTTGTCGATGTGGTGCGTCAGGGCAAGGCGCTGTATGTGGGTATATCGCGGTGGCCGCGTGAGGCTGCGGCTGTGGCCTACAGTTATCTGCGTGAGCGTGATGTGCCGTGTCTGGTCTATCAGGGACGTTACAGTATGCTCGACCGCGATGTTGAGCGCAGCGGTGTACTGGCGCAGGCGGCTGAGGAGGGTGCCGGATTTGTGGCATTCTCGCCTTTGGCTCAGGGATTGCTTACGTCACGCTATCTGGGTGGCGTGATACCAGAGGGGTCGAGGGCTGCGCA
Organism: Bacteroides sp.; assembly: GCA_014802015.1. Classification (GTDB taxonomy): domain Bacteria; phylum Bacteroidota; class Bacteroidia; order Bacteroidales; family Muribaculaceae; genus Duncaniella. The sequence goes on from JAAVDB010000012.1 coordinate 23,986, forward strand.
GGGGCGTTTTCTGAAGTCGGCTGATATTACTCCCGAGCTTGTGGCGCGTCTCAATGCGCTCAACGATATTGCTAAGAGGCGTGGTCAGACCCTTGCGGAGATGGCTCTCGCATGGGTTCTCAAGGATCCAAAGGTGACGTCGGTGATAGTGGGAAGCAGTTCGGTGGCGCAGCTTGCTGACTCGCTGAGGAGCCTTGATAATACGACGTTCAGCGAGGAGGAACGCTGCGAGTGCGATAGATTGACAATCGGTTGATAAGATATTGGATGTTAGCTAAATAGAATTAGCGGTGTCTCAAATTCCTAAAATTGGCTATTTTTAATTCCTAAAAATGGCCAATTTTTATTACCAAAAACGGCCAAAAATTTTTCCTGAAAATGGCCAAGGTTGGGGGGATTTGCGGGTATTTAAAGGACGTCTTCGACGCCCGCTGTGAGGGTGCATTTCTACCCCGGGCCTCGCGCCCGCAAGGCATTTCGCCTTCGGCTCATGCCTCACGGCGCTCGTGTCGGGGCTATGATTATCCCGCCTCTTCGAGGCTCGGCAAGGTATTTTGTATCCCGATGCTCGGCAAGGCATTTCGCCTTCGGCTCATGCTCCTAATGCTGTGACGGGAACGACGAGTATGCCATCTTCGCGCCGATAGGCAAAGGAGCCTGTGGCTGTGAGGATCATCATGAATGCCGGCGCTGACATTTTGTCGGTATCAATCTTGGAAGCGAGCTTATACAGGTTTTTAGCCCCTTCGTCAATCAGTTTTTCGCCACCTAATTTCACCTCGATCAGACCATATTTGCCGTTAGGCAGATGCACCACTGCATCACATTCCAGACCGTTTTTATCGCGGAAATGGTATACCTCTCCGCCGAGCGGCTGAGCGTATACGCGCAGATCACGTATACACAGTGTCTCAAACAGTAGCCCGAAGGCTTTAAGGTCATTCATCAGATCTCCGGGACCTATACCTAAGGCTGCGGTGGCTATCGAAGGGTCTACGAAATATCGTGTGTCGGCTGTCCGTATGGCTGTCTTCGATTTAAGATTAGGATTCCAGGCGGGCATTTCTTCGATAACAAACATCGAGCGTAGCGCATCAAGATAATTGCGGGCGGTCTTGTCGTCGATACCTCCGTCGGCTGCGCCGTTCATGTCCTCCACGATCTGGCTGACCGGGGTCTGTGTGCCTTGGAAACGGGCGTAGGAACGCATGAGCCGCCGTGCTTTTTCGACACTGCGGTCCACACCGTCCACCTCGCGTATATCGACATTAACCACTGCATTGTAGTAGTCTTTGGCGGGGTCGAGTGCGGCATCTTCAGGCAGTTCGGTGGCGATAGGCCAGCCTCCGCGGCAGGTGAGAAAGGCTATGCGTCGCAGATCGGCGTCGGCAGGGCACGCCACCTTTGCATCACGATTGTCAAACAGTTCGGCCAGACTGACTGCACCTGATGAGTCTCCCGACTCGGCCAAAGACATGGGACGCATCCGTATCCATGCGAATCGTCCTGTGCCGGAGTGGCTTATCTTCTCGCGGTCGGCAGGTTTGGCAGAGCCTGTAAGTATAAACTGGCCCATGCCTTTGCGGTGGTCGACTGTGTAACGCACGGCATCCCATAGTGATGGTGCGAGTTGCCATTCGTCTATAAGACGAGGCGTGTCGCCGTCAAGGATTAGCTCGGGATTTTCTTCGGAAAACAGCAGGTATTGCGATTTCCGACGGGGATCGTCCATGAATATTGCGCTACTGGAGTGATGTTCGGCGGTTGTGGATTTTCCGCACCATTTGGCGCCCTCAATCACTATAGCACCAATGCTTCTTAGCCTGCGGGCCAATTCTCGGTCAATTATACGTGGACGATATTCCTCTGCCATAACTTGCTAATTTACACGGCAAAGATAATTGTTTTTGTGTTGATTACCAAAAACGGCCAAATATAATTCCTAAAAATGGCCAATTTTTATTACCAAAAACGGCCAAAAATTTTTCCTGAAAATGGCCAAGGTCGGGGGGATTTTGCGGGTATTTAAAGGACGTCTTCGACGCCCGCTGTGAGGGCGCATTTCTACCCCGGGCCTCGCGCCCGCAAGGCATTTCGCCTTCGGCTCATGCCTCACGGCGCTCGTGCCGGGGCTATGATTATCCCGCCTCTTCGAGGCTCCGCATGGTATTTTGTATCCCGAGGCTCGGCAAGGCATTTTGTATCTCCGATGCTTGCATGGCATTTCGCCTACCGGCTCATGCCCGAGGTTCCGGCTGCCATTTTGTATATTCGGAGGCTCGGATGTTTGGGTGGGTAATGTTGCAGCCCGCTGACCTGTTGGGGGGCGGTCGGCGGGCTGTGTGGCGGGGTGGCGTGTCGGTTGTTGATACGATTATTCGTGCTTGTTGATACGCTTATTTTTTCTTGGGTGTCTTGGGGGCGTATTTGGCGGGGTAGTCGCAACGTGTGCGGCCTGTGATGATGGCGTTAAGTTTGCCCTTGATGAGCTGGCGACGTATCATTGAGATGTGGTCGATGTAGAGTTTGCCTTCGAGGTGGTCGCATTCGTGCTGTACGATGCGCGCGAGGAAGCCTGAGATTTCTTCTTCGTGCTGCTCGAAGTTTTCATCGACCCAACGCAGACGGATGTGCTCGACACGGGGTACGTTTTCGGATAGGCCGGGGAGGCTGAGGCATCCTTCGGCACGGGTGATGAGTTCGCCGTCAAGCACTTCGATCTCGGGGTTGATGAGAACGAATTTGCGTCCTTCGCATTCGGGGAATGTGTCCTTGACGGGGTCGGCGTCGATGACGACGATGCGTTCGGACAGGCCTACCTGTGGGCCGGCGAGACCTACGCCTTCGCTGGCGTACATGGTGGTGAACATGTTGTCGACGAGTTCCTTGAGGCCTTCGCGGTCAGGAGTCAGATCGGCGCACTCGCGACGGAGCACTGGGTGGCCGTAGAGATATACGGGTAGTCGCATTGTATACTGTGTGTGGTGTTATGTTAGCAGCCCGGGGCTGACGATGAACTTAGATAGGAGTTGAGGATGATGACGGCGGCCATGCGGTCGATGGCTCCCTTGTCGCGCCGGTCGCTCTTCTTGACGCCTGCGTCGAGCATGGCGCGGTGGGCGAGGGTGGAGGTGAAGCGTTCGTCCCAGAAGGTGAAGCGCATGTCGGGAAATTCCTTACGCATGCGCCCGAGTGCGGGGGTGATGTAACGCATTGAGTCGGAGGGTTCGCCACGCATGGTGGTGGGGAGGCCGACCACGATCTCGTCGACCGGCTCGCGTGACAGGTAGTCCTTGATATACTGTATGAGCTGAGGTGTGTCGACGGTGGCGAGGGCGGTGGCTACGATGCGCAGGGGGTCGGTCACTGCGAGTCCGCAGCGGCGACGTCCGTAGTCGATGGCGAGAATCCGTCCCATTACATTGTCGGTATTAATGTGTTCTTATTACAGGGTACAAAATTAGTAAAATTCAGTGTTATTTACAATCATTCACGGGTGTGATGATCAACCGCAGCGTGTGGGGGGAGGCGAGGATGCGGTCAGGTGTCAGCGGGCCGCCCTGTCCGCAACTGGCTCCGCCGAGACCTGTGACGCCGGCGTCGAGGTGCAGGACGGTGCGGTCGGAGGGGGGGAGCAGGTGGTGATGGTCGGTGGTGAACAGCTCCATCTCGGTGTAGGGGCCGGCTGAGAATGACATGTGGTCAGGTGCGGTGATGCGTAGTCCGCGGCATCCGTCGGTGACGGTGGCCTGACGCACGTCCTCGCGGTTGCCGTTGCTCTGGGGGCGGGTGTAGGGGGTGAGCATGTCGCTGACGGTGGTGGTGTAGCGACCGATGAATTGGCCGGTCTTACGGTCGTTGTAATTCTCCTCGGGGCCGCGGCCGTAGTATTCGATGCGGTCATAACGGCCGGGCATCTCCATGACGTAGCCGAGGCGGGGGAGTATGAGCGCGTCATCGGACGATGTGATGTCGGCCGTGAGTGCTATGGTGCCGTCGGGGCGGATGGTCCATGTCTGGAGGGTGAGGAAGCGGAAGTCGTCATCGCCGAATGTCACGGAGTCGTTTTCGACGATCGAGTATGTGCCGCGAGCATTGCCGTTGCCTCCGGTCATCTTGCCGCCACGGAGTGCCTGTGACTGCACGGTGAATGTCAATGTCGGGTATCCGTCGCTGTCTTTGCCCTGAGTGTAGCCGAGGACTTTGTGGCGCAGGTCGTAGAGTCCGTTAGCAAACCATTTATCCCTGATCCACTCGTCGTTGTTGAGATAGGCTCGGAATGCTTCGAGCTTCGGGCCTCCGCCGTGGCGGATCATCTCGTTTCCGTCATAAATCAGGCTACAGAGCGAGCCGTCGAGTGTGGAGAAGCCGGCTGAGAAATTGCGGCCCGACGCTGTGATGATACCGTCACGTTTCTTGACCGATACTTTGCCTTTTATCTTGCCCGGTGTGGTGGCCGGGGTGTTGACGGTGACGGGGAGCTGCCCGGCCATCTGTATGTAGCCGGCTTCGGCCCAGGGACGGTCGGCACGCAGACGAAGCCCGAGGTTGAGGTAATATTCACCCTCGCCGGTGAGCGCGGCGGTGTCGTAGGGGATGGTGACGGTAGCGGAGGTGCGCGGAGTCACGGACTTGCCGTCAAATGCGGCTGTGCCGCTCTGAATCTCGACTCCGTCTTTCAGCAACCGCCACACGAGGTCGTAGCCGTCGAGTGTGGTGAAGTAATTTTTGTTGAACACGCGGATACGGCCTGTGGTCATATCCTCGGGGGTGAGGGATGCGTTCTGGTATACTTTTTTGACTTCGTAGAATTGTGGTTTGGGGGTCATGTCGCCAAATAGTATGCCGTTCATCACGAACTGTCCGTCGGTGGGGAAGTCGCCGAAATCACCTCCGAAGGCGAGGTAGCGCTGTCCGGTGGCGGGGTCGTGGTTGTAGAGCGACTGGTCTATCCAGTCCCAGATGGCTCCGCCCATGAAGTAGTTGGTGCTCTCGATGGCGTCCCAGTAGTCGACGAGGTTGCCGACGGCGTTGCCCATCGAGTGAGCGTATTCGTTGATGTGGAAGGGGTAGATGATTTTGTCATTTTTGCCTGTCGCGGCATATCGTACCCATGCGATCGAGGGGTATTGGCACGAGCCCATGTCGACGATGCCGTTATTGCGTTCGTATTGCACGGGGCGTGAGGTGTCGAAGGCTTTTATGGCGTCGCGGGCTGCCTCGAAATTCCTGCCGGGACCGGCCTCGTTGCCGAGCGACCAGATGATGACCGACGGACTGTTGATGCGCGCGTGCACCATCTCCATGTTGCGGGCCACGTGGGCGGACTCGAACTCAGGCACGTGCGAGAGTGATGCGTCACCATAATAATATTCATGCGACTCGACGTTGGCCTCGTCCATGAGATAGATGCCGTACTTGTCGCACAGATAGTACCAGTAGGGGTCGTCGGGATAGTGCGAGTTGCGCACGTGATTGATATTGGCCCTCTTCATCAGCATGATGTCGCGCTCCATGTCTTCGCGTGTGACGGCATGTCCGCGTGAGGGGTTGGTCTCGTGGCGGTTGACACCCTTTAGCTTGACCGGCCGGCCGTTGACATAGAAGTATCGCCCGGCGAGGTTAAACTCATCGGCAGACGCGGGGGTGTCCTTTATCTCAACTTTGCGAAATCCTACGTAGGTCGGGACGGCCTCGACGGTCTCTCCCCGGCTGTCCCTTAACTCGGTGACGAGTGTGTAACGCCAGGGCTCTTCGGCACTCCATTTGCGCGGATTGTCAAGGCGGATGCCGGCGGTGACGGCCTGCTCGGCTCCGGCGGTGACGCTGAATGGCGCTGTCGAGCCCGAGGCGACAAGCGACCCGATGGAGTCGGAGTATAACGGATTGGCGTATAGTGAGTAATGTAATGTGTATCCGGATGCGGTGCGTCCTGATAGATTGCGCACGGATGCCGTCAGGGCCAGTGAGCCGTCGCGGTAGTCGGCCGTGAGGTCGGGGATGGCGGTGAGGTCACGTATCTGTACGGCCGGGGTGGAGTAGAGCGATACCGATCGGAAGATGCCGGGGAGCCGGAACATGTCCTGTGCCTCAAGAAATGATCCATCGCTGTTGCGATAGACCTCGACGGCCACGAGGTTTTCGCCGGGGCGGATGTAAGGCGTGATGTTGAATGCGGCCGCGTTGCGTGAGTTTTTGCTGAATCCGACGTAACGACCGTTGATCCAGAGGTAGAAGAATGAATCGACGCCGTCAAAGTTGATATAGACCTCGCGGCCGTCCCATGAGGCGGGAAGTTCAAAAGTGCGGAGATAGGAACCGACCTCGTTGCGGGTGTCGTGGGTGGTCCAGCTCTCGGGCGGGGTGCGCATCACGCCCCCGCGCCAGTCGTCGGGGCGCACGCTGTGGCTGAAGATCACACGCTGGTTTACGTAGATGGGTTTGCCGTATTTCTGCGAGCCGTCGGGCTGCAGACCCTCGATGTTCCAGTTGGAGGGGACGGAGATCTCGTCCCAGCCCGATGCGTCGAATCCGGGCGTGTAGAAGTCGGCGGGACGGTGAGAGGGGTCCTTGGCCCAGTTGAATTTCCACTTTCCGTCGAGACTGATGTGGCGCGAGCTGTACTCGGGCAGGACGCGGAGAGCGGAACTGAGGTCGTCAAACGGGGTGAAGACAGCACGCGGCTGTTCCTTATTATAGGCCAGCGAGTCGGGACATTGCCATTCCCATCCCCCCGGAGCGGGCATGTCGCCGTAGAAGAAGCCCTTGAGGTCTGCGGCCCGGGCGTTGAGGGCACACATCATCGCAAGCAGCGATGCGGCTATGGATTCATGATGCATTATGAGGTCGTAATATACAAATGAACTGATCTAAACTAATTACAGAAAGTTAAAAAACAGAACTGAAATACTCTTTGAATTAACACTTCGGCTTGTTTTAGGCTAATTTCTTCGGTTTTATCGGTCACGATGGATCCCCATCGCTCCCTCAAAAACCTCAAAATTAGCTCCAAAACAATCTCGAATTGTTAATTTGTAATAAGTTTAGATCAGTTCAATATTAAAATTGGTGTTTTCTGTCTAAACTCCAATCAAATGCAAATATAATAAATTGCCATTATTCTGACAAAACCGATGCGGTAATATCAGTGGTCAAGAGCGGTGGTTNCGGGCATATTCTCCCGGGGTGCATCCGTTGGCCTGCTTGAACACGCGGCTGAAATACTGCGGCGAGGAGAATCCGCATTTGTATGTGATTTCCGANACGGTNAACCGNCCCTCTGACAGCATTGTGCGCGCGAGTCTCAGTCTCACGGACACCAGAAGTTCGATCGGTGTGACGTTGAGCAGTGACTTGACCTTGCGGTTGAACATGGTGCGTCCGAGTCCCATGGCNGTCGCTATCTCGTCGATGGTCAGGTCGGTGCGTCGCACCTCGCGCTCGATGTACTGTATGAGATTTCTGACAAACTCTGAGTCGTAGTCGGTAAGCTGGACCATCTCAGTCTGATCAGACGCGTTGTCGGTCGGACGGTTGTCGGTCGGACGGTCGTCGGTCGTACTNCCGAGGAAGAACTCTCTGAGCCGTGATCGCCGGGCNATGATGGATTTCAGTCTGGCTCGCAGGTAGGATGCGCTGAACGGCTTGGTGAGATAGTCGTCAGCACCGCATTCCAGACCCTCGATGCGGTCGTAGACCGAGGCCTTGGCCGAGAGCAGCACGAAGGGTATGTGTGACCATTCATTGTTGGCGCGTACGCGGGCCAGAAGTTCCAGACCGTCGACGCGGGGCATCATTATGTCGCTGATTATTATGTCGGGCTGATGCTGTGAGTCGGCGAGCATCTCAAGAGCTTTGGCTCCGTCCTCGGCCTCGGTGACGGTGTAATGGCTGCACAGCATCCTGGTCATCATGTGCCGCAGTTCGTCATTGTCGTCCACTACGAGTACGTGCAGCCGGTCACCTGACGATTCATCCGGCTTGTCAGGACTNCTGTCTGCTTCACCGATGGCCCGGATGTCTGAGCCTGATGTCTGAGCCGAGTCTTCGTCGTTGAGTATGAGCTCGNCATTGGTGTCATCGGCGTACGTCCCGTAATCGCCCGGCAAAGTGACGGTAAAGGTACAGCCTTCACCTTTACTGCCCGAGACGCTTATGGAGCCGTGAAGGATGTCGACGAGTTCCTTGACCAGNGACAGGCCGATACCGCTTGACAGCACCCTGCGTTTGCGGCCGAAGTTCTCGAACCGCCGGAACAGTGCGTTCNTCTGCCACTCTTCGATGCCCGGGCCCTGATCGCTGACAGAGATGACGAGCCGATCGGCTTCATATACGGCTGNCAGGGATATGCTTTTGCCGTCGGGTGTGTATTTGAATGCGTTACTNAGCAGGTTGAATACGATCTTTTCGACCTTGTCGATGTCNGTGTACATCATCCTCCCGCTGCCGGTGCATGAGTAGCGGAAGTCGATATGTTTCTGCCGGGCCAGTCCTGTAAAGTCGTGGTGCATCTTGCCGAGCAGCGCCACGATGTCGGTNCGCTCAAGATAGATCTTCATCTTGCTGTTCTGAATCTTGCGGATGTCGAGAAACTGATTGATCAGCCTGAGCATGCGNTCGGTGTTGCTCTTGGCCAGACTCATGTATTCGCGCGAGGAGGGTGAGAGCGTGCGGTCGGCAAGCACTTCGTCAATGGGGTTGATGATGAGGGTCAGAGGGGTGCGCAGCTCGTGTGACACGTCGGTGAAGAACTTAAGCTTCATGGCTGTCAGTTCCTGCTCCATGTCGATGCGGCGTTGCAGACGCAGGATGTAGACCGAGACGTACCATACGGCAAGACATATCACGAGGAATGCGAGCACGTAGAGCAGTTTGGCCCATACGGTCTCGATAAAAGTCGGGNGGATGTGCAGCTTGAGGCTGTAGATGCGGTCGCTCCATGCTCCCTCGCTGTTGGTGGCCTTGACCTCCAGGACATAGTCGCCTGCGGGGAGGGCGTAGAACGATGCGGTGTGGTTGTGGCCGTTGTCGACCCAGTGGTCGTTGAATCCCTTCAGGCGATAGGCGTATGAGATNTTTTCGGNATTGCTGTAGTCAAGAGCGACGAAGGAGACGGATATATTTCTGTACTCAGGTGCGAGATCAAGCTCAGGCTCGTGAATCCTGATGGTTTTCTCCGATCCGCCCGTCCCTTGCAGACGTGCCTCGTAGAACACTACGTTGGGGGCATAATCGCTCTTNCTGAGATGCCGCAGGTCGACTTGCAGCATCGCGTTGNCGAGTCCCATCGTGGCGGTGCCACGGCTGTCGATAACGAACGGGNCTTCGCCNATGAGGAGTGACCTGTGGAAATCATGGCTGCCGAAGACTTCGAGCCTGTCGCTGTCGGGATCGTAGAGGCAGATGGCGTTCTCGACCGCGATCCATATCTTGCCGTCCATGTCTTCGCGCATGGAGTAGACCATGTCGGATGGNAGTCCTGACCGCTGGTTGATGTAGCTGAACTCCAGTCGGTCCGACAGCAGATCCTGAGCTTTGAGCCTGCATACGCCTCCCGACATAATGGCCAGATATATGTCGTGGCGGCTGTCCTCCATGGCGAACAGCACGTCACTGTTGCTCAGGGTGGAGTCGCGACTGATGTCGCACCAGTTGCGGTAAAATTTTATCNCGGCCGGGTNGTCAAACCCGCAGTCGAACGTCACGAAGCCGCCTGACGTGCCGAGCATCATCTCGCCCTTCGAACTGCATGTGATGTAACGCACGTTGCGGCATTTGCGCCCCGGGAATGTGGGGAGTCCGCCGTTGGAGGCGTGTCTGAATCCGAGCGATCCGTCGGGCCNCTCGTCGATGAGNTTGAGTCCGCCACCGTATGTGCCTACCCATATACGGTGGTTNCGGTCTTCATAGATGGAGTATACGGCATCGTTGCTCAATGACGAAGCGTCATCCGGCCGGTGGCGGNAGTTGCGGATGGTGTAACTGTCACCCCGTCCGGTCGGCGTGGCGATAAACAGACCGTCATTGCGCGATCCGAGCCATATACGTCCGCGGCTGTCTTCGAGAAATGAGTAGACGGATGCTCCGAAGCTCGTGGATTCGTCCCTGCGGATCTCGCCCGANGGGGATAGATTGCCGATGTAGCGNTAGGTGCTGTCATAGAGGGCTACGGTCAGGTCCTTGTAGCCTGTCCACAGCCGTCCGCGACTGTCGATCATCAGTCCNCGACACTCCGCGCCTCTGTCCGAAAGGTTGCAGGCATATCCGGATGGGAAAGTGAATTTCTGAATGCCCCGCTTGGTGCATCCCCACAGGTTGTCGCGGTCATCAATCATGTAGAACGTGATGTCGGGCACGAGCCTTATGCCGCGGTCGCTGTAGGTGTAGACCCGCTCAAGCNGTCCCGAGTCACTGTTGTAGTGGCACAGATGGCCGTCGAGAGGATAGATCCACATCTGTCCCCAGCTGTCCTGATGGATAAATTGCATCTCAAGGCTCTCGGTGCGGTCGGNGTAGGGCTTGGCGAGGACNGAGCCTTTGAGTGAGCCGGTGTCAATCCTCAGCACGTCACCGACATCNGTNAGTGCCCACAGGATGCCGTCGGGTGAGGGTTTGGTCTGTTCGTAGAATGTGACTATGCGATTGCCGCACTTCAGGTCNATGTGCGTGACAGTTTTCCTGACGGGGTCGAACAGTCCCGGCCCCCGGTCGGTCATGAGTGCCACGCGTCCGTCGGTCAGTAACANCGGTGGAGCGGTGTGGATGATGCGTGCATCNAATGGGATGTCACGTATCGTACCGTCGGCNGTGTCGGCTGAGGCAAGCGATCCGTCACCTCCGATCAGCAGAAAGTTTCCGCCNATGAGGAGGGCGTGGCGGAAATCCCTGAGCCCATGGATGTCGTTGCGTCCGTACACCCAGTAGCCGTGATTGCTGAAGATCCATTCGCCCCCTTTGCCGTCGGGATATATTCCATAGATGGTCTCGCCGCGTTCGGGCCTGGTGGCCTGAAATAGCCTCACACTTCCGCGCTCACGATAGGTCTTGCCGTCGATGCGCCACAACGAGCCGTCACGTGCGGCCAGCCATAATATGCCGTCGGGCAGACTGAATTTGCGCACGAACTCCTCGCATGGTTTNACTTCGGGATGGAGTGCGAAGAGGTCGATGAAGCGTTCCTCGCGAGTGTCGAATATGAACATGCGTGCATCGTACGTCTCGCACCATAATATATGGTCGGGACCGACGGTCACGCTCGGCAGACGGTTGAANGCGAGGCGGACCGAGTCGGTAGGATAGGATTTNTAGTTGCGGAACGTATATCCGTCGAATTTCTCCAGACCGTTCCATGTGGCCATCCACACGAAGTTGTCCTCATCCTGCACGACATTCTGCACCATCTTCTGAGTCATGCCTTCCCCCACCGAATAACTGCGGACCTCGACAATGTTACGGGCCTGTTGGGCGAATGTGGCCGCGGTCATGCACACNCCAAGCAATATCGCTACTGTGAGACGGAGAAAGGATTTCATTTGAATTACAACTTTTCGATGGTATAGATACGGTCTAAAAATTTCATAAAGATACGTAAAATTTCACTAAAACAANCGTTTTGCCCTTATTTTTGTGAAAATATCGGTAATTTTGCGNATTGNATATTAAATCCGTACCATAAATGAAAACCCGTATCCTGACATTTNTTATCGCACTCTTTATCTCGGCACCTGTTTTCGCTGCCGATGNGCCAACACGTATCACTGTGGCTGCTGACGGCTCAGGCGACTACACTACAGTGGGTGAGGCTCTGCGCAAAGTGCGNGGTGACTTCGACACCCCNGTCACCATATATATTAAGAACGGTGTATATCGCGAGAAACTGACGGTGAACGCTACGGTCAACAACCTTACCATCGAGGGTGAAAGCCCCGAAGGGTGCATAATAACATGGGATGACTATGCCTCGCTGCGCAACATGGGCACTTCCGGCTCGTATACATGCAAGGTGGAGGGCAATAACGTGACATTCCGCAATCTTACCATCGAGAACGGAGCCGGACCTGTAGGTCAGGCTGTGGCGATGCATACGATCGGTGACCGTATNAGTTTTGTCAACTGTCGTTTCCTTGGCAATCAGGACACTCTCTACACCGGCGGACGTAATTCGCGCCTGTATTTCGAGGATTGTTACATAGAGGGAACGGTCGACTTCATCTTCGGGTCGGCGACGGCATTCTTCAACAGATGTCACCTTCACGGCAAGCAGGACGGATATTTTACAGCCGCATCGACGGCTGCGGAGACCCCGGTCGGATACGTATTCTATAAGTGCAGACTCACCACCGCGCCCGAGGTCAAATCGATGTATCTCGGCCGTCCGTGGCGTCCGTATGCTTCGACTTACTTTGTGGAGTGCGATATGGATGGCGAGATCAATCCTCAGGGATGGCATAACTGGGGCGATAAGGCCAACGAGACCACCGCGCGTTACGGCGAGTATGGATGCACGGGGCGTGCCGCATCGCGTGAAGGCCGTGCCGGCTGGAGCAAGACACTGACCGAAGAAGACGCAAAGCGTCTCACCGACCCGGCCCATCTGTTCACCCGCACCCTCGAATGGAATCCCTTCTGATGCGACAGCGTCAGATGCGGCAGGTGGGGACATAGACAGAGATGTCAGTCATCGGTAAACGGCTGCCGTTGGCAACGACATCGCTGATGAATGTATCGCACTCGTCTTTAGTCAGCATCTTGCGGATATATGCGTAGTAAAGGAAGTCAAGAGTGGTGAGGTATGTAATCTGATTCCGCTCGCAATACTCCTTTATATCACGGAGGTTACTACTGCCGAGCACATCATTGTTGTCACGGCAGAACACCATGCATGCGCTCTCACCGCGACCAAGCGTTGACAGAAGCTTTGCATATTCCAGACGCGATTCGCCCTGTGGCGCGAATGTTATCTTGGAGATGCGGTTGCTGAAATGTAGGAGTGTATTGTCAATCTGTGTCTTGGAACCCCTGTTTACAGTTACTTCATTGTATACGACATCAAGAATCAGATATTCATACTCCGGGAAAATGTTCAGAAGCAACGAGAATTGGCCTCCCTTGATGAAGTGGATAATGACATCGGCATCAAGTACGATCTTAGTCTTCGTTGCCATCGATTCCCAATTTATGCAGGAGTTCAAGATAATGTCCTTCGGATATTTTATCCGACTCAAACAGTTTGCGGGCTTTTTCTCCGAAATCGCCTATCACCAGACCTTCATTTCCGGGTTCATACAAAGTCGTGTCATACCCGTACTCGCGTGCAGTGCGTTTGACCGATATAATGGACATGATGTCGCGTTCGTGTCGGCTGATCAGATTCATGTCAACAAGACGATTGAGTACGGCTGCGTGTGACGCACCGAAATAGTGCTCCAGTCTGAGAATGGATGCAAGGCTTAACTTGCCGGACTTGAGTTCTTCATCAGGAATCATCTGCATCACACCTGTAGCCGGCATCAGGAACATAAGGGCGAATGCGTCGGCACATTGCTCGGACTTATCTTTTCCGCACATATCTCCGCATTTATGCGGCATGGGATTCTCTTCGATAAACAGGTGATAGAGTTCGTGGGCGATTGTGAAGTGCTGCCGGCATCGTGGTTGATTGGAATTTACAAGCATGAATCTCTTGTCGTTGCCTTTAAGGCTCATTCCCGAAAAAGATGCCGATAATGGTCGGTATACCGTCAGTACGTTTAATTTGAGCAACAGACTCTTCAGATTGACAGCTTCGGTATCGCTTAGTCCGGCAATCTGTCTGAAGCGGGACACCTGACTCTCGATGTAATTAAGTAACGAAGTTTTCATTTCGCAGCAATGGCATCCATTTTAAGATAGGACTTCACGATGTCCTTGAACCGCATGATTTCTATCGCATCCTCCGGCTGCAACCCGTCGATGCGGAATGCAGATGCGAGAATGCGTGTATCTATATTTTCATTTTCTTCAAAGAGCAGCTCCATCTCACAACCGAAGAAGTCACTCGCTTTTTCGATCACATCGTAAGGTATCTCGCGGTCTCCTGCCTCATAGTTACTGTAAGCCGACCGTGTTATACCGAGAGCGTTGGCCANTTCATCCTGAGTGTATCGGCCGGCTTCACGGAGTTTTCTGAGGTTACGTGCTATTATCTTATCCATACCAGCTTGCTATTTGTGTGGCAAATCTACAAAATATTTTTAATATAATAACGAATTGCCACAGATAAATGTTGCCTTAGCTTATATTAAGGAATGNGGAACGGGGTCTNAAAAGTATTGATGTCAGTAGTCTGCCATAAACGGGATGCTACTGTTATAGGGTGTATTTTTTCGGTGATTGATTGTAATTTTCGGTAAATGAGGGGGTGAGTGCATAAAAGTATAATAGAAGCGTAAGAAAGTGCAATGGTTGTAATGGCGGNATCAGTAATTTTGAGGCATAATAATTAACTACTGATACCGGATGAAAACCAAGTTGAAAATTTTCGCTCTTGTCTCGTCAGGATTTCTGGCGGCGGGTTGTGCGTCGGACAAGCCGTCAAATCCCTTTGATGCTGTCGTGGCTCAGGACGGAAGCGGAGATTACANGACTNNGCAGTCGGCGATTGATGCGGCTCCCGACAGTCTGGACACACCTTACCTTATATTTGTAAAGAACGGAGCATACGAGGAGCAGGTCGTGATACCTGAATCAAAACCGTATATGCACCTTATCGGTCAGGATAAGGAGCAGACGATAATTCATCTCAAACTCAATGTGGGGGGCAAACCGGAAAATATCGAGGAAGATTTCTGGAAGTATTCGGTGCATAATCCCGAATCGGAGAACTATGAGCTCGAGGGCTCGGTAGTGGTCGTGAAGGCCCCCCACTTTTACACCGAAAACATATCCTATGTGAACGATTACGGCGTCATGGCTCAGAACGGACCGCAGGCGCTGGCGATGAAGAGTCATGCCGACTGTGCGGCGTTCAATAACTGTATATTCCGCTCGTTTCAGGATACGTGGATGACTACGACCAAGGACAACGAACGTCATTATGTGAATAACTGCTGGATAGAGGGTGCCGTCGACTATCTGTACGGTGGCGGGGATGTGCTGGTGGAAAATTCCACATTCTATAATGTGCGCAGCGGATCGGTCATCGTGGCTCCATGCCACACCGAGTCACGCTACGGATATGTGATACGTGACTGTGTCATCGACGGTAACGAGCAGGCTTCGGACGGTAGTCTGTTGCTCGGCCGCCCGTGGCACAACAATCCGCGTGCGCTCTATGTCAACACCGAGATGCGTATCCCGGTCGCACCCGAGGGGTGGACGGATATGGGTACGGCTCCGGGGCTGTTTGCCGAGTACGGCAGCCGTGACAAGGAGGGTAACGATCTGGATATGACCGCCCGCAAGACTACATATAATTATACGTCGCGCGAGGGTGAGAAGTGCACCGGCAGTTCGCGCACATCCATTACCGAGGATGAGGCGTCACAGATGATATATGCCAATATGATACCCGGCGAAGATGGCTGGGATCCGCGCTCGATGATGATGCGTCTGCCTGCTCCCGAGCATGTGAACGTGTCGCCCAAGACTGTAAAATGGTCGGCTGTGCCCGAGGCCCGCGGATATATTGTGCTGGACGGTGACGAGGTGGCCGGATTCTCGACGGCGACTTCGTGCAGTCTGTCACGCGCTCCGCGCGGTGAGGTGACCGTGAGGGCGGTCAATGCCTACGGCGCGCTCGGAGTGTAGGCCGATACTACAGATTAAAAATTCAGAAATACCTAATTCTAATAACCTAAATTATCATGAGAACCAGTTTAGCATCAGTCATCAGGCATCTCAGTCTTGTCCTGATGATACTTGTCACTACGGCTGCGTCCGCGCAGACAGTGACAGTGACCGGATTGGTGACCGATCCCCAGCAGGAGCCTCTGACGGGTGTGATCGTCACTGAAAAAGGCAAGCCGTCCAACGGTGTGATCACCGACGTGAACGGTAACTATTCAATCAATGTAGCCCCGTCGGCCGTAATTACATTTACTTACACCGGCTTCCTCACACGCGATGAGGCAGTCAACGGCCGCAAGACTATAGATGTTGTCCTGTCGGAGGATCTCCAGTCGCTCGACGAGGTAGTGGTGGTAGGTTACGGCACCATGCGCCGTAAGGACCTCACCGGAGCCGTGGCATCGGTCAAGGGTGAGGATCTGGTGGCAAATCCCGTGTCGAACGTGACTCAGGCCATGCAGGGTCGTCTGCCCGGTGTCAATGTCGTGTCACAGGACGGTCGTCCCGGTGCGACGATTTCGGTGCGTGTGCGTGGCGGCGGTTCGATCACCCAGAGCAACGAGCCGCTCTATGTAGTGGACGGTTTCCCGGTGAGCAATCTCGATAATATTGCCGCATCCGAGATCGAATCGATCGACGTGCTCAAGGATGCCGCATCGACCGCCATCTACGGTGCCCGCGGTGCCAACGGTGTAATCCTCGTGACCACCAAGAGCGGCCAGTCAGGCAAGGCTAAGGTGACTTACGAGGGATACGTGCAGTTCAAGAATGTAGCCAAGAAGCAGGAGACACTTTCAGCTCAGGAGTATATTCTTGACAACTGGAGCTATGCCGCGTCACGCGGTACGGGCCATCAGGAGGCGATGGAGAAGTATTTCGGCCTCGGCTCAAACTACGGCAACCATTACGCCGATTATGCCAACGTGGCCACACATCAGTATGATGACGACATCCTCCGCACAGGTTTCACTCATAATCACAACCTCTCGGTGACCGGCGGATCGGACAATACACGCATGGCTTTCAACCTCGGATATATCGATGACGAGGGTGTGCGCATCAACTCTGACTACAACCGCTTCGTGACCTCTCTGAAGGTGCAGCAGAAGATTTCCAACACGATCACCTTCAACGCCGAGGCCCGTTACAACGAGTCGAATCTCAACGGTGCGGGTGCCCGTTACACTGCCGGTGCATATCACTACAAGCCTATCGACAATCCCTTAGGCGGCATACCTTACACCGATGTAAGCTCAGGCTTCAGCTTCGGTGTCAAGAATATCGATGATTCGCACAATCCCGTCGAACTCATCAACGACATCACCAGCGAGACACAGCGCCGTGACTTCCGTGGTAACGCAGCCCTGAGCTGGGACATCATCAACGGTCTTACCGCCCGCTCGGAGATCGCCTTTACCCGCGGTTCATCCAAGACTACTTATTACGAAAACGGTTACACCAACGGTGACAAACGCGCCAACATGACGCGCAGCACCTCAAAGGGCCTCCGTTGGGTGACGACTCTCAACTATCAGTTTGACATCAAGGATATACATTCGTTCAATATCCTCGCCGGTTACGAGTTGCTCCGCAACGAGAGCGAGTCGACCTACGTAGAGGGCCGTGGTTATCCCGACACGTTCGATTACGAACGAGCCATCGCGATGATGCACACCGCTACGTACAACACTTCGTTCTACAACACCTTCGGTGTGCCTGACCGCACTATCTCATGGTTCGGCCGCGTGAACTACAACCTCATGGACAAGTATCTGCTGACCGCGACATTCCGTGCCGACGGTTCGTCAAAATTCGCACCCAACAACCGCTGGGGTTACTTCCCCGCCGTGGCTGCCGGATGGCGCATCTCGGAGGAAAGCTTCATGGAGAATACCCGTGACTGGCTCTCAAACCTCAAGCTCCGTCTCTCATGGGGTGAATCAGGTGCCGACAATATCAACTCGAACCTCTGGCGCGAGACGTGGTCAAGCTCGACCAACACCAAGCTCCCGATCAACGGAGAGTTTATCCCCTTCTACAAGCCTGACGGCCTGAAGGCTAATCCCGACCTCAAGTGGGAGACCACCGTGTCACGCAACCTCGGTATCGACTTCGGATTCCTCAACGGCCGTATCAATGGTGCGATCGAGGCTTACTGGAACACTACCAAAGATCTTCTTATGATCGTCCCCGTGGACAATACCTCGGGCTATACTCACCAGTATCAGAACTTCGGTCAGATCTCCAACCGCGGTGTCGAGATTTCGGTCAACGCTACCATATATAATAAGGGAGACTTCCGATTCAGCGCCGGTGCGATATACAACTACAACCGCAACAACCTTGACAAGATGCAGGATGCCGACCAGTATATCTACTCGTCTTACTGGGGATCGTCGGCCCAGACACCTTCGATGGACTGGATGCTCGCTGTCGACAGACCTATCGGTCTGGTACGCGGATATATCGCTGACGGCTTCTATACTCCCGCCGACTTCAATTATTCCGACGGCAAGTATACGCTCAAGGAAGGTGTGGCTGACATCACCAAGGATATTACCGCTACTTACAAACATCCGTTCACACTTGCTGACGGACAGGTGGCATTCCCCGGTGCGCCTAAGTTTGTCGACGTGAACGATGATGGCAAGGTCAATGCTGACGATGCAGTGTGTCTCGGTGAGGTTCGTCCCCGTCACACCGGCAGCTTCCACCTCGACTTCGGTTACAAGGGTTGGGATCTCTCGGCCAACTTCAACTGGACTTACGGCGGCAAGGTCTACAACGCCAATGCCATGATGGATGCTTCGGGCAACGAGTATGACGGTCTGACCCGTCAGTACGGCGCATGGCGTGCCAATACCTACAAGTTCTACAACGTGGACAATGCCGGCAATCTCTATGCCGTGACTACACCTGACGAACTCAACGCCCTCAACGCCAACGCTACTTCGGCCAATCCTTACCACCAGAGCGGTATCGTATCGTCCGAGTTCCTTGAGGACGGTTCTTACCTGCGTTTGCAGACACTTACCCTCGGCTACACATTGCCGCAGCGTCTTACATCCAAGGCCTGCATCTCCAATCTGCGCCTGTATGTGACCGCCGGCAATCTCTTCACCATCACCGGTTACAAGGGTCTTGACCCCGAGGTCAACACCAACACTGCCGGTACTGTCGGATTTGGCAGCTCGATACGCAATTTCCCCATGTTCAACATGGATTATGGTACCTATCCCCGCGCCCGCACATGGACCATCGGTGCATCGGTAACATTCTAATCAATACTTATATCTGATATCAAAATGAAAAAAATACTCAATATAGCACTCGTGTCGGCCCTGGCTCTTTCAGCCGCAGGGTGCAGCGATTATCTCGATACGAACTCACCGAGTGTCTCGGACCGCGACTTTGTATTCTCAAGCGAGGAGTCGGCCCGCGGAGCGCTCAACTATGGTTACGAACTGCTCCGTGCCAACCGCAATATCCACTCGGTAGGTATCTTCTGGGCTCCGATCTGGGGCTCGGATATGGAGGGCCTTCAGGATGCCTACAGTGACGGTAGCATGGGTCAGCTCGAAAAGAACTTCTATCCCACCGGCACCGAGGCCGTGAATATCAACGGTCTTGAGGCATGGGAGGTGTTCGGCGATCTCTACAAGACTATCGGTGTGTGCAACGCGCTCATCGACAGCTTCGAATCTCTCGAAAATTTCGAGTCAATAATGACCGGCGAGCCTAACGCTCTCTCCGACATCTACGGTCAGGCTGTGGCTCTGCGCTCGACATGTTATTTCGAACTCTGCCGCTATTACGGTGATGTGCCTATGGTGGCACATGCAGGTGAGAGCGCCAACGGTCTGAACTCGCGTTTCGCCACATACGACTGGTGTATGGAGAAGCTTATGGCTGTCGAGAGCCACATGTTCCGCGCCGGTGAGAACGGTGTGCGTGCCGATGTGATGAACCGTAACTATGTGCAGGGCCTCATCGGTCGTATAGCACTTTTCAATGCCGGCTACTGCACACGCCGTACCGACCTCGACAATGGTTTCTATGTCGACGGTAAGGGCAACACCCTGTCATTTGACGATTGGGGTGTGGAGGATACCCAGAACAAGGCTATCTATGGCCGCCGTGCCGACTGGAAGCAGGTGCTCGAATCAGCAAAGCCTTACCTTGAGGCATGTGTGAGCCAGCCCGGTTCGATCAAGCTGCATCTTACCGACCCGCGTGGCACTGATGCTCAGGGTCGCGAGTATAACAGCCCTTATCAGTATGTGTTCCAGCAGATGCATAAGGACAACTCGATGGATCTGGCCGACGAGAGCGTGTATGAGATACCGTTCATGCTCAACGGCGGTGCCGACCGTCCCGGATATATCGGCCGTGCGTCGACCGGTGGAAATTACGGCGCTCCCTGCGTGTCATGCGGACAGAACCGTATACAGCCTCACATCTACTACGGATGGTTTGATCCGAAGGATGCGCGTCGTGACGCTTCATGCTGTGTGACCGGCTCGGACGGTAACGGCCGCGAGATCCTCCTCTCGCTCAATCAGGGCAACTGGGGCAAGGTAGGCATCACCTCCAACAAGTGGGACTGGAACCGTATGAAGAATCCCGATACAGCTACGTATGGCAACTCGGCCATCAATGTGAGCTATATGCGCATGTCGGACGTCTATCTGATGCTTGCCGAGGTGTATGCGGCCCTCGGTAATGACGGTCAGGCCAAGACTTATCTTGCCACGGTGCATAACCGCAACTTCCCCGGCGGTGTCGACTCAAAACTCGATGCATGGATCACTGCCTGTGGCAATGAGTACACTTCGACACCCTGGAGCGCCATGTACAAGGCTGTTATCAAGGAACGCGCACTTGAATTCGTGGGTGAGGGCGTACGTCGCTTTGATCTGATCCGTACCGGTATGCTCCCCGAGGCTGCCGTCAACAACCGTCGCGAGATGGGCAAGGTGATCAGCGACATCGAGACCAAGGGTTATGCCGAGTTTGACAACGGCAACCGACTCCCCGCATACGTATGGGTAAAGAGTGTGGATGCCAAGACCGAGAACGGTTACCGACTCACTGCCTCGACTCCCGCCGGCAAGGAGGATGATCCCGTGCTCTATCCGGCATGGCGCGGTGTGCATGACGATTGGGACGGTGTGCTCTCATCGTTCGGCTACAATACATTCGGACACACGGCTACGAATGTCGCCATCAAGGGTCTGTTTGAATATATCGCTCCCGGATCACCCGAGGCTCAGGCTCTTGAGGCTGACGGATATGAGCAGACCAACTGGGGCTGTGACCTGCTGCTCGACAAGGATTCACATGCCAACAAGGTGCTGAACGGATGCAGCGACGCTGACTTCCAGGCCCGTAAATCACCGGTGACTGTCCGCCCGTTCCGCTATCAGGATCTGCTCAACTCGGGTCTCACTAACGGATATGGTTTCCGCCAGCAGTAATTGAAAATTTGCACGACGGATCTAAGGTAAAATAAGATATAGGCTCATTCAAACGTTATGAGTTCGGAGGCTTCCCCATGTCTCCGGACTCATAATCATTAAGAGAGTGTTATCAAACATCCGCTGATAAAAGATTTCAAAAAGAATTTCTACCGTGAAAAGACATCTTATAGCATTGTCCCTGCTTGCCGCGTCGGCGGCGGGAGTGTCGGCGCAGCAGTCGGCCAAGTATGAAATAGAGCGTGACATGCCGCTGTTTCTCGACAGTATCAAGAACGAGTTGACCTATCCTCTTGCGTGGGGCAACAGTGACATCACCGACTTTGACACATGGCGCTCCACGGCGCGTGACAAGGTGATGGAACTCATGCTCGCACCCCCTCCACGTGCGGTCGATTACGACGTGCAGGTGGTGGGTGAGGAGAAACGTGACGGATATACGGCCCGCAAGATAGAGTTTAACCTCACGCGCTATTCACGTGTCAGTGCATACGTACTTGTGCCGGATGGCGAAGGGCCATTCCCGGGCATCGTGGCCCTGCATGATCACGGCGGACACTACACGATAGGTAAGGAGAAGATGATACGTCCCTTCGGCGTCGGTCAGGAGGTGTTCGACGACTGCGACAAGTGGGTCGATAATCTGTACGAAGGGCAGTATGTCGGCGACTATCTGGCCCGTAACGGATATGTGGTGATCTCGACCGACGCCCTGTTCTGGGGTGACCGCGGACGCAAGGAGGGCGCGGACGGAAGTAAGTTTGCCAACGTGGCCGGCAACTTCATGATGCTCGGTCGCAACATGAGCGCATGGATGACGTTTGAGGACATGTATGCCACAGAATTTCTTGCCTCGCTCCCCGAGGTGGATGCCGCCCGCGTAGGGTGCATAGGACTGTCGATGGGAGCATACAGGTCATGGATGCTCGCCGCACTCTCGCCCATCATCAGGGCCGGAGTGGCTGTGTGCTGGATGACTACCACCGATGTGCAGCTGTCATGGGAGTATGGCCGTGAGAACGGAGGATTTGCAAACAATCATATCGGTGTGAGAAATTATCTTGACTATCCGCACATAGCGAGCCTCGCATGTCCCGGCTCGATGTACTTTGTCAATGGCGAGACCGACAAACTCTTTCAGCCACATGCCGTGCGTGATGCCTACGCCACGATGCATAAAGTATGGGACAGTCAGGGTGTCGGCGACCGTCTGCGCACCGAGCTCCTGCCGATGGGCCACGAGATGCCCGTCAGCGTCCAGCAATCCTGTCTGGAATTTCTCGATCGCTCGCTGAAGTGATAATTTCAGGCCGATACATAATAGCCTAAACACAAACACATGCCGCTACACTTGCATAAGCAGTATATCGGCATGTGTTTGTGTTTCTGAGAAATTGGAGTATTATGATATGTATGATGTATTGTAACGCATGATATCTGTTTAAGTTATTGGGACTTCTGGTATTTTTGCTAATTTTGTGACCAAAATAATGGCATACACAATGCATCATAGCGACACGAATCAGATACTTACACCGGAGGACGGTAATGAGATTATACTATATCAGCCTGATTCGACTCTATCATTGGATGTAAGAGTCGAAAATGATACCGTATGGCTAAATAGAAATCAGATAGCTGTACTGTTTGATAGAGATGTAAAAACGATTGGTAAACATATCAATAATGCCTTACATGAAGAATTGGCAGATCTTCCAACTGTCGCAAAATTTGCGATAGTTCAAAAAGAAGGTGAGAGGACTGTCACACGTAATGTCGAGCATTATAATCTTGATGTGATTATTTCGGTAGGCTATCGGGTAAAATCCAAACGAGGTATCCAATTCCGCCAGTGGGCCAATAAGATACTTAAAGATTATCTTTTGCGTGGTTATAGTGTCAATCAACGGTTACAGCACATGGAGAGCCGGATTGACCGTCGCCTGTCGGAACATGATTACCAGATAAAGGAACTGTCCGGCAAGGTTGATTTCTTCCTCCGCACTTCGTTACCTCCGAAAGAGGGAGTATTGTTTGACGGTCAGATATTTGATGCCCACAGGTTTGTCAATCAGCTTGTGCGCTCGGCAAAAAGAAGAATCATTCTGATTGACAACTATGTTGATGATACGGTCTTGACTCAGCTTGACAATCGCAAGGAAGGGGTCGAGGCTGTTATATACACACGTCGTATCACTGCTGTATTCCAATTGGATATCGACCGCCACAATAGGCAATACGCTCCGATTGAGGTAAAAGTTGCTACTAAAATTCACGATCGCTTCATGATTATAGATGACACACTGTATCATATAGGAGCATCAATAAAAGACCTCGGCACAAAGTTGTTCGCTTTCTCAAAGATGGAAATTCCTCCATCGCTGATACTTGACAATCTCAATAGTTTTCTCAAACTTGATATTTAATCAAGGCATAATGACAAGTCCAAAGGTCTTTAGATGATAATATAGAATTGTTTTGCGTCCAGCAGACCAAAATTCAGACTAACTTGATTGCTGCAAAAAAATGAGTCGTTAACTATCAAATAGTTAACGACTCGTTGTATAGTATTCTGACGAATTATCGAACTTCCTGAACGGATTCGATAAGTTGATTCACTTCAGTTCGTAATAAAGGTAGATGATTGACTACAATAGCCCATATCAGATCCTCCCTTAGACTGTCATATCCGTGAATAAGATAGTTACGGGTATTTACAATTCTTCGAGCGGCAGTAATTGGAATGTCAGGCTGAATTTTTAATATACGGTTCATGGCCTCACCGATAACAGCAATCTCCCATTGTACTGCGCTACGAAAACAGATGTCTTCACAGAATACATTGAATTCCTTGGGTCGGGATGAGCAGAATAATTCGATATTATCAAGTGATTTGGAAATATCACTCAATGATTTTAACACTTGTTCATCCATAAATGAGTTGTTTTGTTCTGTCAAGTTCTTTTCGGAAGTAAGGGTTTCTGACGGCAGTTTCATCTACTACATCTACCTTTCTTCCAAGCAACTGCTGTAGATCATCTATGAAATCGAAAAACGTCAGAAACATATCTTGAATTTGTTCGTAATCAAAGATTACGGAAAAATCCACGTCGCTGTCGTCGTTGAAGCGAGGGGTAAGAATTGAGCCGAATACCCATAGCTTGGCAACCTTATACTTTTTGCATAAGGCTATGATCTTGTCCATATTCAGTTCAATCAGCTTCATAACGCAAATATAGGAGTTTTTTTGCGATAAAAAAAGCGAACCGATAAAATCGATTCGCTCGCGCTGTGGAGTATAGCGGACTCGAACCGCTCACCTCGACACTGCCAGTGTCGCGCTCTAGCCAGATGAGCTAATACCCCGTTGGATTTTTACGATGCAAAGTTACGGTTTTTTCTTGATTATACAAATTTTTCAGGTGATAATTTTAGACCCCGTTTCACAATGTTAACAAATATCGGGAAACGGAGTCTGATTCATTTCTTGCTCTGTCATCGCACCCATGCGGTGGGATTGAGTTTCTGGCGTTCGTCACGCACCTCGAAGTGGAGTATGGTACGGTTGTCATCGGCCGGATCGGAGTAGATGGTGCCGAGCTGCTGACCGGCCTTGACTTTCTGACCCTGACGTACGGCTGAGGTGGCGAGTCCGGCATAGACTGTGAGATATTTGCCGTGACGGAGCATGATGATGGTGTGGAATCCGTCCTGACGGAATATGGCCGAGACTGTGCCGTCAAACACTGCCCGTGCGGTCGAACCTGTGGGCACCTCGATGTCGATGCCTGAGTTGTCGGTCATCACGTGACGCTGGGTGGGGTGGGGCTGACGGCCGAACTGACGTACTATTTTGTAGCGTCCGCTGACGGGGAACATCAACCGCCCTTTGTTCTGGGCGAAGGTGCCGCTTAGGGCCTCTGATACTTCGGCGGCTGTACGTGTCTCGGCGCGTGCCGATGCTATGGCTGAAGCCGAGATGTCGGATGCGTCGGCTGACGAGCCTGAGGCAGGTGTGGACGGCGCACTCTTCGATGTGTTTTTCGGCGCGTTTTTCGGCGCTGTTTTTGACGAGTTCTTTTTGCGTTCGGCTTCCTGGCGGGCTATGCGTTCCTGCTCGGCGGTAATTATTCGGTCGAGTTCGCGGTCCAGGGCCTCGGCCTGTTTTTTCTGACGTGAGAGTTCGGCACGGAGCTGTGAGTCCTGCTTGCGCAGATTCTTGACCATCTCTTCCGACTGTCCCTGCTTGAGGGTCAGTTTCTGCCGGGCCTCCTCGGCCTGACGGTAGGCCATGTCCTGATTGTGCCGCAAGCCGGTCAGATGCTGACGCTGCTGCGATATGTTGCCGATGGCGGCGGTGATGTCGGCTGCTTTGCGCTGTCGCCACTCGCTGAAGCGGTTGAGGTAGCGCAGACGGCTGTAAGCCTCGCTGAAACTGTCGGATGAGAATATGAACGCGAATGCATTCATGTGGCCGGCTGATGGTTGCAGCTGACGCAGGGCGTGGGCGTAGGCGGCGCGCATGTCCTCAAGGCGGCGTTCGAGGATGGCGATGGAGTCGGTGGTGGCGTTTATGGCATTGCCGATCGAGTCAATGCGTGTGCGCAGCTCGCGTACGGTCGCATCCTGCTGGCGGATGTCGGCATTGAGTGAATTGAGATTATTGAGCTGCCGTTTGAGCTCGCGTCCGGTCGTATTGAGGCGGTCGGAGGTCTCGGTGATGCGTCGCTGTGTGTTTAACTGCTCTTTCTTGATCTTATCTGCGGTGCGTGGAGCTGACTGTTGCGCTTTGCGTTTGGGCGGAGCGGAGACACCGTCGGGGCTGACAGCGGCGACGGCAAGTATGAGCAGGATTACGCGTAGTATGCGATGCACAGTGTATATCTTAGGTTAAGAGGTCGTTGTTTAACAACCTCAAATATATATTAAGGTGTTAATTCTTAGTGCCGAGTGACTTGAGCAACGCGGCTCCGCTGAGGCGGCGGTAGCCGCGGGGGATGCTGAAGCTACGGGTGTCGCCCTTGTCGACCTGCGCTCTGCTCCAGTCGTATGACAGTGAGGCGGCGAGTTCGTTGCGACCCGATATGGCCGAGAGTGCGATCTCTTCGGCTAACGGAGCACCCTCCAGCGGCGTATATGCTATGGAGGCTGTACGCCCTGACGGGTGGCTTATGCTGATGGTCAGAGGCTGGCCGGTGGATTGTGATACGGATATGTCGATGTCACTCTGAGCGGTCGGAAAGGTGAAGGGTGCGCCTATGAGCAGGGCCTGCAGGTCAGCGATAGACATGTCGAGGCCGCCGAGTGCGTCATTGATACTTTCGGCCACATACACGCGCTGCATCTTGGCGTATGCATAGACTGAATCGGCGGTGACGTATGCCGCACCGACCTCAAACCCGAACATGCGTAGCGAGATGAGTATGTCGCGACCGTTTACCATCGTCATCGTGCCACCGATGCGCAGTGATGTGGGACGGATGATGCTGACGTTGACCGGCACGCTGAGATCGGCCCATTCGATGCCGCGGCCATAAACCGTACCGTCGGAGTGGCCGGACAGCGTGCTGTCGGAGAGCGAGGCCTGATAGCGGCCCGTGATGTCGGTGGCATTCCGGCCGCTGCGGCACGCACCCGTGACGAGCAGTAGCAGGAGGGTTATAGGCAGTAGACGTGACACTTGTCGCATGGTGGATTACTTAAAGAAATATGTCTTGTGTTTGACTTTGCGCTGCAGCAGTTCGTTGTCTGGAGCGAGGCGCAGGGCATCCTTCCAGTATTCGAGGGCGCGGTCGGGGTCTCCGTCCATAAAGTATATGTCACCCGCATGTTCCAGCACATCGGCGCTGAGATCCTCCGCGGGAGTCAGTTCGATAGTGCGGTCGATGATCTCGCGCGCCTTGGCATAGTCCTTGCGCTTGAACAGCACCCATGCATACGTGTCGAGCGAGGTCGGATTGTCCGTCTCGCTACGCATCACTGTCTCGATGAGCTTGAGAGCCTCGTCAAGATCTTTGCCCTGACAGGCCATGTGATAGGCGCAGTTGTTGAGGGCAAGCGTGTTGGTCGGGTCATACTGTATGGCCTTGGTGTAGTAGACGTACGAGCTGTCGGGGAGATTCTGCTGATACATATTGTCGCCCATGGCCGTGTATATGCGTGAGAGTATCTCGGCATCGCGGGGATCGGCCTTGTCGAGCGCACGGTTCAGCTCCTCCATTGCGCGGTCGTTCTCGTTGCGCTGTCCGTAGATGGATCCGAGTATGAGCAGCTGGCGAACGTTGTCGGGATAGTAATGCAGCGAGCGGTTGATGGCATCCTCGGCCTTGTCAAACTTCTCGTTCTGGAGATAGAGCGATGTCAGCATCTCCCATCCCTCAGGGTCGGCCGGATTGAGTCCGAGTGTCTGTTCCTCCTGCTCGGCCGCGCCGTCATAGTCCTTGGTGACGATCAGATAGCGTGCGTAGTAGTCGTGAATGTCGTGTTCGAGCGGATGCTGCACGATGAGGGTGTCGAAGAGCTGGCGGATGCGCGGCTGCTGGAGCGAGTCGGTGTACATCTGCTGGATGTATCCGCGCAGTATCGACAGCTTGGTCTCGACGTCGAGACTGTTCTGACGCAGTGCGTTGAACACCTCGCGGTCATATCCGACCGAGTCGTTGATCGAGTTATAGTATTCTGCCTTGGAAAAGTATGCGAGTCCGCTCGACGGGTCCACCTCGCATGCACGGTCGAGAAACTTAAGCGCCTCCTCACCGCGTCCGAATGTGGCATACACTCGGCCCGAGAAGACAAGAAATTCCACATTCGAAGGGGATGACTCCCTCAGACGGTCGGCTTCAGCGATGACCGATGCCGTATCGTTCTCGTTGAAATACAGCTGAATCTTATTGCCTGACAGAGCCATGGAGGGTCCCTCGACGGCCTCGATGGAGTCGTAGATGGCTATCGCACGGTTGCGGTCGGCTTCATCGCCTCCCTGCGAGAGCGCCTCGGCGAGCTGAAAGGATATCTCGACCTTGTCGGGATAGATGTCATGCAGTTTGCTCCACACCCTGATGGCCTCGTCGCGATCAAGCATCCGCTGTGACAGCAGGCCGTATTTCACACCGGTGTGATAGTCGGATGGATTGGCGTCCCAATACTCACGCAGCATGGCCATACCCTCGGCGAGATTGGCCGAGTCGGATGCGTCCGAGCCGAGCAGCAACTTGAAGTTGGACAGCTCAAGTCCTGTCTCGCGGTCGGCGGGATTTAGCTCGCGGGCACGTGACAGCAGCGCGAAGGCCGCGTCATAGTTGCCCTTCGACTTGGCTCGAAGAGCCTCAAGGTACATGTAATCGGATTTATCCGCATCACCGTTTCCGGCCGTGTCCTTGCGGCTGCGGCCCGTGACGTCGACCGCCATCAGGAGCAGTATTACCGGGAGTATTATAAAAGGTAGACGTTTCATCTAAAATGGTTCAATATTCAGACTGTAGTATCCAGGAGGGCTATCACTCGGTGCCTGTGTGGCCGAATGCACCGTCACCGCGTTCGGTCGAGTCGATGCGTGTGACGGGTTCCCACTTTACATGCACATACTCCTTGATCACCATCTGGGCGATGCGTTCGCCGGGGGTGATGGTGTAGGGTTCGTTAGAGAGATTGATGACGATGATGCCGATCTCGCCGCGATAATCGGCGTCAACGGTGCCGGGAGTGTTCACGAGCGAGATGCCGTGTTTGAGCGCGAGCCCCGAACGGGGACGTATCTGGCACTCGTAACCCTGCGGCAGCTGTATACGCAGTCCGGTCGGGATGAGGCGGCGCTCAAGCGGACCGAGGGTGACGGGATCGGTGATATTGGCGCGCACATCCATTCCTGCGGCTGAATGAGTCTCGTAGGCAGGGAGTGCGTAGGGTGAGTCATTGATGATCTTGACGGTGATATGTTCCATAGATTTATCTCATAAATAATTATGGTGTTGTCGTGATGGCCCGGAGAGGCCGGCAGTATAATAACAATCGATATGTCCGCACGGTTTTCAATGTCGGAAACGTTTGAGCAGACCGTCCTCAAACAGCAGGTACACGCCGTTCTCGTACAGCCATGCCTCGCGTATGACACTGTTGGTGGCGCCGCGCTCCACCTCCTTGGGTGTGCCGAGCGCCAGCCTGCATGCCTCGGTGGTCATCCCCTCGGTGACACGTCCGGCTATGATCAGCTGCCACTGCTCGGGCGGGATGTGCTGATAGCGCAGACGCGGATCGGTGAACGAGAAGACGCGCGAGAATGTGCGCGGAGCGTTCCCTTTGACTCCCGGATGGATAAAGATCCTTGCCGAGTGTCCGTCACGGTCGGTGAATGCCACCTTGATGGGCGAGAGTGCGTTGCCCGGTCTGACTGAGTCGATGACTACGGGTATGAACTTGAATCCGGCCACCGGTGTGTCGGCATCGTCACGCCATGATGAGGATAGGATGTAAAACTCCTTTCCCTCCATCAGTTCACGGGCACGGTCGATGACCGACAGCTGGATGGTGAACGGTATCTCGGTCACCGAGTCGGTGAGCAGACGCTCCATCGGTTTGTTGATGCGATAGACCAGACGCCAGCCTTCCGGGGTCAGGAAGGCAAGGTCGGTGACTGTGCCTCCTGTCACACCGGCAGTCTCCGTGGCTGAGTCAAAGGTTATGACCTGCCCTTCGAGTGATTCGGCGGGGGCGGTCGCACCGAATATGCGCGAGATACGTGCATCGGTGACCTTGAACTGTTTGCCATGTTCCCAGGCCGAGAGCGGCGCATCGCTCACGGAGGCGAGATAGGTGTCTTCGGCGGTCAGGGGTGTGACCTCGCGCTTGACGTCGCGTCCGGTGATGCGCGGGGTGGACTCGACACCCGTGAAGAAGCACCCCTGCAGCGCTGACAGCGCCGGGAGTATGAGCAACAGCCTGATGATATGTTTAGCGGATCGGTGTGTCAATGTGTGGAGGTGTCGGGGATATTATTTTGTTTCGGGGGTTATGCCGAGGTTGTGGAACATGAACGAGTATATGTCGGCATACTCCTCGATTACCTTGGCGGTCGGTTTGCCGGCACCGTGTCCGGCCTTTGAGTCGATGCGGATGAGTTTGGGGGCATCGCCCGTATCGGCGGCCTGAAGAGCGGCGGCATATTTGAACGAGTGGGCGGGCACGACGCGGTCGTCATGGTCAGCGGTGGTCACCATGATGGCAGGATAGGGGGTGCCGTCGTTGCGGATCGTGTGCAGGGGCGAGTAGCCGAGCAGGTAGGCGGCCATCTCGGGTGAGTCGGCCGATGTGCCGTAGTCCGACGCCCAGTTCCATCCGATAGTGAAGAGGTGATAGCGCATCATGTCCATGACTCCGACGCGGGGGAATGCTACCTTGAACAGGTCGGGGCGCTGGTTGACCACGGCGCCTACGAGCAGACCGCCGTTGCTGCCACCCTCGATGGTCAGATAGTCGGGCGAGGTCCAGCCCTCGCTGATGAGATACTCGCCTGCGGCGATGAAGTCGTCAAACACATTCTGCTTGTTCATCTTTATGCCGGCCTGATGCCAGGGTTCGCCGTATTCCGAGCCGCCGCGCAGGTTGGTCTGGGCATAGATGACGCCGTTATCAAGCATGAACAGGCGGTAGGCCGAGAATGACGGGGGGAGCGAGACGTTGAAACCTCCGTAGCCGTAGAGATAGACGGGATTCTTGCCGTTGCGCTCAAGGCCTTTCTTGTAGGTCAGGAACATCGGTATCTTCGTGCCGTCGGCCGAGGGATAGAACACCTGTTCGGTGACATAGTCATCGAGGTTTATACCCTCGATCTCGGGACGGAATAGCTGAGTGCTCCGGCCCGAGGCTGCGTCGTAGGCATATATTGTGGACGGTGATGTAAATGAGCTGAGGCTGTAGAAGACATCCTCGGGGTGTCTGCGTGAGGCCGAGAGTGAGAGCGAGCCGACACCGGGGAGCTGGATCTCGGATTTCTGTGTGCCGTCGAGGTTGTAGATGGCGATATGGTCGGACGCATCCTTCTGATAGCCGAGATACATGTCATCGCCTGACAGGACGGCATATTCGAGCACGCGGTCGGATTCGGGTATGAGTTCGCGCCAGTTCTCACGCGAGGGATTCTTGACATCGACCACCATCACGCGCTTGAGCGGTGCGCCGTAGGATGTGAGGAGGTATATCTTGCCGTCGATTACGTCGATGATGCTGCATTCGTAGTCCTGATCGGGCGACACTGTGACCCATTGGTTGCCACGGCGCATCTTCACGGCATTTCCCACACCCTGACCGCCGATGGTGACAAACAGCACGGGGTCGGTGTCGGCCATGACGGCGTTGTGGAAGTGCAGGGGATTGGCCGGGTCGGAGAAGACAACGATGTCCTCGCTCTGCGGTGTGCCGAGCTTGTGATACATCACCTGATGATTCTCGTTGGCGTTGGAGAACTCTTTGCCCTGCTCGGGTCGGGGATAGGCGCTGTAATAGAATCCGTCACCGTCCCATTCGGCATCTGTGAACTTGGCCCATTCGATATGGTCGGGGAGCAGCTCCTTGGTCTCGGTGTCCATCACGTAGATCTCGACCCAGTCGCTGCCGCTGCGGTTGATGGTGTAGGCCGAGTAGCGTCCGTCCTTTGACTGCGTCATGCCGCCGAGGGCTACGGTGCCGTCATCGCTGAGGGTGTTGGGGTCGAGGAACACTTCACGCTCGGGTGATGAGAGGTCGGAAGTGCGGTAGATCACATACTGGTTTCTCAGACCGTCATTTTCCGAGTAATAGTATCTTCCGTCGCTCCGGCGTACAGGGAGTCCGCGCTTGACGTAATTGTTGAGATTGGTCAGGCGCTCGGCGATGGCTTTGCGGAACGGAATCTTTGAGAGATAATCCTCGGTGACCTTGTTCTCAGCCTCGACCCATGCGAGTGTGGCCGGTGCGGTGTCGTTCTCAAGAGGACGGTAGATGTCGTTGACCTCAAGACCGAAGATTGTATCGACCGTGCCGTCCTGCGGAGCGGCCGGATAGTTGATTTTACCGGATGTCGAACATCCTGCCAATGCACAAGTCATCATGGCTGTAGCGAAGATAACGGTTGGTTTCATATAAATAGTGATCGGTTGGTCTGATTAGGTGGTGTCGGCGCCCCTTGACAATCGTGTTGCGATCAGGTGTCGGGCGGGACGGACGAAACCATATTGCAAAGTAACGAATAATTCCGCAAATATCTCGGATATTTGGTGGTGAGGGTGCGGGATCAGGTGGTTAAATAATGCTAAGACTATTGCAAAAGCGTGGAAAATTTGGTACTTTTGCATAGATAAAAGGCGATTTATTGTATGCGCCTTTGAAAAAAGCCGTAATTTTAAAATATTTTCACACTTAAAACCTACACAGCCTATAGACGACACTGCTACTCTAACCAAAAAAACGAGAATCAACAATGCAGGAACTGACTAAGCTTAACGACCGTGATTTGGTCGCCGCTTACGCCAATGGTAGTAACGAGGCGTTTGACATACTGCTCGAACGTCACAAGAACAGGGTCTATACTTACATCCTTCATATTGTAAAAAACAAGGATCTTGCCGACGATATCTTTCAGGAGACATTCGTCAAGGCTATTATGACCATCAAGCAGGGACGCTATGCCGAGCACGGCAAGTTTTCCGGATGGCTCACACGTATAGCCCACAATCTCATCATCGACTATTTCCGTCAGGAGAAGGTCGAGAACAGCATGTCGACAGACGAGGAGGGATGTGACCTGCTCAACCGCCGCGATCTGTGTGAGGGTACGGTGGAGGATGAGATGGTCAGCGAGCAGATCGACGTGGATCTGCGCCGTCTTGTGATGGCTCTTCCCGACCCTCAGCGCGAGGTGCTGGTGATGCGTTACTACAGAAATATGTCGTTTAAGGAGATAGCGGAGTCTACGAACGTAAGTATCAATACCGCTCTCGGACGCATGCGTTACGCTATAATCAATATGCGCCGTATGGCGGCCGAGAATAATATTGCGCTCGCAGTCTGAACCTACGCTGAAATCATCCTTTTATTACATATCATTATGACTGAAATGGACATACAATCTGACGATTACACTCTCTCTGCCCCGCGGCGTCTGCTCGCGGGGCTTCTGATTTTACTGCTGTCGTGTCCGGCTATGCTGCATGCTGACGGGACCGACGCAGGCAAGGTCAATTACGTGCCTGAGATACATGGCGCCCTGCGTACACGCTACGAGATGGATCTGAATGGCGACGGGTCACGTTTTCAGGTGCGCAATGCGCGTGTCACGCTCGGAGGCAATGTGGCTCCGTCGATCAACTACTTCATTCAGACCGATCTGTGTGACCGTGGCAAAATGAAGATTCTTGACGCATGGGGGCGTATAGGCATCACTGAAGGGCTGGCCTTTCAGGCCGGACAGTTCCGTCTGCCGTTCGGTACGGATTGTTTCCGCGCACCGGCCAACTATATTTTCTCAAACCGCTCGTTCATAGGCAAGCAGATGTGTAACGTGCGCGGTGTCGGAGCCAAACTGTCGTATACGGTGCCTCTGACGGCACGCCAGCGCCTGAGTGTCGAGGGCGGAGCGTTCAACCCTACGTCCATAGCCGATCATGAGGTGTGGATCAAGCGACTCAGCTATGCCGGCAAGGTGTCATGGACACTTGACCGTGTCAGCCTCGCCTCAGGCATTCAGTCGGTAGTGCCCGATCAGGTGCGCACTAATCTCTGGGCCGCCTCGGTGACCTGGAATCCCGGTCGTCTGACTCTCGAAGGTGAATATATGCACAAACATTACACCCGCAATGCGCAGCGTGCGTCGCAGGGATGGGTGATATGGGGCGACTATGCGTTTCCGATAAAGGCCGGCGTGTTTAACCGCGCGTCGGTTCAGGCCCGTTGGGACGGCATGACTCCTCACAGCGACGGCATCGGTGATGACGACCGGCTGCTAACCATCAGTCATCAGGCGCGTAACCGCATCACGGCGGGTGGTACTCTCACCTACGCCTACAAGTCGGTGAGGTGTGACCTGCGTCTCGATTACGAAAAGTATTTCTATCACAGCGGGGCACTTGTCGCTCCGGGTGACGGAGACAAAATCTGTGCCGAGATGGTGATAAGGTTTTGAAATTTTGAAATAGGAAAAAATATCACTAAATTTGCAGACGCTACCGCGGGGATGAACCGCCCCGGTAGCGTCTGTAGTGATTATATACGCCATGCGACAGTTACTGACCATACTCGCTGTGACCCTGTGGGCACTGACGGCTTCGAGCGCGGCTCCGCGCTGGGAGAGTGTCGACACGCCTGTGAGTGTGCTGACCCAGATCGAGCAGCGGGTCGAGGATAACGGCGTCGACATGGCTGTCAGCGACGGGTATATATACATAGGTACATCGCGCCCCGTGACGGTAAAGGTGTTCACCATACTTGGTCAGCTGATAAGTCAGGAATCACTTACGGCCGGGACCCATCGTCTGCGCATGACGGCGCGAGGTGTGTATATCCTCAAGATCGGCCCGGCTACACGACGCGTGACTATCTGAGATCAGTTACTGCAAGAATATCGCCATAATGAAAGCACGTCTTATCATCAATCCGATATCCGGCACAGCCAGTAAAGCGGGTCTGGACCGCCTTGTGGCCGAGATACTGTCACCCGCGGGGTGGGAATTTGAAACAGTCTATACACAGTGTCACGGTGATGCGACACGACTTGCCGCCGAAGCGGTGGCCAAAGGTTATGACGCCGTGTTTGCCGCCGGCGGTGACGGAACAGTCAATGAGACGGCCGATGCATTGTGTGGCTCTCAGACGGCTCTCGGTATCATCCCGTGCGGCTCGGGCAACGGACTCGCACGCCATCTGGGCATACCTATCGATGTGCGCGAAGGCCTGAAGGTGATACATGACGAGTCGCCGCACAGCATCGACTATGCCACGGTCAACGGACGCAAATTTTTCTGCACGTTCGGTGTAGGATTTGATGCGGCCGTGAGCGCTGCGTTTGCCGAGAAGAAGAGGCGCGGCAAGCTGACCTATCTGCAGAGTACGTTTCAGACATACGCCCATTACGAACCCGAACTGTACACGATCACGGCTAACGGACGCACTATTACCGAAAAGGCCTTTCTCGTGGCTGTCTGCAATGCCTCGCAGTATGGCAACAATGCTTACATCGCACCTAATGCCACGATTGACGACGGTCTGCTGGACGTGACCATAATTCATGCCGGCAATCCGCTTACCACGGCTCTTGTGGGATTTGATATGCTCATCGGTAATATCGAGCGCAATGTGCTGATACACTCGTTCCGCACATCATCGCTGACCATACGTCGCAATGGAGCCGGAGCCGCTCATCTTGACGGTGAGCCGATGGAGCTCGAAGACACTCTTGACATTAATTGCCATTACCGTAAGCTCAGGGTGTTCTCACCGGCGTCATTGCCTCCGTTCAAACCGTTCCTTACCCCTGCCACGGCTATGCTTGCGGATGTCAGGCTTGCTGTCAACAAACTGTTCCAGCGTTGAGGCGCGGATAACACCCTCTGAGATACATTATAATATAATAAACCCGCTCGGCTGTGAGGCATGCACCTCATGGCCGGGCGGGTGTTTATGTAAGGTTGTGGCTGAGTACGTTATCAGGCCTTGTGGTCGAGGACAGCAGCGTCGATAACGGCGATGGCGACAAGATTGAGGATGTCACGCACCTCGGCATCAACGTTGATGAAGTGGATAGGCTTCTTCAGACCCATCTG
Source organism: Bacteroides sp. (assembly GCA_014802015.1). Lineage (GTDB taxonomy): Bacteria > Bacteroidota > Bacteroidia > Bacteroidales > Muribaculaceae > Duncaniella. The sequence goes on from JAAVDB010000012.1 coordinate 60,074, forward strand.
GATCGGGCCGATCGACTCGCCGACACCCATCTCAAGCATCATGCGGTAAGCGGCGTTGGCTGCCGAGAGGTTGGGGAATACGAGTGTGTTGACCTCCTTGCCGACGAGTTTGTTGAACGGGAACACCTTGTCACGCACTTCGCCGTTGAGGGCATAGTTGATCTGCATCTCGCCGTCGATGGGCAGATCGGGATAGAGTTCGTGCATCTTGTCGACCACTTTATGTACCTTGGTGCACTCGGGCTCGTTGTTTGATCCGAAGTTGGAGTATGACACCATGGCCATGACGGGATCGTGAGCGAAGAATTTGACGGAGTCGGCTGCCAGACGGGTGATGTCGAGCAGGGTCTCTTCGTCGGCATTGCCGTTGACCATCGTGTCGGCCAGGAAGTATGTGCCCTTGGTGGTCTCAAGCACGTGCATTGTGGCGAAGTGGTTGAATCCGTCGCGTATGCCGATGACCTCGCGTGCGATCTGTCCGGTGCGGTTACCGGCGTTGCGTGTGCCTGCGATGAATGCGTCCGCGTCACCGTTCTCGACCATCATCATGCCGAAATAGTTGCGGTCGTACATCTTGTCAAGCGCGCTCTCGAAGTTCTCGCCCTGACGCTGACGTTTCTGCGACAGTATTGTGGCATACTTCTCGCGGCGGGGAGCCTCGCGGTCGTGGCGGAGGTTGACGATCTCGATGCCTGAGATGTCGATGCCGAGACGTGCGGCACGTTTTTCGATCATCTCCTCGTTGCCGAGCAGGATGGGTATACACAGGCCGTCGGCGGCTGCGATGGCCGCTGCGCGGAGCATATTGTCGGTGTTGGCCTCGGCAAATACCACACGCTTGGGATTAGAGCGTGCAGCCTCGTTGAGGCGACGTGTGAACTTGCGGTCGTTGCCCTTGAGGCGGAGCAGTTTCTCATCGTAAGCTGCCCAATCGGTGATGGGGCGGCGTGCCACACCGCTCTCCATAGCGCCGCGTGCTACGGCGGGGCTGACTGAGGTGAGAAGACGGGGGTCGAACGGGGTGGGGATGATGTATTCACGGCCGAATTTCAGATTGGCACGTCCGTATGCGGCGTTCACGACCTGAGGGACGGGGAGTTTCGCAATGTCGGCGATGGCCCTTACGGCGTGAATCTTCATCGTCTCGTTGATCTCGGATGCACCGCAGTCGAGCGCGCCGCGGAATATGTAGGGGAATCCCAATACATTATTGATCTGGTTGGGATAGTCGCTGCGGCCGGTAGCCATGATAAGGTCGGGGCGGGCGGCTGTGGCGACTTCGTATGCGATCTCGGGATCGGGGTTGGCCAGAGCGAACACGATGGGGCGCGGAGCCATCGATTTGATCATCTCGGGGGTGACGACATCCTTGACCGAGAGGCCCAGGAAGACGTCGGCGTCAACCATGGCTTCGGCGAGGGTGGTGATGGGGCGGTCGGTGGCGAAGAACTGCTTCTGTGAGTTGAGGTCGGTGCGTTTGTTGGTTATAACACCCTTGCTGTCGCACATCACGACGTTCTCCTTCTTGACACCGAGTGCGATGTATAGTTTGGTACATGACACGGCTGCCGCACCTGCTCCATTCACTACAAGACGTACATCCTCGATGCGTTTGCCCTGAATCTCAAGGGCGTTGAGGAGTCCTGCTGCCGAGATGATGGCTGTGCCGTGCTGGTCGTCGTGCATGACGGGGATGTCCATCTCGGCTTTGAGCCGGGTTTCGATCTCGAAACACTCGGGGGCCTTGATGTCCTCAAGGTTGATGCCGCCGAAAGTCGGGCCGAGGGCTTTGACGATGGCTATGAATTTCTCGGGGTCTTTCTCGTCAACCTCGATGTCATAACAGTCAAGACCTGCGAAGATCTTGAAAAGGAGGGCTTTGCCTTCCATTACCGGCTTGCCTGCCAGAGCGCCGATATTTCCGAGGCCGAGTACGGCTGTACCGTTGGAGATAACGGCGACAAGGTTGCCCTTATCGGTGTAATCGTATGCTTTCTCGGGGCACTCCTGAATGTCAAGACAGGGATAAGCCACACCGGGTGAGTAGGCCAGGGCCAGATCGGCCTGAGTGGCGTATGGTTTGGTGGGTATAACTTCGATTTTGCCGGGACGCGGATATTTGTGATAATCCAGCGCCTCTTGCTTAGTAACTTTAGCCATATTGTAAGATTTTTTAGCAATTTGATGGCAAAGATAGTAAATTGTGAGCAACTTTCAAAGATGGGCCGACTACGAATTACAGATTAAAAGTTGTTATAAAATCAAAACTTTTCATTAACTGTACAAAATGAATGTTGAAACAAGACTGCTGATCGTCCTCTGCCCGAATGTCAAGAATCTGCCTATAGTTACAGGTTGTATTTACTATTTAGATGTGTTATCACCAAATGGATAATCGGAGCATGCGATGTGCGGTAAAATACTCTGGCGAATGTCTGATAGCCGTCAGGTCCTACGGATATGTATTTGGATTCAATCCCTAAATTGTACAACTTATTAATATTGCGTTGGTAGAAAGCCTCAAACAAATTCCACCGATATTGTTCGGGTGTGATGTCCTTATGATTCGTTTCCAATGGATCTGTTGAACAAATGAATGAGAAGACAGCATTGGGAAATAATATTAACTGCTCGATTAACCACTGACACATCTTATAGAAAGCGCTCAAGCCTAAAGGATTATCAGGATCAAGTTTTTCAATGGATATATCTGCTATCTCAAGATTAATAAATTCATCCGGTATTTGAAAAGTGTCAGTTTTTTGGCTATTTTCATAAAAACTGAGGACAACCACCAAATGATTGCCCTCATTATCCGGAATTAAAGTCTCTACAGATTCCATTATCCGTGAATTAGTTTGCGGTATTTGTCACAGATTTTTTTCATGCGCTCCTTCTTTTCGTGTTGCGCTTCCTTTATGAAAGCGACTAACTCTTGTGAAGGGTTCGGGATTCGGATGGTGTTTGTCGTTTCCATGTTAATTCGTATTAATAGATTTACAAAGCTACTATAATTTTTTGTTTGCTGCAAATTTTTATTTTAAAATATAGTAGCATCTGAATATCTAACGTTTACAGTAAGTATAATGTTGTATAATTGATGATTATCACAATAAAATCCCCGGCTCCGGTGAGGGAGTCGGGGTTAGTTTTACTATGCTGTTATGTGATCTGACTTATGATCAGAGGCCGCGGCCGTGACAGTTTTTGTACTTCTTGCCTGAACCGCAGGGGCAGGGATCGTTGCGGTTGATGCGGGGGCCGGCCTTGGCGGGCTGCACGGGGGTTGACGAACGTCCTGCTCCCTGTGCGGCGGCACGCTGGGCCGCTTCACCGGGCAGATTTTCCTCGCGCGAGGTCTGATACTTCGAGTAATCCTCGCGGCGTTCGGGTGCGGCGCGTTTCAACTCGGGCTGCGGACGCTCGGGTGCGGCGGGAGCTGCCTCAGGTGCATTTTCTGTCTCCGAGCTGTCGTCGGATGCAGGGGCGGGTGCGGGCTGCGAGGGCATCGGAGGTGCCTGCTGTACATATATCTGTCCACGCATAAGGGTTGACATCGCCTTGATGTTGAGCTGGTTGAGCATCGACTCAAAGAGGTGGAACGATTCTACCTTATAGATTACCAGCGGGTCCTTCTGTTCGTAAGATGCGTTCTGCACGCTCTGGCGCAGCTGGTCGAGTTCGCGCAGATGCTCTTTCCACAGTTCGTCGATGGTGACGAGGAGTACGGCCTTATGCCACTCCTTGACGATGGATTTACATCCGGTGTTGTAGGCTTCGTCAATGTCTACCACGAGGTTGAAGAATCTTTTGCCGTCGGTCATGGGGACTGCTATACGGCCTTTGTAACCGCGGTTTTCGACGCAGTCGGTGACTACCGGCATTGCAACCTCGATGATGCGGTCGCGCTTGCGGTCGAATGCCTCGTTGGCTGCGGCATGGATGCGCTCGATGGCATCCTCCTTGGTCATGTTGCGGTATTCGTCTTCGGTGAACGGGGCCTCGATCGTAAGTGTGCGGAAGAGGTCCATCGTGAGGTCCTGATAGTCGCCGGGATAGGTGTTGTTGACGAAGTTCTCGATGACGTCCCACATCATGTTGGCGATGTCGATGCCGATGCGTTCACCCAACAGTGCATGGTGACGGCGGTTGTAGATGTAGGTGCGCTGCTTGTTCATAACGTCATCATACTCAAGCAGGCGCTTACGTATGCCGAAGTTATTCTCCTCGACACGTTTCTGTGCGTTGCCGATGGCATTGGTCACCATGCCGCTCTCGATACGTTCGCCCTCTTTGAGTCCGAGTTTGTCGAGCATCTTCATGACGCGGTCGGTGGCGAAGAGGCGCATCAGCTGATCTTCGAACGATACGTAGAATACTGATGAACCCGGGTCGCCCTGACGGCCGGCACGACCACGCAGCTGACGGTCGACGCGACGGCTCTCGTGGCGCTCGGTGCCGATGATGGCGAGTCCACCTGCGGCCTTGACTTCGGGAGTGAGTTTGATGTCGGTACCACGGCCTGCCATGTTGGTGGCTATGGTCACCATGCCCTGCTTACCGGCATGAGCCACGATCTCGGCCTCCTTCTGGTGCAGCTTGGCGTTGAGCACGTTGTGGGGGATGTGGCGCATGGTGAGCATGCGGCTCAGGAGCTCGGAGATCTCGACCGAGGTGGTGCCTACAAGTACGGGGCGTCCCTTCTCGACCATCGCCTGAATCTCGTCGATGACGGCGGCATATTTCTCCTTTTTGGTCTTGTAGACGCGGTCGTCCATGTCGATGCGCGCCACGGGGCGGTTGGTCGGGATGGTGACCACGTCAAGTTTATAGATGTCCCAGAGCTCGCCGGCCTCGGTCTCGGCGGTACCTGTCATACCTGCGAGCTTGTGATACATTCTGAAGTAGTTCTGCAGAGTGATTGTGGCGAATGTCTGAGTGGCAGCCTCGACCTTGACATGCTCCTTGGCCTCGATGGCCTGGTGGAGACCGTCGGAGTAGCGGCGACCTTCCATGATACGTCCTGTCTGCTCGTCGACAATCTTGATCTTACCCTCGTCGATTACGTACTCGACGTCCTTCTCGAAGAGAGTGTATGCCTTGAGGAGCTGTGTCACGGTGTGTACTCGCTCGGCCTTGACGGCGTAGTCCTGCATGAGTTCGTCCTTGCGGCGTGCGCGCTCGGCGGTGTCGGCGATCGTCTCGGCCTCGGAGAGCTGTGAGGCGATGTCGGGGAGCACGAAGAACTGCGGGTCATCGCTCTTGCCGGTGAGTTCGTCGATACCTTTGTCGGTGAGTTCGACGCTGCGGTTCTTCTCGTCGATAACGAAGTAGAGCGGATCGGTGACCGTAGGCATCTCGCGCTGATTGTCCTGAAGATAGTATGCTTCGGTCTCAAGCAGGAGATTTTTCATGCCGTCCTGCGAGAGGAATTTGATGAGCGCACCGTTCTTCGGGAGGCCCTTGAATGCGCGGAAGAGCAGAAGAGCGCCCTCCTTGCGGGTCTCCTTGTCATCTGATGCGATCTTGACCTTGGCATCGGCGAGAATCTTGGTGACGAGGCGACGCTGTGCTTCGTAGACCTTCTCGACGTTGGCGCGATACTGGTCAAATAGCTGGTCGTCTCCCTTGGGCACGGGGCCGGATATGATAAGAGGTGTACGGGCGTCGTCGATGAGCACTGAGTCGACCTCGTCGACGATTGCATAGTAGTGTTTGCGCTGCACCATGTCGGCAGGACTCATGGCCATGTTGTCGCGCAGGTAGTCGAAGCCGAACTCGTTGTTTGTACCGAAGGTGATGTCGCAGTTGTAGGCGGCGCGACGCTCGGGTGTGTTGGGCTGATGCTTGTCGATGCAGTCGACGGTCGAGCCGTGGAACATGTAGAGCGGTCCCATCCATTCCGAGTCACGTTTCGACAGATAGTCGTTGACGGTCACGACGTGTACGCCGCGACCTGAGAGTGAACGGAGGAATACGGGGAGTGTGGCCACGAGTGTCTTACCTTCGCCGGTAGCCATCTCGGCGATCTTGCCCTGATGGAGTACGATACCGCCGATGAGCTGTACGCGATAGTGTATCATGTCCCAGGTCACTTCGTTACCGCCGGCGAGCCAGTGATTTTTCCAGATGGCGTTGTCGCCGTCGATGGTCACGAAGTCTTTGCCCTGAGCGGCAAGCTCGCGGTCGAGCTGTGTGGCCTTGACGGTAAGTGTCTCGTTGGCTGCAAAGCGGGCGGCTGTCTCACGCACGACTGCAAATACCATCGGCAGGTGGTGGTTGAGTCGTTCCTCGATGATGTCGAGCATCGCCTTTTCGTTCTGGTCGATCTTGTCCCATACGGGCTGGCGCTCGTCAAAGGGGAGATCCTCGACCTCGTTGCGCAGACGATCGTTTTCTTCCTGATATGGTGCGACAGCCTCTTTGATGTCTGTACGTATTTCAGTGATGCGGTCGCGGAGTTGGTCTATGGTGAGTGTCTTCACCTCGGGCTCAAGGGCTTCGATCTGCCTTACGATGGGTTCGATCTCCTTGAGGTCACGGGTGGACTTGTTGCCGAAGAGCTTGGTGATAAATGATGTAAATGACATTGATAGTTATGGTTAGTGATCAGCTGTCACAGGGGTAGTGCAGGTGCTGATAATTGATGTTTATAATAGTTGGTGTGAATAACGCGCTGTTGAAGCGTTCCGTCCATGACGGATGTCAATAATTGATATTGGGCTGGCTCGCGGCGTTAGGCGACCGTATGCGCAGGATGCGTGCCAGCGTGGGTGCGATGGCACGGGCGTCGACGCGTTCGACTATCTCGGACGACTCGACTGTCGGTGCGAGGATGTAGACGGGTGAAGTAGTGGCCTGCCACCGCACGACGGGGAGCTGTGTCTCGCTTACGGCCGATGCGTCACTGTCATCACCATCCGAGATTTCCCATCCGGGATTGACCATCACCAGAAGGTCGCCGGCATGGCGCGGCGATATGTTGCGGTGCAGGGCGTTGGGATCATCGCCGGCGCGGCGAGCGAGGATGTCGTCGATGGTGTAGACGTCGCTCACTCCACTCATGCGCGAGAGAAATTCCGCACCTTCGCGGCGCAGATCGCTATCGTTCATCCCGCGCTCCTTGATGAGCGCGTTGTTGAGGAAGAAAAATCCGTTATGATAACCGCTCACCCACTCGCCGTTGCCGTGCAGGGCCATGAGATACATGTTGAGCAGCGACACGGCTTTGCGCGGGGAGAATTGTCCTGAAGGGATGTTCCATCGCTCTTCGTCGCGTTTGCCGCCCGAGGGTGCGGGTGTGCCCGCCACAAACAGCAGTGTGTTGGCCATGCCGGGACCATTCTCTACGGCGCGGACTATCGAGGCGATGTCACGGTCGAGCCGTATGATGGCATCCATGGTCTCGATGCGGTTGTCGGCCTCGCGACCGTAGAGGTACGGGCTGACGTCAAGACCGATACTGAGCATGTCGGTGACACCGCGTTTGCCGAGCGATAGGGTCGAGATGTATTCGGCAGCCGTGGCAGCCACCTCGCGGTTGGCCATCGGTGAGCTCTTGAAGATGGTGAACCGATCTACGTTGCGCGACGGGAATGTGTGGCGGAACGGGTATAATTTCTTGTATTCAGGCAGGTCGGGGTATCGGTCGAGCGCCATGGCCGGTTCCCATGACATCGTGTCGAGCCGTGATGCCAGTGTCAGGCCTACGTTGCGTCGTGAAATCGGCGTAGGTGTCTCGCGATAATGTGTTGATGAGGTCCACTTGCCGTTGATGTCGCTGATCCAGAAACTGCTGTTTCCGGCGTGTCCGGCGAGCAGGATGGCCTGCTGCGGGTCGAGCGCTACGGAATGGACCTGACCGATGCCTCCGTCGCTGATGCGGATCTCGTCGCTGAGGGTGGAAACGAGCAGCGGCGCGGGTGTGAGCTGCTGTTCGGTATAGTTGCCTGCGAGCGATGCATCGAGAAGTACGGGATATTCACGTCGTGTTGTCGAATCCCAGGCCTTGGCGGCGGGAATGCCGTTGACCGATGGTGAAGCTCCGCTCACAAGTATGGCGGATGCAGCGGTGGCATCGATGCCGGGACCGTAGTCGACGTTGCGTATGGTGATGCCCTCGTTTATCAGGCGGTTGAATCCCGAGTCGGTGAGATTGGTGCGCAGCAGGTCGACATACTCGGCTGTCAGACCCTCGACGAAGATACCTACCACCAACGTGGGGCGCGGCCCGGGAGCTTTGGCTCCGGACTGTGCCGCCGTGGCCCCGATGCTTACCAGCGAGGCTAAGAGGGCGCAGACGATGCGTGCGTTAATGGTCAGGTCTTTACGACTCATTTGTGTCTGTGGACGGTTATGATGTTTATGATGCTGCGTAGGGCGGATGCCGCTATCAGTGGCATGAATGCCGGGTTGAGTGACTGGATGCCCGCTATGGATATGACAGTCAGCGTCATCAGAAGTGCAAAGTTAACACTTTGATAGCATATCTCCAAGCATTTTCCCCTTTTTAGCCACGGTGTCACCGCACCGATGAAGCAGAGGGGATTGAGCCACAGATACAGCCAGTTGGGCGATGTGGCTTCGTGGACCGAGACAAATATCAGAAACGTGAGAACAAGTCCCTCGACTCCGCACAGGCTGAAGAATACGGTGTCGTACCATTGCGCCGCCCTGATGCGTCCGCGCCACTGGCATATACTGACCCACGACGCGAGGAGCAGTGTGATGACAGCCCAGAACAGCGGGGTGAGATACCATGGCGTAGGGCCGGCGCTTGCTGACGCCGAATCTTCCGACCCGACTATATAACTGTCGGAGATGACAAGTGGTTCACCGGACGGGAGCGATGAGGAGGCGAGCATGTGTCCGAGCGCCACTGGTGCGAATGATGTCTCGCGCTCGGTGACAGGGCGGTCGATGCCCGAGCCGAGCGCCGTGTCGATGCCGAACTGATACCAGGGATAATTGCGGTGAAAGTGGCGCATGGCGTTGCGGAATGTAGATCCGTCACGGCCTTCGAGCGGTGTGCGGCCGAGTGTGACGGTGTCACCGATGGCTCGTTCGATAAGCGCGAGCGGACGTGTGGCGCAGTTGTCGAGCACGTAATTGTAACGGTAAATGCGGTTTTCAGGTCTGAGATTGTTCATCACGAGTCCTGTGAGCCGTTCGCTCTGTATGGAATCGAGGTTCAGCACCTGCTCGCGCACCGTGCGCCCCTGACGTCGGTACGCGTCGAGGAATTGTCCTGTCTCTACGGCTGCGGCCATGTAGTCGGTCTCCCCCTTGACGAAACGGTACACGAAGCCGGGAGAGTTGAAGTCGAACACTCCCCAGTTGACTACGAAATCACCGAAAAGCGGATGGGTGATGCGCAATGCGGTATGCCCTTCGAGTTCGTAAATCTCACGTCCCTCGCTGCATGTGAGCAGTGACACCCGCAGCGGTGCCGATGAGGCTGCGAGTGAGATGATGAGTGCGAATATGGTGATGATTCTGCGCATGTTGTACGGACGTGATGTCAAGTAGGCTTTCAGCCTAACAGACGGGCGATGTAGTCGGTGGAGATTATAGTGAATATATTCTTGCCGTCAGGGGTGTGGGCCGGCGAAGGGGACCTGAACAGGTCGCTTAGGAGCCGGTCGATGTCATCGGGTGTCAGCGGCTGTCCACGGCGGATGGCTCCGGCCCGGGCCATGGAGAGGGCAAACTGCTCGTACATCGCGGACTCGGGGTCGAGTCCGGTCGAGGCTATGTTGTCAATCATCGTGAGCACCATCTCGCGTGCCGGCGTGTCGGCCATCTGTGACGGCACGCCATCTATGCTCCATGTGTTGTCGCCGCGCGGTGTGATGACAAATCCGAGTTCGGACATGCGTTGGCGTATGTCGGCCAGCAGGGCGCTCTGCGCGCCCGAGAGTTCGAGCACGTCGGGGAACATTGTGGCCTGAGCTACGAATTGCTGCTCACTCGCCTTGGCGAGATATGAGTCATAGAGCACGCGCAGGTGGGCGCGATGCTGGTCGATGACCATGAGCCCGTCGCGCGAAGGGGTGAGGATGTATGTGTCCCTGTACTGAAACGAGTTGCCTGCCGGTTGGAGCTGAGACGAGTGTCCCGCGCCGTCGATAGGGAGCGAGACGGGGTCGGCACTGTCACGCATGGTCGCAGTCGCGTGGGGGGCTGCCGGTGCGTCGGTCCGAGTTGCGGGCACGGAGGCGAGGCCTTCATCGCGTTTGCGCATGAAGTCGTCATAGAGTTTTGCCCAGTCGGTTGCGGCCGAGACACGTGACCCGGAAGTGCTGCGCGGCGCCGGCATCATAAGGTCAGGCCCGAGGATGTCGGCCTGGCGCGGTATCGGTTCGCTGAACGGATTGTAGCCGGGGTCGATGTCTATCTCGGGCATCTTGTCCGAGTCGGGATTGAATACGGGTATGTCGGGCGCATCGTCACGGTCGAAGTCGAGCGACGGGCCGACGTTGAACCGTCCGAGCGAGTCGCGGATGGCCGCAGTGAGTATCTGCCAGATACCCTGCTCGTTCTCAAATTTTATCTCGTTCTTCGTGGGATGTATGTTCACATCGATGGTCTCGGGATCGACACGCAGACTGATGAAATAGTTGGGCTGTGCGTCGGCCGGGATGAGCCGTTCATAGCACTGCATCACGGCCTTGTGGAAATAGGGGTGACGCATGTTGCGGCCATTGACCATGAAGTATTGCAGCGGATTACGCCTGCGTGCGTTCTCAGGCAGGCCGATGAATCCGTTGATGCTCACTATCGAAGTGTCGGTCTCGACAGGTATGAGCTGCTTGTCGAGATTTTTGCCGAACAGGTCGCAGATGCGTCGCTTCATGGAGCCGCGCATCAGTGAGTGCAGGGTGGTGTCATTGCTTATGAGTGTGAGGTCGACACCTGTATTGACCAGCGCGAGGCGTTCAAACTCACGCATTATCGCGCTGAGTTCGACTGAGTCCTTCTTGAGAAATTTACGCCGCGCAGGGACGTTGAAAAACAGGTTTTTGACCATCAGATTCGATCCTTGAGCACATGCGTCAGCCTCCTGAGACTCAAACTTCGAGCCGTTAATGACGAGTCTGGTGCCGAGTGATGCACCCTGAAGCATGGTGCGGAGCTCGACCTGGGCGATGGCGGCGATCGATGCGAGCGCCTCGCCGCGAAATCCCATCGTGTGAAGTGTAAACAGGTCGTCGGCGCGCGCTATCTTGCTCGTGGCATGGCGCTCGAATGCCAGACGTGCGTCGGTGTCGCTCATGCCTGAGCCGTTGTCGATGACCTGTATCAGCGTACGGCCTGCATCCTTGAGTATGATGGTGATGGAGTCGGCTCCTGCGTCGATCGAGTTCTCGACAAGTTCCTTGATGACGGATGCCGGACGCTGTATCACCTCGCCGGCTGCGATCTGGTTAGCCACCGAGTCGGGTAGCAGACGTATGATGTCACTCATGGTTCTCCTCCTCTTCTTTTAATAAAGGTGTGTCACCAAGAGGTGTCGATGCCGGTGTGTCGTCTGGCTGTTCCTGCTCAGGGGTGTCGTCGACCGACAGAGGTGTGATGTCAGGATTAGTCGTCAGCGAGTCGGCCGGCGCGATGACCGAGTCGGCCGGAGTGGACGGCGTGGCGGGTGCCTGAGGGATCGTTACCCCTTCAGGCAGGGCTAAGTTGGGGATATTGACTGGTTTGCCCAGGGCCTGACCGCGCATGGTGAGTGCATCCTTGCTCATGCGTCCGAGTATATTCTGACTTGCCAGTTCGGCCATCTCGGCCGGATAGTCGAATACCTCGTCGGGCGACATGGGGCGCAACGGGGCATACCAGCGGAATTTCTGTAGGAAATAGCTGTTGCGTTTGGCCAGATAGAGGGGCGTAATCTTGCCGGTTGTCTCGGGCCACATTATCAGACGCCTTATGTCGTTGTCTTCGAAATAGGCGTCAAGATATGAGCTCTCGGTAAACGAGAATTTATTGTAGGTGGAGTCGTTCTCCATCGGGAACATGATGGTCTGAACGGTGCCTTCGGCATAGAGGCGGCTGATCGTTGAGTCGGCCATCCAGACGGTCATGTCAGAGGCTGACAGCTGGTTGTAGCAGTCCTCGGCGATGTGTTGTGACATGAGTCCCTGCTCGGGGAGTCGTGCCCAGTCGGTGGTCGAATCGTTCATGTGCACCCACACGACATTTCCCACCACCTGCTTGTCGCCATACCAGATGATGGGGTTGTAATACATATATAATATAGAGTCGCGTTCGACCATGCTCATGGAGTCGCACAGGCCCTGGATGTCGTTGCGGAAGAAACGCACGCGGTGGAATATGTTGGTGATTTTGGTGGAGTCCTCGATAACCGTAGGGTCAAGATAGGCTGTGATGGTGTCGCCGTGGAGATAGAGCGTGTCACTGCCTGAGTATTCCATGGCGAGGGCATTGCCGGTGACGAACGAGCTGTCACGCAGTTCGTCATAGAATCCGTAGTCGCCCGAGATGGATGACTGTCTGACCGAGTCGGTAAGTATCATGTTGCCGAACGCCTCGCCGAAACCACCGTCGCGGTCATAGAACAGCGTGTCGCCCGTGAGCGTGTTGCCACGGCGCATGTGTACGAGCGATCGCCTGTAGAGGTCGGCGATGCCGTTGCGTGTATCGTAGAATCCGGATGTTGACGAGATCTCGCCGTCTTTGCTGGTGATGAGCGTCTGACACATCAGCTGGGCGATGCCCGAGTCGGTGTTGTAGGTCAGCGAGTCGGTATACATCATCAGCGTGTCATTCTTCTGCGGACCTGTGAGTACGACGTCGAGATAGAAGAACGCATCCTTCGTAGCGGGATAATAGTAACCCTGCTGCGAGGTGAGGCGGTTGGTGCGGTCGTCGAGTTCGCCGCCGGCCAGATAATAACCTACATCCTCGGGCATGTCGTAGAAGAATACCGGCGTGGTGAGTGTGACGTCGCGGTTGATGAGGCGCACGTTGTTTCCGGGATATGCCCTGAGCTCGGCTATCTCTCCGATGCCGTCGTAATAGAGCTCGTCGCCGTAGACAAACAGGGTGTCGCCCTGCTCCATGCGCACGTTGCGGAACGCTTCGAGCGAAGAGGTCTCTTCATAGAAACGTGCCGAGTCGCAGTACATGAACATGTCGCCCTTGCGAAACTGGACGTTGCCTATGAGTATCTGGACATCGTCGCCGGAGGGTTTGCGGAGGATGTCGGCATATTCAATAAACACTTTGCCGGGCTCGTGGCGGTCGGCATCAGGTATGGTAGGACGTATTACGGCCTTGCGTTCGCGCAGCGCGGACTTTTCGGCGGCCGCCGGTGCTTTGGTCCGGTCGCCTTCGGGCGACTGCGCGAGCATCGCGGGGAGCGATACCAGGGCGATGGCTAAGAATGGAGATACCCTCATTATTACCCTCCTTACTTGGTTGACCTGTACAGAGAGAGCTGTAGGATATTATCGTGAGGCTGTCTTGATCCAGCCCTTGTGCTTAAACTCACAGTTGCGCCAGCCGTCCTCGATGCGTGTGTATGTCTCGGCAATCTTCTTTTCGAGCCACTTGTTGAGGATGTCGTTCTGCTGCTGTTGCTCGCACATATTCTTTATGAGCTGATAGTCGTCCGAGAGGTTGGCACGGTGTCCCTCGATGCGATTGGTCAGCTTGACGAGGGCTACGATGTCCTGATTGGTCTTGGGGTCCTTCATTATGAATGCCTGCGAAATGTCGCCCGGCTGCATTGTGTCGACCTGACGTGCTATCTCCTGAGGCAGGTCGGCCATCTCGAACCGTGAGGTGTTGTAGTTGTCCGACTGCATGTTGCTGTTGACCATCACGCCGCGGTTGTTGCGTGTGTCCTTGTCCTGCGAGAGTACGGCCACGGCCTCCTCGAAGGGTATCTTGTTGGTCTCAAGGTCAGAGCGGAGCGAGTCGAGGCGCACCACGGCCTCGGTGAGATCTTTCTCGGATACTCGGGGGCGCAGCAGGATGTGACGGACGTTGACGCGGTCGCCGCGTTTCTCGATCAGCTGTATGATATGGTAGCCGTATTCGGTCTCAACGATTTTCGATACCTTCTTGGGGTCGTTGAGGTTAAAGGCTACGGCTGTAAATTCGGGGACGAAAGTGGCACGTCCGGCAAATCCGAGCTCACCGCCTCGTGCGGCCGACGCGGGGTCTTCGCTGTAGAGGATGGCGAGTGTCGAGAAGTCGCTCTCGCCACGGGTCACACGGTCGGAATAGTCGCGGAGACGGGCCTTGACATTCTCGATCTCTTCACGCGGCACAGCCGGGGCGGCCGTGAGTATCTGCACCTCCACCGTGCGGGGAACGTAGGGGATGGAGTCCTCTGACAGACGGTTGAAGTAGCGTCTTACATCTGAGGGTGTGGCCTTGACGTTCTCGACGAGACTTCTCTGCACCTGCTGCACGCGCGAACGTGTCGAGATCATGTCATGGAGAGTCTCGCGGATCGCGGGCATAGGCTTGTTGAACATCTGCTCGACCTTTTCCTGCGAGCCTAACTGGGCTATATAGTTGTTGATGTACTGCTCGACCTGCTGCATTATCATCGATTCGGATGCCTCGATGGTGTCGAGCTCGGCCTGATGGAGGTAGAGTTTCTCGATGGCGAGCTGTTCGGGTATCACACAGTAAGGGTCACCGTTGATGGGCGTTTTCTCATAGAGCATCTGCTGGTATGCCTCCTCGATCTCGGACTTCCAGATCGGCTGGTCACCGATCACCCAGGCTACTTCCTCGGCCGAGTTGTCAATTGCTGCAACGGCATAAGCTATGCCTAAGAATGATGCGATTGCGAGGAGTAATATATTCTTAATTTTCACGGGTGTTGACTGTATTAATGATATGAATTGTGCAATTTGGCTCCAAAGTTACGAAAAAATATTGGACAGATGAGATTTTTTTCATATTTTTGGTGTCGTTAATAAGTGTTACGAAATGAATACTACCGATATAGATAAGACTCAGACAGAAGTAAAGGCTGACAGCAAACCGCCGTTTGTCATTACGGTCGGACGCCAGTTTGGCAGCGGAGGCCGTGAGCTGGCACGCGCTCTTGCCGACGAGCTCGGCATCGCATATTATGATAAGGAGCTGTTGGCCGAGTCAGCCAAGTTGGCCGGTATCGAGCCGGAATTTTTCGAGCAGAAGGACGAGCGTTTTCCGTCGTTTCTCCACGGCATCTTTTCGTTTACGATGGGTGTGACCCCGATGTGTTATTACACCGGCGGAGGGTCTATAACGGACGATTCTCTCTATAAGGCAGTCAGCGATTTCCTTACATCCGAGGCCGAGAAGAGGTCGTTTGTAGTGGTGGGTCGCACGGCCGACTATATACTGCGCGATCATCCGAGGGTGGTCAATCTGTTTCTGCACGCGCCGATGGACGAGTGTGTGCGCCGCATCTCCAAGCGTGAAAACGGTCTGACTCCTGACAAGGCTGAGGCAATGGCCAGACGTACCAACCGCTGGCGAGCTGACTATTACAACTTTTTTACCGATAAGGAATGGGGCGATGCCAAGAGTTATGACCTCACGATCGACACATCGCGTATGCCGATGGATAAGATTGTCGAGCTGGTCAAGAGTTATCTCAGGCTCAGAGGCTTGATATAGAAACCTCAAAATTACGGTTGCAAAATTGCATGAGTCAAAAAAACTCACTACCTTTGCGGAGCATTAGCCCGAGTAAGGGTAAGTGTGCGGGGCGTAGCGCAGTCCGGTAGCGCACCTGGTTTGGGACCAGGTGGTCGCAGGTTCGAATCCTGTCACCCCGACTGAAACATGGTTTAACTCACTGAGTTAAACCATGTTTTTTATGTTAAGATAACATTTTTAGATATTGGTGCGGTCTATAAGATATTGTTCTCCACTTGTTGCGAGGGTGATGACGCGGGAGGTGGTGAGCAGGGGGTAGGTGAGGGTGAATCGGCGTGGTGTGCCGTCAAGATATATTGTGGCGGTGGTCAGGTCGGGCGAGATGTCGATTGCCGAGACTACGAGTGTCGGGATACGGGCACATTTGAATACGGCTTCCTTGGCTGACCACAGCTGCATCAGGGTGGTGAGCGGGTAGGGGCCGCGGGCCTGTTCGGCCGGTGTGAGAAATTTTGATGCGATGCGTTCAAGTGTGGGTCGGGCGGTCTCGATGTCTACCCCTACAGGCTCCGGGCTGATGGCGAGAACGCACTCGTCGATGCAGTGCGACACGGAGATATGTATGTCGGGATGCGTGGCTAAATACGGTGCGCCGTCATCGTGATGGCTCAATACGGCATCTTCGCCGAGCGTTTCGGCGATCAGTGAACGTATGGCCTGACGTTCCGCCTCGCGGCGACCGCTCCGTCCTGTAGAAATGATAGGGGCTGAGTGGATGGTGGTCGTCATAAAGATTTGAGCATTACGAGCATGTCGCGCTCGGCTGCATCGACTATCGGTGCGATGGCTACGGGGTCAGTGACACTGCTGACCGAGTCGGGTAGCGTCACGGTGAATGCACCGCTGATGACCTTGTCATCGTTATGTGCGAGTATCTGCACCGGGGTGGTGAGTGATGTGCGCGCCACCGTCATTGCACAGGTCCAGCCTGACGGGGTGGTGAGTTCGGTGAGCGTGTATCGGTTACTCCCGAGATTAAGTATCATCCGTTCGCGCCGGTTGGTGAGGGTGGCTGACATAGCGTCGGTGTCCGGACAGTCCGTGATCGTCAGGTAAAGGCGTGGCGAGCCATAGCCTCCGTATGAGACGTCGATCCATGCGCCGTTGTCGGTCGGCGACACATTGACATCGGTATTTCCATTAACCAGGAGACGTATGCCGTCGGCCTCTACGGCTGTAAATGTGCTGTCGGGGACAGCTATGCGCGGATAGGCCATTGGGCGCGGGATGGCTGCACGTCTGTCGTCGCTGTTGCCTCCGCATCCGCTCAGAGAGCCTGTCAGCAGAACGATTGCCAAGAGTACCCCGGTCGTGCGTATCATTGCTTGAGCTGGTCGGGCTGCACTTCGCCCATGACTTTTACGCGCACGTTCACGATGCGGTGCTGACGCACCGATAGGACAAGAAAGCGGCATCGTCCGTAGACGATCGACTCCTTGTCTTTAGGAAAATCACCCTTGATGCTCAGGAGCATACCGGCGAGGGTATCGCAGTCCTCCGTCACGTCGGCATAGTCGGCTTCGTCAAGATCGGTGACGCGGAAGAAGTCATTGAGCAGCGTCTTACCTTCGAATATATATGTGCCGTCGGGGAGGCGACGGTAGGTCTGCTCGACTTCGTCGTATTCGTCGTCGATGTCGCCCACGATCTCTTCAAGCACATCCTCAAGCGATACGATGCCCTGTGTACCGCCAAACTCGTCGACCACGATAGCGAGATGCACGCGGCGTGAGCGGAAATCCTCAAGCAGGTCGTCGATCATTCGGGATTCGGGCACATAGTAGGGTTCGCGCATCAGCGAATGCCAGTCAAATCCGGGTGTCTCGGTCTTGCCGACGTATGGCAGGAGGTCGCGCGAATAGAGCACACCTTTTATATTGTCCATCGTCTCTTCGTAGACCGGCAGGCGGGCAAAGCCACTGTCTATCACTACCTTCATCACCTCGGCAAATGTGAGGTCGACGTCGAGGCCGGTGATGTCGACTCGGGGGGTCATTACCTCCGATGCGGTCGTGTCGCCAAATCTCAGAATGCCTTCAAGTATATCCTTGTCCTGTTCGGACTTCACTTCGGTGATCTCAAGTGCCTGCGACAGGTCATCGGCCGTCACGGCATCACTCTTCTTAGGTACCACCTTATTTACTATCACCGAGCTTTTGACGAGAATGGACGAGAGTGGATAAAATATTTTTACCATCATGCTCAATGGGCCTACTGACATGCGCACCCAAGCGAGATTGTTAGAGTTGGCATAAAGTTTAGGCAGGATCTCGCCGAACAACAGTATGAGGAATGTGAGCAGTATGGTCTGTAACACAAAACTCCATAGCTCGCTCATGCCGTCAAATACGGGACCGAGTGCAAAGTTACAGAGTACGACTATGGTCACATTGACCAGATTATTGGCTATAAGGATTGTAGCAAGCAGCCTCTCGGGGTGCGCGAGTAGTGACAGGATGCGCTCACCGCGTGAACCGCTGTCCTCGAGTTCGTCACATTGTGTGGGTGTGAGTGAAAAAAACGCGATCTCGCTGCCTGAGACAAAGCCCGAGACAAACAGGGCGAGCACAGCAAGTGCGAGGGCTACAATCTGGGCGGCTCCCATGGCCGGTATGGCAAGGAGCGGTAAGTCGGAGATGCCGTTAAGCAGGGCTGTCAGGGCCTCAGTGGCCGGTAAAGGGTCTGTATCCAAAATTTTGGTTATGAGTGAGACAAAGAGTTTTTTAGAGTCGCAAAGATAATACTTTTTCTCTACATTGCGAAGCAAAACTGCTTAAAACCTATCGCTATATGTGTGCCTTATATATGATTGTATCGCCATAAATCCCCTCGAAGGGGACAAAAATCGCTAAAATCGTCCCCTTTGAGGGGACAAATTTGAGCAAAATCATCCCCTTTGAGGGGATTTTTTATTATCTCCGCTACATTATCGCACTCTTCGGGAGGGGAAGGGCGCAATCTTTTTGCAGTGTGGGAAAGGGGGACTTAGCGGTCGGCCAGGACGGTGGATGTAATTGTACCTGAGGCGAGTGTGGTGACGAGGCGGTCACCCGGGGCAAGCTCGGAAGCCGAGGTGACGGCATGTCCGTTGACACGTGTGATCGAGTAACCGCGGGCGAGGGTGGCCTGCGGTGACAATACCTGTACGAGGCCGTCAAGACGGTCAATCTGAACGCGTCGGCGTTCGATCACGCTTTCGGCCGAGGCCGACAATCGTTCGGCCAGCACATCGAGTCGTGACATCTCGGGGCGGAGTGCGGTCACGGCTGTGTCGCTCACTGCCATGGCGAGGCGGTCGAGCCGTGTGCGCGCGCCGTTAAGTGCCGTTACCGGAAGCTGGCCCAGTGTCGCGCCTATACGTGCTATCTGCTCTTTGCTCCCCGCCAGAATGTCGGATGCGAGCAGATAGACCTGCGAGCCGAGCCGTTCAAGCGTGTCGAGGGCTTCGTCACCACGGGCTATGAGCCATTCGGCGGCAGCGGTCGGGGTCTTGACGCGCATATTGGCTACGGAGTCGAGTACGGTGATGTCGCGCTCATGTCCGATGCCGATCACTACCGGCAGCGGGAACTGTGCGATATTGGCGGCCAGCTCGTAATTCTCAAAGGCGGCGAAGTCGCTCGTGGCTCCACCGCCGCGTATTATCACCACGCAGTCCCAGTTATCCTCATCGTCCGCTATCGCTTCAAGCGCGGCTATGATCGATGACGGAGCGGAGATGCCCTGCATCAGGGCCGGGAACAGGCGTACGTGAAAGTCAAGCCGCGACGGATTGGTGTACAACTGATGTATGAAGTCGCCGTAACCGGCCGCTCCGGGGGCGGATATGACGGCTATGCGCAACGGCACGTCAGGCCATTCGAGTTCGCGGTTGAGGTCGATGATGCCCTCGTTACGCAGCCGGGCTATAATCTCCTGACGGCGTTTCACAAGGTCGCCGAGCGTGTATGACGGATCGATCTCGGTGATGTTGGCCGAGAGTCCGTAGGCGGGGTGAAACGATGCCGTTACGCGCACCATTACCTTGATGCCGCTCTCAAGCCGTTGTCCTGTGGCGCGGGTGAATACGCTGTCGATGTGTGCCAGCGTGCTGCGCCAGATGGTGGCGCGCATACGTGCCACGGGGTCGCCTGTCAGCGGGTGTTTCTGTACCAACTCCAGATAGCAGTGGCCTGAGCGGCGCACGTCGGACGTCTCTGCGACGACCCACACACCCGCGAGTCCGGGGGTGCCGTTGACCGCGCCTGATATGCGTGAGGTAAATTCTTCGAGTGTGATGGCTTGCATGGCTTTTACAACCGATGTTTGTCAAGAGTGAATGAGATCTCCTTGAATGCGTATTCGCGTGCCGTGCCGTCGGCCTTGTCGATGAGGGTGATAGGACCGGCCGGTGCGACCGATACGATGCGGGCCGTCATGTCGGTGTCGCGCAGGTTGTCGTGATAAGGGTGCCACCCGTCGCGTCGCCATAGCCGTGCGAAGTATGCTTCGGCTATCCGTGAGCAGTCGCACGTAAGGGCCTCGTTGACACGTTCGAGGATAGCTGAGACCATGGTCCCGGCGATCGTATCGATGTCAAACTCGGAGCCGGGAACGAGCTGGAGCAGCGACACGGGGTTGGGTGCGTCCGAGCGAAAGACGGTCTGGTTGACATTCAGTCCGATGCCTACGATGCAGCGGTTGATCTCCGTGCCTGTGATGGCATTCTCGATGAGGATACCGCATATCTTACGGTCGCCTGCGTAGATGTCGTTGGGCCATTTGATGCTCACGTCATCCAAGTAGCGGTCGAGCATCTCTACGATGGCGAGCGATACGGCCTGGGAGATAACGAACTGACGCCCCGGATGCAGGCCCGACGGGCGCAGCATCAGTGACAGAGTGACGTTCATGCCCGGCTCCGCCTCCCACGAGTTGCCGCGCTGACCGCGTCCGGCTGTCTGCTCGCGTGCCATTACGGCGGTGCCGTGCGTGGCTTCGTCTCCGAGTGACGCCAGGTAGGAACTCGTTGAGCCGACCGAGTCGAGATGTATGATCCGTGTGTCTGACATCATGCGTACGACCGGTTATTCTCCCCCCTCGATAGTGAGGCGGCGGCTGCCGTTGTCGAGCACTTCGATGTTGACTCTCACGGTGTCATCAGGCAGGATGTCCTCGATGCGGTCGGGCCACTCGATGAGGCAGAGCGCTCCCGAGTCAAGGTAATCCTCGACACCTATGTCAAAGGCCTGTTCGAGATTTTCGAGGCGATACAGGTCGAAGTGGTATATGAGCTCGGCGGTGGTGTCCGAACGGTATTCGTTGATGATGGCGAACGTAGGCGAACCCGTCGGGTCCTCCTCCACGCCGAGCGCGCGGCTCAGAGCGTTGATGAATGTAGTCTTGCCGGCACCCATCTCGCCGGTAAATGCGTAGACGGTCTCGTCGCCCATCTGTGCCACAAACTCCTTGGCTGCATCGTCGATAGCCTCGATCGAGGGTATGAGTATCTCTTTCATATATCTGTTAAGTGTAGTTGTTTCGTTATTTTGAAGAGAGCGTTATCAGCGGTATCAGCATCTCCTGTAGCGAGATGCCGCCGTGCTGGAATGTGCCGTCGTAATACTGCACATAGTGATTATAATTGTTGGGATAGGCAAAAAAGTCGCGTCCTGTGGCGAAGATATAGGTTGACGACACGTTGGGAGCCGGCAGTCCGAATCGTCCGGGATTTTTAACCTCATAAACCTCCTTGCGGTTATAGTCGAGATTCTTGCCCACCTTATATCGGAGATTGGTGTTCGTGTTGCGGTCGCCCACCACTTTGAGCGGTCGGTCCACGCGTACGGTGCCGTGGTCGGTGGTGAGGATTATCTTATAGCCTTTGGCCGCGATGGCACGGAATATATCGATGGCCGGCGAGTGGCGAAACCATGACTCGGTGAGCGAACGATAGGCGGCATCGGTCGATGCCAGTTCGCGGATCATGCGCGACTCGGTGCGTGCGTGTGACAGCATGTCGATAAAATTGAACACGATCACGTTGAGATCGTTTTCAAGCAGATTGGAAAATTCCGACAGCAGCTTTTCGCCCGCCGCCGAGTCATTGACCTTGTTGTATGAGAATCGGCACTTGCGCCTGTAGCGCTCGAACTGTGTGGCTATCAGAGGCGATTCATTGAGATTTTTCCCTTCGGGCGAGTCCTCGTCCACCCACAGCGACGGAAACATTCGGGCGATGTCCACCGGCATGAGCCCCGAGAAGATTGCATTGCGGGCATACTGCGTGGCCGTGGGGAGGATGGAGCAGTAAAGCTCCTCCTTGAATGTGAAGGTGTCGGCCAGAAGTGGCTTGATGGCGGCCCACTGGTCGAGGCGGAAATTGTCGATGAGGATGAAAAACACTTTCTCGCCGGCATCAAGCATCGGGAATACCTTTGTCTTGAATACTTCGGGCGAGAAGAGCGGCCGTCCCTCGGCTCTAGGCTCGGTGATCCATGTCTCATAATTGCGGCAGACGTATTTGCAGAATGTCGTATCGGCCTCGGTGCGCTGCATGGCCAGCAGTTCGTCCATTGAGCTGTCGGTGGATGACAGCTTCATCTCCCATTGCACGAGCACGCGATACAGTTCCATCCAGTCGTTCATGCACGAAGCGCTGTTGATCATCGAGGCTATGCGCGAGAAGTCCTGACGGTAATCCGTGTCGGCCTTTTCGCTCACCAGACGTTCGCTGTGAAGGTTCTTCTTGATGGATGAGAGTATCTGATTGGGATTGACCGGCTTGATGAGATAGTCGGCGATCTTGCTGCCTACGGCCTGATCCATGATGTTCTCCTCCTCGCTTTTGGTGATCATTATCACGGGGATGTGCGGGGCTGCCAGCTTGAGACGTTGCAGTGTCTCAAGGCCTGTTATGCCCGGCATATTCTCATCGAGGATAATCAGGTCAAACGGCTGCTCCTCGGCCAGTGCGAGCGCGTCGGCACCGCTGCAGCAGGTGACGATGTCGTAACCTTTGGATTTGAGGAACAGTATGTGAGGCTTCAGGAGGTCGATCTCGTCGTCGGCCCAGAGTATTGTTGACACTTTTCAGTAAATATTTTGGTGGTTCTTTTGTCGTTGGTCTAATCGCAGTCCGGCTCAATCGTCCTCGTCCCCCTCCGAGCCGAGCGGATATTCCGGCAGATCGTTTACGGTGGTGGTCTGCGGGTCGGTCTTCTTGGGCTCGGTCTTTGGTTGAGTTTTCGGTTGAGTTTTCGGTTGAGTTTTCGCGGGAGTCTTGGCGGGAGTCTTGGCGGGTGTTTTCGTCGGGGTCGCCGTGCCTTTGGCTGGCGGAGGAGCGACATATTCATCCGTGCTGATTGACTCCTTAAGCTCTTCAAGTTCGGCGGGGGCCTTCAATTCCTCAAACTCCATAAACTCTTCGGGCGGCAATACCGATTCGTGAGTCTCGCGGATGGTCTCCTCACCGATAAAACGGAAGTAGTCGTCAAATGATCCCGCGCCCTGAAGGAGCTGTTCGAAATTGCTCTTGCTTATCTCGACCGGGCGTACCGCGGCGGGCATTGTGAACGTGCCGTCGCGCGACAGGAGCGTGCGGTAATGGTTTAGCTCGGACTGATTGTCGAATCCTTTGATTATAAGCAGGCCGAGAGGCCCGAAGTTCATCACTTCAAGGTCGAAGTCCTTGACTACGTAGGTCGAGAAGTTGTGGCGCGCCACTTCATAGAGCAGCTGGTTGGGCGACATGGCGTCGGTCGAGAAGAGCAGCACGAGATAGTGAGGCTCGTCGGGCGCGATGGTAAACTCCAGTTCGCCCGTCGCTCCTGCCAAAGCTGTCGAGTCGTTGGTCAGACGGATGTCCCACAGCATGCTGCGAGTGTTTGACCCGGACGAGTGCAGCTGTCGTCCGTCGTTCATACCCTTGTGCCATGCGGCGGCCAGCGGGGCTATGTCGGCGTCGGGATAGCGTTCGAGCAGCGATTTGAGCACTTCGTTAAATTCGGCCGGCTTATCCTCGGTCACGTAGGCCAGTGCGTGCAGGAACATGAATTTGGGCATGAGGGGTGACAGTGGGTAGTCTTTCTCCATGCGATTGTAGGCGTCGTGTACGGCTCCGTTGCGGTCGGACAGATAGTTCTCGTAAGCCTGTTCGTAGAGCGACTCCTGTTCCTGCTCCATCCCGCGCAGTTTGTCGAGATATGCGGGATCTTTCATGGCCACACCGTATTTTGAGTCGGGAAATTCCGACAATATCTTCTGCCGGTATATCTCGGCCATCTCAGGCCGTCCCTGACGCATGTACATGAGGTAGCGGTTGTGATAGACATCCAGGCGGTATACGTTGTCGGGATAACGCGTCATCAGATCGTCCCACTCCTTCTCGGCGGCAGTGAAATCCTCCATGCGGTCCTTGAGTATCAGGCCGGAGTTGTACAGACCCTCCTGTATCACCTCGTTGGCAGTCACCTTCTGGGCGTCGGTGGCGGGTATCTGACGCAGGTAATATTCGGGATAATGCGGGTCGGACGCGCGTTGGGCCGCCTCCTGAGTCCCGGGGGTGTCCTCACCGGCTTCGCCCGTGCCGTCATCAGTCTCCGCATCCTCTGCTGCGCTGTCCTCCTCATCTTCGTCCGACGTGTCTCCGAGTGAGAACGAGGCCTTGTTGCGTCGTCGCCAGTCATCTTCGAGCTTACGTGAACCCCATCGGCGCTGGAAGTCGGTGCGTCCGGCATTACGTGTGGCCGTGTTGTAGAAATACCACGATTTGTCGGCGTTGAGTGTAAACTCCTGCGGTGCACCTGTCCCTGACGTGTTGAGGTTGGTGCCGGCCGTCTGTTGCTGGGCGAGATACTCTTCGCGGCGTGCATTCTCGGCCTCCTCTTTCTCTTTTTTCTTGAGGTCTTCTATGATTTTGTCGATTACCTTGAGCTGTTCGGCCTCGGGGAGCGCGGCCAGTCGCAGCAGCGAGTCGTTGAGCACGACGTTCTGAGTGTAGACGGCCAGTTCGTCGAGCACATCCGAGCGTCTTTTGATGGTCGCATAGTCAGGATAGGTCTCGGGCAACTGTGGCACACCTTCGGCATAACATGGCTGGGCCTTGTCGTAGCGTCCCTGGTCGTAATACAGTCCGCCGAGTGTGACTTGCGAGATGGCTTTGTCGATGCCGTTGCGAGTCGACTTCTCGGCCGCCAGTTCATAATTGGCTATGGCATTGACGGTGTCGCGGCGTGACAGGTACAGATTGCCGATGGCATAGTATATCTGGTCAAGATACTCGCTGTTGCTCCCGTAGCGGGTCATGCGGCGCAGTGCCTTGACCTCGGGGGTGATGTCCGCGCCTTCATAGACCTCGCTCTGTCTGATGCGGGCATTGAACTTTGCGCGATAGGATGATGCCGCGCTGCCGGCCTTCTTGTATGCCTCGTATGCCTCGGCGTTGCGTCCGAGTTCGGCGCATACGCGTCCGAGTATGAAGTAGATGCGCGATTTCTGGTCTTTCCCGGCAAGTGACGCAGCCTCGCGCAGCATGGGGATGGCTTTCTCATAGTCATGTGAGCGGACGTAGAAATCGGCGGCTGTGAATGCGTACAGTTCACGCAGTGTACGCGAGGTGAGCTGATCCTCCTTGATGCGGGTTATTATCACCTCGGCCTCGTACAGCCAGTCGAGCGCGCAGTAACAGCGTGCCTCCCATATTCTCGCCTCAGTGACGGTGGCGGGGAGCCACGTGAAGTGTTTGCTGATGTAATAGAATGTTGATGCCGCTCCGAGAAAATCTCCACCCATATACTGCGAGCGTCCCATCATCATCCATGCGTTGTGCAGGAACGGGTTGTACTCGTCGCGTTTGAGCCATTGCTTGTATTCGGGATCATTCCCTTTGCCCGACTTGCGTTTGGGGCGCTTCTTGATGCTGTGCAGCTGAATGGCCTTCTGAGCCTTCTCGATCGAGCGGGTGAATGAGCCTGACGGTTTCGGGGCCGACTCCACGCCGCGGGCCTCGGCCGGGTGCATTAGCATCGGGCCGGTGTAATCGTCCTCGTAATTCGACTCCATCTCTTTGAGCGTCACCTTATAGTGCTCATCACCGTTAAAGTAGACGTTGTAACGTGTGATGAATGCCTGATAATTGCGTGTGGCGGCTGTGTTTTTCTTAGGAGAACAAGCAGTCAGGGCCGTGGCCAGAACCACAGCCAGCATTACCGCCGCGCTCCACCACCGGTGCCGGCGCGGCGTGCGGATATCAGAATTGTTTCTCACTACAGTAATAACGCTCCTTCGCGCGTGATTATTGCGCACGCGTGCGGGTACAAAAAAAGAATGAGTAATGCAGATATTAAATCTAACTATTACTCATTCTCCTCTCTCCTCAGCGGTATGGACGGGACTCGAACCCGCGACCCCCTGCGTGACAGGCAGGTATTCTAACCAGCTGAACTACCACACCAAGGTTTTGAGGTGCTGTTTGTTGGTTTTTAAAAAAAGAATGAGTAAAGTAAACCAGGGTTTGACATTTACTCATTCTCCTCTCTCCTCAGCGGTATGGACGGGACTCGAACCCGCGACCCCCTGCGTGACAGGCAGGTATTCTAACCAGCTGAACTACCACACCAAGGTTTTTGAGGTGCTATCGGTTAGTTCCGTTTAGCGAGTGCAAAGTTATGACGGTTTTGATGACTGTGCAAATATTTTCAAAAGAAAATTGCGATAATGTCGCAAATTACGAAAAAACGAATAATAATTGTTCTGTATGGAGTGTGATTTCTGCCGTCAGGGAGACTTATTTCCTCGGGAAGACCGTCTGAGGGCCTGATGAGAAAATTTTTGACTTGTGGTTTCAGAGGTTGTCATTAAATTACCTCTTAGAAAAGTCAGATTAAAAACTGCTGACGTTTGGTAAATTGACCGCAATATTGTATATTTGCCAATGAAAAATTCTATTGCAACCCATGATTATGGATACTCTACAGGATAAAAATACCAACGAAATAATATCGCGTCTGCGACATATAATGACGCTCAAGCATCTGTCACAGCGCCGGCTCGCCTCGCTGCTCAGGCTTGATCCATCCAATCTGTCGAAAGTCCTGACAGGCAAACTCCCGTTTACCGAAGGACTTATCAACCGCATTGTCGTAGACCTCGGGGTGTCCAAGCCGTGGCTCAAAGACGGCATAGGATTACCCTACGAGAAGGAGAGCATGGCTCGCGACATAATGCTTTCATCCGAGCCCGTTCCGCAATGCGTCAATACGGGAATACCCGTCTATGACATCGATGTCACCGCCGGATGCCGCAGTCTGGAGCAGCTGTTTTGCGAGACACACCCCATCGGCATGATGGATATACCCGAGCTCCCGGCTGACTCACATGTGGTGAAGGTAAGGGGTGACAGCATGAGTCCGCGTATCAATAACGGCGGATATGTAGCCATAAGGCAGATACGTGATCCGCGCAACATATTCTGGGGACAGATATATGTAGTGCAGCTCGATGAATACCGCATGATAAAATATGTGCGCCGTCATCCCGACCCCTCGATGGTGATACTGCACAGTGACAATCCCGCCTATGACGACATGGATGTATCCCGCGCCGACATCCGCGCGCTCTACATCGTCGAAGCCATCCTTAACTATGAGGTGTATTGAATCTTGCCCCTGCATTCGACATTCATTGTCAAACCGGCTCTAAGGGGGGCTATGAGGCTGTTTTTATCCGTCGTGCAACCAAAGTGGTTGTGGAAATGTTTGGGTAGATGCGAGATTGTTAGTAATTTTGCGGATAAATACCGAATACGATTATGAGCGATATATTACTTGAAGTGCGCGACCTTCACGCCAATGTGGAAGGCAAGGAGATACTCAAAGGGGTCAATCTGACCGTGCGCGAGGGCGAGGTTCATGCCATCATGGGTCCTAACGGCTCGGGCAAGAGTACGATGTCAGGTGTTCTGGCCGGCAATCCGGCCTATACGGTGACTCAGGGTTCGGCCACTCTGCACGGAGTGGAGCTGCTCGATCTGCCTCCCGAGACACGCAGCCATGAGGGTCTGTTCCTGTCATTCCAGTATCCGGTGGAGATACCCGGCGTGTCGATGGTCAACTTCATGCGTGCCGCGGTCAACGCCAAGCGCAAGTATCTGAACGAGGAGCCTCTGTCGGCAAGTGAGTTCCTGAAACTCATGCGTCAGAAGCGTGAGATCGTCGAGCTGGACAACAAACTGGCTTCACGCTCGGTCAACGAGGGATTCTCGGGCGGCGAGAAGAAGCGTAACGAGATATTCCAGATGGCTGTGCTCGAACCGCGTCTGGCCATACTTGACGAGACTGACTCGGGTCTTGACATCGATGCACTCCGTGTAGTGGCCGGAGGTGTCAACAAGCTCAAGACATCCAAGAACGCTACGATCGTCATCACACATTATCAGCGTCTGCTCGATTACATCAAGCCCGATTACGTGCATATCCTCTACAAGGGTCGTATCGTCAAGACCGGCGGTCCGGAGCTGGCTCTCGAACTTGAGGAGCGCGGCTATGACTGGATCAAGGAGGAGAACAAGGACTGATAATCCCCCTAACATTCTGTAACGATGAGTTCAATCAAACAATATACTGACCTCTACGATGCCAACCGCGAGGCTGTGAACGCCACGGCGGGTGAGCCACTCAACGCTCTGCGTGACGATGCGCGCCGCGTGCTCGGGGCGGAGTGTGCCGCTCTCCCTACCCGTAGCACGGAGGGTTTTGAAAAGACATCGGTAGAAGATATGTTCGCGCCCGACTACGGTGTGAATGTCAACCGTGTGGGTATCCCGGTGGATGTGGCCGCGACATTCAGGTGCGATGTGCCCAATCTGTCGACACTTCAGGCTACGGTGGTGAACGACAAGTTTGTCCCTTCGGCTTCGCTTGAAGAGCGTATGCCTGACGGGGTGCGTTTCATGTCGCTCGCAGCCGCATCGCGCGAACTCCCTGAGATCGTGGCGAGATATTACGGCCATCTGGCCCCGGCCGGAGAGGAATCGGTGGCTCTGAACACGATGCTCGTTCAGGACGGAGTGTTCATATATGTGCCGCGCGGCGTAAGGATGGAAAAGGCCTTGCAGCTCGTGAACATCTTCTCGTCGCCCGCTCCGCTTGCAGCATTCCGCCGCGTGCTCATCGTGGCTGAGGATGATGCCGTGCTGACACTGCTGGTGTGCGATCATACGCAGGATCGCGAGCAGCGGTATCTCGCATCGCAGGTCGTGGAGCTTTATGCCGGCCGAAACGCCCGCGTCGAGATCTGCTCGATCGAGGAGTCATCGCCCGCTACATCGCGCTATTCACGTATGTTCGTGAGCCAGAGCGAGGGGAGCGAGGTCACACTCAACAACACGACCCTGACATGTGGCGTGACACGCAATGATTTTGAGATAAGCCTGAACGGAGAGCATTGCGACTGCCGTCTCAGCGGCATGGCCATAGGTAGCGACCGCATGCACATAGATAATGACACGGCGATATATCACCGCGCCGCGCATTGCCACAGCAATCAGCTGTTCAAGTACGTTATGGACGGTGAGTCGGAGGGTGCGTTTGAGGGAAGTATCACGGTTACGCCCGAGGCTCCGTACACCGAGGCATATCAGAGCAATCGCAATCTGCTGGCGAGCGATCACGCACGTATGCACTGCAAGCCTCAGCTGATAATCAACAATGATGAGGTCAAGTGCAGTCACGGTGCCACGACGGGCCAGCTCGACGAGGATGCCCTGTTCTACATGCGTTCGCGCGGCATCCCCGGTGATGAGGCGCGCCGTATGCTGATGCAGGCATTTATGGTGGATGTCATCGAGACGGTGACCATACCCGGGTTGCAGGAACGTCTGCGCCATCTTGTTGACCGCCGCTTCTCGGGTTCGCTCGGCAACTGCGAGACGTGTAAGAAATAAAACAACCATAATTCTCAACCCTGTGGATATACAGAAGATTCGCTCGGAATTTCCCATACTCGAACGGCGTCTCTATAACCGTCCGCTGATTTATCTCGACAATACAGCTACCTCTCAGACTCCTGACAGTGTGGTCAAGGCTATTGTCGACAGTTATACCACGACCAAGGCGAATGTGCACCGCGGTGTGCACACTCTGTCACAGGAGGCGACCGAGCTGCAGGAAAATGCCCGGCGCAGGGTGAAGGAGTGGATAAACGCCGCGTCGACAAGCGAGGTGATCTTCACACGCGGTACGACCGAGGCGCTTAATCTCGTTGCATCATCATTTGGCGGGATGATGCTCGGCGAGGGGGACGAGCTGATACTCACGGTGATGGAGCACCATGCCAACATCGTGCCCTGGCAGTTGCTCCGCGACCGCATAGGGTTTACCATCAGGGTGGTGCCTGTGACTGAGGACGGACAGCTGGATATGGACGTATACCGCGGTCTGTTCAACGACCGTACGCGACTGGTGAGCGTGTGTCATGCGTCAAACGTGCTCGGTACCGTCAATCCTGTCAAGGAGATGATAGCATACGCCCACAGTCACGATGTGCCCGTTGTGGTGGACGGCGCTCAGGCTGCTCCGCATCTGCACATCGATGTGCGTGATCTTGATGCGGACTTTTATGCGTTCTCGGCTCATAAGATGTATGGCCCTACAGGTGTGGGCGTGCTGTACGGCAAGGAGAAATGGCTTGAAAAGATGCCTCCCTATCAGGGTGGCGGCGAGATGATCGAGTCGGTGTCGTTCGAGAAGACGACTTTTGCCGAGTTGCCGTATAAGTTCGAGGCCGGAACACCTGATTTCATAGGTATCTCGGCCCTGTCAAAAGCGATAGATTTCATGGATGCTCTCGGGGTAGAGAATATCGCCGCGCATGAGCATGAACTGCTTGAGTACACTACACGTCGCATGACTGAGGAGATACCCGGCATGAGAATCTTTGGCAATGCGCCCGGTAAGTGTGCCATCATATCGTTTCTGGTCGGAAATATCCATCACTATGATATGGGGATGCTGCTTGACAAACTCGGTATTGCCGTGCGTACCGGGCATCATTGCGCACAACCGCTGATGCATGCTCTCGGTGTAGAGGGGGTGGTCAGGGCATCATTTGCAGCATATAATACGCTGGAGGAGTGTGAGGCATTTATCGCCGCGCTCAAGCGCGTGACCGCCATACTCGAAGGTTAAGACCCCGTTCCCCAATATTCCCGTAAACAAAAGCAATGATTTCACAGCAACACCCGGGCCAGTAGCCAGGTGAAGCGGTGCAAACGCAGGTTGTGGAGATAGATCATCTTCATGCGTCGCGGTGCATCCGTGCGTGAGATAACACTGTGCCTGAGATTGAGTGATAGAGCATGAGCCCGTCGGGCCGATTCGCGATCGGATCGCCGTGATGCGGTGAGTGCCTCCGATTCATAGCGTGCGGCGAGTATCATGGCGCGTGCGTCGAGCCATCTCATGTATTGTGCCCGTGAGGCTGTGGCGGGCGGTAATGACCGGAATGTGTCATGGATAGCCTGTAATGAGCGCTCCCAGCGTTCAGGGTGCGCACTGAATGACAGTCCGGTTATGGATTGCTCCTGCTGAATGGCTGAGACCGTTGGTTCGCCGCCGAGGGTGAGGATGCGTGGTGAACGGAGCAGTATGCGCACGCCGAGTTCGTAGTCATTCCATCCCGTCAACGATTCATTCCATCCTCCGGCCTCGCGAAACAGGTTGGTACGGGCTATGTAGCGCTGTGAAGAGAGCGATGCGCGGAACAGGTGGTGAAACATCGGATCGCCGTCGCCGTGAAAATAGAGGCGTCGCCGTGAGCCGTCAAGCGAATGCAGATATATGTCACGGCCGATGACGTCGGCGTCGGGATGACCGTATATGGCTCGCGTGAAGTCCTCGACATGACGCGGGGCCATGATGTCGTCCGAATCAAAAAACATAGTCCACTCCGAGGTGACTGCCTGTAACCCGCGGTTGCGGGCCGCGCAGGCTCCCGATGTGGACTCGGATAATACTGTGACGTTGCTGCGGCCGGATGCCCAGTCGCGCACTACGGAGAGAGAGGTGTCAGTCGAATTGTTGTCAACGATCACTATACGGGCCGGAGCCACAGTCTGAGCCGCCACACTGTCGAGCGTGCGTCCGACTATGTGGGCCCTGTTGCAGATAGGAATAACGATAGTGATAGGAGAGAGCATGTGAGGAGGATGTCTGACGGTCTGCCTGCCTGCGGTCAACGTCTGCGGTTACGTACCGAACGGGTGGCCGAAGATGAGGGGGTTGACTTGGTGGCCTTAGGCTTCTTCACCTTGGCCGGTTTGGCCTTGGTGGCTGATGAGCGGGTCGTGCGTCTTGAGCGGGTGGCACGGGCGTTTGTGCCCGAAGCGGCTGTGCCTACTTCGGTGGTCTCTTCGCCATTGCCGGCAGCAAGCGCCTCGGCTTTCTCGGCAGCCTCGCGGCGTGCGGCAAGCTCTTCGAGCGAGGGTACCCACAGTTTCTTCTCGTAATCATCAAGTCGCTGCTGGATGCTGTCGCGGGCATGAGCCAGATCATCCGGATCGGGATGGAGCTGCATCAGGGATTTGTTCTTCAGATTACGGGTCTTATAGATGTCACCTTCGTACAGCCCGAGCTGGAAAAAGTCGTCATACGTGCATGTGGCGAGGTTGTTGTCATCATCGGTGAAGATGTTCTGAGTGGTAATGAACGGGCGGAGCTCGTCATATTTTACCCAGAACATGGGATAACGTACGGCCTCGGCTCCGAAATCACCTGCACGGTGCAGTACGGGACAGATGGCCTCGACTCGCGAGCGCATGCGGTTGGTGCGGCGGTCAAATTCCCATTTCTCCACGATGTAGTAGCTGAGGACCTCCGATGCGGGGATGTCTGACTCCTCGATGGCGAATTTAGGATTCTTTTCGGTCGAGCCTTTGGCCTCGGTATAGATTATGTAGAAGCGGTCGAGGACATCGCGCATTTTCACCTTGTAGTCGTCAGTGAACACTTCGCGTCCGTCGAGGTATTCGTAGGCCGGAAGCGATCCGTCCGCCATACGCTTCATAATGATGCGGAACAGGTTGTCCTGCCCGTCGACAGGCTCGTCGGGATAATAGAGCGCACCGTTGGCATCCTTGGTGAGGTCGAGGCTGCGGTACATGACGCGCATCCACTGGAGCTCGCTGTCATTAACGGGAGTCTCCTCGAAGTGTGCCTGCATGCGCTGAGTGACACCGGGCGCAGACTGCTTGGCGTTGCGGTCGGATGCGGCGCTTCGGCGCACGACTGATGAGCCTGACGATACGTCCTGAGCTGAGGCGCAGACTGCGGTGGTGAGGATGACTATGGCTGTGAGAAGAAATTTCTTCATCATATATTATGCGTATTAAGTAACTTAACAAATGTCAGTTGACGATGACTTCCATCGGCGAGAGCACGCGCTCGATGCCGTCGGGGCCTTTGGCGCGTATGCGTGAGATGTAGAACCGTTTGCCGCGTGACAGGCGTTTGAACTGGTCGCGCTGACGCTGGGTGAAGCTGGCGCTCTGTGACACCTCGGGGATGGCGTTGCCCATCTGGTCGAAGAACACTGTCTCGAATCCGAGCACCTGAAAGTCGATATTGAGCATGTCATCGTCGATAGCGGCCTCGATGCCGGGGATGTTGGCAAGGACAGATTTGGCTATCGGTTTGCCCCCCTTGTAGCGGTCCTTGGTGCCGTTGGGAGCGGTGAAGGAGAGGAATGCCGTCGGGTCAGGGAGTTTGCGTACGCGGAATGTCGAGGTAGCCACCGTCTGCGGGCGTCCGTCGATGTTGGCAGTGACGGTGATCGTGGCGTTCTCTCCGACCTTTGCGGGGCGGGCTATCCATGTGTCACCCTGACGGGTAAGCGAGCCGTTGGTCATGGTGGCCGACACACCTGACATGGGCACTCCGGGGACGGATATGCTCATCGGGTTGTTGATGCCGGCATAGAGTACGTTCATCATGGTGGCCGAGACTGTAGCGGTCGGTTCCATGACTGTGTAGGAGGACTGGAAGGGGTGACGGGTGGATGTGCCGTCGCCGTGGGTCACTTCGATATAGCCCGAGTAATCGAATGTGCCGGTCGACGAGGTGTTGAACTCGTAGAGTCCGTTGTCGCCGGGCAGTTTCTTCCCGCCGACAAAGATGTCGGGGCGTGCCGTGGTGTCGACAGCCGCGAGTACGATCGATGCCGAATACTTGCCTCCACGCATCACCATACGTGACTGGGGGATGACGAAGGCGTTGAGCTCGTTGACACGCACATCGCCGGCATCGACGGCGGCGAGCAGATTGCCGAGAGCCTCACCTTCGGCAAACCGCACATCGTTCTGCAGTTTGGTGAGGAGTGTCACGGCTGCCACTACGGGCTGATTCTCGAATTTAGCCTCTTCCCACAGCTGGTCCTGAACGGTGCCCGAGCGACGGTAGGGGGCGGTGGAGAGAGATTCGTCGATTGATGCCCGTTTGGTCGAGTCGGGTATCAGCGATGTCACTTGCGCGCGGTATTCTTCGATAGCCGAGCGCAGATGTTTACCATTTGTATCGCCGGGGCCGAGCATCACGATCGCAGCTGCATCGAGATCGTCACGACGGTTGATGTTGTCGAGCGATCCGTTCTTGCCGTCGGCCTGACGCACGATGGCGAGTTTGAGCGAGTCGAT
Organism: Bacteroides sp.; assembly: GCA_014802015.1. Taxonomy (GTDB): domain Bacteria; phylum Bacteroidota; class Bacteroidia; order Bacteroidales; family Muribaculaceae; genus Duncaniella. The sequence continues at coordinate 94,428 of JAAVDB010000012.1, forward strand.
AAGCTGGTAGAGTCCGTCGGCATCGGCACGCACCTGTACGGCTTTTTTCAGCCATGGGGTACCTTTCTCAGGATTCTGGGCGGTGAAACTTTCGAGCTGAGCGAAGATGGCGTCATTGCGTCGGCCCACGTTGGCATTGGTGCGGGCCAGTCCGTCCTCGACCTGCTCGAAGCCGTCAAGGACGTCGCTCGACACGTTGAGTGCGAGCATGGCGGTGAGGACGATATACATGAGGTTTATCATCTTCTGCCTTGGTGAGAGCCTTACTACTGATTCTGCCATGTTGTGTGATTAGCCTGTCTAAAGAATTACTGGTGGTTCATGCCCGATGACTGTGCGCCGGGGATGTCGTTGACCATGGGGCGGTACATGTTGACCGTCATGGCGTGGAGCATCTTTTCGTATACCTGATTGAGCTGCTGCATGTAGCGGGCCATCTTCTCGGTCTCCTCACAGTAGCGTGCGCTCTGTGATGCGCTCTTCTCGTACATGTCACGGATGTCCTTGATGCCGCGGTTGACGCGGTCGATCGATTCGAGCTGTGACGACACGCTCTTGAGCTGTATCTCATAGATGGTGTTGAGGCCGCCGAGATTGCGGTTGAGGTCACCCATCTGCGAGATATAGTCCTTGGAGTTGGCTGTCAGTGCCGAGGAGTTCTCGGTGATGGCCTGATAGCTCTGCAGGAGCATGTCGGAGACGGCGTTGAGATTCTGAGTCGTCTCGCGCAGATGAGCGAGCTGTTCGGTAATGGCCGTCATCTGTTCGATATAGCTGTTGGTGGCAGCCGCGACATCATTGATATTCACGGTCTCGGCCTGAGCGACGACGGGGACTGTGCCTGCGGGAGCGCTGTTGCCGCCGGCTACGGGGCCTGCGTAACCCTGTGAGGCGCTGACGGGTGATCCGCCGCCGACTATGACTCCGCCCGAGATGACGCGCTGACGTCCTGAGCCGGTCTCATCACCGTCGGTCTCGTCGGTGGCCGTCCTGTTGTCGAGCTCGGGGAACACATCCTCCCAATGATATTCCTTGGGCGGACGGTCAAAGGCGGTGAGGATAAACATGAGTACCTCGGTGCCCATACCGATGCACAGCAGCGTGTTACCACCGGGCAGGTGAAGTATCTTGAACAGCGCGCCCCAGATGACGATGGCTGCGCCGAGACTGTAGGCGAAGTTGAACAGTCGCTGACCGCCCTCCCATTTCATCATGGTGCGATAGCGCGATTTGAGATTCTCTGTATTCATAGCGGTTATGCCGATATATTTTTAGTGACTATTTCTTTGCCTTGGTGCCTTTGGCAAAGCCTATCTGCGAGCGTACGCAACGGAATCCGATGTAGCTGCGCTGTTCGTTCTGATATTCCCACATGCGCAGGTCGGAGCGCACGTTGTGAGCGACATCTTTCCATGAGCCACCGCGCACGATCTTACGCTTCATCTTGTAGGGGTCCTCCTGAGCGGCATCGTAGCGATACTCGGGGTTGAGGTCGCTGGTGAGTTTGCTGACGCTCTCGGTGAATGCGGTCGATGTCCATTCACTCACGTTACCGGCCATGTCATAGAGTCCGAAGTCATTAGGCGCGTATGTGCCGACACGCGATGTGATGAGCTGTCCGTCCTGTACGAAGTTGCCCTCCTGCGGCTTGAAGTTGGCATAGAAGCAACCCTGATCCTCGGTGAGAGGCAGGTCGCCGTCCCAGGGATACATGTTCTCGCTCTTGCCTGCGCGAGCGGCATACTCCCACTCGGCCTCGGTGGGGAGGCGGTAAGGCTCGACGTATACGCCCTCGCGTCCGAGCGAGCGACGCAGGAAGTCGGTGCGCCAGTTGGCGAAGGCGTTGGCCTGCTCCCAGCTCACACCCACGACGGGATAGTCGTTGTAGCCTCCGTGTGAGAAGTACATGCGTACGTAAGGCTCGTTGTAGGCGTTGTCAAAGTCGTTGATCCACGCCGTTGTGTCGGGATAGACGTTTACTATATATGTGTTCACGAAGTCATACGGACCGGTGAGTGCACGTGTGACTGTCTCGCGTACGATGCGTCCGTCGTCGTTGATGTACGCGGTGTCCTTGGATATGACGGGGAGAGTGGTAGGTGTGGGTCGGTCGGTGTTGTATTCGCGGCGCTCGGGGTTGAGACGGTTCTTACGCTTCGCGGCCTCGGTGTGATTGTAGGTCTCGTAGCGATAGTTGAGCTGCTCGGGATCAAGCTCCTTGACACCGGTGATCGGATTGATGCGATAGAGGCTCTCGATGGCTCGCTGCTCGTCCTCGTTGGGGTTGCGCCAGGGTATTGCCTTGGCCCAGTTGAGGTGGGGAGTCACGGGATTGCCCTCGCGGTCCTCTTCGATCTTGTATTCCTCATTGCCGCCGTAAGAGGGGTCGGCGAGACGCTCGCGGATGATCGAGTCGCGCACCCAGAATACGAACTGCTTGTATTTGGAGTTGGTGACCTCGGTCTCGTCCATCCAGAATGCATCGACCGACACGCCACGCGAGTCGGCACGGAGATTCCAGAGCGAATCATCCTGAGCGGGGCCCATCTTGACCGATCCGCGGCCTACGAGCACCATGCCGTAGGGGGTAGGTTCGGCCCATGAGGTGCCACCGACACCGGTCACCTCTCCGCCCATGGAGTTGCGGCTGCCTGTGGCGCAGCTTACGGCCACGCTCACGAGGATTACTGCGGTAAGTATATGAAGTATCTTTTTCATAGGTTACATTATTCGTATGCTCTTGTGTTTGTTGCGGTTTTTCTCTGAGAAGTCAAGTTTAAGGTTGTATCCGGCAAATATCTCGTGGCTGCCTGACGATGCCTTGGCGATGTCGCTCAGATGATAGTCATAGCTGTATCCGATAAAAATGCCTTTGAGTTCTGCCCCGAGCATCAGTGACACGGCGTCGCCGTAGCGGTATCCGATGCCGGCTGAGAACATCTTGTTGTACCTCGCTCTGACGGTGGCGGCCACGTCGGTAAACGTGAAGTCACTCCTTATCAGCACTGAAGGTAGCAATTCAAATAACGTATTTTTAACCGGGATATTGCCTTCGGCGTTAAAATAGAGTGTCCGTGGGGCTGAAAACTGATATTTTTTTGGTGTGCCGTCGCCCGAGGAGGTCTCTCCGCCGCCGGCCTGGCCGCCGTTTTCGTCGGAGAATGTCACCGTCGGGTTGTTGGCGTGCATGAGTGCGACGCCGGTCTTGAAGCGCTTGCCGACGTAATAGATGCCGATGCCGAGGTCGAGGGCGTTGCCGGCTACGTCGCGGTCAGGGAGCGCCACGTCGGTGGCCTGATGATAGTCGTCATCGTCGGGAATGTAGATTTCAGAGCCTTTGAACTGCTCGTTGAAGAGTCCGACCTGAAGCGCGGCGGTAAATTCCCCCTTGAGGGCCTTGTGTTTATATCCTATCTGTAGATCGGCCGTGAGATTGCGGAACAATCCGTATGATTCCTGCTGCATCACCACACCCGCACCCCAGCGCTTGCCGAGAAATTTGAACGGGGCATCGGCCGCCGCCACAAATGTCCGAGGGGCGTTGTCGATGCCGATCCACTGCGCGCGCATGCCGCCGCGCAGACGGATATTGTCGGTGTCACCGGCCGCTGCGGGATTGTAATAGGTGGGTACGGCCCAGTAGTGCGTGAGCATGGCGTCGCCCTGTGCGCGGAGCATAGGGACGGACAGAGCCATCAGTACAGCCAGAACGAGTGTACGGATGATTATATTATGGTGCGGGGAGAGATGCATTTATTCAAAGTAAAATGTAAATACTACCATTCTTGATATGCCGCGTTTGAGCGAGCGGGTTATCTTGAGTTTGTCCGGCTCCTCCTCAAGGTCGGGGCGGTCATGCTCGATGACATCGCTCAGTCCGAAACAGAATTTTATCTCGGGGATGAACTTGAAGTATGGCAGATAGAAGTCGCAACCGAATCCGGCGGTAAGATACACGTCCACCGGCTTGGTGCGCAGATAGTCGCCGCGCGAGCGGGTGAGGCTGAATGTAGGCATGACTCCTGTCGTGAGGTAGGGGCGCGACTGGCGGTAGCGGAGACCTGAAAATTTCAGGTCGAAGGGGAGCACTACGTATGTCGACTTGACATTCTGGCGCAGTTCGGCTCCGGTGTTATATTCACGCATGGTGATGTCGCGGTTGCCGAAATACATGCCCGGCGTGAAACGCAGGTTGAAAAGGTGATTGAGGCGGAAGTCGATGAGGCCGTTCACGCAGAATCCCGGCGAGAACGACGGCTGATCCATGTACCACTCTTCGCCCTGCTCGGTGATCAGTCCGTTATGCACGAAGGTGATGTCCTGACTGTGTACACCTACCGAAAAGCCTAAGTGCCAGCGGCGAAAGTCGGCATACGGACGGTTGAGCACCTTGTCATTGAGTGCCTGGGCCGAGGCTGTGGCGCACACCGCGGCCACAATAAACATCAGCATGGCCGTTACCCCACGCATATATGTCATCACACTGTGTTTCATTATTTATCCTAACGTCATCCACCGCTGATTTATTGAATGACAGCCGCTAAAAATATATTAACCACACTATAAGAGGGCGTTTTTTTACAACCACGTAGTTTATTTGATAAAAATGTGTACTTTTGCAAGTAAATTACAGAATTAAAAATGAGACAGATATTATATATAATCGTTGCGGTGGGCGCGATGGCCGCAATGGTGGCCTGCGGGTCAAAGTCGTCAAAGGATGTTCCCGTGGCCGAAGTGTCGGTCGATGAGCAGAATACCCAACTGGCTAATGCGCTGAATGTCGGTAATCTCAAGGAGGCATCGGCTATGGCCGACAGTATGTCGCTCTTTGTCGATGATTTCACCCCCGAGCAGACCATTCAGGTGCTCATGACATTTCTGAGTGTACATAACGATGCCGTGGCTAACAAGGAGCGCCGCCGTGACCTTGAGACCATACGCAAGTATATAGACGTGTATGATATAGCTCTGAGTGTCAATCCCAAGGATACTCGTGCGGCGTTTGACAAGGCTCGCAAGCTCAATCCCGAGGTCGATTTTGATGCGATCGCCATCGCGTTTCGCGAGCGTCTGACACAGTATGACGCCATTCAGGACGGGTCGCTTGTGGCCGCAGAGCCTGAACCCGCCGACACGGCTGCAACGGATACGGTAAAGGAGGAGATCCCTCTCGAACTCCGTCCCGCTGAATGATTTCACTGATTTTTTCCCTCACTGACTAAACTTGACATAAAAAGGTGCGTAAGCTGATCACTTTTATTGTGTGCGTCGTGGCGATAGCCGCGGTCGCCTTTGCTTTCTTTTATCCCGATGCCATGCAGGGCAATGAACTGCGCCAGCATGACATGCAGCAGGGCATAGCCAACAGTCATGAAGTGGCGCAGTATGCCGCCGCCACAGGTGACACTCCGCGCTGGACGGGCTCGCTGTTCTCGGGTATGCCGACATTTCAGATCGCAGTAAAGTATCCGTCAACCCGTCTGTTCGGTTGGGTCAATACGGTGATGGGGCTGGGCTTGCCATCCCCCTCGTCGTTGCTGGCCATGATGATGATAGGATTCTTCATCCTGCTCGTGGCGATGGATATGAAGTGGTATATAGCCCTGATCGGAGCCATAGCCTACGGACTCTCCACCTATTTTATTATTATAATAGGGGCGGGACATATATGGAAGTTTATCGTGCTGGCATACGTGCCGCCGACCATTGCGGGTGTGATACTCTGCTATAAGGGGCGTTATCTGCTGGGCGGAGCGCTTGCCGCATTCTTTGCCATGATGCAGATCGCGGGTAACCATGTGCAGATGTCCTACTATTTCCTGTATGTCATCGTCGGTGTGGTCATCGCTTACGGCGTGATGGCTTACCGTAATAAGGCAATGAAGGCTTGGTGCAAGGCTACCGGTGTCCTTGCCGTGGCTGCGGTGCTTGCCGTGGTGGCCAATATGCCTAATCTTTACAGTACATACGAGTATTCGAAGGAGACCATGCGTGGCCGTCATTCCGAGCTGACTCAACCCGGCTCGGCCGAGCAGGCGACGTCCGGTCTTGATAAGGATTATATCACCCAGTACAGCTATCAGCCTTCCGAGACGTTCTCGCTGCTTATACCTAACATAAAAGGTGGTGCCTCGGCTCGTCCGGCCAAGGGGCAGTTCACTATGATGAATCTCTCCGATCTGCCCGATGCAGGGGGATATGGCCAGATGGAACAGCAGTATCTGTCCTATATGAGCCAGTATTTCGGTGACCCCGAGGGTACAAATGGCCCTGTGTATGTGGGTGCGCTGATATTTGCCCTGTTCCTGTTGGGTTGTGTCATAGTCAAAGGGCCGCTGAAGTGGGCGCTTCTGGCGCTTACCGTATTCTCGATAGTGCTCGCGTGGGGTAAGCACGCCATGACGTTTACCGACATAATGCTCGCGGTGGCGCCGATGTACTCCAAATTCCGTACGGTCGAGAGTATTCTTGTCATAGCCGAGTTTACCATGCCGCTGCTCGCGGTAATGGCTCTGCAGCAGATAGTCACCACGCCTGACTGCTATGCGCGCTATCGCAAGCCGTTGTTCTGGTGCTTCGGCATCACGCTCGCGCTGTGTGTGCTCGGCTATATCGCCCCCGGCATCTATGGCTCGGCCATCACCGATAATGACCGTATGATTGACGGATACATCACATCGTCGCTCGTACAGCAGGGCTATGACAGCGCGACGGCGCGAGGATTCTCGCTAAGTAATCCGGATATATATGCCGCCGTCGAGGGATTGCGTTACGGGCTGGTGTCGGCTGATGCGCTGCGCAGTCTGATATTTGTGGCGCTCGGAGGCCTGGTGCTCCTGTTCTTCATGCGTGGCAAGCTCAAACGCGCGGCTGCGGTGGCCGTAGTCGGCATTCTGGTCCTCGCCGACCTTTACGGCGTGAACAAGCGCTATCTCAGTCACGACAGTTTTGCACCCAAGGAGCTGACTGTCGGCGACCCGATAGCCATGACGCCGGCTGACCGTCAGATATTGGCCGACACGGCGATGAATTACAGAGTGATGGATATACCGCGCTTCTACAGCTCGGATCCGTCATACTATCATAAGACTATAGGCGGCTATCATGCGGCCAAACTGACCCGCTATCAGGATCTGATAGACCGTCACCTGTCTAATTTCACCAAGGGCACACAGACCGATGCTGACTGGAACGTGCTCAATATGCTTAACGCCCGCTATGTGGTGGGTATGGACGGCTCGGCGCTGTACAATCCCGAAGCTATGGGTAATGCATGGTGGGTTGAGAATGTGGCGTACGTAGATGGTGCAGATCAAGAGATGGCCCGTCTCGGTGAGATTGATCCGGCCCGTGCGGCTGTGGCTGACAAGCGTTTCCGCTCCGTGCTCGGGGATGGTGCGCCGGTGGCACAGGGCGACACTATTTATGAGACTTCGTATGCTCCCGATCGTCTGACTTACCGCGCCCGCTCGGCCAACGGTGGTGTGGCGGTGTTCTCGGAGGTGTATTTCCCGTGGGGATGGGATGTGACCATTGACGGCAAGCCTGCCGAGCTCGGACGTGTGGACTATGTGCTGCGCGCGCTCAGGATCCCTGCCGGTGAGCACGTGGTCGAGATGACCTTTGACCCGAAATCAGTCCGCACGGCCGACACTCTGGCTACGGTGGCTATTATACTTATTTATATAGCGCTTGCCGGGGCGGTGTTCGTGGCCGTGAAGAGAAGCAGAAATGTGGCCCGCAAATAAGATAAAACGTCTGTGGCGCGGACGGGGACATGGTGTGCATTCGCCTTTTGCCTACAGATTCATTACCAACGTGCTCAGACTCAAAGGCAGCTATTATGCCACGTCTGAGCTGGAGCACATGCCCGACCCGCGATGGCATACGTTGCTGTTCAGGCTCGTGTGCGAGTTCGAGCCGGAGCGGATGGTCATGCATGATGCGTCGCCGACAGAACGGCGTGCGGTCGCACTTGCCGACAGTCGTGTAAGGATCGAGAAAGGCTCCGCACGCGGGATAGCGGTCATGCGGTCGGCTAAAGGAGAGGTGACCGCGTTTCGCGATGTCCGTGACGCCTCGGGTGACTGGCCTGGCAAAGTGGTCGGGATGCCGTCCGGGATGACATTTACTGACGGCGTGATGGGTGTAACCGTGGAGCGACCCGATCTGCCACGTCAGGATTTCGAGATTGATTTCAGGCTGTGATATGCGTACGGTCAATGATGTCGATAAGATCCTGAAGGAGTATTCACTGTATCTCGTCCTTGAAAAAGGGGTGTCGGAGAATACCCGTGAGGCGTATGTGCGCGATGTGTCGCGCTTTCTCGGGTGGCTCGCTTCGGGTGGTGATGGCAGTGATTATATGCCGTCTACTCTGCAAGGGGTCGAGACGGATACGTTGCGTATATATCTCGGCTCGCTCAATGATGTCGGTATAGCCGTGCGTTCGCGTGCGAGGATTGTCGCATCGTTGCGCTCGTTTTTCGCATATCTTGCTATTGAAGGGTATATCGAAGCCAGTCCCGGCGAACTGCTCGAATCGCCCAAACTCGGACTCTATCTGCCCGAAGTGCTGACGGTCGAGGAGATTGACTCGATGATCGAATCGATAGATTACAGCAAGGAGGAGTGTCAGCGTGACCGCGCAATGATCGAGGTCCTGTACGGGTGCGGGTTGCGTGTGAGCGAACTCGTCACGCTTGAGATCTCAAAGATATATGCCGACGAGGGATTTCTCGTGGTCCGCGGCAAGGGGGATAAGGAGCGCATGGTGCCGATGTCCGGGACCTCGATCGAGGAGATAGCCGGATGGATGAAGGATCGTGCGCGCCTGAAGGTCAAGCCCGGTGATGAGAATATCCTGTTTCTCAACCGTCGCGGCGGACGGCTCACGCGTCAGCGGGCATTTCAGATAGTGAAGACTCTGGCCGAGGCGGCAGGTATCAGGAAGAATATCTCGCCGCACACGTTGCGCCACTCGTTTGCCACACATCTGCTTGAAGGGGGTGCCAATCTGCGCGCCATCCAGCAGATGCTCGGGCATGAGTCGATTGGGACCACACAGATATATATACATCTCGACTCATCGACACTGAGGTCGGATATATTAATGTATCACCCGCGCAATCACAGGCGATAATTAAGTTTTTTTAACCTATAAATCGCCCGTTTTTGTCTGAAAACCAAAATTATCGGATGATATTTTTGAAAATCAAAAGATTTTCAATAACTTTGCACCGTTTTTTCAACCAATATTGTCGTGGGAAAATTATCAATATTCAGTGTTCCCCTCAAGACGATGCCCGAGGGCACTCAGGAATTTGCATATCATCTTGATAAGCAATTCTTTGTGAATATGGAGAGTACAGATGTGCATGACGCCGATCTTGACGTCAAGCTCGTTGTCGTTCATAAGAATGACATTTATAACCTCTCGTTTCACATCACAGGTACTGTCACACTCATCTGTGACCGCTGTCTTGATGACCTGATATTGCCTATCGACACGACCTATGACATCGCGGTCAAGTATGGCGATGATTATTCCGAGACGGACGATATGCTGGTTATCCCCGGCACCGATCTGACTCTGAATGTATCATATATGATATACGACACCGCGTCGCTCGCCATCCCTCTCAAGCATGTACACCCGCTGGGTAAGTGCAACAGGGCGATGAGCGCACTCCTGCGCAAGCACCGCGCCGTCAAGGATGGTGAGGATGCCGAGCTGGCCGAGTCGCTTATCGATGAGATGGAGTCGATGGATGACAACACGGAGGTAGCCTCGATACCCGGTGATCCCGCTCCTGTCGACCCGAGATGGGACGGTCTGAAAAAACTCTCGGACTCCATGTCCGAGGGTGACGAATAGTCGCGCTCAGAGAACGATAACAACAATTTACTGCATAATAGTAACAAATAGAAATAAAATAAATAAGTCATGGCACATCCTAAACGCAAGCAATCAAAGACCCGTACCGCAAAGCGTCGTACTCACGACAAGGCTGTAGTCCCCACACTGGCACTCTGCCCCAACTGCGGCTCATGGCACCTCTATCACACCGTATGCGGTGAGTGCGGTTACTACCGCGGACGCATCGTCATCGAGAAGGCTGCCGCCGTCTAAAGAACGATTGCCTCGCCAAGCGAGACTCCTAAAAAATAGCCTGGTACCGTCCTACGGTGCACAGGCTAAATTCTTATTTTACAATAATATTATCATGCTAAACGCACGTATATCAGGCATCGCTTCATACGCTCCTGATGATATTCTCGACAATAACATGCTCTCGCAGATGGTTGACACCAACGACGAGTGGATCACTACACGTGTCGGCATCAAGGAGCGTCGTATATTGAAAGACCCTACCAAAGGCTCATCCTTTATGGGCATCAAGTGTGTGGAACGTCTGCTCGAATCAACAGGCACCAAGCCCGAGGAAGTGGATCTGCTCATCTGCGCCACCTCCAATCCTGACTATCGTTTCCCCTCGACCGGCTCAATCATCGCGCACGGCTGCGGTCTCTCCAACGCATACGCATACGATATTCAGGCCGCATGTGCAGGTTTTCTTGTAGCTCTTCAGGACGGTGCCGCTTACGTCCGTTCAGGTATGCGCAAGAAGGTTGTCGTAGTTTCGGCCGAGAAGATGTCATCGATGACCAACTACACCGACCGTGCCACATGTCCTCTGTTCGGTGACGGTGCAGGCGCTATGCTGCTTGAGCCTACCGAGGAGAATGTCGGTATCATCGACGGAGTCTTCCATATCGACGGTACAGGTCTTGAGCATCTGTGGATGCCCGCCGGTGGATCGGCAAAGCCTGCTTCGCACGAGACCATCGATGCGCAGGAGCATTATGTGATCCAGGATGGCCGTAACGTCTACAAGAATGCTGTCACCGACATGCTTGAGTCTTCACTTGAAGTGATGGAGCGTAACGGTCTCACAGTTGACAATATCGACTGGTTCTGCTCACATCAGGCCAACCTCCGCATCATCGAGGCCGTAGGTGGTCGTCTCGGCATCGACAGCAATAAGGTACTCGTGAATATCGAGAAGTACGGTAATACGTCGGCCGCATCAATTCCCCTCTGTCTTGACGAATACAAAGACCGTCTCAAGAAGGGTGACCGCATCATTCTCACCGCTTTTGGTGCCGGATTCACATGGGGTGCGCTCTATGTCATCTGGGATCTCTGATCATCCGATGTCTGCGGCATAAAAATATTTTTTACGGAAATAGCATCTTTTTGGGTGCTATTTTTGTTTTTATGTATGTAGATAATCAAAAACAATAAATATTATATGGAACATAAAGCAGGATTTGTAAATATAGTGGGTAATCCCAACGTGGGCAAGTCTACGCTCATGAATCTGCTCGTGGGCGAACGAATCAGTATTATAACATCAAAGGCTCAGACTACCCGTCATCGCATCACAGGCATCGTCAATACGCCCGAGTATCAGATTGTCTTCTCGGACACTCCCGGTGTCCTGGCGCCTAAATATAAGCTTCAGGAGAGCATGCTTAATTTCAGCGAGGGTGCTCTTGTCGATGCGGATGTGCTTGTCTACGTCACCGATGTGGTCGAGGATCCGTCCAAGAATGCTGACTTTCTCGCCAAGGTGGCTAAGGAAAGTGTACCTGTGCTGCTTGTCATCAATAAGATTGACCTTGTGAAGGTTCAGGTAGATCTCGAAGCTCTCACCGAGCGTTGGCAGTCTATCCTGCCCAAGGCAGAGATTTTCCCCGTTTCGGCTAAAGAGAATTTCAATGTGTCGGCACTGATGCAGCGCATTGTCGAACTGCTCCCTGTGTCACCCCCATTCTTCGGAAAGGATGCGCTCACCGACAAGCCTGCCCGTTTCTTTGTGACTGAGATTATCCGTGAGAAGATCCTGACGCTTTATGACAAGGAGATACCTTACTCGGTAGAGGTTATTGTCGAGAAGTTTGAGGAGAAAGACAACTCTATTCATATCATGGCTGTGATCTACGTCGAGCGTGAGTCGCAGAAGGGTATTATTATCGGCCATAAGGGTTCGATGATCAAGAAGGTCGGTATCGAAGCACGTAAGGATATTGAGAAATTTTTCGGCAAGAGTGTGTATCTCGAAATGTTTGTCAAGGTAGAGCCTAACTGGCGTAACCGTGAGAACAAGCTGAAATCGTTCGGATACATCGAATAATACTCGATTTTCCACTGACACAATCGTATGTGACTATTCGCGGCATCATCAAGCCGTGACGGCTAATAATAAAAGGAGCAGGGGCCCCGGTTTCCATTGGAGGAATCAGGGCCCCTGCTCTTGTATTTGTTTATACTAAAGTATATCCCGGTGGGGAGATATACTTTAGTACGGGATTATTTATGCCTTTGCGCCTTTGTTGCGACGGGCATCGGTGAGGTAAGCTACGGGAGCTGCAATGAAGATTGTAGCAAGTGTACCGATCACAACACCGAAGATCATTGCGAACACGAACGAACGGATGGCGTCGCCGCCGAGGATGAAGATACACAGGAGCACGAGGAGTGTCGAGCATGATGTCATCACCGTACGTCCGAGGGTCGAGTTGATTGACGAATTGATGGTGTCGAAGAAATTCTGCTTGGGATACAGACCTACGTTCTCACGTACACGGTCGAATACCACCACTGTATCGTTGATCTGATAACCGATCACTGTAAGGATAGCGGCGATGAACGACTGGTCGATCTCCATAGCGAAGGGGAATACGCCCCAGAAAATCGAGTAGAAACCTACGATGGTGAATGCGGTGAATGCCACAGCTGCGAGCGCACCTACTGAGAACGCTACGTTGCGGAAACGGAGCAGGATGTAGAGGAACATAGCTACGAGAGCGAGACCTACTGCGATGTAAGCGTCGGTGCGCATGTCGTTGGCCACTGTAGGACCTACTTTCTGTGATGACATGATACCGATGTTCTCGTTAGTGGTCGAGAAGTCCTCCATGCTCATGCCGTTGAGTTCTTCCTGAAGGCCGTCATAGAGAATCTTGGTGATCTCTTCGTCAACACCCTCCTCGTCTGAGTCAATCTTGTAGTTGGTCGAGATACGCACCTTGGTGTCGTCGTCGATAGTGATGACACTGAGCTGTGCACCGTCGAAGAGCGGGGTCAGCTTGGCGTCGAGCTCGTGGGTCTTGACGGGATGATCGAACTGTACCACATAGTTGCGACCGCCCGAGAAGTCGATGCCCTGGTTGAGGCCGCGGGCAAAGAGGCTGATGACGATGATGACGATGATTACGCCTGCGGTGATAAAGCTGACCTTGCGTGCGCCGAGGAAGTTGAACTTGGTGTTGGTGAACATCTTGTTGCTGAGAGGGGTCGAGAATTTGAGGTTCTCAAACGCCTTGGTCTTGGCAAACGCGAGATAGATGAGGCGGGTCAGATATACTGCTGTGAAGAACGAGCAGATAATACCTATGATAAGAGTGGTGGCAAAACCCTTGATGGGACCTGTACCGAAGAGGAGCAGGATGACACCTGTGATGATCGAGGTAAGGTTGGAGTCGAAGATTGCCGAGAAGGCGTTGGAATAACCGTCGGCGATAGCGGTGCGGACATTCTTGCCGGCGCGGAGTTCCTCCTTGGCGCGCTCGTAGATGAGCACGTTGGCATCGACAGCCATACCGAGTGCGAGCACGATACCTGCGATACCCGAGAGGGTAAGCACTGCCTGGAACGAAGCGAGGATACCGAATGTGAAGAAGATGTTGAATACCAACGCTATGTTGGCGATGAGTCCGGGGATGAGTCCGTAGAAGAGACACATGAACACCATGAGGAGGATGAGTGCGATCACGAATGACCAGAGGCCGTCGTGGATAGCCTGCTCACCGAGTGACGGACCGATGACGGTGTCGGAGATGATGTCAACCTTGGCTGCCATCTTACCTGACTTGAGCACGTTGGCAAGGTCTTTTGCCTCGTCGGTGGTGAAGTCGCCGGTGATTGACGAGCGTCCACCCTCGATGGCATTCTGTACACGGGGTGCTGAGTATACCTGATCGTCGAGCACGATGGCCACCTGCTTGCCGATGTTGGCGGCGGTGAGGCGTGCCCACTGGCGTCCTGCCTCGGGCTTCATGGTCATCGATACATAGTTGCCGCCCTGAGTTGCGTCATATTCGCTCGATGCGCTGGTGATGACGTCGCCTGCGAGTGCGGGCTTGCCGTTGGTGGTCTTGAGGGCTACGAGCTCATAGATGGCGAGATTGCGTTTGCCACGCACTGAGTCGTCGATCTGGACGATCTCGGGCTTGAACTCCCATGCGAGCTTGAGGTTGCTGGGGAGGATGCGCTTGGCTGCGGGTGATGCGAGCAGTGCATTGATGGTGTCGCGTGCAGTCTCGGGAGCCATACCGATGCCGATGAGGTTGCGGGGGCCGGCTACGAAGTAGTCGAAGAGGCCCTTGCCGTTGCCTGTGGTGTCGGCGCGGAGCTGATTGTCAAGCTGCTGGAGTACGGCTGAGATTTCGTTTGCGGGAGTTGTCTCGTAGAACTCAAGGTTGGCGCTTGACTTCAGGAGTTCGCGTACACGGTCGTGCTCTTTCACGCCGGGGAGCTCAAGGAGGATCTGGCCGTCCTTTTCAAGTTCCTGAATGTTGGGGGCTACGACACCAAACTGGTCGATACGGGTGCGGAGCACGTTGGTCGAGCTGCTTACGCGGTCCTTGACCTCCTGCTTGAGTGAGCTCTTGGCCGCATCAAAGCTCTCGCCGCGCTTTACTTGATCCTTGAATACGACCGAGAGGTCGCCCTGAGGGTCGAGCTTGCGGTATTCGTTGCAGAATATGTCAATGTAGTCGGCGCTCTTGTTGACGCGGGCTACAGAGTCAGCGTTGGCGATAGCGGTGTTGAAGTAGGGATTGCCCTCGGCGTTGGCCATCGAGCGGAGGATGTCGGGAACGGAAACCTGGAGAGTTACGTTCATACCACCCTTGAGGTCGAGACCGAGTCCTACGGCGAGTTTCTGTACTTCGTTGAAAGTGTAGCCGAGATAAACCTTTTCGTTAGCGATGTTCTTGATGTACTCGCTATAGGCTTTGCGTTTAGTTTCCGGAGAATTGTTGTCCTTGGCGGCCTCAACTGATGCATACTCGTCTGCTTTTCCCTCCCAGTGGTTGGTTACCACGGTGAAAGAAAGGTAGAAGAGGCAGATGAGCACCATGAAGATGGCGATAACACCGGCAACAATACTTCCCAAAGATCCTTTGCTTTGCATTGTGTTAAAGTAGTGTATTAAAGTGATTTAAGTATTGAATTTACAAGTTATGTCGGGCAGGACGCTCTGCGCCCGGCCCTTTAAGAGGTGCAAATATACTAAATATTTGCCAAGCGGGCAAGATATTTGCCGATAATGTCAAATTCGATGTTTACTTTCGAGCCCTTTCGGATGGACTTGAAGTTGGTGTGTTCGAGTGTGTAAGGGATGATGGCGACGCGGAATGACTCGGGGGTCGAGTCGCACACGGTGAGGCTGACGCCGTTGACTGTCACCGAACCCTTCTCGACGGTGGTATAGCCCTGACGCGCCATTTCGGGTGACACGTCGTAGGTGAATTTAAAATACTTGCTCCCCTCCACCTCTTCGATCTCCTCGCATACGGCGGTGGTGTCGACGTGACCCTGTACGATGTGGCCGTCGAGGCGTCCGTTCATCAGCATCGAACGTTCGAGGTTGACTTCGTCGCCCGGACGGAGCAGGCCGAGGTTGCTGCGGTCGAGGGTCTCGCGTATGGCTGTCACGGTATATGTCCCGTCGCCCGGGAGGTCTACTACCGTGAGGCAGACTCCGTTGTGGGCCACACTCTGGTCGATGCGCAGTTCGTTGGCAAACGAGCACTTTACCTTGAGGTCGATATTGCCGTCATGGCTGATGACATCCACCACGCGGGCGGGTTCTTCTACTATTCCTGAAAACATTTTTGTAGGTTATTAGTAAGTTTATGTTACCTTATTAACGGCAAAATTACGAAAAAATGATGTACATTTGCAAGTATGAAGAAGAGTATGCTTTATACGCGCACCGGTGACCGCGGCACTACGGCGCTGGTGGGAGGCTCACGGGTGGCCAAAAATTCACCTCGTGTCAATGCTTACGGCTCGGTGGATGAGCTGAACGCACATATCGGTCTGCTGCATGCGCACGTGTGCCTGACGGCGGGTGAGGATGCGGATGATGCCGGGCTGTTGCTCCGGGTCAATGCCGTGATGTTCAGCCTCGGAGCCTACCTGGCCACTCCGTCGCCCGTGTGCGGCCCGGATGAACCGGTGCCGGCTGATGTCAAGGGCCCGGCGGTCAGCGAGGATGATGTCGAGATGCTTGAGCGGGCTATCGATCGGCTTGATGCCTCCGTCCCCCCTCAGAAGACGTTTATCCTGCCCGGCGGCACTGTCGCCGCAAGTGTGGCTCACGTGGCGCGCACCGTGTGCCGGCGTGCCGAGCGCGAGGTGCTGACGCTGGCCGACACGGGCGAGTATGTTCATCCGATGGTCACACGCTACATCAACCGTCTGAGCGACTATCTTTTTATCCTTGCGCGCAGTCTCAATCATCTGGCCGGAGTGCCCGACATCCCCTGGCCCTGATCGGTCGGATCGTCATAGAGTGCGAGGGTCTCGCGTAGCGAAGATCTGACCATGGCACGCAGTTCGGGCGGAGATATTACAGTGACTTTCGGCCCGAGTGACAGCAGTTCCTGCACGAAGTCGGGCGTCAGCCTCAGCCTGTAATAGAATATCGAGTAACTGTCATGTATGGCCTCGCGCTGAGAGTGATGCAGCGGGAGGGCACGGAAATACTTGGCCTGCCGGGGATCGGTGCGCAGGGCCACCTCTTTCGGCTCGCCCTGCGAGAATACGATGCCGAATGTGTCGCGGACATAGCTCTCGGCATCAAACGTCGGGTCGGGCGTGAACGTGTCATCTCCGATGGTCACGTCCTCCATGCGGTCGAGTGCGTATGTCTTGACCTTGCCGTCGATGGCGTTGCGCCCTGTCAGATACCACCGCTGACGGAATATCTTCAGAAAGTATGGCTCGACGATGACACCCGTGGTGGGAGTGGAGCGGGTATAGGGACGGTAGGTGAAGTGCACGGCCCGGTGCTCGCGCAGGGCCGACACGACCTGCGACAGATACATGCGGGCCGAGGGTACATCCTCAAGAAATATGCGGTCGGAGACATCCGAGACGGTCGAGAGCACATTGCTCATCGCGGCCGAGTTGAGCAGCCAGTCGGTCACGCCCTCCTGACGGTCGTCGCCCGAGGCGATGTAATATTCGTAAGTGGCCGGGTTGCATTCGATGGTGATCGAGAAGAGTTCCTCGATCGCAGCCCGGTAATTGTAGAATGTGCGTCGCGGCAGAGGTTCGCCGTCGGAGTAAGGCGATCGCATCCACAGTCTGTTGAGCTGGTCGCGCTTCAGCGAACCGTAGCGTCTGATTGTGTCGATGAGCCATATATACCGGCCCAGAAGATTCCTTGCCATTGTCGTTTGTTCTTGCCGAGATTTTTCAACGGGTCAAAATTGCGTTCTTATTACTGAACTGAATCCCAAAGGTATGGAATTTCACCCGAAATGATTGAATATGTGTCCGAAAAAAATCATCTGATGAGGGCATATTCGGTCGTGTTGCATATATATGCGGCACGGCTGTTCATATTCAGACATGCCTCACGCGACAGTGCTGTCGGTTGCAAAGGGGCGATAATGAGCATACGCCCCTGCGTGCATAGGTCGAAGTCACGAGCCGACGGTTTCTCGCGTTCGGAAAGGGGGATATTTCTGAGAAGTATTATACGGCTGTCGAGTGATTCCGCCTCTTCCCTGATGGCTTTTTCATCAGGGCTGATGAATGGCGACACGAGTACGCCTCCGTTAGCTGCGCAATGCATCCATCGGTCATGATTCCTTTGCCTGGTATCTTTATCATCCGCACGATGCACCACCACTTGTTCTTTGACAGGATTATCAAGCAGATGTAGATTACCGTAAGCCTGACACGGAGTCCCGTCGATCATAATATTATTACTGCGTGAAAAGAACTCAGGATTAGCCCTCCTCACCGCAAGCCTGTAAGGATTGGAACGGAGATAACTTATTAGCGTCGTAAATTCACGTGACGGATTGATTATAGCATCATGAAAGCCATGCTCAAATACTTCATTCATGTTAGCCTTATTATTGACTAATAATTTGAACCAACCTATCTTACGTCCCAGGATTTCGTCAAGCTCGTATTCTACACCGAGAAATATATGCAGATGGTCGGGCATAAGAGCATATTGATATACTTTCAATGCCGGGTGGATGGTAGAAATTTCCCTGAGAGCAGCTTTGACCGCTTGCCCGAGAGGTGTTGCCTTGATATATGAGCTGCCTGGAGCTCCGATCGGCAATCGGTAATCACCGGCAAGATGACCAAAAGGTGGCATCTTGGGGTTTTTCATGAGTGTGATATGATAGCGGCATCTACTACGATAATTATGCCACTGAGCGCGGTAGTTTTTGCTCATGGTGATTGATATGTATGTGATGATTGTTGACTCGCATAAGCTCATCACTATTCCGAAAAATTTCGGTTAAGCGCTGAGCTTTTGCGGAGAAGTAGATGGACCGGTGTCAGTAGTTTTTGCCCCAGCTGCTGCGGTCGAGGTTGCGGTAGGCGAGGGCTTCGTAGAGGTGTCCGCTGAGGATGGGGGCGTTGGCGGCCGCGGTGAGTGATGCCGCATCGGATGGATCAAAGTCCTCGCGGGTGGCATAGTCCAGGTCGGCGATGGTGCGTGCCACTTTGAGTATGCGGTCGTATGCGCGTGCGCTCATGTCGAGTCGGGTCATCGTCTCGCGCAGCAGCTCCATACCCTCGCGGTCAAGACCGGCATGAATGCCGAGCAGACGGTTATTCATCTGCGCGTTGCAGTGTATGTGGCGCTCCTGAGCATAGCGGTGGGCCTGTATGCGCCGTGCTTTCACCACGCGCTCGCGTATGGCGTGACTGCTTTCGGCCGGAGCTGCGGCTACGAGGCTGTCGAATGACACGGGCATGATCTCGACCTGTAGATCGATTCGGTCAAGCAGCGGGCCGGATATGCGGTTGAGGTATTTCTGCACGGCTCCAGGCGAGCAGGTGCACTCCTTGGTGGGATGTGTGTAGTAACCGCACGGGCAGGGGTTCATACTCGCCACGAGCATGAATCCGGCCGGGTAATCGATGGTATACTTCGCGCGTGCCACAGTGATGTGACGGTCTTCGAGCGGCTGACGCATCACCTCAAGCACCTGACGCGAAAATTCGGGAAATTCGTCCATGAACAGCACACCGTTGTGAGCGAGCGAGATCTCGCCCGGTGCGGGATTGCTGCCGCCTCCGACCAGAGCCACGGGGCTGATGGTGTGGTGGGGCGAACGATAGGGGCGCACCGTCATGAGGCGCGAGCCGCTTTTGAGCCGTCCGGCCACAGAGTGTATTTTGGTCGTTTCGAGAGCCTCGGACAGGGATAATGGAGGCAATATGGTGGGCAGACGCTTGGCCATCATCGATTTGCCCGAGCCTGGAGGGCCGACGAGCAGTATGTTGTGACCGCCCGCACATGCCACCTCGAATGCGCGTTTGACACTCTCCTGACCTTTGACTTCCGAGAAATCGCAGTCGAATATGGCCGAGGAGGCTGCAAATTCGCGCCGAGTGTCCACCACGGTCGGCTCAAGACTGCGTTTGCCGGTGAAAAAGTCTATGACTTCTGACAGCGAGCTGACACCGTAGACGTCGAGATTGTTGACCACGGCCCCTTCGGCGACATTGGCCTGAGGCACGATCATACCCTTGAATCCGAGTTCGCGGGCCTTGATGGCCATGGGCAATACCCCCTTGATCGGGAGCACCGAGCCATCGAGTGACAGTTCGCCCATTATCATATAGCTGTCGAGCGCGTGCACGCACGAGATCTGTTCGGATGCCGCCAGCACGCCGATGGCTATAGGCAGGTCGTAGGCGGCTCCCTCCTTGCGCACATCTGCGGGCGAGAGGTTGACCACTACCCTGCGCCTGGGCCATGAGAGGCCACTCTGCATGATGGCTGATACGACGCGTTCGTGACTCTCGCGCACGGCGGTGTCGGCCATCCCTACGAGTGAGTATGACACGCCGCGGTCGGCCACGACCTCGATGGTTACCACAATGGCGTCGATGCCTTGCACGGCGGCTCCGTATGTCTTGATGAGCATGCTGAGGAGAATTAGGGGTTAAATCAGTTCGTTTATAATGGTGTTGTCAATCCTCGTTGCCGATCACCTCCTGGAGGATAGCGACGGCGGTCTCGACGGTCGGCACATCGAGGAACGAGAATGAGCGGCGCCCGTTGTTCTCGCGTATCTGCACACGGCGTGGATTGGCTGTGAGATAGTTGACGAGCCGTCCGAACATGTCGCTATTGTAATATGCCTTGTTGGAGTCGTCGACAAAATATGTGTACATGCGTCCCTGCTTCAGCGCCACCTTCTCGATGCCGAGGCGGCGTGCGAGTCTGCGCAGACGGGGGATGCGCAACAGTTCGAGCGTCACATCGGGGATGGTGCCGAAACGGTCGGTGAGACGTGAGCGGAATGCCAGCAGGTCGCTCTCGCGCTCGATGCCGTCCAGCTCCTGATACAGGGAGATGCGCTCGCTCTCGGTGGGGACATAGTCGGCCGGCAAGAGCAGTTCCATGTCGCTCTCGATCACGCAGTCGGCCACATATTCCTCCTCGGCTCCGGCGAGGGTCTCGGCCTTGTCGAGGTCGGCAAACTCCTGGGTGCGGAGTTCGGTCACGGCCTCTTTGAGTATCTTCTGATAGGTCTCATAGCCCAGATCGGCGATAAATCCGCTCTGTTCGGCACCGAGCAGATTGCCCGCTCCACGGATGTCAAGGTCCTGCATGGCGATGTGTATGCCGCTGCCGAGCTCGCTGAAACTCTCGATGGCCTGCAGTCGGCGCCGCGCTATCGGCGACAGCGGCAGGTGGGGCGGCACGAGCAGATAGCAGAACGCCTTGCGGTTGCTGCGGCCCACACGTCCGCGCAGCTGGTGCAGTTCGGACAGTCCGAAATTCTGCGCATTGTTGACGATTATGGTATTGACATTGGGCATGTCGATACCGCTCTCGATGATGGTGGTGGCTATGAGCACGTCATAGTCATGGTTGGCAAAGTCGATGATGGCCTTCTCAAGTTTCTCGGGAGGCATCTGTCCATGTCCCACTATGACGCGTGCATCCGGCACGAGACGTTTTATCTGGGCTTCGAGGTCATAGAGTCCCTCGATACGGTTGTTGACGATGAACACCTGGCCGTTGCGCGACAGCTCGAAGTTGACCGCCTCGCTGATTATATCGTCGCCGCCGGCATTGACCGACGTGATGATGGGATAACGGTTGGGCGGAGGTGTGTTGATGGCCGAGAGGTCGCGGGCACCCATCAGCGAGAACTGCAATGTGCGCGGTATGGGGGTGGCGCTCATGGTGAGCGTGTCGACACTGACCTTCATCTGCTTGAGTTTCTCCTTGACGGCGACGCCGAATTTCTGTTCCTCGTCGATGACGAGCAGCCCGAGGTCCTTGAACTTTACCTCCTTGCCGATGATCTTGTGCGTGCCTATGAGTATGTCGATCTTACCGTCGGCCAGATCGCGTATTATCTCCTTGACCTGCTTGGGGGTGCGGGCGCGTGACAGGTAGTCGACCCGCACGGGCAGTTCCTTGAGGCGTTCGGAGAATGTGCGGAAATGCTGATAGGCCAGCACCGTGGTGGGCACCAGCACGGCGGTCTGCTTGCCGTCGACGGCGGCCTTGAAGGCTGCGCGTACGGCTATCTCGGTCTTGCCGAATCCTACGTCGCCGCATATCAGGCGGTCCATCGGCTTCTCGCTCTCCATGTCGGCCTTGACCGCCTTGGTGGCAGTGAGCTGGTCGGGGGTATCCTCGTAGATGAACGATGCCTCCAGCTCCTGTTGCAGATAGCCGTCGGGTGCGAATGCGTGGCCTTTCTCCTCCTTGCGTGCGGCATAGAGGCGTATCAGGTCGCGGGCTATGTCCTTGAGTTTGCTCTTGGTGCGCTCCTTGAGTTTGTTCCACGCGCCCGTGCCGAGCTTGTTGATCTTGGGGGGCACGCCCTCCTTGCCGCGGTACTTGGCGAGTTTGTGGAGCGCGTGGATGGACACGAAGATGATGTCATCGTTGGCATAGACGAGCTTGATCATCTCCTGAGTGCGTCCGTTGACCTCGGTGCGCAGCAGTCCGGCAAAGCGTCCCACGCCGTGATCCACATGCACGATATAGTCGCCCGGCTCGATGGCGCTGAGTTCCTTGAGCGACAGGGCCAGTTTGCCCGAGCGCGCACGGTCACTCTTGAGCGTGTACTTATGGAAGCGGTCAAAAATCTGATGGTCGGTGAACACGCACATCTTCAGCCCGCTGTCGCTGAATCCCTCATGGAGTGTCGGCATGACGGGGGCGAACGAGATGTCGTTGCCGCGGTCGGCGAAGATGGCTTTCAGGCGCTCGATCTGCTTCTCGCTGTCCGTCAGTATATATAAGGTGTAACCCTCCGCGATAAATCGTGTGAACGAGTCGGCGATGAGGTCAAAGTTCTTGTGATAGATTATCTGGGGCGTGCATCCGAAGTCGATGCTTGCGCCCGCCTCGGGATCGGCCTGGGCACCCGAGGTGAAACGCAGCTGGCGGAACGTCGGGAACTTCCTGCCGAACTCCTCGGCATCGATGACCATTTTCATGGCCGAGGCATCCCCCTCGCCGGCAATGATGGCACTCTGCGACATCTCCTCACCGGCGATGGCGCGTATGCGGCTGACGGTGTAGGCGGCGTCACGCACCACGAAGAGGGTCGACGGGTCGACATAGTCGAGCAGTGACTCGCCGTCGCTGTTCTCCGACGCTATGCCCGAGGTCACGGCCACCTCGGTGAGTTTCTGCTCCGAGAGCTGGGTCTCGATATTGAACAGGCGTATCGAGTCGATCTCGTCGCCGAAAAAGTCGATGCGCAGCGGCAGTTCGTTACTGTAGCCGAAGATGTCGAGTATCGAGCCGCGTGAGGCGAACTGGCCCGGCTCGTAGACATAATCCACCTCGTTAAATCCATTGGTCCGCAGCCACTTTATCACCTCGGTCAGGTCATGTTCCGAGCCGGTGGACAGGTGTATGGTATGGTCGTCGATGGTGCGTCGCGAGGCCACTTTCTCGGCCAGCGCCTCGGGATAGGTCACCACATACTGCGGGGCCGACTGTGAGTGCCAGCGGTTGAGCGCCTCGGTGCGGAGTATCTGGGACGGCGGGTCGGGCTGGCCGTACTTGATGTCGCGTTTGTAGCCCGAGGGAAACATCGCCACGCGCTCCTCGCCTACGATACGTGTCAGGTCGTGATACAGATAGCCGGCATCGTCAAGCGAGTCGGCTACCACTACGGTGGGGGTCCTGCGGGGCGCGAGGGCGCCGAGCATCACGGCCGGGGCTGATCCGGCGAGATTGTACACCGATATTATATGAGTGCGGGTCGACAGTGCCTTTTTCAGTGCCTGTCCGCGGGGCGAGGAGAGGAATTTGTCGCTGAGTTCCTGCAGGGTCATTTCTGCTGTTGAGGCCGTCACCACGTTATTTTTTCAGTATCTCGGCATAGCGGGGTGACGTGAGTATGGTCATAGCCGAGTCGACAGTACGGTCATCGCGCAGCGAATTGATTATCTCGCCCTTCTGGTGATAGTAGCGGCTCACGATCTCGCCGGCCAGATAGGGGGATATATTCTTGCGGTTGATGTCGAGGTCATGGTTGAGGTCATGGCGGAGCATGCCGGCGAGGATGTCAAACTGTGCCTTGGTCGAGTCGTTCATGTATCCTTCGGCCTCGGCCAGCTCGCGCAGCTGGTCGACGGCGCTCTCGCACACCTTGTCATAATTTAACCGGGCCGGATCGATCGAGCGCTTGAACTCCTCATATATCGTGTCGGTTATCTCAAACTCCTCGGGCGAGGGTATCGACTGGTGGGCCGCAGCATAGCGGTTGGCGAAGTCAAAGGCCCAGTTGTCGCGCACGATGTTGTAGGTCAGACGGTTCACGTCGGGATACTCGATCTTGACATCCGGGGTGATGCCGCCCCCGTCACGCACCTCGCGTCCGCCGGCCGTGTGAAACACCGTGGTCAGCGAGTCGGGTATGCGGGCCACCGAGCCGTCAGGATTGCGGTGGGAGTAATCGATGGCCTGGATGAGGCGTCCCGAGGGGATGTAATACTTGGCGATCGTGACCTTGAGCAGGCCGTCGTAAGGTATCTGGCGGGTTGACTGCACGAGTCCCTTGCCAAACGAGCGGTTGCCTATCACCACGCCGCGGTCCAGATCCTGCACGGCGCCGGTGACTATCTCCGAGGCCGAGGCCGACGCGCCGTCGATGAGCACGGCGAGGGGTATCTTGGTGTCAAGCGGCTGGACCGATGTCTTGTAGACCTTCTCGTTGAGTACCCCCTTGCCGCGTGTACTGAGTACGGTCGTGCCCTTGGGGAGGAACAGGCCGAGTATCTGCACGGCGCTCTCCACCAGGCCGCCGCCGTTGCCGCGGAGGTCGAGTATGATGCCCTTGGCTCCATCTTTCAGCAGCCGTTCGAGAGCCTCGCGCACCTCGGGATAGCTCTTCTCCGAGAATGTCGTCAGGCGTATGTATCCCACCCCGTCGCGCAGCATCCCTGCGTAGGGCACGGAGGGGATCTGTATCTTGGCACGCTTGATGTCAAACGTCAGTATCGAGTCCTCGACATACGGGCGGTTGACCACCACGCGGAGCATGGTGCCGTTGGGACCCTTGAGGCGTTCGCTCACCTTGTCGGACTTCCATCCGAGCACCGAGTCGCTGTCGATCATCACGATGAGGTCGCCGGGGCGCAGACCGGCGAGGTGGGCCGGACTCCCCTCGTAAGGCTCCGAGATCATGACGCCGCGGGCCGACTCCTGTATCATCGAGCCGATGCCGCCGTATTCGCCCGTCGTCATGGTGCGGAACTGCTCCTGCTCGTCAGCGGGGAAATACTCCGTGTAGGGGTCGATGTCGTTGAGCATAGCCGTGATGGCAGTGTTGATCGACTTCTCGGCATCGATTGAGTCGACATAGAACGTCTGCAACTCCTTATATATGGTGTTGAAAATATCAAGATTGCGCGCTATCTCGCTCTTCTTGCTGCGTGTGGCGGCCGACGCAAATATCGACAGCAGTATGATCGCAGAGGCGAAAAGGGTGATTTTCTTCATGTTCTGATAGTTATTGAACCGATTCTGAAACGTGGTCGTAAAATTACTCATTTATTATAACACTTATAACAATCCAATAGTCAAAAAAGCCTAAACGTTACGACTAAATTTGCCTAAACGGCACATTTTCAAGTGATAAAAATTATTTTCCTAAAGTATGTTAACGTGAACTCGTTTGAACCAAAAAATATTCTTGGTTCAATTTTTTAATACCTAACTTCGCCCGGAAATATAATATAACCGTATCTAATTCCGCGAATTATCACCTTAAAAATACAATATTATGGACATCACATCCGGCACATCATTTTACGACACTATCAATAAACTGTTGATCGGTTTTTTGTTGCTGCTCCCGTGGTTGGGGAAATACACACCTTCAGGTAGTTATGAGTTTCTGCTACTCGCTGTGGGTAGCTATGTCGTGGGCATATTCTTTTGGGGATTGGTTGATGGATTAATTTGCCCATTTTTAAATAAAATATTTCGTAGAATAATAAGATTAGCTTGTCTAAGAAATAAATTAAATAAAATCATAAGGTGTTGTGGCTGTAAATATAATATTTTTAATCGAAGGGGAAGGTATTATAAGGCCTATTACACCGTACAGGAACACGGTCTGTTAGGAGCTGTTAATATAATGGAGAGTTTTTCGGCATTTTTTCTTAATTTTATCTTCGTATCGATTTATTGGGCTGCTATAATCAGATGGGGAAGCTTGCCTCTGTTTTTTGGCCCTATATGTATAGATTGTGAGTCATGCTCATGCTCATGCTCATGTTTATGCTTATGTTCATGCTCATGCTCGTGCGGGAAAGGTAGTTTATTGCAGATCTCTCCGTGTTGTGCAATTTGGGGGCTGTTCGGACTGGCGATATTGTCACTGATCTTTCGCTGCATAGTAGAAATAAAGATTCAGTGCACGGTGCTTGATGCATATAAATATATATTGAATGAGAATAAAAGTAATTAATATACAATAAATTAATATAATGAATCGAATATTATCAATATTGTTGTTATCAATGATTGCGGTGACTGCGGTTGCGCAAACATTTCGATACACTTATGAAGGAAGTACGATCACTTATAGAGTGATTGATGAGGAAAACAAGACTTGTGAAGTTCCTGGAAATAAGGGAACTTCAAATCTAAATGACTATTTGGTCCTTCCACAAAATCCGATATACAATAATGATACGTATGAACTCATATCAATTGGAGATAAGGCTTTTTTCGATGAGATGGTAAAAACTGTAACAATCCCGCCATCCGTTGTATCAATTGGTGAATTGGCTTTTGGGGCTTGTGATAAGCTCTATTCAATAAATATACCCTCGTCGGTAACATCAATTGGTAAATATGCATTTTCCTCGTGTACCGGCTTGACGACGATTGATATACCCTCGTCGGTAACATCAATTGGTAGAAGTGCATTTTCTGGATGTTCAGGATTAACAAATATTAATTTAAACGCGTCATTGACAGAGATAGAAAGCTCTGTGTTCAATGGGTGTGTCTGTTTGGAGTCAATAAATATACCCTCATCGGTAACATCAATTGGTGATTATGCCTTTAGTGGTTGTGGTAATCTGATTGATATAGGGATACCTTTGAAAGTTACAACAATAGGAAATAGCGCGTTTAAAGCTTGTAGTCGGCTTAAATCCATAAAGATACCTTCATCGGTAACAACCATAGGCAGTGATGCGTTTAAAGACTGTTCGGGCCTTGAAAAAGCGGAGTTTGAAACTATAGAATCACTTTGTAATATCAAGTTTGGAGGTAAAGAATCGAATCCTATATATTATTCAAGAAATCTATATATAGGAGGTGAAGAGATTAAAGATCTGGTCATTCCGTCAACCGTATCGATTATAAGAGAATATGCATTTGTGAAGTGTAATAGTTTGATGTCGGTATCTATTCCGTCAACAGTTGTGGAGATCGGCAATTATGCTTTTGCTGAATGCGAAAATTTGCGCAATGTAATTTCTTATTCAAAGAATCCTTGTGTTGGAGAGAATAATATATTTGACAGATGTCAAAATCTTATGCTGAATATTCCTGCGAGCAGCTACAACAATTATTCTCGCAAGAGTCCTTGGTCTCAATTAGAATGCAAACTAATGATCGAGTCAATAGACTTAAATTATGATACAGTAAAGGTACCCATAGGGACTAAGTACGATCTTTCGGCTACAGCACAGCCGGAAAGTGCAAGTGATAGATCTTTGAAATGGTCATCGAGTGACGAGTCGGTGGCGACTGTAGATGAATACGGTAATGTCTTGGCAAAAGCTATAGGGGGATGTGTTATTACAGTCAGTGCTAATGACCTATCGGGAATTTCCGAATCATGTAAAGTTACGGTAGTTCCGGCAGCTGTAGAGAGAATAGAGCTGAGTCATACTGAATGGAGCGGATTTGTTAACGAGCACCTGACAATAACGGCTGCTGTTGTGCCTGAAAATGCTGCCGATAAAACACTGCTGTGGACATCAAGTGATCCTTCTGTTGCGACAGTTGATGCCAACGGACAGGTGACCGCGGTGGGAGTCGGCGAGGCAGTCATCACGGTAACATGTGGAGGCGTATCTGCTGAATGTAAAGTCGTAGTAAATGCGAAAATTATATCTGTAGAATCAGTCACGCTTGATAGAACCAGTGTCGAGTGCAATCCCGGTGCAGTAGTTCAGCTCACGGCAACTGTCAATCCTGATGATGCGACCGACAAGAGCCTGAGCTGGAGCAGTAGCAACGAGGCCGTTTCGACAGTAGATGCCAACGGACAGATTACCGCAGTGGGAGTCGGCGAGGCAGTCATCACGGTAACGTGTGGAGGCGTCTCGGCCGAATGTAAAGTTGTAGTAAATGCGAAAATTATAACAGTAGTATCAGTCGCACTTGACAGAAGCAACGTCGAGTGCAATCCCGGTGCAGTAGTTCAGCTCACGGCAACTGTCAATCCTGATGATGCGACCG
>JAAVDB010000013.1:0-12276 GCA_014802015.1 Bacteroides sp.
CAGGGCACCAAGCAGGAGACGGCATTACTGACGCTGATCGAGCTGTCAGGATTTATGAAGCAGAGCATGTCCGAGCCTGTCGAGGTGACACGTACGGCGCTGATGGAGCGTTCGGGTGTGACATCGGCTATAATTGCTGCAATGGCCAAGAAAGGGATTGTAGAGGTGTACACACGTACCGTCAGTCGTTTTGATTATACTGGAGCGCCTGTGAGCGAACTGCCTGACCTGACACCGCATCAGTCCGATGCATTGCGCTCGGTGCATACGTCATGGCTCGATAAGGATGTCACACTGCTGCACGGAGTGACATCGAGCGGCAAGACCGAACTCTATATCCACCTTATAGATTATGTGATGAAGCAGGGACGTCAGGTGCTGTATCTGGTCCCTGAGATCGCGCTTACGACTCAGCTGACCTCCAGGTTGCAGAGAGTGTTCGGCGACAAGGTGCTGATATATCACTCAAAGTTTTCGGACAGCGAGCGTGTCGAGATATGGAACCGTCTGCTTGATGACGGCTCGCCGCGTGTAGTGATCGGGGCGCGGTCATCGGTATTTCTGCCGTTTGGCTCGCTCGGTCTCGTAATAGTGGACGAGGAGCATGAGCCGGCCTATAAGCAGCAGGATCCTGCACCGAGATATAATGCACGCGATGCGGCGATAGTGCTGGCCAAGATGCATGGTGCCAAGACTCTGCTCGGAAGTGCCACACCAAGTGTCGAGACTTATTGGAAGGCCTGCAACGGCCGTTACGGTCTGGTCGAACTGACCGAACGTTATGAAGGGGGACGTCTGCCCGAGATGCGCCTCGTGGATATGACCGAGGCACGTAAGAAGGGACAGGTCAAGGGCATATTCTCCAACGAACTGCGTACGGATGTCAGTGAGGCGCTTGAGGCGGGACGGCAGTCGATCCTGTTCCTTAACCGACGCGGTTATGCTCCGATAGCCCGGTGTAAACAATGCGGATATGTCCCCAAGTGCGAGCATTGTGACGTGTCGCTGACCTATCACCGCCGCATTGACAAATTGCTGTGTCACTACTGCGGCACACCTTACTCCGTACCCGAGGTGTGTCCTGCCTGTAAGGAACCGGGTATCGAAGTGCTCGGATATGGTACGGAACGTATCGAGGAGGATGTGGACGAGTGTTTCCCGACTGCCAAAATCACACGTATGGATCTTGACACGACAAGAAACAAGGACAGCTATGAGGAGATTATCGAGGACTTTTCGCAAGGTAAGTCCCAGATACTCGTAGGCACGCAGATGGTGACCAAAGGGCTTGATTTCGGTAATGTCAGTGTGGTCGGAGTGGTGAATGCCGATGCTATAATCAATTTTCCGGATTTCCGCTCGGCCGAACGTGCGTTCAATATGATCGAACAGGTGTCGGGGCGCGCAGGCAGGAAGAATGAGGACGGTAAGGTGGCGATACAGACATATAGTCCGACTCACCCGTTGTTCGCCTACCTGCTCAAGCATGACTACAAGGGATTTTATGAGTTTGAGCTCGAAGAGCGGAGGCAGTATAACTACCCGCCGTTTGTGCGTGTCATATATGTCTATGTCAAGCATAAGGACCCTGTGGCTGTCGGGACGGTGGCAAACGAACTTGCCGCGCGGCTCAGAGAACTGCTTGGCACGCGTGTGTCCGGCCCCGAGGAACCGACTGTCGGTAGGGTGCAGACATGGTATATAAGAAGAATAATGTTGAAAATCGAGACGAATGCATCAGTCTCGAAGGTCAAGGCGCTGCTTGCCGATGTACGCATAGCCATGACCAATCAGGGACGTCTGTCAGGTGCGACGGTCTATTATGACGTTGATCCAGTGTAACCATACACATACGGGGACTGCGGCGAATGATCCGAGTGTGTTAGCCATGATGTCATAGATGTCATTACCCGAGCGCCCCATCTGCATAGCGCATTGCATATACTCGATTACCGCACCGAGCAGGGATGAGATGAGTGCTGTAAGCAGAGCTGAACGGAGTGACAGTTTCCGCCCTATGCGGTTGCGGTCAAAGATGAATGTGCCTGTCAGTCCGCCGAACATGATGAAATGAACCACCTTGTCGGCTCCGTCAAATAAAAATATTTCCTCCTCCCCCAGAGGACGGGGAAGGAGGGTAAGGTATAACACCGCTGTCAGCACGACCATTGTCGGCTGATAGGGTGGGATGAGATGCAGTAACCTGTTGATCAGCGAGTGGCCCATAAGGTACGGTCCGCCTGTGCGCGATATGCCATAAGTCCATCGTCGGTGAGATCGACCACGATATTGTTACCGTCTGCACCGGGCATGCTGACATGGTTGTCATCGATAAATGTCATGAAGTCATAGCTCTCGCCGTCGGGGAGTTCTAC
This sequence comes from Bacteroides sp., assembly GCA_014802015.1. Classification (GTDB taxonomy): domain Bacteria; phylum Bacteroidota; class Bacteroidia; order Bacteroidales; family Muribaculaceae; genus Duncaniella. The sequence goes on from JAAVDB010000013.1 coordinate 2,376, forward strand.
TGACCATGTCTGCTGGGCTGTGTCAAAGTCAAGACGTACCGATGTGCCGTCGTTCTCGGATGTGATGGTGTAGCCTTTGCCATCGCATTCCACAAGATAACGTCCGTCATGTCCGTCGATTATCTTTTTGCCGCATGCCATGGGATTGGTGCCGCTCCAGAACTCGATAGAGTTGATGACCAGCACGTCGGCAAGCGCTGAGACTTCGTAAACCGGAAGTATCCAGAATCCTATGAACACCAGTTCGTTGACGATCTTATTGCTTATCGTGCGGTTCCAGGACAGGAGCTTGTTGGTGAGCGAGAAGCTGCCTATACATGAGGTGAACATCGGGAGGCTGAGTGCGGCGATGAGCGCTATGGGTATGATACGTTTCTTCATATCTGTTAAGTTTTTAAGGTTGGGGTGTGCAATTGTATGTGTTGAAGTCTCTAAGCATGGATTTTTGACTTGGCGTAGTAGGCATACACACGGTTGACGTAGTCAAACGTCTCGCGTCCGCGTGAGTAGCCGAACCTGACCACCGGATCTTTATAATATCTGGGATTGGATTTCCACAGGATCGCTTTAGCCACATTGTCATCCCATTTCTGCGGGTCGAGTCCATACTTTTCAGCGAGCGCAATGGCATCAAGCACATGTGCGAGTCCTGAATTATAAGATGCGATGACAAATTTCTTTCGCTCCTCAGGGTCGGGCACGCGTGGTGTCAGCTGTTTGTCAAGGTCTCTGAGCAGTTTCAGGGATGTCTCGATAGCCACATCCTTGTTCATCACGCTCTTGGCTGACTGACCGTAACCCTTGGCCGTGCGGGGCATGATCTGCATCAGGCCACGTGCGCCGGCCCAGGATACAGCCGTCGAGTCAAATTTGCTCTCCACGTATGCCTGTGAAGCGAGCAGTCGCCAGTCCCAGTCATACTGTCCGGCATATTTCTGAAATAGATGGTCGAAGGGTGATACCCGTCCTGCGGTCGAGACAAATCCGCTGTTGCCCGGCTCCTCCTTGCTCAGTTCGAAATATCGTTTGAGCAGGCGTGCCTGTTCCGAGCGGTGATTGTCGGTATTAAGCCACGCATTGATGCTGTCGCCGAGCCATGCTCTGTCTGGAGCCACAGCCCAGGCCGAACGTTGCTCGAAACTCAGCGGCATCGTGATGTCGAGGTCGTTGTAATAAGTCTTGTTGATGCGTGCGATGTCGCTGTCGACCACGGTGAGCGGTAGTTCGCCGTCACTTACCATTGCGATAAGGTCTTCGGTAATCATTGTGTCGCGGTTGACGGGATGGATACGTATGCCTCCGCCTAACTCCTGATTCAGGTTGATCATGCGGGCTTCGTATTTCGAGTCAGCCTCGACATATACATCCTTACCTACGAGGTCTGTGACATCGGTTATGAGTTCCGTGTCACCGCGTTTAGGCTGCACGAGCACTTGAGTAGTGATATTTTCCGGACCGCAGGCCACCACTTTTTCCTTATATTCAGCCGTGACCGGCACCTCGTAAGCGATGAGGTCGACAAGTCCCGAGTCAAGCATCTCGACCGCACGCGAGAGTGACGGCGCGATGTCGACACGCAGTGTGAGCCCTTTGTCGACGGCAAGTGCCGTGACGAGTTCGTAGTCGTAGCCCATCTCCTGACCGCGGTATATGAAATAGGATGCGGGACTGTAGAGGGTGACTACACGGAGTGTGTCGGGGAAACGATGGGAGGCCGAGTCGGAGTCCGATCCATCGCTTCCGCCGCCATGACGGCAGGACACGGTGGCCGTAAGGAGTATGAATATGGCTGCAAGCGCCGGAAGGATAGTCTTCATGCTTAGTATTCAAACGTGCCGGCTTCGGTAGTGATGGTAAGTCGGTTGGACGGAGCGTCCTCGACACGGCCGATGATGCGCGCGGGTATACCGAAGCTCTCCGAGATGGCGATGACCTGATCGGCATACTGAGGCTCGACATATATCTCCATGCGGTGTCCCATATTGAATACCTTGAACATCTCGCTCCACGGTGTGCCGCTCTCGCGCTGGATGAGTGCGAAGAGGGGAGGTACAGGGAAGAGGTTGTCCTTGATGACATGTTTGTCCTTGACGAAGTGCATCACCTTGGTCTGAGCTCCACCCGTACAGTGTATCATGCCGTCGATGGCAGGGCGCATTTCGGCAAGGAGTCGCTTGATGACAGGGGCGTATGTACGGGTCGGGGAGAGTACGAGCTGACCGGCGTTGAGCGGAGTGCCTTCTACCGGATCGGTGAGACGGCATGAGCCTGAATAGACCAGATCGGAGGGAACGGCTGCATCGAATGTCTCGGGATACTTTTCAGCGAGATATTTTGCGAATACGTCGTGGCGGGCCGATGTGAGGCCGTTACTACCCATACCCCCGTTGTAACAGTCTTCGTAAGTGGCCTGTCCGAACGAGGCGAGACCTACGATCACGTCACCTGCATGGATGCCGGCGTTGTTAACGACATCGGCGCGACGCATACGGCAGGTGACGGTCGAGTCGACTATGATAGTGCGTACGAGGTCACCTACGTCGGCGGTTTCGCCACCTGTAGAGTGTATGCCTACACCCATCTCGCGCAGACGGGCGAGGAGTTCTTCGGTACCGTTGATGATGGCAGAAATGACTTCGCCCGGTATGAGATGCTTGTTACGGCCTATTGTCGATGATACGAGAATGTTATCGGTGGCACCGACGCACAGCAGGTCATCGATATTCATCACCAGTGCATCCTGAGCGATGCCGCGCCACACGCTGATGTCGCCTGTCTCACGCCAGTAAGCGTAAGCGAGTGACGACTTTGTGCCGGCACCGTCGGCATGCATGATGTTACACCACTCGGGATCACCGCCGAGGATGTCGGGGATTATTTTACAGAAAGCCTGGGGGTAGAGACCCTTATCGACATTTTTGATAGCGTTGTGTACGTCCTCTTTTGAGGCCGATACTCCACGTAGGTTATAACGGCGGTCGCTCATATATATCAATTGTGAATTGTTGTTGTTGAAACTGAGCGACAAATTTACGCATTTTTTACAAATAAATCGCCGTGCCCAGCGGCTTTTTTGAATTGCATAAGCACATAGTTGAGTTTTTTAGAGCCTGTTCGACAATGACTGTTAAATGCATGGTCGCATATCATGGAGTGATTTTTGCGGTGGAGTGAAGGTGCGATGCGGTGGCATTGTGACTGAGCGACAGCTCAAAAAGCGCCCATGAGATGCGAGGCGAAAGTAGCTTTCATGACAACAAAAGAGGCTGTCTAACTTTGGTTGTTGGACAGCCTCTTCTCTGAGGTAATTGTTGCGGAGTGAGCGAGATTCGAACTCGCGATACGCTTTTGACGTATACACGCTTTCCAGGCGTGCCTCTTCAGCCACTCGAGCATCACTCCATAATGTCATTCCCGGTCATTATGTGTTGTTTTGACCGTATGTGCATTGTGAGTGCAAAGGTAGACAAATTTGTCTATAGAGAGGAATTATTGGTGTTAAAAAATGTTTAGCTCGGAGCTGTCACATCTGTTTGCCTCGTGATTTTTTACCGAATAGATAGCCTAACACGTCGGCCTGAATCCGTGATTTCATCATGGCGTTCACACCTAAATATATAACAGCAAACGCGAGCAGCTGCACGACGCATATCACGGGAGCAGACAGACCTGCGACCGCAGGGATATAGATGCACGGTAGGAGTCCGAGGCAGGTTATGGCGCAATACGGAGCGAGGTCCGCAAGATAGGCCGTTACGCTACGCGATGTGATTCTGACGATGATGATGAGTGTTACAAGCCATGTTATCACGGCTGCGGCAAACTGCCCCCACAGGAATATCTCTACACCATATACAATGTTGGATACAGTGGAGAGTTTGATGAAGGGTAAAGTCGCAAGTATTGCTATTATCGCGGCCGAATCACGGATTATCTCACACACTACCAGCAGCCGGGCGCGTCCTAATGACAGAATGAAGTTGCTGTACAGGCTTGACAGCACCATGAATATGCCACGAAGTAACAACAGCTGAAACAGTACGATAGACGGATCCCATTTCTGGCCGAAAAGTGTGTGGAACATCGGTGTGGCCATGACTGCGAGCAGGCACATCGCGGGAAAAAGCAGATAGGCTGCAAGTCTGTGAGTCTTGCCGCACATGCGTGCGAATCGTTCGGCATCGTCCTGAACGCCTGAGAGCAGTGGGATGAATGATGACGTGAATACCTGCGAGAGTGATGTCACGCCCATCTTGCTCCACTTGTCGGCCTGAGTGTAATATCCGAGTGAGCCAAGACTTACGCGGTTGCCGATGATAAACGAACCGATGGTCTGAAACACAGTGTTGAGAAATGATGACACCATGATGCCCGACCCGACGTTGAAAAATCCGCGCAATATGCTCCATGAGAATTGCCATACCGGACGCCAGTCGCTTGTCAACCACAACGTTGCCGTCTTGACGACAGCGATTGAGATAGCCTGCCATACGAGCGCCCATGCACCGTAACCGCTTACGGCGAAGTAGATGCCTGATACGGCTCCCGCTACAAGGCCGAGTGAATTGCTTACGGCTACCATTTTGGTATCCATAAGTTTGATAAGCCTGTTTACCTGAACTATCGAGAGTGAGTTGATGATGAATGTCAGGAACATGACCCGCGAGAGCGGTATCAGTCGCTCATCGCCCTGAAAGATGTCGGCAATGACAGGGGCGAAAATGAAGAGGATGATATATAGCGCTACGGATACGGCGAGATTGAACCACAGCACTGTCGAGTAATCGAGCCGGGTAGGGGACTTGCGCTGCAGGAGTGCCGAGGCGAAACCACTGTCGATAAACAGGGACGCGAATGCCTGAAAGACAAGTATGGCACCGACAAGACCAAACTCCTCTTCGGTGAGCATACGCGCCAGCACTATACCCGTCACGGCATAGAGCACCTGTGACGACAGGCGGTCTATGACATTCCATTTGAGGGTGCGGGCTACTGACTGTTTCAGCTCACCTCCATTAGATGAGTCCATTCTGACGTATTACGGTTAGTTATTCAGGCGGTTGAGCTTGAGGCCTACCGATCGGTTCTTGATAGCCGGGTCACCGACATAATAGATGGATGTCGACCCCATGCCGTATACATTAAGTGAATTGGTGGCGTTCACACCGACCGATCCTGTACCCTTGGCATTGACGGTAGCCTCTCCGGCCACAAGTTCGTCGGCCTGTATCACACCTGTGCCGGTAAGGTTGAGCTTGGCATCGCTGCATTTGCCGGCAAGGATAAGTGTGCCGTGACCGAGACGCATAGTGCCTTTGACCTCGTTGGCATCCAGTCCGCGTACTATGAGGTGTCCGTTACCTTCAAGCTTGGCCTCGAATTTTGGTGATCCGGCCAGTGACAGCACACGTACCGTGGAATCGGCTGTATTCTCGATCTTAGTGAGATAACGTGAATGTACCGTGATGGTAGGAAGATCCTTGGTACCGATACTCTCGGGTGAGAGTTGTATTACCAGCTTCCCCCCTTTGTTATTGAACATTATGGCCGAGGCCATTGATGCCTGACAGGTAAACGAGGCTTGTCCTGACTTCTCGTTGTCAGATGTATAATCCACATTGATACCGTCACTCACACGCAGTTCGCTGAACTCACCTACATTCAGATTGTAGCCTGTCGGTGACTGAGCCGCGGCTGTGAATACATACGTAAGCGCGGTAATCAAAGCAAAAACTTTCTTCATATATCTGTCTGAGATGTGATTGTATGGTTTATAATGACTGTTCCGATATAAGCTGCTCGACCTGTGCGAGGATCTCCATAAGTTCATCAAAGGTCGATGCCCGCAACATGCGTATACGTGTGTCGCGGAAATGCGATATGCCCTTGAAAAGCGGTGAGGCCGCCAGATGTCTGCGGATATGGAGTATGCCGCGGTATTCGTCTATACGGTCTATGCTCTCACGTATCTGACGACGGATGAGGTCGAATCGTTGCGCTACACTGAGCGGTTCGGTGCTATTGTCGTCGATGGCGGCACGTATGTCATGGAATATCCACGGGGCGCCGATCGAAGCCCTGCCTACCATCACTCCATCTACTCCATAGCGGTCAAAAGCCTCGCGGGCAGCGTCGGGGGTGGTTATGTCACCGTTGCCGATCAAAGGGATGTGCAGACGGGGATTCTCCTTGACGCGTGCTATCATCTCCCAGTCGGCCGAACCTGTGTACATCTGTGAGCGAGTGCGTCCGTGTACGGTAAGCGCGCTTATGCCGCAGTCCTGGAGCTGTTCGGCCAGTTCGACGATTATTTTGGAATTATGATCCCAGCCGAGTCGGGTCTTGACCGTAACAGGCAGTTTGACTGCATCGACCACTGCGCGAGTGATCGACAGCATCTTAGGAATGTCGCGAAGCATACCTGCACCTGCACCCTTGCCGGCCACTTTCTTCACGGGGCAACCGAAATTGATGTCTATCAGGTCGGGACCGGCCTGCTCGACTATCTTTGCCGCCTCGACCATAGGCTCGACTTCACGTCCGTATATCTGGATAGCCGTAGGTCGTTCGCCCGGGTCAATCGAGAGTTTTCTGACAGTCGCGGGGATGTCACGTATCAGAGCGTCAGCACTGACAAACTCCGTATAGACCATCGAGGCTCCCTGTTCCTTGCATATCAGGCGAAACGAGCGATCGGTGACATCCTCCATCGGAGCAAGCATCACCGGACGCGGACCAAGATCGATATGAGCGATTTTCATACTACCAAAGTTAATAAGTTTTATCGGTTTCGGAACCGTTTTCTGACTAATGTGCCAATATTTTCTCCCTAAATGCCTATTTTTCTCCCTATTCAGATCGTATTGAGGTCGGCGATCAGGAAATTGCTACCCGCCACGAGCACGAAGCCATCGTTGCCCGCTGCCATGCGAGCCCGGCGCACAGCCACGTTCACATCCGGCTCGATCTCACCGTATATCCCTCGTCCGGCAGCCTTGGCCGCAAGCTCAGGGGCGGGGAGTCCGCGCTGGCTTGACGGTGCGCTGAACCATATACTGACCTCATTTTTAATCCCGTCTATAAGATCAAAAATATGTCCGAGATCCTTGTCGGCGACAAATCCTATCACGAGATGTTTGGGGCGACGCTCTACACGACGTATCTCGTCAACGAGCAGTTCCCATCCACCCATGTTGTGACCAGTGTCGCAGATGGTGACAGGATCATCGGCTATGCGTGACCATCGTCCGAACAGGTGTGTGAGTCCTGTCACGTCAGCCATGCCGTCACGCACCGCGCTGTCGGGTATGTCAAACCGCTCACGCAGCAGCCCTACGGCTGTCATTACGGTGGCGGCGTTGTGACGCTGACACTCTCCGCGCAACTCTCCGTCAAGCGGTCCGAACGGCGTGTCGGGATAGAGATTATGAGTGCTGCCCACCATGCACTTCAACGGCTCGGCAAAGTGGATCGGCGCGGACTCAAGCGCGGCTTTGTCGCGGAATATTTGCTCTGTTTCATCATCTCGTTCTCCGATCACTACCGGTATACCGGGTTTTATAATTCCGGCTTTCTCAGCGGCTATCTGTCCACGTGTGTCGCCGAGAAGAGTTGTATGATCGAGCGATATGTTTGTGATTATACTTAGGACGGGAGTGATGATATTGGTCGAATCGAGCCGTCCACCGAGACCTGTCTCGATGACAGCAACGTCAACCCCGCATCTGGCGAAATACTCAAACGCCATGGTCGAAGTCAGTTCAAAGAAGCTCGGTGACAGCTCCGGGTGGCTGTCACGCGTTTTGACCCACCTTTCGACAAAATCTACCACAGCCTCCTCGGTTATCTTCTCACCGTTGACGCGTATGCGCTCGCGAAAATCGTAGATGTGCGGCGACGTATACAGACCGGTCTTGTAGCCGGCAGACTGCAGGATGGCTGCAAGAGTATGTGCTGTCGATCCCTTGCCGTTGGTTCCTGCGATGTGTATGGTGGGATAGCGCAGATGAGGATTGCCCGCAAGGTCATCGAGACGTCGCGACGTGTCAAGGCCCGGTTTGTATGCGCCGGGACCCTGATGCTGGAATACCGGCAGAGAGTTATATAGCAGGTCTATAGCCTGAGCATAGTCCATTGCGTATGATATGTATGATTGGTAATTAATATATTATCCATCCCGCCACGCCTGCGAGACATATAATGAGTATCGGATGCCACTTCACCCAATATACGAGGACGAAAGCGGCCACACACAGGATGATGCTCCATATCACCTGATATGACGTCTCGCCAAAGTTGGCCGCATTCATCAGCAGCATTGCCGCCGATGCGATGAGGCCGACCACTACAGGGCGCAGTCCGGCAAAGATGCCTTTGATGACAATGCTGTCGCGGTGGCGGTGGATGAGATGACTCGTATATGCGACCAGCAGGAATGATGGGAATACCACGACAAGCGTACACAGCAGTGAGCCGAGTATGCCGAATATCGGTGAGGAGAATGCGGCTGAGTATTCGCCCGGAGCTACATATCCTATATATGTGGCTGAATTAATGCCGATCGGGCCCGGGGTCATCTGTGAGATGGCGACGATGTCGGTAAACATCTGTTCGGTGATCCATCCGGGACCTACGATCTCACGCTCGATGAGTGCGAGCATGGCATATCCGCCGCCGAATCCGAACAGGCCTATCTTGAGATAAGCCCAGATAAGTCTCAGGTATATCATAGCTTTTCCTCCTCTTCCTTTCTCATTTCATTCTCGATCGCGTGCAGTTTTTTCTGATGATGCGACAGCCACCACCATCCGCCGAGTCCGCCCAGTACGATATATATGATAGGGTTGGATACTACAGGCAGTTTCGACCATATCAGCAGAGCCACGGCTACGGGGATGGCAATGGTTTTCCATCCGATCTTAGCGGCGCGGGCCGATGATATGACCGGTGCGATGATCAATGCTACGACGGCCGGACGTATTCCCTTGAATATACTTGACAGTGTGTCGTTGTTCTTGATCAGGTCGGGCGTGAGGAAGATGGCGATGCACAGTATGATCATGAACGAGGGCAATATGGTGCCGAGGGCGGCCGTCACGGCACCCTTCATGCCCCGCAGTTTATCACCCACCGCGACAGAGATATTCACGGCGAGAATGCCGGGCAGCGATTGTGCCACAGCCAGCAGGTCGAGAAATTCCTCGCGTTCGATCCAATGCTTCTTGTCTACGATCTCCTTCTCGATGATGGATATCATAGCCCAGCCTCCGCCGAATGTGAAGGCGCCGATCTTGAAAAATGATAGGAAGAGCTGAAGATATATGCTGTTCATCAGATGGTGTTATGCCGTAATGAAAAATGATTACTTCAGTTTCTCGGCAAGTTTCATCGCGGCCTCGCGACATGATGCGAAATCATTTTCACCGGGGGCCTGCTTGTTGACCACAGGTTCGGTGACGCATGTGATGCCGCTCGCATCAAGACGTTGTGACATTACCTTGGTGGCCTGATGCGCCCATGTGTGCGAACCCATCAGTGCGATCTCGCGATTCTTGATGCCGCGTACGGTTATTGCCTCGATTACGGCGGCGACAGGAGGGAAGAGGCCGTCGGAATAGGTAGGAGCCGCTATGATAAGGCCCTTGTGACGGAACATGGCGGCGATTATGTCGCTGAGATCTNNNACTGANGCATTNAGCATCTCNATNTCNNTNACNCCNGCNTCNGCNANTGCNTCGGCGGCNGCCTCGGCNAGACGTTCGGTGTTGCCGTACATTGANCCGTANACGATNGTNACNCCNTTGTCAAGNGGNTCNTANCGGCTGAGNNNGTCATACANNTCNAGNACCTNGCGNNATCTNCTCGCGCCATACCGGACCATGNGTCGGNCAGATGGTCTCNA
>JAAVDB010000013.1:12281-25104 GCA_014802015.1 Bacteroides sp.
ACNCCTTCGAGTTTCTTNANNGCNTTCTGNACNAATGCNCCGTATTTGCCNACGATGTTNCTGTAATANCTNTCCATCTCGGGGAAATANCGGTCNGTNTTCATNTCNGNNTCGATNACNGCNCCNTTNAGNGCACCGAAACANCCGAANGCATCNCCGCTGAANANNGTNTTNNCCTCNTCNANATAGGTCATCATNGTNTCNGGCCAGTGNACCATCGGNGTCATNANNAANCGNAGATGTGGTCGNNNCNCCNAGNGNCAGNGTCTCACCNTCCTTGATNGCGAGNNTNTTGTCNTCGACNCCNTANTATCCNTTNANCATNCCGAGAGTCTGNNNNTTGCCNACNANNGTNATNNCGGGNAANNCCTGNCGCAACANNCGNATNCCGCNNGAGTGGTCAGGCTCCATNTGNTTNATGATGAGNTAGTCGGGNTNGCGNTNGCCGAGNATACTGCTTGATNGTATCNATCTGCTGNAGNGCNTGGCTNACTTCCACNCCNTCNATNATNGCNGTTTTNTCNTCGCCGNCAACGAGATATGANTTATAGCTTACACCGNNNGGNAGNGGCCACATNCCNTCAAATTTNTGAGTNGTACGGTCNTTGACACCGATATAATAAACCTTNTCAGANATNTTNNCNGTTTTCATGACGNTANTANNGCTTNATNTATTTTTTCNGGGTNCAAAATTAGTTAAAATCANCGATAATTCGATGATATTTACATTATAAAAACACGTGAGACGCAGTTAAGTTCTTTTTAGTTAAAATGAACTGATATAAACTTATTCCTGCAAANGTTTTCAAATAGTTAGTATAGGGAGTGAAAAAAGCCGATAACACTNCGTCACGCAGAGTTATCGGCAGAACTTATATTNGTCTCGAAATTGTTATGAACAATGCCGTCGTCAGTGCTTGACTGCATTGTCTTGTTCAAGCTAAATATAAAGTTGAAAAATGTAANTATAATTCGTTTACGGTATCAATAATTCTGAGTCAGTGAAGAGTTATANTTAGTGGCGTTGGCAGGGAAGGGGAATACCCACAGCGGAGAATCGGGTGTTATGGTGCGTTTGCCGTAATCCGGACCCAAATCGCGTGTNTAGTCNGCGGCATATTCCTGCTCGCTATTCCAGCGTTTCGCATCAAAGAACGGTTCNAACGAGGGTATCATCTCGATGAGTTTAGCATCNCGGAGCATTCGCATTGCCTCACCCTCGGTCATCGCACTATCGGCATTATCAGCCAACGGAGTATAGTAATCAGGATGAATGCGGTTGATACGTACNCGGTCAATCATTGCAAGTCCGTCACGATACTGTCCGTTACGTATCATTGATTCAGCGGCAATGTAACACATCTGCTCAGTACGCAGACCCCACGAATTGAAGTGCACATCCCATATGTAGCTGAACATACAGCCTTCNTATCCGTACATTGTGCCATATTCTGACATCCAGTTGTAGGGAGGTGCGACAAAGTCCTTGACATAATCGCCGTCCTCATACTTGGCAAATGTCGACGGGGGGACGATAATCATTCCGAACTCACCGATATTGGAGTTGTCAGACGCGATGTGCAGATAATTGTTAGGCGAACTTTCCCAAAGTTCCCATACGCCTGATGATGCTACCGACGAACGGTCCTCAATCTCACTATTGATTTTCATAGCAAGATTAGCATATTTCAGAGCCTCTTCATAGCGTTTCATCTGGAAAAGTACCCGTGCGCGTACGCCATAGCCGAAGTCGGCACCAAAACGGCAGGGGTCAGAGACGTTANGCTGTGTGAGGCATGAAATCACCTCATCCGAGCAGTCCTGCAGTATATGATTATAGACNTCACTGATTGTCAGTTTGNTTTTCTGCTCCTGTACGTTGGTATTATCTACATAGGGTATTCCGCCGAGNTGTGCCGCTGTCGCTTCATCATATTGTCTGGCATAAATATTCACGAGCAGAAAATGAAACCATGCACGCAGAATCTTTGCCTCGGCAATGATACGGGGTTTCTGTGACTCGTCGCCACTGACACCGGGTGTTTTCGATATGACCACATTCGCATAGTTGATGTACTGGTACATGGAGGNATATTTGCTGTCGGTCGGTGTAAGGTCAGCACGGTTGATTGTCTCGTCATAGTTTATGAGAGCATAATCTATCTCATTTTTATTAGACATAGTCGTGCTGAGCTGAGTCATTCGCTTATAGGTTGCNTCACACACCGTNAGCANATCGCTTGGCTCGGATACCAGCCAACGTTGATTGAGAAGGGTCTCGATATCGGNNACATTATCGAGAGTGGTTTTGCCGAGTGGCTTGATGTCGAGTTTATCATCACATGATGTCAGCAACAAGCAACNGGCTGCGATAAATCCTAATATTTTTTTCATTCTTTTGTCAAGTCTTAAAGGTTGAGGTAAAGGCTCATCGTGTAACTCTTGGGTGCGAGGTTGGTGTTGGTGCCTGTGTAAGGATTAACAGCCTCGGGGTCAAGACCGCGTCCGTTNCGCGCCCATGTGGCNATATTGTTCATCTGTACACGCAGACGTATGTNGTTAAGACCTATCTTGCGGCATAGTTTCGGNTCGAAGTTGTAGCTGAGTACAAGGCTGCGGAACTTCATATAATCAGCGTGAACAACATTACTGTCAGCATTGGTCATCATGNTTATNTTATTGTANTATGTGGCACGATATCCGTTGCCNGGAATACCTGACTCNGGATTCTTCCAATATTCAAGAGCAGAACTATGCACCTCACCCATGCCGAAGACGGTNGGATAACCNCCGGTGCTACCGTAAGTGCTGATGATATCGCCACCTGTGCGCATATAATGGCCTCCGTAGAAGTTTATCATCGCCGACAATGAAAATCCCCTCCAGGTTATCTCAGGAGTTACGGCTCCNGAGATTGTAGGGTCAAGTGAACCTGAGTANACACACTGGTCTACNGTGAATTCACCACTTGAGGTANTGGTGGTGTGACGCTCACCATCGTTATCTATCCATGAGGCGTAATAGAAATCTCCGTCCTTGACAAGACCTCCGTCACGGTAAGAGAAGATTGAGTGCATGGGATAACCCCGGTGGAGTGTAGATGTAGAAAGATTTTCTGAACCGGATGCCGGTAGGTGTGATACATGTGTAACCTTATTATGGTTATGGGCAATATTAAATCCGAGGTTGATACCAACGTCGTTNCGGCTCTTTGCCTCGAGTATTCTGCCTGTCAGTTGCAGNTCTACACCGGTATTAATCATATTTCCGCTGTTGATGGTCAGTGATGTCCAACCGGTGGTCACGTCAAGGTCAGTACGGGTGAGCAAGTCTGAGCCGCTCTTGCGATAAAAGTCAAACGACCCGTTGAGACGATAACCGAGGAATGCGAAGTCGATACCCGCATTCCAGGTCGAAGTCTTTTCCCAACGCAACTGGTCATTAGGCGGTGTATTGAGTTTGCCGTAATTAGCTCCGTTGTAAGGATTCTTGCTGAAACTTGCGGTGAGATAGGAAGAAACTGACGAGTCGATATTNCCTGTGANACCATAGCTGACACGTAGTTTGAGAGCATCAATCCAAGTGTANGGCTGCATNAATGATTCATTATGGGCATTCCAGCTGCCTCCTACCGACCACAGTGGNCGACCGCGGAATTTCGGGTCAGTACCGAAGAGGTCACACTTGTCTACACGATAGCTNCCTGACANAGAATAGCGACGGTCATAAACATAGTTGCCTGTCGCATAAACCGAATAGTAACGATGCAGTACATCAGTGACACCGAATGATGTCGGGGCACCATATATAGTATAATTGCTGCCGAGTACACTCATGCCTGTAGGACGGTTGAGAAATTCCCAGNCAGTCAGGAGGTTGTTGTTTGTAAGGGTCTGATTGTCGTAACCATACAGCAGACTGTTGTCAGAGGTGGTGTGCGTCTGTCGGTATTCGANACCTGCGAGTACGTCGATATCATGTTTTTCGAACAAAGTATTGGCATATCGTGTCTGAGCGCGGAATGTATAGAACTGCGAATTACTGTTGTTAGTAATCTGGACGGCACCGTCAGGAATATGATGTTTGGTCTCGATAACNGGCACCTGCATCATACCATAATGGTCNGGGTCAGCCATCCAGGCATCAAAATCGAGNTCTTCTCCCCACCAGTCTTTGCTCGGGTCATCCACCCATGTCATCGTNCTTGAGGCTGTAGTGTAGAGATTATAAAGATAACGCATATAGTAAGAATCACTCTCATAATATGTCTGTGAACGTGAAGTGATATCCTCATATTGGAACTGTGCCTGAGCGGTCCATCCGGGCAGCAGTTTGAAAAGAGAGTGAATGTAGGTGCGGGTGTTGGTATAGCGGTATTTTCTTATATTCCTCTCCATCTCGTTGATGAGNTTATAGGAATTGTCTTTCAACTCATAGTCCTGATTNCTGAACGCATCCTCATTGAGGTAAACGTCCGCCTCGAGACCTGCGCGATTTCCGTTTTCNTCATACATACTCTGGTAGGGAAGGAACGAATTGATTGAACCATAGTAGTCAGCGAAATTATGGTCCTTNCGGCGGTTGTTGAGTACATTCACACCAAATGACAGGTCGAGCCATGAAGCAGCCTTGAGGTCTCCGCGATATTTGAATGTCAGTGACTTTAACGACTCTTTCTTTACACCCATATTGTCATCTGAATAATTCAGNACGATATTTGATGAAAGCGATTTACCCTGAATGCGCAGAGCGAGGTTATATTGCTGCATGATGCCGGTGCGGTCATGTACATTCTGATACTCCTTACGGTAATCGTTTCGGCTCAATCGTGAAAGTGTGGCNTTGAGTTCGCTGTCGCTGANTTCACCCCGATAGTTCTGCAGAAGCAAGCGGCACACGGGCGATATGCTTGTCATCAATCCCGAATTATANATGTTCTCAACGCTCTGCAGATAAGTGGGGTCAGAATCGTTGAGCAGTCCGTTGAAATTGTATCGCTCGAGTTCAATCATTCCGGCTGCATCAAGCCACGAATAATTGTCATATTTTTGTTTTTCNGTGATAGTGAGGTCGGCGTTGAAATCGACTGTCAGCTTTTCTTTCTTTGCTTGTTTGGTGGTGATGACGATGACACCGTTGGCGGCACGCGCACCATAGATTGATGCAGCGGCAGCATCCTTAAGCACAGTGATGTTTTCGACATCATAGGGNTTGACGGTGTTCATNCCACCCTCTATCGGAAGACCNTCGACTACAACAAGCGGAGTAGATTTTGCCTCGAAAGTACCCATACCGCGTATGACAATCGCGTCCTCAGGATTAGATACGGNACCCGCNGTCTTCTCATAACGTACCAGACCGGGAATACGACCCTCGAGATTGGATGCAATATCACCGGTATAACGTTTGTCCATTTCCTCGGCTGACAGAATCTGATAGGNACCGGTCGCACTCTCGCGCTTGATGTTCTGGTAGCCGGTCACGACNATCTCGCTCATCATATTCTCGGCACGCTGCATTTTGACTCTTAGAAATTTGCTGCCGTTGACGATTGGCAGGGTGACGGGTTTCATGCCGATGTAAGTAATCTCGATTATNGGATTCTTACCGCTGACCAATATCGTGAACTGTCCGTCAATATCGGTCGCAACCCCCTGGTCAGTACCTTTAAGCATNACTGTTGCGCCTGGTAGCGGTTCGTTGTCTTCATCGAAAACCTGTCCGACGACATTCTTCTTATCAATCTCTTTCATCGTGGATGCAAGACTTTTGTTGTTCTGTGCGGATACACAGGGACTTAAAGCCAGCATGCACAATGCGATTATATAAATTATTCGCATACGAATTGAATATAGTGTGTGATGATTGCGGAGTTTGCCCGCGATGTTACGTTATCGTGTTATTCAGCTGCAAGAGCGGCATTAAGCTCCTCAAGCATTTTGGAGTCGGAGGGACGGGTGGCTTTGACAAGAATAAACTTTCCGTCACGACCGATGAGGAAGAAACGTGGGATGCCGTTGGCGTGCATTGCTTTCATAAACTGATTGCCGGACTTTTCGTCAAATATATACTGAGGCCAGGAAGGATTATCCTTTTCAAGTTTTTTGAGCCATGCTTCCTTGTCCTGGTCACAAGATATGGAGATGAATTTTACATTGTCGTTATCCTTATACTGCTCGACAACTTTCTCGAGGAACGGGATTTCGCGNCAGCATGGTCCGCACCAGGTCGCCCACAAATCGATGTACACAATTTTGCCATCAAAGAGACTCGAAAGATTGTGCTTTGTGCCGTCGGGAGATATTACAGTCGGNTCATTGGGCAGTGCGTCGCCGTCGGAAACAACCTTTTTGGAGTCGGCTATCTGTTCGCGAATCTGCGCCTCGATTGCAGGGGCCTTATCCAATTGGGGCTTGACCAGTACGAAAAACTTCTCAATCTCNTCATCCGAAGGATTGTAGAACATAAACATATTTGCCACGGATGAATAAAGCGAATTTTTATTTGCCTGATTATTGAGCGAGGCATCGATAGCCCAGATTTGAGCGACTGTCGGNCNGACACTGTCGCGATATTCCATTGNCNTGGCATTGAATGCCGAGTCGGTACGCATCCACATTGATAGGAGTCCGGATACACGAGCTTCGTCCGAGTCAGGATTGATTCTTGCGGTAATCTCATTCATTTCGGCTGTCCGATTGTTTCCGTTAAGATAGTGGTCTGACGAGAGTATGCTCAAATATGTATAGTCGTAACCTGCCTGATTGAGCGCGGTATAATATTCGCGTTCTTCCGCCGGGACAGCGTTGAGGAGATTGCTTGCCTTATCGGCTCCGGCATCCAGTTTGGCCTTATCGTTATCAAAATTGTATCCTGCCTCAATCTGGTCGGGTTTGACTTTGAATGTCATATAGTTGTAAGCCGTATGATATGCCGAGAGGAAATCACTGATGCTGACATTATCGCCCGTGAATGAGATATTTTCACCATTGATGGTCGCGTTAATGGATTTGCCGTTTTCAATGCGTGCTCCGAACACGTCCTTGCCGCTTANGATGATGAGGTCAGCCTTACCTGAGGTCAGTTCGGGATTGTAGATGAATGTACCTGTCGAGTCTACATCTATCTCTTCAATCTTATTTACTCCGTCAGTTTCGTAATAGAGGGTTACTGACGATGGTGCCTCACCTTCGAAATGTCCTGTGAACATAGGAGCATTCTTTTTATTGCCGGAGCATCCGCTAATCAGAAGTGTGAGTGTGCACAGTGATAGAAATTGTTTAAACATTGCAATTAATGATAATGTGATTGGTTAAGTTTCATCAACAAAACTATNTGTATATTTACAAATGTACAATTATTTTGATTTCGGAAACGTAAAAATGAATAAAACCGAAAGAGATTTAACTCAAAATCTTAAAATTTTCAATGTAATCGCGTTNTATGCGNTCTTATTTAACATTTGATACAACAAGGACCGGAGACTGAATATGTCCCGGTCCTTATGCTTTCAGGTTTTACTTATACGAATTTCAATATCATTTTTTCATCTCTTTGAGTTGTGCCCTGTAACGGGCAGGTGTCATGCCTGTCACATTTTGAAACGTAGAATAGAATGTGGATATGGAACTGAAACCGACATCCCCGCATATCTGTTTGAGCGGAATATTGGCATCAAAATCCGACATCATCGTTATCGCCTCGCGGATACGGTAGTCGTTAATGATTTGAATAAATGTTTTGCCTGTATCGTTGAGGGCGCGTGACACATAGGTCCTGTTCGAGCCAAGGCGGTCAGCCACTGCTCCGACTGTCAATGAAGGGTCGCGGAACAGTTTCTCTTCTGTCATCAAAAGCGTGAATCGTGACAAAATGTCATCCNCCTTTTCTTCCGAAAGGGTATTNCCTGCTTTATTGCACTGAGCTGTGATGGCATTCGCCTGTTCTATCTTTTCGAGNAGCATTTGTTCGCGGGCGATATACTCGCTGTTCTGCATCACGATGGCTCGATACAGACGTTTCTTGCGGCGGTAGGATAGAAATATGATAAATGCAAAACATCCAAGGACTATGAGAGAAACCGAGAGGAACCATATACGCAGACGTGATGTCTGAAGATTGCGCTCGTTTTCCTGAATGCGCTTGTCCTGTTCGTATATCTCATATTTGATACGGTTTTCAATCATGGCGCGCTCGCGACCTACACGATATGTGCTGTCGACAAGTGTAGCGTAACGGTTGGAATAATCCAGCGCATCGACATAATCTCCCGTCTGGCGGTGAGATTCGGACATCTCTTTCATCAGTTCTCCGACGTAGGATGTTATGTTGAACCCCTTTGCATAATCCAGACCTTCACGGGCTATCTCAAGAGCTTTCTCAGGTTTACCGCTTTTATTAAGGATATCGGCGTATATCAGATAGACACGCATGACGACTGCTCGTGACGGGTCGAGAAAGTCACAGTTGAAAGCATGTTCGCATAATTCTATTGCAGTCTTGGTGTTGCCAGAGTGGTATTGATGCAGCGCGTTGACAATAACATTTTCGACAGTGCGCTCATATCCGAGTTCTGAGGCATAATCACGGTTTTTTCTCAGGATTTCACCTGCCTCCGCTATGTTACCTTGTATCATCAGTGCATCCGCAAGGGTGAGTGAACTGTAGAACAGAGTTACGGTATCACCCAGTTTCTCAGCCAGTTCGTATGCCTGACGAGCGTATGTTAGACCTTCCGTATCATAATGGTCGTTATAGAGTTCTGCAAGATTCGATAACAGAATCGAAGCTCTGGAATCATCGTTGGCAAGTTTTGCCTCCTCTATTCCCTGATAGCAATGACTGATAGCTGTATAATCGTCATTGGCAAGCGTTGAATAATACAGGGCGAACCCATTGTGTATCTGAGCGAGTGCTTTATGGTCGTTGATGCCATTAGCGATGACGCGTGCGTATTCAAGCATACGATATGCCTCTTCACCGTTGCCGCGGGTCATCATGACCGGTGCCATTATGGATGAGCCGTTAAGTCCGGCAAATTCTCGGTCGCCGGTCTCTTCCGCGATTTTCAGCAGTTTTTCGGCACAGATGCCGGCATTGTCATAATCTCCGTTGAGACGATATGCGTTTGCGGCATCCCGGATGGCTACTTTGTCATCCGGCGCGGATGCGAGTCGCGATAGCCTTTCTTCAAGGAGTTTGTGTACATCGGGGGATGCCTCGGTCTTTACAGACAAGACAATAATAACGATAAGTAGTGTCAGAATACGTAGATTCATACCTACACCTTCTTATTCTCCGATGACGGTTGCGACTACTCGGCGGGGACCGCCGTGGTTGCGAAATTCGCATAGATATATGCCCTGCCATGTACCCAAATTGAGGTGTCCGTCGGTGATGGGTATGGTCAGCGACACGCCTGCTATGATCGATTTGGCATGTGCGGGCATATCGTCCGACCCCTCGAACGTGTGCAGGTAGTAGGGGGCATTCTCCGGCACCATGCGATCAAAGATAGCGGCGAGGTCGGCGCGAACATCCGGGTCGGCGTTCTCGTTGATGGCGAGTGCGGCCGAGGTGTGCTTGATGAGCAGATTGAGTATGCCTTTGGATGGCAGTGGCGGCAGTGCGCGCATGATCTCGCCGCCTACGATATGGATGCCTCTCGGATAGGGGCGCAGTGTGATTTCCTGTTGATGTATCATGGTCAGTCGTTTATCTTCTGTCTGATTATTTTACCTGATGATGTGAGTGGGATGCTGGTGATGCGTACTATGTCGCGAGGTGACGTGTGAGGTGGCAATATCTCTTTGAGCCTGTCAAGTATCTCACGATCCAATGTGGCCGAGTCGGTGACGATGACGGCCTCCTGACCCCAGCGGTCACTGGTGCGTGCGGTGACGTAGGCTGTCGTGCCATGTGGCAGGAGCGGGGCGAGCACTCGTTCGATCTCCTCGGGATGAATCTTTATGCCACCGGAATTTATGACATTGTCATAACGCCCGAGCCATTTGAAGCCGGTCTCATCCTCAAGTGCGACCATGTCGTTTGTGACGAGTCGGCCGAATGACATGGTGCTGCTGTCTATCACGAGACACCCGCGGGAATCTGTAGAAAAAGTGATGCCCGGCAACGCTTTGTAGCATTCTTCGCCTATGCGTCTCAGGGCAACGTGGCTACATGTCTCCGTCATGCCGTAGGTGGCGTATGCGCTGATACCGTTCTCGATG
Source organism: Bacteroides sp. (assembly GCA_014802015.1). Lineage (GTDB taxonomy): Bacteria > Bacteroidota > Bacteroidia > Bacteroidales > Muribaculaceae > Duncaniella. The sequence goes on from JAAVDB010000013.1 coordinate 22,511, forward strand.
ATCACACGTTCCTGCTCGGGCGAGAGCGGTGCTCCGCCGATGATGACATTTGCTGTGAGATGGTTCACAGTCGATTGCATGAATCCTTCGAGCTGGGAGGGGACGATGGGAATAAGCGAGCACTCGCCATACGGATATTCCGTGAACGGATGTGACGATGGCCTTTCAGCCACAAGTCTGCATCCGGCCTCGCATGCGCGGACTATCTGCATCTTGCCCGCGATGTAGTCGGGTGAGAGTGGCAAGGCGAGGACCGAACCTTCGTTCAACCCGAAAAACTTGACTGTAGCGCGTGCCGATGCCCGCATGTCGTTTTTTGACAGACGTATCTCTTTGGGTGCACCTGTCGAGCCGGATGTGTGGGCCGTCACGTATGGTGCCGGACTTAACCATTCGGTCAAGAAATTTTCAGCTTCAGGCGTAAGTATGCTGTCGGGTCGCAGGTTCATATATTTCCCCATTGTTTGGACGTGTCATACACGAGGCATTCTCCGTCAAGTGTGAGGGGAGACACCACATTATTATAATATAACTGTCCCGTGCCGAGCCCCTGAGGCATATCCGTATCTTGGGTCGCTACCCATTGGGCTATGGCGTTCAGTCCGATGTTAGATTCGAGGGCTGATGTCGCCCACCATCCGATGCTTCGTTGAGTGGCGGCGGCTATCCATTCCTCCGATGCTTTCAGGCCTCCGATGAGTGTCGGCTTGAGAATGATATATGACGGACGTATGGCGTCGAGCATACGTGCCCGCTCCGCGGCATCGTTCAGTCCTATCAGTTCCTCGTCAAGGGCTACAGGTATCGGACTGAGTGAACAGATACGTGCCATCTCTTCCCACTGACCCTGTCGTATGGGTTGTTCGATCGAATGTATGCCTATCTCCGCAAGAACGTTAAGCCGTTCGAGCGCCACGTCGGGGCTGAATGCACCGTTGGCATCGAGTCGTATTTCAATCGCCGGAGCTATCCTGCGCAGATGTCTGAGCATTTCAAGCTCCTGATTGAAATCAATGCCGCCGATCTTTACCTTTATGCACCGGAATCCTTCGTCAAGCTTGGTGCGGATGCGCTGATTCATGGTCTCCCTGTCGCCCATCCATATCAGACCGTTTATCCTGATAGCGGACTCTCCGGCGCTCCATGCCGAGTCATACAGATGTCTTGTGCCTCCATTGGCCAGGTCGCGCAGAGCAGTCTCCACTCCGAACCGTATCGAGGGGTAGGGGGCAAGCATATCCGGATTCCCCGCATAGCGGTCTATGTGCGCGCACACATCGTCGAGGACTTCTTCATACTCCGGTGAATCCTCGCAGCTCAGTCCTCTGAACAGCGCGGCCTCGCCGACACCTGTCACATCGGGATGATCCTCATGCCACACCTTAATATAATAGGTGTCCTTATGAGTCATGCTGTCACGCGACGTGATGGCGGTGAAGCGGAAGTCGAGTCGGTATTTCTGCCATACGGCTTTCATCAGCCGGGGAATTTTGGAAACTGGTCGAAGTCGGGGGTACGCTTTTCAAGGAATGCGTTCTTGCCCTCCTGAGCCTCGGCCATTAGATAGTACATGAGTGTGGCATCGCCGGCAAATTCCATCATGCCGCGCTGACCGTCAAGTTCGGCATTGAGCGCACGCTTGATCATGCGTATCGCCATCGGTGAGCGGCTGAGTATGGTCTCGCACCACTCCACAGTCTCGTCTTCGAGTCGGTCGAACGGCACTACTTTGTTCACCATGCCCATCTCTTCGGCCTCTTTGGCTGAATACTGACGGCAGAGAAACCATATCTCGCGGGCCTTCTTCTGGCCGACGCAGCGTGCCAGGTAGCTTGAACCGAATCCNGCGTCGAAGCTGCCTACCTTGGGGCCGGTCTGTCCGAAGCGGGCATTCTCGGAGGCGATCGTCAGGTCGCAAACGACGTGCAGCACATGGCCGCCTCCGATGGCATAGCCGTTTACCATCGCTATTACGGGTTTGGGAATGGAACGGATGGCCTTGTGCAGGTCAAGAACGTTAAGGCGTGGCACTCCGTTATCGTCGATGTATCCGCCGATACCCTTGACCTTCTGGTCACCGCCCGAGCAGAAAGCCTTGTCACCGGCTCCGGTGAGGATGATGACACCTATGTCACTCGCTTCACGGCAGTAAGCCATCGCGTCAAGCATCTCGAAATTAGTGTGCGGACGGAATGCATTATACACCTGCGGACGGTTGATTGTGATCTTGGCTATCTTGCCGTAACGTTCAAAAAGTATGTCGTCATACTCCTTTATAGTAGTCCATTCTCTTTTCATAATCAAAGCATGATTTTAAATTCGTCACAAAATTACTAAAAATACCTGCGTTAATTTGCACCGTTCGGATAAAATTTATAACTTTGCGCCCGAATTCTAATACAAATCACTTTAATGGCAACAAAAATCAGACTGCAACGTCATGGTCGTAAGAACTATGCGTTCTATCCTATTGTTATCGCCGATAGCAGGGCACCACGAGATGGTAAATTTATTGAAAGGATAGGTTCTTATAATCCGAACACTAATCCTGCTACAGTAACTTTGAACTTCGAGCGTGCTTTGTATTGGGTTAA
>JAAVDB010000014.1 GCA_014802015.1 Bacteroides sp.
CATACATAAGCACCTCGGGCAGCACGGATCCGTTACCGTCAATTTCGGTCCACCGTTCATCCTTGTCGAACATAATGGTCGGTCCGCCCGACATTACCACAACACTGTTACCGCTGGCCGAGGTCTGATAACTCTTGACACCCATATCGGGAAAATACTGGGTGACAAACTTTGACACAGTGCCGGGCAATTCATCTGACGCATCACTTGAGCATCCGCTGATGACAGCAAGCATAATAAGTGAAAAGAACAATAACAGGCCGGAAGGTTTGATTAGTTTTTTCATATATTTTAATGAGTCTGAAGGTGATTGATTAGAATTGTTAATTACTTTTTACACTAAAACGCACAATCGGGTTAAAAAGTTGTAATCAGGCTGTGCAAGATTCGATAAGATTTACATGAAATATTTGGTCAGATGCTTGTTTCTTGGTAATTTTGCACCATGCTTGCCGACCGCATATCAGACTTCATGTCACTAACAGGCCAATCGTTGAAAAGCGCTGTTAAACTCGTCTTGCAGTCCCGCCGTGCGACCATCACACGGGATGACCGCAAAGGCCGACCGCTGCTGATACTCGGCAACGGGCCATCACTCGCCGCAAACATATCCGGAGACATGGATATACTGCGCTCACACGACACCCTCGCTGTCAATTTTGCGGCAAATACGGATGATTTTTTCGAGATACGTTCGCGTTATTATCTCCTGATGGATCCGTATTATTTCACCCCCGACAATCCTGACCCCAATGTAAAACGGCTGTTTGACAGGCTGAACCGTCTCGTCACATGGGATATGACTCTATTTATCCCCGTAGGCCGTAACAAGGATGTGCTCGGCATCGACAATCCACGCATACGCATCGAACGCTTCAATCCGGTCGGTGTCGAAGGTTTCGCATGGCTCGAACATCTTGCCATCAGATGCCGCCGCGGATTGCCGCGTCCGCGCAATGTACTTGTCCCTGCCATCATGGTCGGTATATGGCTCGGGTATAAGGACATATATCTGCTCGGCGCCGATCACAGCTGGCTGCGTACGCTCGATGTGGATGACGACAACCACGTCATAAGTGTACAGCCTCACTTCTATGCCGACGGCGAGGAGGAGCACAAGCGTGTGGCAACACTGTTTCGTGACACACGCCTTCACGAACTGCTCGGCAGTTTCACGATGGCCTTCAGGAGCTATCACGGCATCCGCAGGTATGTCGACACAAGCGATGTCAACATTTACAACGCCACACCGGGATCGTACATCGACGCGTTCCCCAGACGGCGCATCGACTCACTCAGATAACTTATCACAGATACTGTAAAGCATACATTATACAGCACAATTCACACTTTAAGACAATGGAAGTAGGCTCAAAAGTGCCCGATATTCTGGGCGTTGATCAGGACGGTAAGACTATCAGACTCAGCGACTATCCCGGTCGTACTATTGCCCTGTACTTTTACCCCAAGGACATGACTTCAGGCTGCACGGCCCAGGCATGCAACCTGCGCGACAATTACCAAGCGCTGCTTGACGCAGGCTATCAGGTGATAGGCGTCAGTGTCGACAGCGCGGATTCGCACAAGAAATTCATAGCCAAAAACTCGCTCCCCTTCCCTCTCATCACCGACCCGGACCACAAGCTGGTCACAGAGTTTGGCGTATGGGGTGAAAAATCAATGTACGGGCGCAAATATATGGGCACGTTCCGCACCACATTCATAATCTCGCCCGAGGGAGTGGTGACACGCATCATCACACCCAAACAAGTCAAGACCAAGGATCACGCCGCCCAGATACTTAACGCGTAAGACACACATTATTACAATCCATACCTACAGCACATGGATCACAACATAAAGCAGACCCAGCTCGACCGACGCTACCTGCGCATGGCCAGGATATGGGCTGAAAATTCCTACTGCGAACGCCGCAAGGTAGGTGCGCTCATGGTCAAGGACCGCACCATCATCTCGGACGGATTCAACGGCACTCCCGCCGGCTTTGAGAACGTATGCGAGGATGAGAACGGCAACACCAAGACATACGTGCTGCATGCCGAGGCCAACGCCATAACCAAAGTGGCCCGCTCAAACAATTCGAGCGAGGGCGCGACGCTCTACATCACCGCCTCACCGTGTCTCGACTGTGCCAAACTCATCATTCAGGCAGGAATACGACGTGTGGTATATAACGAACTTTATCGCATCACTGACGGCATCGATCTGTTGACACGTGCCGGCATCGAATGCATACACATTTCAGAATCTCTTTGACACACTCATGAACAATCGTCTTAAGAATCCCGGCGTATGGATGCCTGTGGCTCTCGCCGTCGCCCTGGTTGGGGGTATGTGGATAGGCAAGACTTTCTTCAACTCACATCACACATGGAGTTCACGCACCAAGCTCGATGCCATCCTTGAGATCATCGACAATAATTACGTCGACGATGTGGACACCGACAGCATTCTCGAAGCATCGTTTGCCGGACTGATGTCACATCTCGATCCGCACTCGGTCTATATCCCTGCATCGGATCTCCAGAGTGTCAACGAAGAGCTCGAAGGCTCATTCTCCGGCATAGGGGTATCCTTCAATCTGCTCGGTGACACTATCAATGTACTCGAAGTCATCTCGGGAGGCCCGTCCGAGAAGGTAGGTATACTCCCGGGCGACCGCATCATCACCATCGATGACTCGGTAGCCGCAGGACAGAACTGGACCACCACTCAGGTAATGAAACATCTGCGCGGCCCGAAAGGCTCGGTGGTGCGCCTCGGCATCAAACGACCTACGGCTCAGGAGCTTCTGCCATACGAAGTAACGCGCAATGACATCCCCGTGACGTCGATTGACGCCTCCTACTTCATCGAGGATGGTGTGGGATATGTCAAGATCAATAAATTCGGTGCCACGACTTACAGCGAATTTCTCACCTCGATGGTGAATCTCATGTCACAGGGCGCTGAAAAATTCATCATAGACCTTCGCGGTAACGGTGGCGGATTCATGGATCACGCCGTGCTTATGGCCAACGAGTTCCTGCCAAGCGGTAGCCCCATCGTGTCGATGAAAGGCAAAAAGGCCTCACGCAACAATGCCACAGTCAGTGACGGGTCAGGCTCGTTCAAGGACAAGGAAGTGGTAGTGCTTCTCGACGAGTTCTCGGCAAGTGCGAGCGAGATTTTTGCCGGAGCCATGCAGGACAATGACCGCGGTCTTATCATCGGACGTCGCTCGTTCGGCAAAGGCCTTGTGCAGAATCAGCTTGAGCTCCCCGACAGCAGTGCCATACGTCTCACCATCGCACGCTACTACACCCCGTCAGGACGATGCATTCAGAAAACGTATGCTCCCGGAGTGGACTATGAGCGCGAACTGCTCAACCGATACGAACACGGCGAACTATACAGCGCCGACTCCATACGTCAGGATAAATCACTTGAGTTCACTACACTCCACGGTCGCACCGTCTATGGCGGCGGAGGCATCACTCCCGACATCTTTGTACCAAATGACTCAACCGGCATAACTTCCTATTATATTAATGTGGTGAATGCCGGCCTGATTCAGAAATATACCTTCGCATACACTGACTCTAACCGCGAACTCCTGAGCAAGAGTGAAGACGGCCGCAGCATGCTGTCACTCCTGCCCGATGACGACACCCTGTTGCAGGACTTTGTGAACTATGCGCAGAAGAACGGCATAGCCCCGCGCTGGTATTATATAAACATTTCACGTAATCTGCTTGTTAATTCCCTGAAGGCCATGATAGCCCGTAACATCCACGGCGTGCAGGGATACTATGAGGTATTCAACGAGAGTGACCCCACTGTCATAGCCGCCCTCGAAGCACTGGATGCCGGGAAGACTGTCTTTCCTATCTCAAATCATACATCAACAGATTCCGTAAAATAATGAAAAAGGACGATATACGCCGCAGGGTCAAGACCCGTAAGACAATGCTTGACGACGATGACCGCTCGAATGCGGCCGAACGGGTGTTTTCGGTACTCGAACAGACCGCAGCCTTCATGCTGGCCGACAGGATACTTATGTATCATTCTCTGCCCGACGAACTCTCGACCCGCGAGTTTATACGTCGCTGGGCTTCGCGCAAACACTTCTACCTGCCGCGTGTCAACGGTGTCAACCTTGATATTCTTCCCTACGACGAGTCGCGTCTGACACTCGGATCATTTCATATCGAAGAGCCGACAGGCGATGACACGACGGGAGTAGACGACATTGAGCTGATCGTCGTCCCGGCCGTAGCGTTTGACCGCGACGGCAACCGCGTGGGCCGTGGCAAGGGTTATTATGACCGGCTGCTCGCCGGATCAAAAGCTCTGAAAATCGGTGTCGGATACGACTTCCAACTCATCGAGGAGGGCATCGAGGCCGATGAACATGACGTGCGTATGGACGTAGTCATTACCGAATCGCACCATATCGTCATAAGGCGCAAATAACCTCAAAACATATATGCCTTAGTCATGCCGTCCGCAGCATCGCGACATACGATGCTGCGGACTATTTCAATATATCCACACAGTCGGTTCGTATGACAGAGCGACCGTTTCGTTTAATCGGATTGTCACATATCGTGATTTTTGTTTACTTTGCATACGGATAAATGTTAAGTAATACGCGACAATGATAAGTCTCACTCACAACCGCCGACTCGAATCACTTATCTATCTTGGATTATGGCTGCTCGTAGCCGCATTGTTCCTGCTCGGAGTGATGCGCAGCCGCAGCATGGAGCATCTGCCGGCCTTTGACGGCTCGGCACTGTTGCATACGGCATGGAGAATCATCCCGTTTTTCGTACTTTTTGCTGTCAACAACTGGCTGCTTATTCCGCGTCTGCTGTTCCGCAACCGTATCTTCACTTATTTTCTCATGGCCGTAGTGACCGTATTTCTGATATGGTCATGGCAATACTCTCACTTCATGTCCGAGACGAGCCGCATGCCGGTACGCCTCCCGTTACACCCCGAGCCACGCCATCTGATACCGCTACCTCTGTTTCTCGATCTCATATTTCTGCTGCTCATCGTCGGCTCCAATCTGGCCATAGCTCTGCTGTTCAAGCGTTACGATGACCTGTTTGAACGCGAGAGCCTGATGAAAGCCAATGCCGAAAACAGGCTCAATTACCTCAAAGCCCAGATCAATCCGCATTTCTACATGAATATGCTCAACAATATCCACGGCATGATAGAGGTCGATCCAGAAAAGGCTCAGGATATGGTGATAGATATGTCACACCTCATGCGTTATACACTCTATGACAGCGAACGCGAACGTATAAGCCTGACATCCGAGCTTGAATTTCTTGACAACTATCTGCGGTTGATGCGCATACGTTATCCCGAAAACAAGGTATCGATAACCCACAACTTCCCCGAGTCTGCTCAGACCTCAGGTGTGATGATACCTCCCCTGCTCTTCATCGTGTTTCTTGAAAACGCGTTCAAACACGGCATATCCTATCGCGAGCAATCATACGTCAGCATCAGCATGGAAGTGACTGACGAGGCTGTCGAATTTCATTGTCTCAACAGTTGTCACCCCGAAGACCCGTCGCATGTCGCTGGTATAGGACTGCAAAATGTAAGACAACGCCTGAAACTGATCTACGGAGACAATTATACACTTGACATCAATCACTCAGACTCAACTTATAACGTCAATCTCACAATACCGATACATGAAACTACGGACACTCATAATTGATGACGAGCCGATAGCGCTCGCCAAACTCCGGAGCTATGTGACCAAGACTCCGTTTCTTGAACTTGTCGCAGCATGTCCATCGGGCGTCGAGGCTATGGATACACTGTTGGCTGATGATGTCGACGTCATCTTCACCGACATCAACATGCCGGATCTTAACGGCATGGAATTTATCGGTTCGCTCACACATCCGCCCTTGACCGTATTCATTACGGCCTATTCGGAATATGCCGTGGAGAGCTATCGTCACAATGCCGTCGACTATCTGCTCAAACCCTACAGTCTCGCCGATTTCCGGCGGGCGGCCAACCGTGTGCTGGAGCGGTACACCGCAGGTCATGCCCGACAATCCCAATCACAACCTGAGCCGATTGCCTCATCCCCTGTACCTGTGTCAGACTCGATATTTGTAAAGACCGATTACAGATATGTCAGAATCAATCTCGATGACATACGTTACATCAAGGGATTCGGAGAATACCTGCAGGTGTTCACAAAAGGCTCCGCACAACCATTGCTGACGCTAAGCTCGTTTGCCGCCATCAAGGAGCGTCTGTCATCACAGTTTCTACAGGTTCACCGTTCGTATATCGTCAATATGCGTCATGTGTCGCACATCGAGCGGGCACGTATAGTCATGGATGCGGACACATACATACCGGTGGGCGACAGCTACAAAAATGTGTTGCAATCCTATCTGTCCGGCAATGCCATCGGCGGAACAGCAAGAAAAGACTCCTGAAGCCGATAAATATTACGGATTCATTGAAAATCCCCGTCTGTTCGTTGAAACTATTACGACCAAAACATGTTTTATATTTAATATTGCAGCAAAATCCATATCATACATACATGAGACATCCGATCATCACCGCAATGCTTATCAGCCTCGCCGCTCTCCCGGCCGTGGCCGAGACATGGAGCTACAACGACTGTGTCGAATATGCGCGCGACCACAACATCTCGCTGCGCAAATCGCGCCTCAACGAGGAGACTTCGGCTTACAACCTCGAAGAGTCCAAAGCTCAATGGCAACCTACTCTCGACTTCGCAACGACGCAAGGGTTTACCAACATGCCGTGGGGGCGAGGAAATAAAAACAGTTATAACAGTTCGTACGGTCTCAACGCAGGGTGGACCGTGTGGAACGGCGGCGAACGCGAGAACTCGATCAAACGTAACGAATTGCAGACCCGTATAGACCGACTCAATACCGATGACATCATGCGCACCATCGAGACAGATCTGCTGCAGGTGTACGTCAACATTCTCTATGCCAAAGAGGCCATCGGGATATACGAGCAGGCTGCGGAACTCAGCCACGCTCAGGCCGAACGAGCCAGAGGACTCATGGAGGGAGGACGAATATCGCGTGTCGATTACGCCCAGCTTCAGGCTCAGTACGAGCAGGACAGATATAATGTCGTCAACGCTCAAGGCACATACGATACCAGACGCATGGAGTTGAAAAAGCTGCTCGAACTCGGCATAGATGCAGAACTCGAACTCGCCGAGGTCGAATGGACAGCCGAACAGGTTCTTGCCACCCTCCCCGACATCGCCGAGAGCTACCGGCTCGCACAGCTCACCGACCTGCGCCTGCAGGGATTGCAGATGGAGATCGAAGGCTCTGACCTCGACATAGCCATCGCCAGGGCTTCAGGCATGCCGCGTCTGTCACTCAATGCCGGTGTCGGCACCGGATATGCCGCTCCCGGCGGCCAGTCATTCGCCTCAGGCATCAAACAGGCTTGGAACGAGAGCATCGGACTGACTCTGTCGGTTCCTATACTCAATAACAAAAAGTCAAAAATGGCCGTGGCTCGTGCCAAGGTTCAGAAACTGGATGCCCAGCTTGACATAGACCAACGCAACACCGAACTCGCACAGACTGTCGAGAACTGGTATATCGACACCCGATCCTCGCAGTCGCGCTACGAAGCCGCCGAGCAGCAGCTCAGGTCGGCCGAACTGACGAGCGAACTAACCAACGAGCAGTTCACACTCGGTCTCGTCAACCCGGTCGAACTTATGACAGCACACAACAATCTCATCGAGGCCCGTCACTCTCTGCTTCAGGCCAAATACATGGCCATGCTCGGGCAGAAGATGATAGAGTATTACCGCACCGCCCATGTCACTATCTGACGTAATAAAACCGACAGAAATATACACAAACATTTCATCATAATGAAACTCACCAGACTCACACTTCCGCTCTTAACGGCCATTGCAGTCTGCTCATGCAGCAAAGAGGCCAAGGTAGAACTCGAGACCGTAAAAGTCGAGCGCGGACAGCTCACCGAGACTGTCACAGCCACCGGCGAAGTCGAATCAGTAACCCAAGTCGATGTCGGCACGCAGGTGACCGGCATTATCGACAAACTCTATGCCGATTATAACACAGTGGTCACCAAGGGCCAGCTAATCGCCGAGATCGAAAAGACGATGCTTGAGAGCGACCTCCGCAGCGCCGAGGCCAATGTAGAGTCGGCACGTGTCACATACGAGTACAACCTCACCAACTACAATCGTGACAAAGCCCTGCATGACAAGCAGCTGATAAGCGACTATGAGTTCCAGACCTCGACCAAGGATCTACAGGTGTCGAAGACCGCTTACGACAAGGCCCGCGCCGACCGTGTCCGCGCCGCCAAGAATCTTAACTATGCCGAGATATACTCGCCTATCGACGGCATCGTCATCTCACGTGAGGTCGAGGTAGGCCAGACAGTCGTGTCAAGCATGAATGTTGCCAATCTCTACACCATCGCCGACCTCGACAACATGCAGGTCATCGGCAATGTCGATGAGGCTGACATAGGCCGTGTAAAGGTGGGTCAGAATGTCACCTTCACTGTCGACGCATATCCCGACGATACCTTTCAGGGACAGGTGACACAGGTGCGCCTCAATCCTACGACCGAAAGCAATGTGGTGACATACGAGGTAGTCGTCGCCGCCAACAATCCCGAGCACAAACTTATACCCGGTCTTACGGCCAATCTTACTATCTATGTCATTCAGGCTGACGATCTGCTTCTGTTGCCCGCTCAGGCATTCCGTTTCAATCCCGAGACACTACCTGAGAGTGACAAACTCCCCCGCCCCGCAGGTTCGGTGGACCTCAAGTCACTCGGCAGCAACGAAAAGTGTGTATGGGTTGTCGACGGTGACCAACTCCTGCCCACGGTAGTGACCATCGGTGACAGCAACGGGCTCAAGACACAGATACTCAGCGGTATTAACGAAGGTACGACGGTTGCAACAGGATTCAGCGAATCCGCTGGTCCCAATGGTGGCGGACAGTCGGCTCAGAAAAGCCCCTTCGCACCCACCCCTCCCGGACGTAAAAAGAAATAATTCGCCCCATGAACGAGAGTAAAGAAATAATCAAGGTTGAGAAACTGAGGCGCGAATTTATCGTAGGCGGAGAGAAAGTCAAGGCTCTCCGCGGGGTCTCATTCACTATACACGAGGGCGAATTTGTGACCATAATGGGTACGTCCGGCTCGGGAAAATCCACCCTGCTCAATCTGCTCGGATGTCTCGACACCCCGACCTCGGGCGAATACAGTCTCGACGGCGTGTCAGTACAATCAATGAGCAAGAATCAGAGGGCAGTGACACGCAACCGCAAGATCGGTTTTGTCTTCCAGAACTATAACCTCTTGCCCAAGACGACCGCAATCGAGAACGTAGAGCTCCCGTTGCTGTACAATTCGTCAGTCTCGGCCAAGGAGCGCCGCGAGCGCGCAGTCAAGGCCCTTGAAGCCGTAGGGCTGCACAATCGGTTGTACCACAAGAGCAATCAGATGTCGGGCGGTCAGCAGCAACGTGTGGCCATAGCCCGAGCGCTTGTCAACGACCCGGTCATTATCCTTGCCGACGAGGCCACAGGTAATCTTGACACACGCACATCGTTCAGCATCCTCACCCTGTTTCAGGATCTGCACCGGCGCGGACGTACGATTATCTTCGTCACGCACAATCCCGACCTTGCGCTCTACTCCTCGCGTAACATAGTGCTGCGTGACGGCAAGATCGTCTCGGACACTCTCAACCCCTCACCCGCATCAGCACGCGAGGCTTACGAATCACTCCCAACAGATAACGACTGATATGAAGTTTGTCAACCTACTGAAAATAGCGCTGAAAGCTCTCAATAACAATAAGCTGAGATGTTTTCTCACGATGCTCGGCATCATCATCGGCGTCGCGTCAGTCATCACCATGCTCGCTATCGGCCAAGGCTCGAAAAACAGCATCAAGGCACAGATCTCAGAGATGGGATCGAACATGATAATGATACACCCAGGCAATATGCAGCGTGGAGGTGTGCGTCAGAGTGCAGACGACATGCAGACCATCAAGGTCGAGGACTATGAGTCACTGCGTGATCTACCGGGCATAGCAGCCATATCGCCGTCTGTCAACTCGGGCGGACAGTTTGTCAACGGCAACAACAACTATCCGTCGACAGTCTACGGCATCACTCCCGAATATCTTGACATACGCAAACTCAAGGTCAAGGACGGCACGATCTTTACCGACCAGGACATAAAGTCTGCCGCCAAGGTATGTGTCCTCGGCAAAACCGTTGTCGACAACCTATTCCCCGACGGTCAGGACCCGATAGGCAAAGTGGTACGCTTCGGCAAAATACCGATGACGGTAATCGGCGTGCTCGAATCAAAGGGTACCAACTCGATGGGTCAGGATCAGGATGATGTAGTGCTCGCCCCCTACACTACCGTTATGAAACGCATTCTCGCCATCGACTACCTTCAGGGACTGTTTGCGAGTGCAGTGGACGAGGAGCATACCGACGAGACTATCGAAGCAATCACTGAAGTGCTGCGTGAGAATCATCGCCTGAAGGAAGGCGTTGACGATGATTTCCAGATACGTTCGCAACAGGAACTCAGCGAGATGATGAACTCGACCTCTGACATGATGACAGTCCTGCTCGCATGTATCGCCGGCATCTCGCTTCTGGTGGGCGGCATCGGCATTATGAACATCATGTATGTCTCCGTCACCGAGCGCACACGCGAGATCGGTCTGAGAATGTCGATCGGCGCACGCTCCATCGACATCCTGTCACAGTTCCTCATCGAGGCTATCATCATCAGCGTCACCGGTGGCATCATCGGTATACTGCTTGGCGTAATCGCATCGTGGCTCGTCACGATCATAGCCAACTGGCCGGTATATATACAGGCTTACTCGGTAGTGCTATCGTTTGCCGTCTGCACCGTCACCGGCATATTCTTCGGCTGGTATCCGGCCCGCAAAGCCTCTAACCTCGACCCAATCGAAGCTATCCGATACGAATAAATTTACGCACGTAAATTTACGCACGATTAGAATCCCATTATTAAACGAGAGACCGGCTAACACGTTGCTGTCAGTCAGTCTCTCGTTCTTCTATTTTCAAGCCTCTTAAATTCCTAAATATTCCGACGTGAATGTCATATTCTGTATATTAAAGGTGAGTCTGTAATTGCCACTCGCCGTTATTCGCCATTTATAGTCAGGCCTGTTGATATATTCTGTAATGGCACTTTCCATCATAGGGATAGTTACAGATTGATTCGTTGGAATCAGGTAATTATCACCATCGTTTCTCACGCCCGGTCTAAAGAACGGCTGTGCCCAGAATTGTTCTGCGTCAGGCGTAGAATTATTCCAGTAGGCCTTAAACGTATTACTTCCCGACTTGGTTACCAGTCTGCCTTCATAAATAAATACGTCAACATTATCTTCCGATGCCTTGACAGGGACACCGTCATTAGGGGTCCAGTCAGGCTTATCCGGGAAAACGTCACCAATCAGATATAGGTATACATCGCCACGCGTATAGTCGTGCACTGTCATTCTATCCTTGTCGCATTGCCACCAGTTTCCTAAGGCAGTCTCTTGTGCGGGAGTAAGGTGAGTGCCGTCTGCCGTTATATTGCCTGAAGGTCGGATAGCGTCAGTCCTGTCGCCGGTCACCCTCCAGCCGGAGCATGAGGTTGGAGCCATATTGGCGGTATACTCGGTGTTGCCGTCCTTTCCCTTGCTGAAAGTCCAGATTACACCGTTTTGATCCACAAAATTGAAGATTACATACATGTCCTCAGGATAGAATTGAGAAGATGAATATTCAAAACCCATCCAATTGGATGTGGATGCCGTAGCGAAATTAAACAGAGACTGTCCCGGCCATGTGGTCGGCGAGGTACGGTTGCCGTCTTCATCCTCGATGTACATATACACATGTGTCGCTCCGGCCACCATGAAGTGAGTTCTTTTTGCCAATCCTTCCGCTTCACTTGATCTGTTGATACACCTTACCGAACAACCATACGTTAAATCCCTATTGTTGGGATCATAGACATGACCGTTGTAATAGGTGGTGGTACTTCCGGCCATAACAAGCATATTAAGCCATTTGCCGATTTCGTCTTTCTCCGTTGCTGTTGAGGCCGTGCTTGTCCAATAGTATCCCGAACGGCCCTCGCCGGTAAGGTTACCGCCCTGATACATCATCGCTTTCGGGAAGTATACTAACCCTACGGATGTTTCATAATATGCAGGATACAGACTTCCATCATATTCAGTATGGAATGAAGAGGATGTGCGTATTGAGCCCCATTCGTTTTTGTTTGGAATGCTGTAGCCCGGAGGAGATACATTATACATCACCGGATCCTCATATTGTGTCTCCTGATGAGCGACATAATAGTATCCGCCGGCAGCCTTCACGGTGCCTTTGACTTCGTCGCCGTTCACACCACGGATATAATCCTGAGCAGACTTGGCCGTGAGGTTGCGGTCGAGCATATAGCGAGGTTTACCGTCGACCTCTACAGGCACCACCTCGTAGTAGTAATAATCAGGATCTACACCTGTTATATCAAGACGATATTCATTGTCATCCTTATGGAAAAATCCTGTATGGTACGTGTCAAAGAAATATATTTCCGACGTACCATCGTTGAATGTGAATAAAAAATTTATCTTGCCGACTATGGGCGTCAAAACGAAGCGTGCACAATTTTGGGGACATAACGCGCTGACGTGGTGATGATTGGCGTTAAGTCGCTGATTTGAAAAAGTTTAATTTGCTTGAATTTAGGTTTAATTTTCGGGGTGTTTCGATTGTGTTTTAGTTGAATTTAGCTTTAATCAAGTTGAATTTTACTTTAATTTTAAACGGCTGACAAACGCTTATTGGCTGGCTAATACGTTGATATTTGGAGATATACAAAAAATCGTTTAATCGTGTGAATGTTGATTAAACGGCTTTTAAACGGTTGGGGCTATCTAAAAGCAAATTTGAAAAATGAGACACACTCTAAAAGCCAAATTTGAGTAATGGGACACCGTTAAATGGGTTTAACGGTGTTTTGTGGTTATTTTAAGTGGCTAATATGTAGATTATTATAAAATTTGTGTGTACGTTTCGTTTTTAAAACCGAGTTGGATATACAAAAAATGGGACAAAGCGAACAACTTTTAAAGACTCCAAAGAATTTTATTAACATTTGCGTGTTTGGTGTCTATATCTTTGCATGACGTTTTAAAGGGGTGGAGTATCGCGCTAATAGTCTTCAGATCATTTTTTACCCCGGCTATTGTGGGGAGTTCCTGAAGTGCTGCCGTTTCTTCTTCTGAAAGCCGATATAAATGGCAAATTGTTTTTAGGTCTATCCCGGCGATGTATAAATAACGGCTTATTTTCTTTATTGAAATATTCTTATTTTCAAAGCGCAATAACGACCGCCTATTGATACCAAAGAAATCGGCAATCTTTTGTTTAGAGTCTAAACCGCTTAAAATGGCTTTTATATAGGTTTCAACAGTTGGATGATTATCAGGCTTAGGCAGGTTAAATTCCTTAATAACCTTTTGGATATAACGTTCTGAACAACCTACAAAAGAGGCTATTTCCTTTGTTTCTTTCGGGGTAAAAACTCCGTGATCTAAAAGGTGTAATATAACTTCTTTAAATTTCATTCAGTATTTTAGCGTTATTATGTTTATGATAAGCGCGGCGGCGATGTGCAACAAAGGACAACCGCCGCCGCGTGGTAGGTGTTTTATTTTGCGATGATTGATAAGCGCGCTCCTCCGGGGTTATCGTTCATGTTTTCCACGGCTTCGATAATGTTTTGGAGGGTAAAAAGCGCGTCAGCATAATAGCCGCTTAATATCTCCTCACCTTTGCCGAAATAGTTCACGATGAGGAAATAGAGGGTTTGAAGTTCGCGGCGAATCTGTTCTGGGGTACTGTCACAGACAAACAACTCAATGAGTTCGTCAAGGTCATAGTCAGCGGCTTTTTTTACCACTAACGGAGCGTTAATTAAATTGCTCATAACATAAGTATTTTAGGAAGTTGAAAAAATAGCGACCCTTAGGTGTCCTACGCTTACTTATGTAAAAGCGTCGGGGCGTTTCCGCGCTCCGCACCATAGGTCGCAAATACCGTTTTAATGTATTGTCTAAAGTGTTCATAACATAAGTATTTTAGGATGTTGCAAAAGTAACTAAATAATCTAACCCGGCAAAATTTCCGGGGGCAAAATTGGCGTATTAAAAAGATTTGCACAAAAAAAGTGTAAATCTTTTACACTCTATTTGCGCCTGGTGGGGCGTGGTCGTACCTTTGCAACAACAAAACAAATACAACTAAATGAGCAAAGAAAAAGAAGATAACAAGCCTATAACCTTTGTGTTAAGTGATGAGTCCGTAAATAGTCGCGGTTTTGTTGTATTGACCGAGGGTATAGACACAAGCGTATTTGAGCGCAACCCGGTAATGCTCTACATGCACAACCGGGACGGCAATGTCATAGGACGCTGGGAGAATATCCGCAAGGAAGAAAAACGGCTTTTAGCCGATGCCGTGTTCGATGATAACACCGAGTTAGGGGCGCAAGTTAAAAAGCAAGTGGAGGGCGGTTTCCTCCGCGCCGTGTCTATCGGTATAGAGGCAATAAAGAAAGAGTATTTAAACGGTGTTGAAACAGTAGTTAAATGCCGTTTAATTGAAGTTTCGGTCGTGGATATTCCAAGCAATAGTAACGCCGTTAAGCTGATGCACCGTTCCGGCGGTTACGTCTATCGGCTGACTGACTTAGAGGAGGAAGCGCCGCAAGACCTTAAAACGGCTTTAATTTCGCTTCTGAGCCTTTCAAGCACTGCAAGTGATGAAGATGTTATCCGAGCCGTTAAAACGCTTTTAGAGGGGCGAGAAACGCCCGAGGAAGCCGTTGACGACGCAATTATGCGCGGATATATTGACGGCGGACAGCGTGGCACGTTCATAGCTTTGGCACGTGGCAACCGGGCGGCGTTCCGGGACTTCGTAAAAACACAAGGCGCGGCACAATCGGGCGAAATTACCCGACTTATAGATGATGCACAAAGGAAGCGTAAATTATTAGGGTGTGAGCGTGGTGTTTACGAGCGTATAGGCGCAAAAATAGGCGCAAAGATGTTAGGCGAGGTATTGTTCACGTTGCGCCCCATGGCGAAGCCGACGGAGTTAATACACGGCGGTGCGGCATACTCTGATCGCTCACGATGGACACTTGACGATTACCGCAAGTTTGCACCGCAAGAGCTGGAGAACGCCCCCGAGTTATACGCCCGGTTGGTAAAAGCCGAAATGGGCGAGGACGTAGGGGCGCACTCGCTGGAATGGTATCGAAAGAATAACCCGGAATATTTGCGCGAGCACCCCGAATTTTACGCGCAAAAATTAGAGGAAGCCAAGAGCGCAACACGTCAAAGAGATAGAGAAGATCGTATTAAAGAAGGAATGAAACTACCCAAATTAACATATTACCGTAATGGCACTTAACAAAGAAATATGGATTAATCAGATTTTATCGGGATTTTACCCCGATGACAGCTTCTTAACAAAGGTTGTCAATTACTCCGAGTTCGTGGATAACAACCGCTTGCACATTCCGGCGGCTGGTATTGATCCCAAAGTATTGGTCGACAATACAACCTACCCTATAAAGGTGGTTGAGCGCGAGGATGATGACAACGAAATCCCCCTCGCAAAGTTTGAAACAGAAAACACGCTTATACGCCGCCCGGACGCGATAGAATACAGTTATAACAAGCTGGAGAGCGTGATCGGACAGCACCGCGCAACACTTCGTAAGAGCGTGGCGATGAAAGCGGCTCACGCCTACGCCCCCAAGACCGACACAACCGACACCCCGGTTATACTCACAACGGGCGCGCCCGTCAATGGTCGCCGCCGTCTGACTTTTGCCGATATTCTGACGCTTAAAGAGCGTTTTGATGAAGCCGGAATCCCTATTGAGGAGCGCTATATCATTTTGCACCCTAAGCACGTCAGCGACTTGCTTCTGGAGGATATAAAGCTATTCAAAGACCTCACCGACATAAGGGACGGAGAGCCGCACCAGTTCGCCGGGTTCGGGTGCTATCAGTTCGCGCAAATGCCGTGTTATAAAGCCGTCAAAGGTGTATTAACAAAAGTTCCTTTTGGAGAGGACGCAACGGCGCAATTTGCTTCCGTGGCTTTCTACGCTAAAGAGGTGATGAAAGCAGACGGCGACATCTATATGTATAAGAGCGAAGACGACCCCAAAGAGCGCGGCACGATTGTAGGCTTCGACAAGCGATTTGTCGCCCTGCCTATCCGTGGCAAAGGTATAGGCGCGATTGTCAGCGATGTAGTAACAGAATAAAGCAAATAACCCCTATGCACATAAGCACAAAGACACGTGCCCGGAGAGCGCAAGAAATAGCCGCTAAACACTACGAAGAGGGCAATCAGTCAAAGAGCTTAAAAGCAGTTTGGCGGCGATACATTGAGCCACAAATGGGGATTTGCTATGCAAGTTTTTTGGCTTATTTGAAAATGAAGTTAGACTAATTCCTACGACATGCAAACGCGGCGCGGCGGTTCATTTAACACTATGACCGCCGCGCCTATTTTTAACATTTGAGGGGGTGAAATAATGCTCGTTTCGTTTTTTTTAAGTTGTTCGCAAATAAGTATTAAAAAGACAATAGTCTAATATTTAATATATTACAATTTGTTCGCTTAAATTCCCCCCCCTTTGTTCCGCTGGTAACATAAAAATTAATGTAAATAGCAATATTATATTGGAAATCAAACTATTAAACACTAAAAGATGAGCGAACAAAATGCACGTTTCGTTTTAGAAAGTTGCACGTTACGTTTTCGCGATTGTACGACCGAGTATTTATACTGATCATTATTGTTTCGGGTAATGGTAAAGGTCTTGTTGTCACCATAGTTTGTGATCGTCACATTATTGTCCGTGCAATTGACGACTACGTCTTTGATATTATTGAACTTTTCATCTTTATCAAACACCAAAGTGTAGGTATAAGTGGCAAGATTGCCCCCTTCGCCATACATTACGGGAAAATGAAATCCCTGATTGCGGACCTTGCCGTTGTTCTCGTCTTCCTGAACTCCCCACAGAAGAGGTGAGCCTGCGACATTACCATTGTCAGTGCTTGACAGAAATGCCCAATAGTCGTCAAACCTGGTGCCGCCGTTGTAGTTGATGGTCAGAGAAGCCGAGGATAACCGAGATCCATTGAACGGGAGATTTAACTCTACGGGGACTATTCGCTCCAACCCCATCCACTTCACGGCAATGTCTGTGCTGATATTACCTGAACCTACGGCAAAATCCAATGGTATGCGATAGATTCGTCCTCTGTCATTCATATCATCCCCTATATCAGATCCGAGGTATTCATCACCGGTGACCTCCTCAATTTCTCCAAACGAGAGCCATGCCGCATCAGAAGTATATGTCAGGTCCGTTATCGGATCCGTCATATCTTCATCGATCTTAGAGAATACCTTGATATAAAGATAAGCTTCATCAATACCTTCATAATTGATTTTATGGCTTACGCCGAGTTCCCGTATGCCATCACTGATCATGTTGTAAGAGACCGGGGAATGGTCATGAATCTCATATACTATGTCTGAAGCCGGGTGCAGCGAAGCCTCCTCTGCAGTAGCATAGCCGGCACCTTTGACATCCTTAATGATGAACTTATACCAATGGTTTGATTCCTCATTAAGGAAGGCTACGGCACCATCCGTCTTATTGCAGAAATCCATGCGGTAATAATATTCCTTACCTTGGAAAGCGGCTTTGGTAATGACATAAATATTTCCAAGAATGGCGTTGGTATTTGTGACATTCCGGGTAGGATGGCAGTATGAGGCATCAGTATCCTGTATGTCATCCGGGAAGGATTCTACTTTTTTTGCAGCGGAAAGACTCTGCTCAATACCGGCCAGTAATACACTCTCATCGGCCGTGCCAAACACCTGAAAGGGTCTCGGTGTGGAATTTTCATCATCTCCTGTGGTCACGGTTATCTTTGCCGCATTTCGGTATAGAGGCACTGGAGAATCCCGGATAACACCACCATCGCTAACCGTCGTTGCACACATCGTAAGATTCTCGGACCGGCTGACGTATCCTACGGAATATGCCTTCAGCCCTGCGATGGTAAGACCTTTAAGCACATCATCTTCATTGCCGGGATTAGCGATGAAATAATAAGTGAGATTACTGTTCCTCAGTTCTTTATCAAGCTTGAACGACAACTGTAATTTATTGTCAGATAGCTCTGTCAGCTTGTTGTTATTCCCATTCAAGCCTGAGGCCGCATAGATATGTTCATACTGCGCGGGCAATGCGTCTTCTGCCGTATAAATAAGCACACAGATGTCGTCAACCTGAAATTCAGGATCAGTGGCACGGGACTTGACCATCGTCAGAGCCGGAACATCAAAAGTCAGCACTACCTCTCCATCCGGTCCGATACCATTCAATTGCGGCACACTGAGATCGTCAGAGCATGATGAGGCTATGAGGACAGCAATTACTGATATGATTACAAATATTTTCCTAAGCATTGTTTTTTCAATTTTAAACCTCCAAGTTATTCAGGTTTCTCAGCGACAAACTGATTACCAACGCGATCGTCAGCATTTTGATTAAACTTCAGCCAACCCTTTCGTTGAGGGAAATCGAACAGTGGTATACCCACCTCATTATCTTTCGGGAAACGTCTGTTGGCGTCTCCGAAATGCCCGTTGGCAAACATGATGAGGGTTTTACCGGGCTCAGCTATATCTGTCAGTTCAAAATAGAACCAACCGTCTGCGTCTCTTTTCATACCGATACCTGGCCATTGAGGGTTATTGTTACCGCCTCTGCAATCACCGCACTCCACACCATTGCGGAAATCCTTACAGTAATCTATTTCCTTATTGTACCGTAAATTGGAAATTCTCTCTGACGGTCTCCAAGTCATGTCGTTACCATCATCAAACATGTACAACCCGGTATCTCTGATTAAGTTGCCTAAATCCGATTTGGGTGATCCTCCCGGATTGTATATGGTATTGAAATTGTAGGGCCATCCCCATCCACGGAATGTAATCTTTCCGGTGAATGAATATTCAAGAGCGGAGTCTTTATACACTGTTCCGTCTCCGCCTGTCCATCTGTAACCGATAGGCTGGTCAGCCAATGGTTTATTCTGCCATGTACCTTCGTAATCCGCGGGGAACTCCAAGCATTGATATACGTAGATATGAGGATTATCCCACCCGTCAGCCTTGAAGTAAATCGTATAATCCGACAGGGTCGGAATCACGTTTATGGTGACGGTCTCCCGCTTGCCTTCAACAAGATTTCCGTTCTCATCAATCGGGGTGATTGTAAAGGTCAATGTTCGGTTTTCAGTCCAGGTTTCAAGACCTGAGTTCAGACCGCGGAATGACACAGCGTATGTGAAGTCTCCGTTAACATCCACTGTTACGGGATTTCCTCTTGTCACCTGATCTGAAAACTCATTTGTGTTCGCATTCCATTTGCGGATTTTTATGGCAAAATCCTCAGGAGTACGGAAATCATCGGCCGGAAGATTATCCCATCCGTCAGCAAGGGCGACCATCACCTTCGGATAGTTGGTATGGATGTTTACGGGCAGTTCTCCCTGATACTCACCTGAAGCTACACGAAGTCTCACATTGATGGTAACAGATGTGGGATCTACCTCAAAATAATTATCCAGATTCAGAGGATAAATGGTTATTTTCTTATTTATATTACCGGCTATGATATGAATATAGTCATATTTACCTTCACCGTCTCGGACACTGCGCTTTATCTCCTCGTATTCCTTTACCGGAATAGCGGGATTTACCCACACGCGGATCGAGTCCTGCGAGGCATCGATCGAATATTCGAAAAGGTCATAATCCTGTCCACCGAAACTATATTTGGGAGACTTGACATGCACGTCATCAGCATCAGAATCATACCAGATTGATGTCACGACACCGGCTGTCACCTCATAGACCTGCTTCTCAACGTGCAGGAATACCGGGCCGTTGAGTGTAGCAGCGATGAGTTCGGACGTCCAGTCAGTGACAACGAGATCGATCCTGTCGGACGTAACAAGGGTGTAGCGGTAGTGCGTGCCACGGCGTATCATCCTGACATCATCGATGGCCGGAGCAGGCAGTACCTCGCCCGGCTCCGTATCGGCTATCTCGCCGAGAGGTAGTGTTATATCCTTATCGCCTATATTGAAAGTCATATATGAGCCTTGAGCGGCTTCGGATACGTAACGTTCGGGTATGTAAAACGTTACCGCCTCGGGTGTCGGGTCAGCGTTATCGTAACCGTTCATGTCAGGAGTGACTGACGGCAGTGTTCCGTAGTTGTAATCCTGATTGAGATATAACAGTGGCTCGCTCTGCGAAAGATTTCCGAACTCCACACCTGCTATACGGACCGGAAGTCCGTCAATATCCTGCGGAATTATCGTCACCTTAGCGCATGCAAATGTCATAACGGCATATATGGATGCCGCTTCACCGGTATAATCAAACGGCTCGTTGTCAGTCATGGACTGCGTCACGCCATCGGGTGTCACAGCGAAGAAATCGGTGTGCACACCTGACATCGGGAGACCTTTGTCAGGAATAAGACAATTATATTCAGCCGTATACGTGATTATCTCATCACGCAGTGCCGCCTCGGTCTGAGGGAGTGTCGTGACATCGGCATCAGCATCAAAGATATTTGCCACGACAAAGAAACGGTATTTACCCTGTTCAAGGTCAATGGGATACCGCCTGTATGTCTCTACGAAATCAAGAGGGCTGTTATCGGTCGTCAGTGAGATGATCTGCGGAGAACCCGACTCGGGAAAAGCGAACAGAAACAGGGATGTATAAATGAGTTCATCGCTGTTGTCGCCGATGGCACGTGAGTTGAAACGGTTAGCCGCCGGCACATACAGTGTCAGACCTTCATGCGTATCCGGCATGAGACCGCCGTCCGACGCTTCATCGGAACAAGCCGTGCAGAGTCCGAGCAGGACGGCGAGGGAAATGATGATATAGCGGAAATTAATATTCATATTCGTAGTCAATTGTCCTCCATTCTTTGACTGCCACATTAAATGTGACAAGTGAGTTGGCAACACTGTTGATCGATAGTGTATAGATATGGTTACGGAGAATATAATCACCGAAGTTTAAAGAATTATCCTCATACCCTGTCATGGGCACAATGTATTCACGGGTCACTTCGGTGCCGTCAGCTTTTCGGGAGAGCGCTATGTTGATGCGATAGGCCGGAAGCCCCTCCCCCGTCTGTGCATCGGTTGTCCGTATTGACATTTCAGGCGCATAGCCTACAAAGATATTCCCCTTTCGGCTCTGAGCCGGAATGTCGGTCCATGATGCGGGAATGATGCCGAGACCGTATGCCGAGTTGACTGTGTTTTCACTCTCCAAGTCCGTATCAGCGATGACAGGAGTATGCACCTGAGTAGCGTTGATATATGTTAGGGCGCCGTACGGGAGTATATGAATGGCCTGTTGCGTGCCCACCAGATCGGCAGAGATGATTTTAGGATAACCGGCCTCATTCTTATTCGAGATATTGTCGATAAGGCGGATTTTGGCCAGAGAGCGGAGCATATCCATCTCACCGAGATAGGCACGTCCCAACTCGGTGCTGTTGCACAGCGAGCGCTGTGACACGCGAAACGTGTTGGTGCCGAACATAGGCATACACTTCCTATCACCCGGATATAAGTCCGTAACCATACCTGACATGGGTGATTGATCCACAACGGCCGGGTTAAAATTACACAGGTCGCTCATAGAGTAAATCCACGGTTCGAGCTGATTTATGACCGCTGTGTAAGTGTCGCCGGTTATCTCATTCAGACGGCCTGAGGCAATTGCAGCCCGGTCGGAACTGTTAGCCACCATGAGGATACGAAACTGCACCATCTCGGCACCGTTAGGCTCAAGTTCACGGCCGAGAAGGGATGCGAGCTGAGTTCTGCCAAACGTAATGTTGACCGTATATGATCCGGCACCGCCTGACACCTGAACGTTTTCAGCCCCGCTTCCTGTCGGGAAGTCAGTGACCCTCAGCACCAGTTTTTCATTACCTGCGGCGTTAGCCATCTTGGCGAATACGAACATACCTATGTCGCTCATGTCAATACCGTCCTCGAAACGGAGATATTCGCTGTCCACCTCGTCATGATTTTGGTCATCAGCGCGCGACCGTGAATCGACGGCGGGTGTCAGCATACGGAAACTGAGCATGACATTACCGTCGGAATCCGTATCGTAACAATTCTCAACAGGTTCATCCACCAACGAGCATGATGCCAGGAGCAACGATGTGAGAATGATATGAATATATGGTTTCATCAGTTAAATCAATGATGGGGAGGGGATAAATCAGATGTTGTCAGTCTGAGGGGGCACGATGACCCAATTATTGATATAGATGCCACCGGCCACATACCAGTCACTCTGATCGTTCAGGAAGAAGAGGGCCGAGTAATCGTCACGGCGGTCAAGGTATTCCTGCTCGCCGAACTGATTGTAACGGTTACCCTTTTCGAGCAGGAAAAACTCGATGAGAGGTACGTGTATGATGGTTTTATTATCGTCGTTACGTATAACGTCGAGATATGCGTCGCCACCTTTGATAAGACGGCTGACGGAGATTTCATAAAGGAGGGTGGTGCGTGCCACGTTGTCGTCATCCTCATCACCGGCCTTTGACAAAGGGGTGACGGTGGTCTGACCGTAAAGCGAACTCCAGGGGGTATATGTCACAAGCGGTGATGCGCTCATCACGCTGTTGTCCCATGCCAACCATGAGTCGGCATACGAGAATTTTACTGTAAAGTCGTCTGCGTTAAGTGAATGTCCGTTGATGTTCTGCAGCATCACGGCGATGTCGTTTGTGTCCTTGATTAGGGGGACAGTCACCGTCCGGACCGACGGCGCCTGCGGGTCAACTTCATAGTTCACGTCCTGAACGTAGCCGTGAAACAGACCCTTGAAATGCGAGGAGCTGATGTTCAGGCCGTCCGATGACGAGGTTTTAAGTTTTACTTCCAGCTCCTGCTTGCTCACGGGTGCATACGTTGCGAGCTCAAAGTCAGCGTTATCATGCAGACCACCCCACACCACAAAGTCGTACGTACCCTCGGGCAAAGGTGTCACCATGATGTAGCCCGGCCGGGCGAGCGCATCACCTGATTCGGACCCGCTCCACACGCACGCGCCTGACGACTTGTCAAACGCCCATACGTTTACACTTTTTACCTGACTGGCAAATGCATCCGCTTGAAGCAGGTTATAGTCGAAGACAAACTGCAACTGTAGCCCTGCGGGGCACGGTTCAAGATCATCTTCAATAATAGAACACCCTGATAATGCCACACCTGTCAGGCAGGCGAACGTCATAAATCGAACTTTGTCGCTGAGATTGTGAATAAGCATAAACCGGATAAATGCTTGATTGGTTGTTGAATGCAAGAATCGATCTTGCAGTAAAGAATTTTTATATTACCCCGGAGGGCAGGACAGCCCTCCGGGATGATATTATTAGCGGTCGGGCATGCAGTTCCCGAGTCGGGAACCACAGGCCTGAGAGGGAATATTAGAGGTCAACGTTCTGCACGGGTACAACGGCCCATCTAAGTATATTGACTGTATAAGCCATGAAGAGGTTATCGGGAGTTACCGGGGGAACAATGGGAGTATCATCGTTGCCGATACCCGAGGCAAGACCGAGGATATTGTTAACCTGGATCGAGTAAGAGTGATTACGTACCACACCGAAGTCGCCTACGCGCACGATGTTCCAGTTGATAGTGGCATCATCCTTCTGCTTGTTGGCGGTACGGTACCAGCCGAGGTGCTTGACAGGGATATTGAAGTAAGCGTGACCGGCATTGTAATAGTACGAGAGGCCCACCTGACGCATCAGGGCCACATTGGCCTCGGTCAGAGTGATCTCACCCTCGCCCGAAGTAGCGTTTGTGGTGATGGTATTATAGCCGTTAGCCGACAGGATGTAGATGTCAGCGAGGTCTGTGGAAGTAACGCCCTTCTTGAGCTGGAGTGTACGCGAGTTAGCCTGAAGTTTCAGCTCGGTATTGTTATTACCGTCGTAAGCCTGCTTAACCTCCTTGGAGATCTCGGCCACCTCAAATATATTGGTGAGTTTGTTCAGGTCCGCCTGATTGAACACTGAGTAGGGTACGAACTCACCCTCGGCATTCTTCTTTACGATAATATTGGCGCGGATGAGGAAACGCTTCAGCATGCTTTCGCCACCGCTTACCTTACCTGAGGTGATGTCAGCGCCGTTGAAATAGATATAGGGACGGTCTACCTCTTCGCCATCGATGGTCACAGGACCGTTAAGGTAAGAGTAGAAACCTGTACCTGCAGGTACGGGCGTACCGTTCACGGTGAGTTCATAGCTGCCCACATAGATTACCGAAGCCACGGCTGCGGCAGGGTTGGTGCTGTTGAGAGCATTGTAGCCCACGGTAGTCTCCTTGAAGTAGTGGGTAGTGTTATTCGTCTTACCGATAGGGTTGCCTGACGCATTGGTTCCGTTGAGCACCTGATTGTATGACCAGTAGATCTGATTAACCTCCAGATCCTCCAGATCGGATGACACCTCGGGATACTTGCTGGTGTAGAACGCCGGTGACATACCCCAGTAAGAACGGTGGTAGGCCGCATTGTTCCACACCCACTGACCGTTACCGAGCGCCGTACCTACATTGACCGAATTACCGTCAGCACCGTATGCGGCGTTGATACGGCCGTTAAGGGTATTGTAAGTATAGTTGTTGGGGAGGATCTGACCGTCGGTCGACTCCTCGCGCAGCGACTTGATGACGTAGGTCGACTTTGACTCGGCATTGAGTGCCCACTTCTGAGGCTTGAAACTCAGGACCACCGGATTGGCGGTATACGTATCTGTGGCGGTATACACGCGGGTCGCGGTCTGATACGCCTCAGGTTCTACGGCATTGAATTTAAGCTTGGCCGCATAGCGCTCCACATAGATCGACACGCAGTCGTTAGCGTCAGCCGCAGCCTTAGCCTCGGTCTCCGACTTGTACAGCTGGGTTGAGGGAATCACTGTCGCGATCTGAGGCTGCTGTGTACCGTTAGGATAGAACACCGAGTTACTCATAGCGAAGTTGCCGTCACCGTTGCGGAAGTTTTCGCGGGCCACGGTCTGGATTGCATCCAGATTGCGGTTGAGCGAACCCGGGTTAACGGGATTCAGATAACAGATTACCTGGCTGGGATTGCTCTCACCCTTGCGGACATCGACACGCACCACTGATTTGTAGCTTACGTCTACCGTACCACCGGGGGCCGCTACCTTGTCAGGTGCGGGCAGATCTACCGGCACCACGTCACCGATGACATTACCGTCATTGTCATAGAATACAAAATAAGCCGTGCTTACTTTGTTTTCTTCCACCGTGCCGTCAGCGAAGTCACCGTTAGTGCCTTCGTCAGGATTACCATTGACACTGCTGGCACGCGATTCAGTGCCCGAAACATCCCCACTGATCCTCATGCTTACGTAATAAGCCTGATCTGAATCTGCTGCACCTGCCGATGGGCTACCACCGTTTTCGATGATTTCATCGGAAGAACAGCTTGCGCATAGAAGGCCTAATGCCATCGATCCGTAAAGAAAATTCTTTTTCATTAGGAAAATTAATAAGTGATTAGATTATCTATAATTGTGTTCCATATTACGCGTCATTATGTTCCATATTGCCGTCAACAAGTGTCCTTTTCAGGCACAATTAAACCCTGATAAAGAGATTGAAATACACTGTCCCATCATAATGAAATCTATAAACAGAATCAATATCTCTTTATAAGAGATACTCTCTAATCGTAATAAACTGATAATCACAGCACAAAGGCCTGTTTTTATTACCGATTGTTTAACCGTTTATCATAACAGTACAGTCACATTCCATCTCCCTCGGACAACAGTTATAGATTTTGTGCGTTTTTCTGAAAAAATTTTACCTAATATTAGGTAATTAGACAAATTGTAACTACTTTTGCACCGGGAAAGTATCTCTTATAAAGAGACATTGATTCTGTTTATAGATTACATTATAATGCGACAGTGTATTTCAACCTCTTTATCAGGGTTTAACCGTGACTGAAATGGACACACGTTAAATAGTGGAAATCTAACTAAAGTTGCAATATACCATATCAATATATTAATTATTACTTAATTAATGAAAACACCCAAATCATTCATGGCCCTGTTCATGGCTGTAGCTATGACAGGATTCACATCTTGCTCGGATGACAATGTCATTGACCAAGGCTCATCGTCAGGCAATCCGACGATCTCCGTAGGCGATGGCTTCTACATGTCTCTCACTGTCAAGATGCCCACTCCGGGAGGATCGCGTTCATCCACTGTATCTCCCGGTCAGAGCAACGACGGCAACGAGGTCGGTTCGGAAGTTGAAAACTATGTAGGTAACGTGCTCATCGTTGTGGCTCGTCGCAGCGACAACGGTTTTATCGTGGCCGGACGTGCTACAGGCAACACCTATATAACTCCGATCCCCACCGAAAACAGCTACAAGACTGTTACCAAACTGCAGCGCACCAACCTCAACGACTATTACTCGGCCGATGATTTCGACCAGTATGTCAACATATTCGTGTTCTGCAACCCCACATCCGACCTCACCAACTATATCTTAGGTACGGATGACACCGTAGGCCTCCAGCTCGGCAACACCGAATGGCTCAACTACACTTGCTCGGTACGCGAAGGTGGCAACGGCACCCCGGTCAACACCGGTATCTGGGGCAACAATTCATTCCTGATGAACAACGTGTCGATCGCCACACGTAAACTCCCCAAGACCATCGGTGAATGGGAAAGCTACAAGACTGCCGCCACAGCCTTCGACTTCTCGGGCATCAACAATGCCGGTCAGGACACCGAGGTGGACAACTCTGCCACAAACGGCCGTGGCGCCGTCAAGGTGCAGCGCTCCGTGGCTCGTCTCGACTTCAAGGACGGTTCGCCCCTCAGTACACCCGCCAACACATACGACGTAGTCAAGAACAGGGATCAGAAGACAATCGTTCAGGTTGAGCTCAACCGTATCCTCCTCGCCAACATGGCCAACTCGTTCTACTATCTCCCCCGCACCAGCGCTAACGGACAGCTCGCTAACGCTACCATCTGCGGTAACGAGACCCGTACAAACTATGTCGTTGGTCCCTACGCCACCCGATTCAGCGGCAACATTGCCAGTGGATTCTCCAACTACTTCAACTATTCATTCTTTACAATCGACCCGACTGACAACAGCATCGATTACAACAATGACGCATGGGCCAACTACCTGATCAAGGATGTGCTCAAAGGCACAGGTGACCTCTACGAAGGCCCCGATGCCGAAGGCAATACTCACACACCCGGCGATTACAAGGTATGGCGCTATGTCACTGAAAACGTTATCCCCGGCGCACCTGTCAATCAGCGCAACGGAATATCCACCGGCATAATCTTCAAGGGTCGCTTTGTGCCCACTCAGGAGTGTGCGAACGGCAACGACGAGCACATGAAGGACTTCTATGACAAAGTCACCAACGGAGGCCTTACCGGCAACCCCAACACCGATCCCATCCTCTACTCGCTCAACGGCAGCCTCTACTACACATGGCCCAACGTTGTCGAGTCAGCCATCGCCAACTCTATCGACTACAATATCAAGGCTGACGGCACTATCGATGTGACCAACATCAACCGTTCCGAGCCCCTCTATGTAGCCGTCTACGGCTCGGGTGGTATGGGCACCATCACCATCAGGGATAACGACGGTAAGGAATACTCCTACACCGACGAGCTCGCCGAGTCCACCGATTGCGCCGATTACAAATGGAACGAATGGCACAGGACCACGGCCACTCAGAATAACCCCACATTATTCAAGGCCATGCAGGAAGCCATCACCGGCAGCGGATTCACCATCTACCAGTCGAGCATCGACGAAGTTGACGGCCCCGGCTACTACTGCTACTACTTCTACTGGAACCGCCACAACGACAATAACCTCAGCGGCACAATGGGCGTGATGGAGTTTGCTACAGTGCGTAACAACGTCTACAAACTCGCTGTCACCAACATCAAGCAGCTCGGCCATCCCCGCGTGCCCGGCAACGACCCCGACTCTCCCACTCCCAACACCCCCGACGAGACTGACGACATCTATCTGACCGTCACATGCAACGTCGTTCCCTGGGTTGTTCGCCTCAACAACATCGAGTTCTAATCATACCGCTCGAATAGATACACATTATTATATATAGGACGCCCGCCTCATCGGGCGGGTGTCCTGTATCCTTTGCCTCTCCCCTCCCTTATCACGTGTCGGTAGATTCTCCGGCATGACTCAACACAAAAAAAATAAACTGAACCACAATGGATTTTACAGTCATACGTAAGTTGTCAACCTGTCTCTGCGCCACCATGCTCGCAGGTGTGGCCGCGCTCTCTACGTCGTGCAACTCTGTCATATATGATGATGAGCCAATCTGCGAACAGGGACTCGCCATACGCTTTGTCTATGACTATAATATGGAGAATGCCAACGCGTTCCCCTCTCAGGTACATTGCCTGACAGTCTTCATCTACGACGCCGACGGACACTACGTCACCACCCTTACCGAGACCGACCGCTCGAAACTCTCCGACGAGAACTGGCGCATGAACATCGACCTGCCCGAAGGCTCATATCAGGTCGTAGCCTACGGCGGCATGGCATGTCCCGACGCATCCTTCTCGTTTGAGAACGCCACCGGCAATCTCACCGACCGCCGCGTCGAGCTTGATGCCGACCTGCTCACCTCGCCTGTGGGTCCCAACCTGCACCCGCTCTTCTACGGCGAGGCCGACGTCGTGTCAAGCGTTGGATACTTTGATAACGCATACGTCCCCGTCACCGTCTACATGATGAAGGACACCAACAACATCCGCATTCTCCTCCACAACGCCGACGGCTCGCCCGTCTCATCCGACGACTTCACATTCCGTATCACGGACGACAATACTCTGTTCAATTACGACAACAATCTCCTCCCCGCCCCCGTAGTCACCTACTGGCCCTGGACCCAGGGTAATATCGGCGGCCTCTCATCCGATGATGACGTGATCGGCACAGTCCCCTCATTCGTCTATGCCGAGCTATCCACCTCACGGCTTGTCATCTCCTCATCGGCACGACTCGTCATCGAACAGCAATCATCAGGACGCGTAGTCCTCTCAATCCCACTTGTCAAATACCTCTTGCTCTACAAGAGCGACAACTACGGCATGATGGGCAATCAGGAGTTCCTCGACCGCAAGAGCGAATGGGAACTGTCACTTTTCCTCGACTCAGTCGCAGGCGGATGGGGCACAGTCACTATATGGATCGATGACTGGAGCGTAAGAATTAACAATATCGAAGCATAACACAGGACACTTTTACATAACTTTATGTTGATGCACAGGACATATCGCTCACTGATGATCATGGCTGCCGCAACGCTGCTCACGGCCATGACATCATGCGGAAGCGATTCTACCGTATGGCACGATGATATAGCCGGTGAACAGCCGGACGTATATCTGACCCTTGACGTAGGGGTGATAGACAACACCT
This sequence comes from Bacteroides sp., assembly GCA_014802015.1. Lineage (GTDB taxonomy): Bacteria > Bacteroidota > Bacteroidia > Bacteroidales > Muribaculaceae > Duncaniella. The sequence continues at coordinate 29,867 of JAAVDB010000014.1, forward strand.
CCATGTCATCGCGTTCGCGTGCCGGATCATACTACTTCGAGCTGCCCGAACGCAACAACGAGAAGCTCAATAGTCTTAAGATTTTCATTTTCAATCCCGACAACAATATAATCGAAGGCTACAGATACGTCAATTTCGACGGCGACGGCTCACCGGTCGGATCAAACCTGACCTTCAAGCTCAAACCCGGTGACAAGCGCATCTATCTCATAGCCAACGATCAGGCCGTCAATCAGAACATCAGGAATATATACAGCAATCTGGGTAAAGGCGACGTATTCCCTGAGGATGCCCTCAACAGCGCCACCCTGTCGCGTGGCAGTCAGCGTCCCTTCTTCACCTCCGCTCAGAACATCCCGATGAACGAGTCATTCGACATCACACTCGAAACTCCGGCCGAGGACGAGTCGAGATACATCCACAAAACGCTCTTCATCACACGCGTGGCGGTGAAATACACCTTCATCTTCGCTGACGATGTCCGGGCCGTGACCGTCGGACTCGACAACATGTCGACCGTACAGTATTTCATGCCCAACCGTGCCGTCTATAGCCCCGCCAAGTACGAGCCGGCCGAGACCATCGACGGCATCACGGGCCGCAACATCACCTCGTTCACAGCCTATCCGCAGGACAAATCCGTCTTCGAACTCACCCTCACGGGCAAGACCCCCGTCGAGATCACCGAGGCTGACGGCACCAAGACCACTGCCTACGTCTACGACCCCGTATATCTCATGGAGTCATCAGGCTCGACATTCCGCGTGCGGGTCAAGCTCGATGCCGGCGAGACAGATGCCGAGGGCAACAGCCTCGAAGGCAGCTGGTATGACTACAGGCAGCTGCCCAACCTCCCCCTGCTCCCGCGCAACACTCACGTCCTGGTGAGGATGAGTGCCACCTACGGCCTTACATGCACAGTGGATGTCGTCCCCTACCGTGGATGCTTGCTTGAACCTTACTTCGGTCTCAATCGTGACGAGGAGGGCAACTTGATCCCTCCCACCACCAATAAACTTTAACACAGTCTTATGATGTCAGATTTCAGACGATATATACATCTTTTTTCCGTTCTGTTCGCAGCCTGCATCCTTCAGGGATGTGTTGATGACACGTTTGCAGGCTACGGTGCCGACCTCGGCGACGGTCAGGCCGACATTCAGGCCACCGTCGAGTTCGAGAATCTCACCCCTGCTCTCCAGAGCCGTACTGCCGGCGACATCATCGGCCCCGTATCCAATCTCCAGATTGTCATATACAAAGTCAACGGCGAAGTCACCGAATTTTACGACCGCATCGTATGTAACGATCTGGAGGATTATCGGCTCACCACCCAAGGCAACTCGGCCGAGCCGACCGACAAGGAGGTCAGCAATACCGGCAAGACCAACGGTAACTTTTCATCAACCGGTGAGAAGACTGACCACGCCTCTTTTTCGCTCAAAGACCTTCCTTACGGACGCTATAAGATTTACGCTGTGGCCAACGTGCCCGGACTCACCGACGATGACTGCGCCACTGAGGAGCAATTGAAGTCAATGCGCTTTGACTGGCGCTCGGATATAGCGGAAAATGATGAGATGTTCGGCTACTTCACCCCGGCCGACAACCAGTCCTCGACAGGTTTTGACGCTCCTGTCATCGCCATCAACAGCAAGTCAGTACCCATCCATGCCTGGATCAAACGTCTCGTATCGAAAGTGACCGTAGCGTTTGACCCCTCCGAACTCATGGAGAACATCACCGTCTACATCAAGGATGTGACTATCCACGACATCCCCGCCAGCTGTTATCTCGGCAAGAATAATACCGCCGACCCCGAGCTTGAAGTCAACCCCGTGGAGATTATTCCCGACGGCGAGACCATCGACTACTCCAACGGCTCGGACGACTACAACGACTGGCAGATAAAACTCCAGAAGGCATCAGGTACGAAAGGCTCATCCGCTCACAGCAATAACGACCCGAGGTCCCTCTTCTTCTTCGAGAATATGCAGGGTGACTACGAGGGTCAGAAGGACTATTACAAGGTGCAGATACCCGAGGAGACCGGCACTTCCATCGATGAGCCGGACGAGCTTGGCACCAACGACTACAAGGACCGCATCAAGTACGGCACATACATCGAGGTCAATGGATATTACGTGTCCAAGAATACCAAAAAGATGAGCTCCGGCAAGATCATATACCGGTTCATGCTCGGAAAAAACATAACATACAACTATGATGCGCAGCGCAACTATCATTACAAACTGACGCTGAAATTCCGCGGATTTGCCAACGAGACCGACTGGCACATCTCATACAATGAGCCTACGCCGAGCCTCTATACCCCTGATCAGTATTACATATCATACCTCTACGGTCAGGAATCTGGCTTCCCCGTCCGCATAATCACAGGTGATGCCGCCAACACAGCTCGCTACACCCTCAAGTCCGAGATTATCGAGAACCCATGGTGGGCATACGATGAGGATTCCAACGGATTCCCTCCCATTACCGTAGGCGCGGCCAGCGATATTAACGGCTTTGCGTGGATGAAGAGCGCAGTTGAGTACGATGTCACAGGTGGAGTGCTGTCAACACCTTATTATGTCGGAGAGAAAAGAAATTTCGCCGGCTTCCTGTCGCTGCGCAAGCCTGAGATGTCCAACGGAAAATATAGTGACATCGAGTTTCCCGATCTTAAAGAGACTGATCCGACGTACGCAGCACAGCAATACGGCCCCGCTCACAACAACGCATTGATAGATTACTATAACTCTCATAATGTAGCTCATGCGGCTTACAGACTTGAGCAGGGTACGTATAACGTAGGATTATATGACCCCTCGTCCAATCAATATGAGGTGGGAACCGCCTCTGACGGTCAGTACACCGTGACCCGTGATCCGGATGAATCCGTCACACTGAGCATCCCCATGTACACTCGCCCCAAGAAAATGGTGGCGGCATCCGACTTTACAGGCAACAACCCTTACTCTTCTTACATGCGTCGTGCCATCGTCCGGTTTACGCTCTGGGATCAGGATGGCACGCAGGTCAAATTCAAAGATCTTGCTGACAATGAAAAGGACGTTGACCATCGCGACGTGCCCATCTATCAGGTGAGACGTGTCGAGAATCCCAAGGCTATCTACAGAGCGTGGAACAAAACCGACCGGTTTGATGTGACTCTCATGCATCTCAGGAATACCAATACAGCGGTTGCGACAGAGTTTACGCCATTCCAATCCGAAGGCCCATGGCGTGCATCGATTCTTGCACAGACTGATGATAAATTCATCCGTCTTATCGGCCCTGACGGTACAGTAGTCGAAGAGAAGGGTAAATACATCACAGGTTCTACCGGCTCGGAAAATATATCTTTCGCCTACGAGCCTATCGGACAGTGTGCCAACGCCAACTCCACACGCTGTGGCATCATCCTCGTGGAGTATCACGACTATACATGCAATCACATGATATACGTGCGTCAGGGCTATGATGCACCCGTGACTCTTGCCGGCACTGACTGGAGCTGTTATCAGGTATACTCGACAGCCGGCGAATTTACGACCAAGACTCTGTCAGATGTCAATGTCGTCGTCACACGCAGTCCCCTCTCGATCGGATCTCTTCTCAAACGCTGTCAATACAACTATTCTATCCGCGAGGATGGCAATCCCGGCTGGCTTAAGTCTGTAAGCTCACTCTCGGTCACATCCGTAAGCGGTAACGTTGCCACGAACAGTATAGCCAGCTGGGCAAGCATACAAGCCTACGGTTGGCGTAATTATGGCGGAACCGAGACAAGATATAATATAGGTTGGGCAGATACATGGACTACGGTCGACTATCAGGCCGGTAAGCGACTCACTGTCCCGACAAGTCAGCAGTACGAGAATCTCCGTGACATGTGTGATTTCGGTTTCGGTATCGCCTATGCCGATGGAGCCACAGGCACAGCAATATCCGTTGATGATGCCTACGGATATTCTGACCCCGACAACACCGGCGTGACCGGCCCGATGGGCATCAGAGCATGCATCGCCTACGACAGTTCCGACGGTAAAAACGTTCTGTTCCCGATAGGCCGGTTAGGAATGGGCAGACGTACTGCCGGCAGTGCAGGCCATGTCGGCGGAGGAGGTGGTATAAGTGTGCCTGCGGTTGGCTCCGGCACCTTGTCGTACGGTGGCGTCTCATCCGTACTGTTTGCCGCCACTACCACCTATCGCCCCATTGTGTACAATCATTATCGCACTCCCGGCGCTCTTTATTGGATCAAACAGCCGGTATTTGCAGTGAAAGATGACGGCACCCCTGACGAGCTGAAATCATACGCCACGTGGGACATCAACTATTTTACTCTTACGTTCAACAAATACGCCTACAACTCGATAGCCAAATTCAGGAAAGAAGACGCCGACGCTAACGCAACGACAGTATCAGATGCCGTCCCCATAAAGCTTGTATATAAATAATAAGTTACCTTAATAAATTGTTTTGAAGCAGAAGAGGCAGACAACGGAAATCCGTTGTCTGCCTCTTTCAATTAGTGTATAGTCTTTGCCCCTTGAAGAGCAATACCTACTCAGTTACCGGCCCGAATTCGTCGCGAAGAGCCAGGTACCGTTGTAATGTGGCCTGAGATATCCGCGCCATTGAGGCCTCTACCCTATCCGGCGACTTACGCTTCATGTCTCCACCCTTGGAGTAAAACTTATCGGCATAACACACCAGTCGCTCCAACACCGTCCGGGGCATATAGTCACCCGGAGGCAAAGGCAATCCCTGTGACACTATATCCTCGCGGGTGATTCCCGCACCGGTGTGACGCTCCGCCACACGGGCATACTCCTCAGGCATCCCGTGATCGCGCAGCAATTTACCACCCAGCACGCCGTGCATTATGTAAGGTTCACTCCCCTCACATCCTATGTCACGCGCATCCGTCAGGCAGATACCTATGTCATGGAGCATCGCGGCCTCATATATCATCTCACGCTCCACATCCGTACCGCAACGGTCGGCTATCTCAAGCGCAAGCCGCGCCACCGATTCACAATGGCGCATATAGATTACCCGCCGGAGACTCCCCGGCGGGTAATACTTATCGATTATTTCCTGAAATGTCAAGGCTTATTCCACAATGGTACACCATCCGTGCTTATCCTCGGCCTCACCGAGACGGATAGCGTTCAATGCCTCATAGAGGCGTGTAGTGATAGGTCCGGGTTCGCCGTCCTTTGATATGATATACTTCTTGCCGGTGTCAAGGTCATCGATCTCACCTACAGGCGATGCCACTGCGGCGGTACCCACTGCGGCAGCCTCGTCAAGGCTTTCCAGCTCGTCCACGGTGATGTGACGGCGCTCTACCTTGATGCCCATATCCTCGGCCAGCTGCATCAGGCTCTTGTTGGTGATCGAGGGGAGGATAGAGTTGGATGCGGGAGTGATATACACACCGTCCTTGATGGCCATGAAGTTGGCGGGGCCGCACTCGTCGAGATACTTCTTCTCCTTAGGATCGAGATACAGCACAGCCGAATAGCCTAACTCGTGAGCATGCTCGCCGGCGGTCAGCGACGCAGCGTAATTGCCACCCACCTTCCACAGACCTGTGCCGTTGGGGGCCACGCGGTCATACTGACGCATGATGCAGATATTAGTCGGTTTGAATCCGGTCTTGAAATACGGACCTACAGGTGTCACAAGAATCATGAACATATACTCCGAAGCAGGCTTGACACCTACCTGAGCAGAGATGCCGATCTCCAGAGGACGGATATAGAGCGACGCGCCTGACCCGTACGGAGGCACGAAGCGTTCGTTGAGCTTGACCACCTTGATCACCATCTCCTTGAACAGCTCCTCGGGCAGCGGCTCCATGAGTATGCCCTTGGCCGATTCCTGCAGACGGCGGGCGTTCTCCTCCAGACGGAAGATGCGTATCTTGCCATCCTTGCCTCTGAATGCCTTCAGACCTTCGAATATCTCCTGTCCGTAATGCAGACAGGTCGATGCTATATGGAGGTTCACCTCCTCGCTCTGCGAGACCTCGATCTCGCCCCATTTGCCGTCCCTGTAGTAGCAGCGGACGTTGTAATCTGTTGGAATATAACCGAATGACAGATTACTCCAGTCTAACTCTTTATCCATAATTCTATGATAAAAATTCAATTTTGATATGCAAAATTACGAAAATTTCGATAATCTCTAAGTCTTTTGCCGTAAAAAATCACATTCCCTCACTCATTCCCCCTCTGCGTTGACATTTTCCATCCTGACGGTCCGAATTACTTTCCGATAATATGCCGCGTCAAGTCGCTACATTTATTAAAGAATTTTTTCATTATTAAGCAAAATAGTAGTAACTTTGCACCCCGAAAACGACCGGCCACTCTCCCTGCCCGTTAGAAATATTTGTAAAAAAGATTGATATATTTTAGTAACGTAATCAATGGAATGGTTAATTAATCTCATCGGCCCCGGCCACACTGAGCTTGCGAGTACACTCGTACTGTACTCGTTTGTCATCGCCGCCGGTATCTTCCTCGGGAAGATCAAGATCGGAGGCATTTCGCTCGGTGTCACGTTTGTGCTCTTTGTGGGTATCATCATGGGACACTTCGGCTATGAAGTCAATAGCGAGGTCCTCAAGTTCGTTCGCGAGTTCGGTCTGATCCTGTTCATCTTCGCCATAGGCATACAGGTAGGTCCAGGCTTCTTCTCATCATTCAAGAAGGGCGGAGTCCTGCTCAATTGCCTCGCAGTCCTGATCATCGCACTCAACGTCGCCATCGTTCTGGCTATCTTCTACATCGACGGTGGCACTGACATCTCGGCTCTGGTCGGCGTGATGTCAGGTGCGGTCACCAATACCCCCGGTCTCGCCGCGGCACAGCAGACAGCCGGCACCACCGAGGCTATCAATATCATGGCTATGGGTTATGCCGCAGCCTACCCTCTCGGCGTTATCGGCATCATCATGTCTATGCTCATACTCAAGGCCGTGTTCCGCATCAACACCGAGGATGAGATCAAAGCCATCGAGGACGAGATGGAGAGCAGCCAGCAGAAACCTCTCATCATGTCGTTCGAGGTCACCAACCGTCTCATCGACGGCAAATCACTCTACGAACTCCATCAGATACTCCATTGCGACTTTGTCGTGTCACGAGTGCTCGGTGCCGACGGCAAGGTGATCATCCCCACATCTAAGACTGTACTGCACGTAGGTGACAAGATTATCGTAGTCCTCGCCCCCGCTGACGAAATGAAGTTCAAGGGTGTCGTGGGCCACGAGATAGAGATGGACTGGGAAGAGGTGCAGAGCACCGTGCTCTCACGCCGCATCGTCGTGACACAGAGCAAATACAACGGTGTACCCCTCGGCGCGCTCCGTCTCCACGCCGGTTACTCGCTCAACTGCACACGTGTCAACCGTGCAGGTGTCGACCTCATCGCATCACCCTCGCTCCGTCTTCAGGTCGGTGACCGCCTCGTGGTCGTCGGCGACCCCAATGACATCGAGCGTCTCGCCACCCGTCTCGGCAACTCGATGAAGCGTCTCAACCAGCCCAACCTCATCACCATCTTCGTCGGCATCATGTTCGGTATCATCGTCGGCTCGATCAACGTCGGATTCGGCATGAAACTCGGTCTTGCAGGCGGCCCGCTCGTAGTGGCCATCCTCATCAGCCGCTTCGGCTACAAGTTAAAGCTGGTCACCTACACATCATCGTCGGCCTCACTGCTGATGCGCGAGCTTGGCATCTGTCTGTTCCTCGCCTCCGTAGGTATCTCCTCAGGCAAAGGTTTTGCCGACACAGTGTTCAACACCACCGGTATGTGGTGGGTCATCTGGGGCTTTATCATCACCATCGTCCCGCTGCTGATCGTATCGTTCATCGCACGCGGTGTCTACAAGATCAACTACCTTACCATTATGGGTCTTGTGTCAGGCGGTTGCACCGATCCCCCTGCCCTCGCCTACGCTAACAACTCGACCGGCAGTGACGCTCCTGCGGTAGCCTACTCCACCGTCTATCCGCTCACGATGTTCCTGCGTGTAGTCGCAGCCCAGGCCCTCATCCTCTGCCTGTTCTGATATTAGACAGATTACTATAAACAGCAGCTCCGATGCCTTCCGGCATCGGAGCTGCTTGATTATATCAGGATCAGTCTGAATAGTATCTGTCTGTATCGGATAGATTACATTATACCGCGCTCGCGGAGTTTCTGCTGCCATGCCCAAGCCGAACGCATCGTGTCGGCGAGCGATGATGTAGCCTTCCAGCCGAGCACCTCGTTGGCATACGCGGGATCGGCCCACACCTTCTCGATGTCACCTGCACGGCGGCCCACAATCTTGTGGGGCACCTTGACGCCGGTAGCCTCTTCAAATGTATGTATCAGCTCAAGAACCGACACACCGTTGCCGGTACCGAGATTGAAAATCTCTATCTTATCCTCGGTCTTGTCAGTGAGCATACGCTCCACAGCTATCACATGAGCCTTGGCAAGGTCTACCACATTAATATAATCGCGGATACATGAACCGTCAGGCGTATTGTAATCGTCGCCGAACACACTCAGCTCCTTACGGATGCCGATAGCGGTCTGTGTAAGGTAAGGAATAAGATTCTGAGGCACACCGTTGGGCAGCTCGCCTATCTCGGCCGAGGGATGAGCGCCTACGGGATTGAAGTAACGGAGTATCACGCTCTTGAACGGCGCACCGGCATTGATGACATCGGTGATGATCTCCTCCGAGATCTGCTTGGTATTGCCGTAAGGCGAGGTAGCCTTCTTGATGGGAGCGGCCTCCGTCACAGGATTCTCGTCCGGCTCGCCGTAAACGGTGCATGACGAAGAGAACACGATACCTTTCACTCCGTTGGGACCCATCAGGTCAAGGAGATTGAGCAGAGTATTGAGATTGTTACGGTAATAGAGTATCGGCTTATGCATGCTCTCGCCCACGGCCTTGGATGCGGCGAAATTGATGATACCCTTGATGTCGGGATAGTCGGTGAACAGCTTGCTCAGGACCGCGATGTCGGTGCAGTCACCCTCGACAAAATCGGGACGCACACCGGTGATACGCTCGATGCCGTCGATGACATCGGCATTAGAGTTTGACAGATTGTCGATAATAACGACACTGTAGCCGGCCTCCTGGAGCTCGACTACAGTGTGCGAACCAATGTAACCGGTACCGCCGGTCACGAGAATACGTTCTTTTTTCATATTTCTGTTAGGGATGGATGATAGGTACCTATATGGCGTTGTTTTTTCTCTTCAAATATATCTGAGATAGCTATGAATATACCGCTCTCCTCCACATCACCGAACTCATCGTTGATGGCTGTGCCGAACATCTTCATGGTCGGCGACAGGCTCATGTAGGAATTGACCAGAGGCGGGATGTTGAATCCGTGCTTGCGCACCTCAGAATTAAGTATTCTGTAATCCTCCTTGAATGACTCGCCTGTGAACAGCGCCTTCATCTCATTCATATCGGCCGTGGCATCGATCGGTCTGATCGGCCACACAAGCATGTCGGGATCCGGGAAATGCTTCTGTAGGAAGTAGAGTATGAGGTCACGGCAAGTGCGGTCATAGCTCGGATACATGGTCATCTTGCCGAACAGATACTTAATCTCGGGATACTCGACCGTGAGGGCACCCAGTCCGTCCCACAGATTGTCGAGCGCGAACAGTGCCTTTGCTCCGGCCTGCGACGACTGATAGTGCAGACGCACGAACGATCGCCCCAGCTCGATGGTATAGGGCAAAAGCTCACGGACGAATCTGTCCGAGAAATTGAATATATGCCCCGTGGCTATGCGCGGACGCCCGTCACTGTCAAGACGTATATCCTTTCCGATGATGAAGCGGTATCCGCCGAGGATGATCTTGTCCTCCGGGTCCCAGACCAAGAGCTGACGGCACGGCGGATCCATCGTGTCAAATTCATCTATATCTACACTCTTGCCGGTGCCGCCGCCTGCGGCGCGAAATGACTCTTCGCGCAGACGCCCTATCTCGCTCATCGTCGCAGGACACTCGCGTCCGTCGATGACATAGATAAGGTTGCCCCCCTTGTTGGACGGTCGCAGAAAACGGTCCGGGGTAAGTTCTTTTTCAATAAGTTCTGGGTCTATCGGATCAATAATAGGCTGAATCATGAGTTATTGGCAGACAGTTCGTAAACGAGTGATCTCAGGCGTGCAGCCTCGGCGAGCGCATCCTTGCCTCCGCGCAGCGACTGCCAAGGCACCGGATCGCCGAACGTCAGCGTATAGTGCGAGCCTTCGCTGAGTACAACCTCTGCGGGCAGGCGCACCATCTCGATGTTCAGACGCAATCCGAGCCGAGTCCTGAGATGTGCAAATTTATAAAAAAACTGCGAATTTTCACCACTAAAATGTATAGGAATTATATCACGGTGCGAGGAAATAGCCTTGACTACTGCCATTTTATTCCATTTCAGGTCTGCGATACGCCCGTCGGCACCACGGCGTGACACAAGTCCGGCCGGGAACATCATTATCGGCGCATCACTCTCAAAGGCCTCGTCAATATCGCTCACCTTGCCGCGTGACTGCGCGCCATGCTTGTTGACTCCGAGAAATATCGGCCTCAGAGGTTCGACAAAATCGAGCAGATCGTTAACTACGAATTTAGCCGGAGGGTTGTCTCCGTAGATATTCCTTACAGCCGTCGTCAGGACGAGACCATCGAGTCCGCCAAGCGGATGATTGGACACCAGCACCACGCGCCGCCGGGACGGGTCGGGGAGCTTGCCGCGCATATCGAATGTCACCGACAGGTCGCGTAGCACCCCTTCGGCAAAATCAGCACCTGTGTATGCGGCGTTATGCTCAAGCAGTTCGTTCAGTCTGTCCTGACGTATCAGCCGTTCGAGCCACCGCACCACGAAGCGTGGTATATACCGGTAATGACGCGGCACACGCTCACGCAGCACGGCATCGATGTCAATCCGCATCATTGCTGTCGTTCTCCTTAACAATGTCACTGAATGCCTGCCACAACGGGTCGGCGGGCAGCGGAGCCGTCACATCGATCAGTTTGCCCGACACCGGATGCACAAACCGCACGCGATGGGCGCGCAGCGAGATCGAACCGTCAGGATTAGAGCGCTTGTCGCCATACTTGAGGTCACCCTTGATCGGACACCCTATCGAGGACATCTGCACACGTATCTGATGCTTGCGGCCGGTCTCAAGATTGACCTCCACCAGATGATAGCGGTCAGACGATCCGAGGTATCTGTATGACAGAGCCGCCTCCTTGGCATCCTTGCGCGGAGTGGATGAGAAATAGCTCTTGTTGTTACGTTCGGTCGATGTGATATATCCCGTCAGACGCTCCGCATCCTTAGGCGGACGGTTGCGGGTCAGGGCCAGATAGGTCTTATGTACGTCACCCGAGCGGAACATCTCGTTCATGCGCGCCAATGCCTTTGAGGTCTTGGCAAAAACCACCAGACCGCCGACCGGACGGTCGAGACGATGCACCACGCCACAGAACACGTTGCCCGGCTTGGAATATTTCTCCTTAATCCAGCGTTTCAGAGTCTCGACCAGAGGCTCGTCACCCGTCTTATCCCCCTGCACGATCTCACCGGGAGCCTTGTTTACTATTATCAGATGGTTGTCTTCGTAGACTACTTCCATTTTCAAGCGTTACTTATCAACTGAGTTTTTACTGAAAAACAATCGTCACGACACACGGTCGACGATGGCGGCGATCGAGCCGTCACCCGTCACATTGCATGCTGTGCCGAACGAATCCATCGCTATGTAGAGCGCAATCATAAGCGCAAGCGTCTCCTGATCGAATCCGAGTATCGACTGTAGCACACCGAGCGCGGCCATAATCGCACCGCCGGGTATGCCTGGGGCCGCCACCATGGTGATACCGAGCATCATTATGAAGTGGAGGAACATGCCCAGGTCATAAGGCTGGTTGTGCATAATCATTATAGCGAGCGCGCAGGCCACGATCTTGAGCGTGCTGCCGCTCAGATGGATCGTTGCACACAACGGGATTACGAATCCGGCCACATCCTCGCGGACTCCCATCTTGATGGCCTGACGCAGTGTCACAGGAATGGTTGCGGCAGATGACTGTGTGCCGAGCGCCGTGAAGTAAGCGGGCAGCATCGTGCGCAGCATCACGAACGGATTGCGGCGGGCAAAGGGTGCGGCGATGCAATACTGAAGCACCAGTACGAACACATGCAGCACGAATATCACACCGATAATCTTGATAAAACTCTTCAGCACCATACCGACCTCACCCTCGACTGTCATGCAGAGGAATATGCCGAAGATATAGATAGGCAACAGAGGTATGACGGCCGTATTGATGGTCTTGCTCACGATGTCGCGAAACTCGTCCATGCCACGCTTCAACGCACTGCCTTCGGAGAAAGCGATGCCGAGTCCGAGCACGAACGACAGCACGAGCGACGTGGTCACCCCCATCAGCGGCGGCATCTCGACCGTAAACCACGGTTCAAGTTTGACCGTCTCGTGCTCGACGACAGCGAGCGAGGTATCACCTGAGATTAATCCCGGGAATAACGCCGCACCGGTGAGATATGATATGAGGCCCGACATGATGGTGAAAGCGTATGCGAGAAGGGCGGTGATAATGAGCATGCGCCCTGCCCTCGCACCGATGTCGGCGATGGCCGGAACTACGAATCCTACGATAATCATAGGTATCATAAATCCGAGAAACTGCGAGTAGATGGCATTGAACGTGGCACACAGCTGTCCGAGCCACATCGGAGCCACATATCCGAGAGCGATGCCGAGCACTATGGCTATGGCAATACGCGGGAGAAGTCCTAAATTTTTCATTTGCGCCAGAGTGTTGATGAAGCATCCGAAGGCATACGCCAGTCGCCGCGCGGCGACAGACACACAGATCCGACTTTCGGGCCGTCGGGCAGACATGAGCGTTTGAACTGCTGCTGGAAGAAACGGCGCATGAACGTATCAAGCCATCTGTGTATTGTGGCATCGTCATAATCCTCGACGTTGAACGCCTGACGTGCCAGCATGAAGATTCGTTCGGGCGTAAACCCGTATCGGAGCATATAATACAGAAAGAAATCGTGCAGTTCATACGGGCCGACAAGGTCCTCGGTGCGCTGCAGTATCTCACCGTCAGCCGCAGCCGGGACAAGTTCGGGACTGATCGGTGTGTCGATGATGTCGAGGAGCAGACGGCGCACTGCGTCAGGAGTGGAACCGAGACCGGCATAATAGCCTACGAGATGCCTGACAAGCGTCTTGGGTACACCTGCATTCACTCCGTACATCGACATGTGGTCACCGTTGTATGTAGCCCATCCGAGTGCGAGTTCCGACAGGTCGCCCGTGCCGAGAACTATGCCTCCGAGACGGTTGGACATATCCATGAGTATCTGTGTACGCTCGCGGGCCTGACAGTTTTCGTATGTCACGTCATGCACCGACGCATCGTGACCTATGTCGGCAAAGTGCTGATTGACGGACGCGGCGATGGGTATCTCCATCGACGTGACGCCGAGCTGCTCCATGAGGGCGACGGCATTGTTGTGTGTGCGGTCAGTGGTGCCGAATCCGGGCATCGTGATACCTGTTATACCCTTGCGGTCAAGGCCGAGACGATCGAACGTACGCACGGCCACAAGCAGTGCGAGGGTCGAGTCGAGTCCGCCGGAGATGCCGACGACAAGCGTCTTGCATCCGATGGCATCGAGGCGACGTGCCAGTCCGGCCACCTGTATGTTGAGTATCTCGTCACAGCGCTCGTTCTTGGCCGACGTGTCAGCCGGCACGAAAGGATGCGGGTCAATGTTGCGGAGCAGAGGTTCGCATGCTGACCATTCGTAACCCTGAGCGGTCTCCATGGCCGGCTCAAGAGTATAACCCGCGCATTCGCGCTCGGCACAATCAGCAAATGTGGTGATATGCATGCGGTCACGCTCGATCGCCTCTATGTCAATGTCGGCTATGACAGTATTGTCCTCGGGATCCCAACGACGGTTGGAAGCAATGACAGTGCCGTTCTCGGCCACTATCGCCTTGCCGTCAAAGACGAGGTCGGTCGATGATTCGCCCCACCCGGCTCCGGCGTATGCGTATGCACACAGGCAGCGTGCCGACTGCTGCGATATGAGTCGGCGCAGATAGTCATACTTGCCGATAAGGTCGTCAGAGGCCGAGAGATTGAGCACGACCTGCGCTCCGGCCATTGCCAGACGGCATGACGGTGGCACCGGCACCCAGAGGTCCTCGCATATCTCGATGCCGACAGTAGCGCCATGCGAGCGGTAGACGGTAGTGTTCGAGAGCGTGCAGCTCACCCCGCCGACACGCACCTCGACAGAGGACGCTGACTGTGGCAGAGGGCGCCACCAGCGGCGCTCGTAAAATTCGTTATAATTAGGTATATAGCTCTTGGCCACGAGATCTACCCTGCCGTCACGCAACAGTGCCGCACAGTTGTACATGGCACCGGCATGAACCACAGGCAAGCCGACGGCAAAATGTATCATGTGACTGCGGGAATACTCCACAAGCCGGCCAAGCGCCTGTGCGGCTGCATCAATCAGAGTCCGTGAATGAAACAGGTCGGCACACGTATAGCCGGTCAGTGACATCTCGGGAAACACCGCCAACTCGACCTTTTCGGCCACGAGTCGGTCAAGATGTCCGATGATGCGGGCCAGATTATACTCTACATCGGCAACGCGAACACGCGGTGAGCACGCGGCCACGCGCAGAAATCCATCATGCATATCTGTTATTTTTACATAAAAACTTGCCAAAGTTAACGAATTTTTTGCGATATTTGTGATTGTTAAAACACAAAAATAAACTCTCACGTGCCAACGTCAACAGGTATGCCTCTGCTTATGACATATTTGAGCGTACTGACATGGGCTATCTTCATTGCCTATGCCATGCTCATCGTGACGCTTATAGTGGCCGTGCTGAGTGAAAACCGTAATCCGCTCAAGGCGCTCGGATGGGTGATGGCGCTACTGTTGTTTCCCATAGGCGGAGCGATACTTTACTTTGTGTTCGGCCGCAGCATGCGCAATGTCAAGATGATCTCGCGCCGCAACCGCCGCAAACTGCTCAATGCCGAATCGCATCGCCCTATGCCTAAACTGAGCAAAAACCTGTCGGCCGAGAACCGCCAGCGCATCATGCTCGGATACTCCGTCGCCGAGGCCCTTGTCTATCCCGACAATACAATCGAGGTGGCCAATGACGGACAGAGCATGTTCGACTCCCTGTTTGCCGACCTGCGCACGGCCACGAAATACATCAACCTGCAATTCTACATCATCGCCAATGACTTCCTTGGACGGGAACTTGCCAAAATACTCATAGACCGCGCTCATGCCGGGGTAAAGATACGTGTCATATACGACTACGTAGGGTCATTCGGTTCGCATAGTCTCAAGCTGTTCAACCGCCTGCGTGCGCACGGCGTGGAGGTTCATTCATTCTTCCGCATACAGTTTCCCGAAAAACTCGGACGCCTCAACTGGCGCAACCACCGTAAGGCTGTCATCATCGACGGACGCATAGGGTACATCGGCGGCATAAACGTGGCGCAACGCTACATCGACGGCGGACAGTTCGGCGGATGGCGCGACATGGCCGTGCGTATAACCGGGCCCGGTGTGGCCGCACTGCAGCATAACTTTGCAATCGACTGGAAATTCATGGGTAACGAGCTGCTGACCGACGAGGCCGCCGACATTACCCCGATCCCCGGATCGATCAGCAATGTGCCGGTACAGATCATCGCCTCGGGACCCACCAACCGCTGGGGCAATACACACATGCTGTTCATCAAGGCTATCTCGGGCGCCAAACGCCGCATATTCATACAGACCCCCTACTTCCTGCCGAGCGAGGGACTGCTCACAGCATTACAATGTGCGGCACTCGCGGGAATCGATGTGCGTGTAATGATGCCACGACGCTCCGATTCGGCCGTGCTGACCAACGCTTCATCATCATATATCGAGGAGAGTCTGCTGGCCGGTATCAAGATATATCTCTATGAGGCCGGCATGCTGCATGGTAAGGTTCTGCTCGTCGATGACGACTTCGTGACGCTCGGCTCGACCAACTTCGACTACCGCAGTTTCGAGCATAATTTCGAGGAGAATATCGTGATGTACTCACACGACGTCAATGCCGAGATCGAACGATTGTTCCGTGCCGACATGAATGACTGCACGCAGGTCAAACTCAGCGAATGGCACCGTCGTCCCACCATGAGCAAGGCACGCGAATCACTGTGCCGTCTTCTCAGCCCTATACTCTGACACCGCTACATTGTCCGAGCCGCTTGTAACGGCTCTTGCCACGTGCGGCCCTCTCGCGGGCACGACGTTCGCGGCGTGTCAGCGGACTGAACAGCTGAGGCTCATCAATATCAATGGCCTCTTCATCGTCCACAATTCGGAATATCTTTTGAAGCCTCTCGTCAAGCTGCGCCTCAAACGCAGCCTGGTCCATAGCACCCGACGCTGCTTCACGGCGCAAGCGGGCCCGTTCACGCGCTCGACGCGAACGCGTGACGGCAAGATCCACTTCATGACGCAGAAATTCAAATGCCATCCTCATGGACTCGTCGAGCGAGTCAGCGGCATTACTATCGCCGCCCAGATAGCGGTCAAGAACGTCAATCATAGCATCAGAACGTGGGACGTCGAACGCATAAACCTGACGGATACGATCGACAAATCCGGTGTAAGCCTTTTTGGAAACAGGGAGAGAAAATGATGCGGTACGGGAGCCTTTAAGTGTTTTCATTGCCGTGCGAACTTTTGGTTAGAACAATGCAAAGTTACGCACTAAAATCATGGAAAAGATGCGATAATGTCGCGGAGTCACAAATAAAGAAATCCGGAGCGATGGCCGTTCAGGCTATCGCTCCGGATTATATCGCGGAGTCTATGATATATTACTCAGCTACAACCTCGAAGGGGATCTCTACAGCTACATCACGATGGAGACGGATGACAGCGGTGTAGTTGCCAACCTCCTTGACAGCGTCAAGGCTGATGAGCTTGCGGTCAACGTTGTGACCGAGTTTTTCGAGGGCTTCGGCAATCTGAATAGCGTTAACAGAGCCGAAGATGGTGCCGGTCGACGAAGTCTTGGCGCCGATGGTGAGCTTAACGCCTTCGAGAGCGGCAGCTGCAGCCTCAGCCTCAGCCTTGATGCGCTCAAGCTTGTGTGCGCGCTGACGCTGGTTTTCGGCAAGGACTTTAAGAGCCGACTCAGATGCGATCACGGCTTTGCCGGTGGGGATAAGGTAGTTGCGACCGTATCCGTTCTTTACTTCGACTACATCGTCCTTGTAACCAAGGCCGGCTACGTCTTCTTTAAGAATGATCTTCATAATTCCTGATAGCTTTTAAAGTTATTTCATCAAGTCGGTAACGTAGGGAAGGAGTGCGAGGTGGCGGGCACGCTTAACAGCCTGAGCCACGCGGCGCTGGAACTTGAGAGAAGTACCTGTGATGCGACGGGGAAGGAGCTTGCCCTGCTCGTTGAGGAACTTCTTGAGGAATTCGGGATCCTTGTAGTCGATATATTTGATACCGCTTCTCTTGAAACGGCAATATTTCTTCTTCTTAACGTCTACCGAAAGGGGAGTGAGGTAGCGGATTTCTGATGCTTGTGCCATAATTTAGTTCTCCTTTACTTCTTCGTTGACAGGTGTGGTTGACTTAGTGCGGTTGCGACGCTTCTCAGCATACTCTGCGGCATACTTGTCGTTGCGGAACACGAGGAAACGGAGCACGCGCTCATCGCGACGGAAGGCGGTCTCAAGTTTCTTGACGAGGGTAGGATCGCCGTCAAACTCCACTAAAGAGTAGAAGCCGGTAGATTTCTTCTGGATGGGATAAGCAAGCTTGCGAAGACCCCAGATTTCTTCATTGACGATAGTTGCTCCGTTGTCGGNGAGCACCTTCTCGAACTTTTCTACCGCTTCCTTCATCTGCTGGTCAGACAAAACGGGAGTTAAAATGAAAACGGTTTCGTAATGATTCATTTTGGTGAATGATTAGTGATTGNTTTTTAAGGATGTGCGCACATACCGCACTTTTCCGGGTGCAAAGGTAGATAAATANTCCGGAATAAGAAAAATTTTTCACAATATTTTTTCTCCTTTCGNTCAAGATTATGTCATTCCGACCACANACATATTGCAAATCTCGCTACAGAGTGGAATTAATTTTACATTTTTTCAAAATGCCACGCCGGTTTTAAATATTTTTTCATACTTTTGTACGTCACAGTTTCACTACAAACATTGACTTGAATAGTTGACTCGTATATACTCGTATATAATAGAAAATACAATATCATTTTAACCACTTTTTTTAGCATGAAAAAGAGCACGTACGGATTAAATGTCGGTGTAAGTCTGGCATTGGCATTATCCGCCGTAGGTTGTATCGACCACGATTACGACCTGTCCGAGGACATCGACCTGACCGTCAATGTGGGCGGTGAGTCATTCTCAATCCCCAAGAGTTCAACCGATCTGATCAAACTTTCCGAAATATTCAGTCTTGACGAAGGNTCCTCTATCAGAACCGTCTCACAAGGTGAATACGGACTTGCCGAAGGCGATTACGTCCTCGTGCAGTCGGGTGATCCCACTANATCCGATTTTCATATCGGAGATGTAACCATCGGTGACCTGAGCCACAATGTAGCNACNACGNCCCCCCTCCCCTTCCCATATATAGGTAATTNGGAAATAACCNCAGATGTGCCGCCATTGGTCAGNTCAATCAACCTGAGCGATAATAACGTGACACGCGACCTTGTGTCGGTGTCAAATGTCGGTCTCGACATGACCTTGAAACTCAATGTTGCTTACACCTCGCAGACCGACTTCTCNGGCACTGCATATATTGAAGCGGGATATACAGTCACGTTCGATCCTTCGTGGTATCTCGAAATCAAGCCTGAATCGGCCCGCTACATACGTCTGACCTCACATAACGTAATCGAGTTCACTCAGCGAGCCGCCATCTCCGCCAACAGTCCCCTTGATTTATATATAGGCGTCAAGAGCATCGACCTCTCGTCACTCCCCGCCGGTCAGGGNCTGTATGCACCCGGACATTTCCNCATCGATTCTNAAATCACTTCAGAGGGCCGGCTGACTATCGAAAGCCGTAATAATATAACTGTAGGCACTATCGAGCAACTTCAACTCGTCACCACCACCGACCTCNTGTCGGCAAAAATCATATCGGTCACCGGCGTNATCGACCCGCAGATCACGATTGACGATACGCAGTTTACCATCAACGATGTTCCCGACTTCCTGTCGGATGACGAGAACTCGCTTGATGTGGACAATCCCCGATTCTACGTCACCGTCACCAACAATTCGCCCGTACGACTCGAACTCAACGCNCAGCTTGCATCGTTCAGCAACAACNACACCTCGTCACCGTTCGCCATAGCCAAGATNGGCGCTGCCAACGGCACCGATCCGGTTATCATCGATGCCAATGCGACNACNCAGATACTGATCTCGCAAAAGCCCATCTCAGGCACGGCAGCAAAAAACATCGTTGTCAACAACCTCTCGTCACTCATAAGCACGATTCCTGACTTTATGAGGTTTGANAAGGTAGAGTGTCATGCCGTTCAGGAAGAGATCACTATCGCTCTCGCTCCGACCTACGATTTCCGNACCGATTACGAGGCTGTGATCCCCCTCTCGTTCGGCCCAGCGATGAATCTTCATTACACCCACGAAGAGACCGATTGGGACATTGAGGACGACCTTAATAAAATAGAGTTTCACAAGGCTCGCGTGTCACTCACAGCCATCAACACCATCCCGNTGGCAATGACTCCTCAGGTCATAGCGCTTGACCGCGAAGGCAATGAGATAGACGACGTCACCGCCACCGTCACAGGTATGGTTGCNGCAGGATCGATCAGCNCGCCCAGTTCAAGCGAGCTNAAGATACTGCTTGAGTCCACGACCAGAAATCTCGGCCGTCTNGACGGCGTGCGTCTGCTGTTCGATGCCAAGTCNGACCCCTCGCACACCGGCGACAATCTCAACGAGTCACAGGCNCTCAAGTTTAACGACATTNCCGTCGAGATTCTCGGCGGAGTAACAATCGATCTCAACTAATCAGTCATTGCCACTACCAATCATGAAATCATTAAAACACATCATACTCGGTGCAGCGGCAATGTCCGCTTTGGCCGCTTCCGCTCAGGAGGCTCCGCGCACNGCTTACTTCCTCGACGGATACACCTATCGCCACGAACTCAATCCCGCTTTTTCGGGCGAACGCAATTACATAGCCCTCCCGGCACTCGGCAACTATAACATCTCGCTCTTCTCAAGCGTAGGTGTGAATACATTCCTCTACCCTACCGCCGAAGGGAGTCCCTACAAGCTCACCACATTCATGAGCCCGACCGTAAGCGCTGACGAATTTCTCGGCAAACTCTCCAATAACAACCATATCAACGCCAACGTCGACGTGACGCTGTTATCGGCCGGATTCAAGGCTTTTCACGGCTTCAACACCATCTCGGTGGGCGTGCATTCGGATGTGGGTGTCAACCTGCCCAAG
>JAAVDB010000015.1:0-2967 GCA_014802015.1 Bacteroides sp.
ATTTTTAACGTTTGTTTAACATTTCAACTTAAACATTTCAGTGCGTTTCTGCGTTGCCTCTCACCGCTCTGCCCCGCTGGGCAGTGGTTATTTCCGAAAAGCGAGTGCAAAGGTAGTCACTTTCCACATTCCCTCCAAATATTTCNNACTATTTTAACAGTAATTTAACACTTATTNTCGCGATGTTTTCGCANANATTTGGNTAACNATNTGACATTCAANAANATCACNNTTATCNCATTTTACGGACCTTTTCAACACTTTCTGCANANCNTNCCGNAACAAGTCCCTCACTCATCCCCTGCCNTAACTCGACATGTTTCCAAAAATTCGCCCGGCTTTTTACTAACGATATTAACAAAACGNNAGGTATAAAAAAAGTGCGCGACCGANCTTTTGTTAATAAAAAGCTCAGTCGCACCAGAANTTTTTATGACAAAATATTACAGTTTTTTGGTCGGATACATATCNTCCCACCATGTGGGATCGTCCTGAAGATACTTATTAAACCACGCAAGCATGGTATTGAGCCAAATTTCNCGCTTGCCATAATCAAGCACNTGGTGATCCTGATCCTTGGCNGCCACAAAGGCNGTTTCCTTTCCGAGCACCTTGAGTGCGGTAAACATCTGCACACTCTCNCCAAAAGGCACGTTAGTGTCAACATCGCCATGCAGGAACAAGAGCGGCGTATTAATCTTGTCNGCATTATAAAGCGGGCTATGACCNACATAAAGCTCACGATCACTCCAGGGGAGCTTATNGCCCATNCTCACATGACTGTAGGAATGTCCCCAGTAACCTTCNCCCCAGTAACTGGTGTGNTCACTGATGCCGGCATGCGANATAGCAGCGGCAAANATGTCAGTGACGGTCTGGAGATACTGAGTCATAAATCCGCCNTAGGATGCACCGCAGCAACCGATCTTGTCTTTATTGACAAAATCAAACTCGTCGCCGAATGCCTTGACTCCATCAATAATNTCCTGCGCCACACCCTCACCGGCAGTGGCAACGTGTCGTGATGAGTATTCCTGACCGAACCCGGTAGCTCCACTTGGGTTGATCACAAGCGAAATAAATCCNTTGGCNGCGAAGAGATGCGGATTGTACGTNGTGTCAAACACTCTGGACACAGGGCTNCATCCGCCATAATAATAAACTATCACAGGATATTTGCGAGNGGGGTCAAATCCATCNGGCAGNACGTAGCGGGCATAGACAGTGTCNCCGCGCGAGGTCTTNTANGCCCAATCATGCGAAGGCTCGATGCGGAGGCCCTCGGTGCGTTCGGCACTCAGGTCNTGNCGGAGGGTAGAANGGAGTTTNTTGGTGTCAACCGTATACAGACGAGACGAGTTGTCTATACTCTGGCCAAAGAAAGCCAGCACGGGCGCGTTGCCGGCNACATCAAATCGCGAGACNTATTCTTCAGGCACGTTGAGCGATTCAATCTTGCCCGTTTTGGGATTTACACGATAGAGTGGACGCGCGTCACGATTCTCNGCCATGAAGTATATGCANCCGTCAGCCCGGCTCCAGGCCATATCCTCAAGCGAGGGGTCGAAGTCGCGAGTCAGAGGTGTGACCTTGCGAGTATCCACATCNACNACNAAGAGCTGATTATCGACCATACTGGGCACGACTCCCTCGGGAAGGACATTNCCGATGCCGCCAAAAGCCTCGGGCGAACCCTGAACAGCGATAGTCTTGCCGTCAGGCGACAGACTGACCGTACCGAGGAACGGCTCGTGCTCCAGAATCGTGTCAGCNTTCATNGTGGTAAGGTCAATCATATATAATGACGAAAGCNTCGANGGGCGCTTGCCGAGATTACTCTCGGAAACCTCGATAAGCATCTTTTTACCGTCATCCGAAAGNCCATTACAGTAAGCTATCTTATATCCGAATGTGAGAGGTGTCGAGATNCCGGTGGCGAAATCATATTTCATCACGATATTGCGGTCGCGCCATCCTCCCTGACGGTCACTGGGATTGAGTATCTCGTAAAGACCGTCATTCTTCTCCTTCGGCCCGGCAATCTCCTTATTATATATAAGGAAATCCTCGGTAGGCGATATAGTGAAATGCTTGGTCGGGAGTCCGCTCANCANTACANTCTCCTCACCGGTCGCCGGATCATAGGTCACGAGCTGAGTTTTCTTATTACGGTCGCGGGTATAGTACATAAGATCNCTCTTNGGCATCCAGTGCATCATGGACGAGCGGTTAGCGATGAGACGNCCGGTAGCGGCATCCCTNACCACATACTCCCATCCTGACTGCTTGCCGTCAGTGTCAATGTTGTTATAGCCCACGAAGAGATATTTGCCGGAGGGCGAGAGTGAGACTGTACGNAGGAAATGACCGGCAAAGGCGTCATCGGTCGTATAGCGNCGNCCATCGGTCGGATTGATACGNAAATGCTGAGGTGTAGCCGTCTCGACCGACACACGGAGCGTATCNGCCGACGAGGAGTCGGCAAGACATTTCACCACCACCTCACGTGTGCGGGGAATGAGGCTCATCTCACCGCCGGAGTTCTTTTTCCCGTCTACATAAAGTTCGTAATTCTTAACGCCGCTGACATTAATCTTGGCCTTNGCATAATGATTGTTGTCAAGCGTAAACGCCACGAGNTGCAGGGCATCGCCTGTAACGGCCGGAAAGACGGAGTCATTAAACTCTCTGCCGTTCTTGACAAGNTCAAGCGANATCGGTGTCGCCAGNCGCGCCTTNACATCATACTTATGCGACGCGACATCAANGCTATCTATCATGTAAGGAGCCTGAATGGCGTATGGGCCNGCATACTTGAACGAATGCACTCCGATAGTCTCCGCAACGCCGGTCGNACTTATNCCGAGCGCGAGCAGCGAAGGTAAAATTNTTAATCTCATTTCAGTATTTGGTATAGATTTTTCACAAAGATACAAATTATTCTATAAAAANACAAGCAGGAATGCC
>JAAVDB010000015.1:2972-40024 GCA_014802015.1 Bacteroides sp.
GGCATTCCTGCTCTATCTATATATTTACGTAGTGAGGCGTGTGATTAGGCCTGGGGCATTTTGGTACGCTTGCCATAGCCATATTCAGCATCAGCGCCGAGCTCTTCCTGGATGCGGAGCAGCTGGTTGTACTTAGCCATACGGTCTGAGCGGCTTGCAGAACCGGTCTTGATCTGACCAGCGTTGGTAGCNACAGCGATGTCGGCGATAGTAGCGTCCTCGGTCTCGCCTGAACGGTGAGAGATGACAGCGGTGTAACCGTTGCGCTGTGCGAGCTCGACAGCACGGAGGGTCTCGGTGAGTGAACCGATCTGGTTAACCTTAACGAGGATTGAGTTAGCGCAACCTTCCTCGATACCACGCTTGAGATACTTAACGTTNGTNACNAACAGGTCGTCACCTACGAGCTGGCAACGGTCACCGATAAGGTCGGTGAGAACCTTCCAGCCTGCCCAGTCGTCCTCGCTCATACCGTCCTCGATAGAGTCGATAGGATACTTCTCAACGAGCTCCTTGAGGTACTGAGCCTGCTCCTCTGAAGTGAGCTTCTTGCCGTTGGGCTCCTTGGGTGTNCCGTTGTTGAGCTGTGCGTAGTTGTAGATACCGTCCTTGTAGAACTCGGAAGAAGCACAGTCAAGACCGATGGTAACNTCCTTGCCGGGTACGTAACCTGCGTTCTCGATAGCCTTGATGATCACGTTGAGAGCATCCTCGGTGCCGTCAAGTGCGGGAGCGAAACCACCCTCGTCACCTACTGCGGTAGAGAGGCCACGGTCGTGGAGCACCTTCTTGAGGTTGTGGAACACCTCGGTACCCATGCGGATACCTTCCTTGAAGCAGCATGCGCCGATGGGACGGATCATGAACTCCTGGAAACAGATGGGAGCGTCAGAGTGAGCACCACCGTTGATGATGTTCATCATAGGCACGGGGAGGCAGCATGTGTTGCAGCCACCGATATATTTGTAGAGGGGAAGGTCGAGATAGTCAGCGGCAGCCTTGGCAACAGCGAGTGATACGCCGAGGATGGCGTTAGCGCCAAGATTGCTCTTGGTCTCGGTGCCGTCGAGTGCGAGCATAGTCTCGTCGATCTTGATCTGATCGAGAGCGCTCATACCCTTGAGGGCCTCGGCGATGGGACCGTTGACATTGGCTACAGCCTTCTGAACACCCTTACCCATGTAGCGGGCTTTGTCACCGTCACGGAGCTCAAGAGCTTCGTTCACGCCGGTAGATGCTCCGGAGGGAACAGATGCACGGCCACGTGCGCCTGATTCGAGGATTACGTCTACCTCTACGGTAGGATTGCCACGTGAGTCAAGGACCTCACGACCGATAATTTTTTCAATCTTCATAATTAGAAATATATAAAAAAATGTTTTAACCTATTGCGATTCTGAAAATGCGTTGCAAATTTACAAATTATTTTCGCATTATCATCACTTTACATCAATAATTTCTTATCAATATTCGTCCCAGCTCTTGATTTCAATCTCNTCGATCGGGTGGGTGGTGAATGCATCGATATAGGCCGAGGCNAGACGCGCGTTGGTGAGGAGCGGTATGTTCAGGTCGATGGCAGCACGGCGTATCTTGTAGCCGTTGCTAAGCTCCGTATCCGAGAAGTTTTTGGGGATATTCACCACCATATCCACCTTATGCTCGTGGAGCAGATCGATAGCCTGAGGCTGCATGTCGGTCTGTGACGGCCAGTAGACACGGATAGCCGGTATACCGTTATCGTTCAGATAGGTATGCGTACCGCCGGTGGCATANATGGTATATCCGCGATCAGCCAGTTCATGCGCCGCATCAAGCATATCAGCCTTCTGCTTTGCAGTACCGGTCGACATCAGCACAGCCTTCCGGGGCACACGGCATCCGACCGAGATCATAGCCTTGATAAGAGCCTCAGACGAGTCTGCGCCGATACATCCCACCTCGCCTGTCGATGCCATATCGACTCCGAGCACAGGGTCGGCGCCCTGCAGACGTGAGAAACTGAACTGTGACGCCTTAATNCCGACATAATCAAGGTCGAAGGCGTTCTTGTGCGGTTTCTCGACAGGCAGTCCGAGCATCACTCGTGTAGCGAGNTCGATAAAGTTGATCTTGAGCACCTTTGACACGAACGGGAATGAACGCGATGCGCGCAGGTTACACTCTATCACCTTGATGTCATTATTCTTGGCAAGAAACTGGATATTGAACGGGCCGGAGATGTGCAGAGCATCNGCAATCTGACGCGAGATCTTGCGGATGCGGCGCACAGTCTCGACATACAGTTTCTGAGGCGGGAACTGAATGGTAGCGTCNCCCGAGTGCACACCGGCATACTCGATATGCTCNGATATGGCGTANGCCACGATGTCACCATTGTCAGCCACGGCATCCATCTCGATCTCCTTCGCGCCGGATATGAACTGTGACACAACGACCGGATGCTGCTTGGACACGTTGGCGGCCAGACGCAGGAACCGCGTGAGCTGTTCCTGATTATGACACACATTCATCGCAGCGCCCGACAGCACATAACTCGGACGTACGAGCACGGGNAAACCGACCTCGGCGATAAACTCATTGATGTCCTCCATGCTCGTGAGCTCGCGCCAGCGCGGCTGGTCGATGCCGAGGCGATCNAGCATAGCCGAGAATTTATTGCGGTCCTCCGCATTATCGATGTCGCGGGCCGAGGTGCCGAGGATATTGACACCCTGCATGTCNAGACGGGTCGCGAGATTATTAGGTATCTGTCCGCCCACCGANAGGATCGTNCCATGAGGCTGTTCGAGATCGAGAATATCCATCACGCGCTCAAAGGTCAGCTCGTC
The DNA here is from genome assembly GCA_014802015.1 of Bacteroides sp. Classification (GTDB taxonomy): domain Bacteria; phylum Bacteroidota; class Bacteroidia; order Bacteroidales; family Muribaculaceae; genus Duncaniella. The sequence continues at coordinate 5,804 of JAAVDB010000015.1, forward strand.
AAAGTACAGACGGTCACAGATGTCATAGTCGGTCGACACCGTCTCNGGATTATAATTGATCATAACCGAACGCCATCCCTCNCGCTTGACCGTAAGCAGCGCATTGACCGAACACCAGTCAAACTCTACCGACGANCCGATGCGGTAAGCACCCGAGCCGAGTACGACTATCGAGCGGTGATCATGCAGATACTTGACATCATTTTCACGACCGTTATANGTGAGATACAGATAATTGGTCTGAGCGGGATACTCCGCGCCGAGTGTATCGATCTGCTTGACNACAGGGAGCACACCAAGTTTCTTGCGCAACGCACGCACCTTGAGATTAGCATTCTCNGCATCGGCCATATTCTCNCCCATGACCTCACGCGCTATCTGGAAATCACTGAATCCCTGTTCCTTGGCCTGACGCAGNAGCGGTTCGGGCAGTGACTCAAGCTCGTTATACTCCTTAATCTCCTTAGCTGTTACAATTATATTTTGCAAACGGTAGAGGAACCATTTGTCAATCTTCGTAAGTTCATGTATGCGGTCNATGCTATAGCCCTTCATCATCGCCTGTGCTATAGCGAATATACGCTTGTCGGTCGGCTCACTGAGTGCGTGNTCCAGNTCNGCGATGTCNCGCTGATTNTTTCCGACAAAACCGTGCATACCCTGCCCTATCATACGCAGACCCTTCTGTATAGCCTCCTCGAATGTGCGGCCTATAGCCATCACTTCGCCTACCGACTTCATTGATGAGCCGATCTCACGGCGCACGCCGTGGAATTTGCCGAGGTCCCAGCGGGGAATCTTGCAGACGATATAATCGAGAGCCGGNTCGAAGAATGCGGATGTCTCCTTCGTNACTGAGTTCTTGAGGTCAAACAGACCGTAGCCCAGACCGAGCTTGGCAGCCACGAATGCGAGAGGATAACCCGTAGCCTTTGACGCGAGCGCCGACGAACGGCTCAGACGGGCATTGACCTCGATGACACGATANTCCATCGACTCGGGGTCAAACGCATACTGNACGTTACACTCACCCACGATGCCGATGTGGCGTATGATCTTGATGGCCAGTTTGCGCAGCCAGTGATAATCCTCGTTTGACAGNGTCTGGGACGGAGCCACAACGATCGATTCACCGGTGTGTATGCCCAGAGGGTCGAAGTTCTCCATNTTGCAGACCGTGATACAGTTATCGAAACGGTCACGCACCACTTCATACTCAACCTCTTTCCATCCCTTCAGAGACTTCTCCACAAGCACCTGGGGCGAGAATGCCAACGCCTTCTCAACGAGCGTCACCAGTTCATCCTCATTGTCACAGAATCCTGAGCCGAGACCTCCGAGTGCGTATGCCGCGCGGACGATTACGGGATAACCCAGCGCCNCAGCCGCAGCCTTGGCATCCTCAACCGAATTGACAGCCTCACTCTTGATGGTCTTCACCCCGATCTCGTCGAGCTTGTGCACGAACAGCTCACGGTCCTCAGTGTCCATAATAGCCTGGACNGGTGTACCGAGCACTTCGAGATTATANTTCTCAAGTATACCTGTGCGGTACAGCTCCACGCCACAGTTCAGGGCCGTCTGTCCGCCGAATGCCAGAAGTATACCGTCGGGACGCTCTTTCTGAATTACTTTCTCTACAAAGTATGGAGTCACCGGCAGGAAATATATCTTATCGGCAAACCCTTCCGAAGTCTGTACCGTGGCGATATTCGGATTGATAAGTACCGTAGTGATACCCTCCTCTTTCATTGCCTTGAGAGCCTGTGAACCTGAATAGTCAAACTCGCCGGCCTCACCGATTTTTAACGCACCGCTCCCGAGNAGGAGCACTTTTTTGATATTATCGTTACGCATATACCTTATTATATATAGAGGAGTGGTAGACTAAAGCATATTTATAAATTCATCGAACAGAAACTCCGTATCCTTCGGGCCGGAACTTGCCTCGGGGTGGAACTGAGCCGAGAAGAACGGTTTGGTCTTGTGACGTATACCCTCATTCGTNCCGTCATTCATGTTNACGAACAGCGGNTCCCAGTCAGCGGGGAGAGTATCGTTATCCACGGCAAAACCATGATTCTGCGANGTGATAAAGCACTGGTTNGTNCCGGCGCGGCGCACAGGCTGATTATGACTGCGGTGACCGTATTTCAGTTTATAGGTCTTCGCACCTGCCGCCTTGGCAAGCAACTGATTACCCATACAGATACCGCATATAGGCTTGCCTATCTCCATAGCCTTGCGTATATTTTCGACTGTCTTGCCGGCCATATCCGGATTGCCGGGACCGTTGGAGATAAACAGTCCGTCGTAGGGGATCGACGTGAAGTCATAATCCCAGGGCACACGTATCACCTTCACACCACGGCGTGTAAGACATCGGATGATGTTATGTTTCACACCACAGTCCACCAGCACAACGGTCTTGTCACCATTGCCGTGCTCCTCGACCTCGGTGCATGACACCTTGCCGACGAGATTCTCAAGATTGGGATCATAGAACGGACACTCCTCCTCACCCTCGATGACGATACGGCCGAGCATCGAACCATGCTCACGCAGATGCTTGGTGAGCGCACGTGTATCTATACCGTAAATTCCGGGGATTTTTTCCTCCTTAAGCCACTGAGCCAACGGGCGGTCAGCCTGCCAGTGTGAATGGTCGAACGAATAGTCCTGAGCCACGATAGCACGGCAGTGTATGTGGTCACTCTCATAATACTCGCTTACATCATCCTTCTCCCGCCGCGGGGGTACACCGTAATTACCCAATATCGGGTAAGTGGTCACTAATATCTGACCTTCATAGGATGGGTCGGTCAGGCTCTCGGGATAACCCGTCATAGCCGTGTTGAAAACTACCTCACCGGCCGTCGATGTTTCGTAGCCGAATGATTTCCCTTCAAAAGTTGTGCCGTCCTCAAGTATGAGTAACGCACGCTTGGACTGTCTCATTCCGATAGTGTTTAAAACTTTTCGGGGTACAAAGTTACTAAGTTTTTACGGGTTTTCGCGACAGTTTTCATCATTTTTATTAAAACTTTTCAGCATTTTGCCATGTTTTATTTTGACAGATATAATAACTATACTCTAAAGTAAATAATATTTATCAGATATGAAAAGCGTTAAGGAATCTTTGCTCGATCGTCGCAGTGTGCGTCGCTATGAACGACAGGATGTAAGTCAGGATGATATGAAACTCATTTTCGAAGCTATCCGTAACACTCCCACGAGCTACAACGGCCAGCAGTTTTCGGTAATCGACGTGACCGACCAGGAGATTAAGCTGAAATTATACGCTCTTATAGGTCAGAAACAGATCAAGACATGCAGCCATTTTCTGCTGTTTCTCGCCGACTACAACAAGATCAGCCTCATCGCCGAAGCCCTCGGCGAGAGTATGCCCGAATTTAACAATACAGTCGACGGTCTCACCGTTGGCATCGTTGATGCCTCACTCGCGTTGATGAGTGCGGTCGCCATGGCAGAATCGCTCGGACTGGGATGCTGCCCCATAGGATATGCGCGCACTGCAGCCCCCGAGGCTGTATCGACACTACTCGGACTGCCGCAGAAGACATTCGTAGTATGCGGCCTCGCCATCGGTGTGCCGCGTGAGCAACCCGACCTCAAACCCAAACAGCCACGCGAACTTGTAGTTTTTCACAATCACTATCCGCAGGATGCGGCCGAGATGACCGCCGACCTGATGGAATACAACGACGACATCAAGTATTACAATCAGCATCGTGCCGGCGACAAGACCGACAACGACTGGGCCACTCATATCATCGGATATTATCGTGAGGCGATGAACTACGAGATGCAGAGCGCCTTGCGCCGCAGAGGCTTCGACCCCAAAAGATAACTTCGATATTATGATTATAGCGCGCAGATAGGTGAAATTATGTTAAAAACATTGCTCTATTGCATGTTATATAATATAAATTCACTAAATTTGCACGTGTGTTTTTCATAGTATTAGATTAAGATAAAGGTTTAAACGAAAGAGAGCTGTCGCGAGACATCTCTCTTTTTTTTAATTAGGATGCTTTTCCCAATATTTGCTAATGTCCTTAAACCGGGTCTGAAAATGTCAATAAAAAAATGACCATTATACAAAAAAAATAGTTGCTTTTTGATGCAAATAGCACTACCTTTGCACAAATATTACACGGTGATACATATCAATAATTAAATTATGAAAAATCTCGATCTCATACTTGCCGAGAAACTGCTTAAAATCAGTGCGATAAAATTACAGCCCGATAACCCCTTCACTTGGGCGTCAGGTTGGAACTCACCTATATATACAGATAACCGTAAGACTCTGTCTTATCCCGACGTTCGCAGCTTCATCAAGGTCGAACTCAGCCGCATCATTCTTGAGAACTTCCCCGAAGTCGAGGCTGTGGCAGGTGTAGCCACCGGTGCTATCGCTCAGGGCGCTCTCGTCAGCGACACTCTCGGTCTCCCCTACGTATACGTTCGCTCAACACCGAAGGATCACGGTCTGGAAAACCTTATTGAAGGTGATCTCCGTCCCGGCAGCAAAGTCGTAGTCATCGAGGACCTCATCTCGACCGGCGGCAGCAGCCTCAAGGCTGTCGAGGCCATTCGCAATGCAGGTTGCGATGTTGTCGGCATGGTAGCCATCTTCAGCTACGAATTCCCCATCGCCACCAAGGCATTCAAGGACGCCGGTGTCAAACTCATCACCCTCTCCAACTACTCTGCCCTCATCAACGCAGCACTTGAGACCGGATTTATCCGCAACGCTGATGTCGATACCCTCAAGGAATGGCGCAAGGATCCCTCTATCTGGACTCCCGTAGTTGACAAAGAGGAAGAATAATATCACCAATACACACACATTTTTATGTCAGTATATTCAGGCAAACCGGTCGTGATACCACGTCAGATTGACGAAATTTACGCCAAGGTCAGTGACCTCGGACAGTATCGCGACATGGTCGAACAACTACCCGCCGAGCAGCGCGAAAAACTGCAAGGTGTGGAGTTTCGCGGCGATGCCATCAAGATGGATGCTCCAGGTGTAGGCGAACTCGTATTCAAGATCGTCGAGCGTACTGCCCCCACCCATGTTGGTCTCAACGCCGAAGGATGCCCTATCCCGCTCAAGCTCTCGCTTGACCTTGCCGATGCCGATGGTGCAGGCACACGTCTCACCCCTCGCATCGACATTCAGATTCCCGCCATGCTGCGCCCCTTTATCGGTAACAAGATTCAGGAGGCGGCCGACAAATTCGGCGAAGTATTCACATCGCTTTTCCCCTCAGCATGATCCGTAGCCACCTCTCCCGGCTCTGTGTCATAATGCTGTCGCTCATCACGCTCATCATTGCCGGATGTCACTCCGTCGATGATGAGCGTATTCCTTACGCCGAGGTGCGACTTACATTCACCACCGTAGGCGACTGGAACCTTTACGGCATCGGTGGCGCCGGCGACTGCAAAAGATTTATTTTCACGAATAAATTCCGTACTCCCGGCGACTTTCCATATACCTCTATGGACAGGACAGGCTACGGAGGTCTGCTCCTCGCCATGGATGCCATGGGCAATCTCGTGGTCTACGATCTGGCATGTCCCTACGAAGCGCGTGCTGATGTAAGGATTAACGTCGCCGAAGGCTCGACCTACGCCGAATGCCCCGACTGTGGAAGTACATACGAGATATACACTAATTACGGCCTGCCACGCTCAGGACCGGCCGCACGTGACGGCTATGCGCTCAAACGCTACTCATCCCACTCCGGCGGTGCACTCGAATATCTTGTTATCACGAGATAACGTAGACAGATAATAAGAAAATCCCGCCCCCTGTGCTCCAATATTGGGACACAGAGTTTAAAGCTTACCTTCGTCCGCGTATGAGTACATCTTGTCGCGGGCGATTATTATATGGTCAAGTACCCTTATGCCGAGTATGGCGGCTCCATCCTTGATACGTGCTGTCAGACGGTCATCCTCTCCGCTGGGGCGGGCATTGCCCGACGGATGGTTATGCACGAGTATTATCCCCTCGGCCAGACAGTCGATGGCTCGCTTCAGCAGCAGTTTCACATCTACCACGGTCGCCGCTGTCCCGCCCTGCGATATACAACGCTTATATGTAACCCTGTTTGAACGCGAGAGCATCAGCACCCAGAACTCCTCATACTCCAGTCCCTCAAGCAACGGACGCATCAGGGCATCAGCGTCACGGCTCGAACAGATCTGTGGCTCTATGTGCGACAGCGACTGCTCACGGTTGCGGCGACCGAGTTCAAATGCCGCCGCAAGACTTACAGCCTTGGCCGGACCTACCCCTTTGTACTTACTCATAAGCTCGTTCATGCTCAGACGGGCAAGCAGATCCACACGGTTGTCACAATCGCGCAATATGCCACGCGCCATGTCCACTACAGACATACCCGGCAGTCCACCGCCAAAGATTATAGCGATGAGTTCAGCATCGCTCAGCACACGTATACCGTGGGCGAGAGCTTTCTCACGCGGCATATCATCCTTCTGCAGGTCAAGAATACGAGTCGACACAAACGGCTTTTCCGAGTCCATACCTTATTATATTATATAATATGTTGAAACCTCACATTATTTACCCTTACGTATAAGTATCTCCTCCTGAATGTCGCGGCCGCGTCCGAGTATGATCTTGGTAAAAAACGCTTTGATAAAACCCGTACCGTAACCGCATATCTGTATCATGCTTGCCGGAACAGCCTTGACAGCTATGACGAACGAGCGGGTCAACACCAGAGCAGTCACGAAAATTGCGGCGAGGTACACACCTATAGGCAACAACCACCACGGCGACACGAAAATGCCGAGCAACACTAATATGACACCGATTATAACAGCCAGAGCGGGGAGTGTATGCACCGGTTTCATCGAGCCGGGATAGAGCAGATGTAACGTGATACGTGACATGCCGAAGACATACACCTGACGGAAAAATTTCCCAAGGTCAATGCGCCGTTTATGATATACGTAAGCGGGACGGATAAGAGCCATCGAAAATCCGGCATTGCGTATGCGGGTACTCATGTCGATATCCTCCGAAAACATTTCACGGAATCCCCCGACCTTGTCATACACCTCGCGCGAAAATCCCATGTTGAACGTTCGCGGAGTAAACTTCTCAAGACTCACCTTGCCACCGCGTATGCCACCGGTAGTGAGCAACGACGTCATGGCATAATTGATGGCCTTCTGCGTCGTGGTGAATGACTCATGCGCCGCATCAGGACCTCCGAAACAATCCACGGGGTTGGAATCAAGCTCCCGGGCAAGCGTCTCGAAATAAGCGGGCGGTATGACGCAATCACTGTCGAAAAATATAAAATAGTCACCCTCCGCGCGTTCCATGCCATAGTTACGGGCTATCGAACGCCCCTCGTTTTCCTTATAGAAATACTTTGACCGTACACCGGGGTGACGTCTTACCGCCTCCTCGCATCGCTCAGTCGAACCGTCCTCGACTATAATGACCTCAAAATCCTTTGACGTCTGTGCCTCAAGGCTTGCCATAAGGTCCTCCACCTCGCCTATACGGTTATAGACAGGCACTATGACTGAAAATCGCGGTTTATCCATCAGCTCATGCGGTTTTTATAGTCTTCGTAATCAAACTGTCGCAGATAGTGGCAATTGCCATCCGCATCACACATCACGATAGCCGGGTGCTGAATGCCGTTGAACATCGTAGTCTTGACAGTCGTGTAATGGTTCATATCCTCAAGCGTCAGCTTGTCGCCTGCCATAAGTTCGCGATCAAACGCCCAGTCGCCCACGTAATCACCGCTCAGACACGAATTGCCGCCGAGACGGTAAACCGGTAGTCCGGGAGCCTCGGCTACACTCTCGGTGATAGCCGGTTTATAAGGCATCTCCAGACAGTCAGGCATGTGGCATGCAAATGACGCATCGATGATAGCAGTCTTCACACCCTGATTCTCGACCACGTCAAGCACGGAGGTCACCAGATCGCCCGTACGCCACATCCATGCGCTACCCGGCTCCAGCACCACCTGTAGCCACGGATAACGCTCACGGAATCCTCGGAGTACGCTTATGAGATGATCCACATCATATCCCTCGCGGGTCATAAGATGTCCGCCCCCGAAATTCACCCACTTCACCTGCGGCAGATATTGTCCGAACTGAGCTTCAAACGCTTCGAGCACCTTAGCGAGGTCGTATGACGAACTTTCGCACAGAGCGTGAAAGTGCAATCCCTCGATACCCTCGGGTAATTTGCCGCCGAGCTGTTCGGCCGTCACGCCAAATCGCGATCCGGGCAAAGCAGGATTATATATCTCCGTATCTATCACCGAGCACTGCGGGTTGACCCTCAGTCCCGGCGACACTCCCGCAGCGAGTGTGCGGGCACCATATTTCTCCCACTGACTGAGTGAATTGAATGTCAGATGCGTGGCACGCTTAAGGAACTCGTCAATAGTCGCCGGTGTGTATACGGGGCAATATACATGCGCCTCCCCACCCAGCTCCTCATTACCGAGCCTCAGCTCGTTGAGCGAACTGGCAGTAAAGTCACGGTTATACTCCCTGACCACCGGAAATGACCGCCATAGGGCATTGGCCTTGAAAGCCATGATGATATTGACCCCGGCCTCGCGTTCGACACGCGTGATCAGTTCGAGATTACGGCGCATACGGTCCTCGTATACTATATAATATGGTGTGGGTAAATCCTCTCTTCTCATAATATCATAAACTTTGCGTATTTAAACAGCAACGTGCGGCCATTTGAATCATCATCCTCGAATACGACCGTCATACGCGGATCGCCCGACGTGTCAATACTCACGACCACACCGACACCGAATTTTGAATGTCTTATCCTCGTACCTTCGCTCACAGCGCTGACATCGTGCACAGAGAAATCCCCCGATGCACCTGATGACGCGGCGGGACGCGCAGTCTGCGCCTGACGCGTGGGTGCCACCGATGGGCGGCGCACTTCGTTGATCGGACGAGCCGATCCGACCATTGACGGAGTGAATCCTGCACCTGACGTGCGCGATCTGTCACGCACTGACGATGAGGCCGATGACGTGAGGCCTGTATCGGTATCCAGATGCAGATACTGCGTATCGATGTCACCGATGAATCGTGACGGACGCGGGAACACCGTCTGCCCGTTGCGGAAACGTTGCGTTGCATAACTGATCATGCAGTATTTACGAGCTCGCGTGATGGCTACGTACAGCAGTCGTCTCTCCTCCTCGACCGCGGCGGGTGAATCCTTTGACATGGCCGAAGGGAAAAGCTCCTCCTCCACGCCGACGATAAACACATTGTCAAACTCCAGACCTTTGGCGGCATGGACGGTCATAAGCGTCACAGACTCCTCGTCAGACGAAGCATTGGCATCCTGATCGGTCGCAAGTGACACCTCAGTCATAAAGTGACCGAGCGATGTCTCGTCACGCCCCTGCTCGACCATTCCTTCGACATATTCCTTCACACCCTTCAGCAACTCCTGAAGGTTCTCCTGCTTGGATATGCTCTCAGGCGTCCTGTCATGCAACAGCATCGAGTATAGTCCGGTCGTCTCGATAATATGGCGTGCCACCTCGTATGCATCCTCTCCGTGGCCATTGCGTTGGATGAATCCCTCGATGAGCTCTGCAAACATGGCGAGTTTCTTCTTCGTACCCCCGTTCAGTCCGCAGTCATACACATCGGGGTGCGTTATCACCTCCCAGATGCTCACCCGTGCATCCATAGCGGCACGCGTGAGTTTACCCACAGTCGTGTCACCTATACCGCGCGCGGGAAAGTTGATGATCCTTCTCAGGGCCTCGTCATCATTAGGATTGAGTGACATGCGGAAGTAAGCAATGGCATCCTTCACCTCCTTGCGCTGATAGAATGACAGACCGCCATAGATTCTGTAAGGCACATTGCGTTTTCGCAACGACTCCTCAAGCACACGGCTCTGGGCATTGGTGCGGTACAGGATGGCAAACTCATCATAACTGTCACCGGTCATGCGTTTGAGCTGCGACACACGACCGGCCACCAGAGCAGCCTCCTCGTAATCGCTGTAACATCGCGACACGTCTATGAGCTTGCCGAGGTCGTTTTCCGAGTAAACGTTTTTGGGTATCTGATCACGGTTCTTGCTTATCAGACTCCCCGCAGCATTGATGATATTCTGCGTCGAACGATAGTTGCGTTCGAGTTTGAATGTCTCCAGCCCCGGGTAAGCAGCTCTCAATTCAAGTATATTACGGATATTCGCTCCGCGGAACGAATAGATGCTCTGCGCATCATCTCCCACCACACACAGGCGCTGCGAGCCGCGGGTGATCTGATTGACGATCATGTGCTGGGCGAAATTGGTGTCCTGATACTCGTCCACGAGTACGTAGCGGAAAAACTCCTGATAATGACGGCACACATCCTCATTGTCCCTCAGCAGTATATTGGTATAATAGAGCAGATCGTCAAAATCCATGGCGTCGGCCACAGCACAACGTTCGCAGTAGATGCTGTATATCCTGTATATGTCCGGTCGCTTTGCCCGTTCGTCCGCCGCACGCAGCTCACGGTTGGCCGCATACTGTTTCGGCGATATGAGCGCATTCTTCGCCCACGATATGGCATTCTGGACAGTTGCCGGCTTGTAGACCTTATCATCAAGATTCAGCTCTTTGATTATCAGCTTGACCAAAGCCTTGCTGTCAGACGCGTCATAGATGGTGAACGAGTCCTTGAATCCTATCCGGTCGGCGTTCTGCCTGAGCAAGCGGGCAAATATGGAGTGGAACGTTCCCATCCACAGCCGTCGGGCTATGTCATGCCCCACAAGCTGCTCGATACGTTCGCGCATCTCGCGGGCTGCCTTGTTGGTGAACGTCAGCGCGAGTATGCGCCACGGCTCATAACCCTGCGCCAGCAGATGCACTATCTTATAAGTCAGCACCCTGGTCTTGCCCGATCCGGCACCGGCAATGACAAGCTGCGGGCCGTCGCAGTATTCTACGGCCGCCCGCTGCTGTGGATTCAGTTTTCCGAGATATTCCTCCTGATTCATTTGTTGCTGAAGTCTTTGACACGCAGATGATCGCCGGTGTCCTCGACTATCGAACGATAGTAACGCTCGTCATAACCGGGGAAGTCAGGCTTGGCGCATATACCCTCGGGGGTACGCAGGAATTTTCCATCCTTCTCCTGCTTGACATTTCCGTCAAGATACTTCACGAGCAGGAAGTCACCGAGCGACTTATAATTCTTAAGATAACGCTGTGAGGCCATCTTGGAGTGATTGCGGGCCACGGCGGCCACCTCATCCTTATCCAGTCCCTGTGCGGCGGCAAGAAGAGCCTTGACCTCGGTGTCCAGAGTCTGCTCCTCAGCGTCCTGCACCCGGCGTATATCGTCAATCATCTGACTGTAACGGTTGTAAGCCTGATTGGCCACATAGTTATTGACCCAGAACGATGAGTCCCATGACAGCGTGAGCATATCGCCGTTGCCGTGAGCGAACTCGTAGGGCACTTCGGTAAGACAGCAATACATAGGCACATACACACAGGTGTTGGCATCATCGGTGCCGAACCAAAGGATACCCTTCATGGCTTCAGGGTGAGCGTCATTCATCTGCGACACGAACGAGAATCCGGTCTGCTGTGTGGCGATGGCGCGCTCGTTGAGATACTCCTTGCCATCGACCTCAAATGTCATCGGTCGCCAGCGGTAAGGTACCTTGTAGGGACCTGCGCCAACATCTTTGGTCATATCCATCGGAGTGCCTTCAAAATGGTCACGCATCATACGGCGCATCCCGTCCACGGTCAGTTTCTCGTCGGGCTTGACCCAAAGGGGCATTGCCTCACCCTCGGCGTCAAGAATCCAGGGCAGATACTTGTCCATACCCTTTGCATAGCGGTTAAAGTAGCTCCACACACGGCCGTCACATCCGCGGGTCGCGGTGCCGTCGAGCACTCCGTAGGCGCGTGAGAAACTGAAGTCCTCATCCTTGCCCTTATAATAGCCCTGCTTGCGGGCGAACTCGATCACATCGGGCGAATAGAGCGTCTCCTTGTCATTGAGCGGGAACTGATGTATGCGCGGATGGTTGGCATGACCCGAGATACAGTCATCGGGCACACGGCGTGCCACCCACACGGCACCCTTCTCCTTACCTCCTTTACCGATCAGCTCCATCACCCACGCCTCATTGGGGTCGGCGATCGAGAATGACTCACCGCTTGAATGATAGCCGTACTCGGCCACGAGATCGGTCATAATCTTGAGTGCCTCGCGCGCATTGGCTGCGCGTTCGAGCGTCACATATATCAGCGAACCGTAATCCATGATGCCGGTAGTGTCCTCAAGCTCAGGCCGTCCGCCCCAGGTGCTCTCGGCTATGGTCACGCCGAGTTCGTTCATATTGCCTACGGTAGTGTATGTACGGGCCACCTGCGGTATCTCACCGAGATACTTACCTGAGTCCCATTCATATATCTTACGCATCTCGCCCGGCTCATGAGTGCCGCCGGGATTATGGTACAGTTCGCCATACAGTGTATGGCTGTCAGCAGCGTATGTCACCAGCACCGAACCGTCGGTCGTAGCATTCTTGCCGGCTATCAGACTCGTGCACGGATAGGCCGCTGCGGGCAGAAGCATGGCTACGCCAGCTAAAAAGGATGAAATTCTCATATATTGTAGATTCTATTATTTGTCATCAGAGATATAATGCAAAAATAACGTTTTTTTTTGGGATTCCTTTAAACCAAAAACCTTTTTTATTACTTTTGTCATTAAGACACTGTATTATTTCTTACTACAATGAGACTCAACGGACGACGTCAAAGTTCAAATTTTCAAGACCGTCGCGGAGGCGGCACAGGTTCCGGCCTCAAGATCGGAGGCGGCATAGGAGCGGTAGTGATCGCAGTCATCATCACATGGCTGTCGGGCGGCAATCCGCTCGACGTGCTCATGCAGAATGCAGGGCAGATCACTTACGGCGGTACACAGTCAGCCTACACCCCTACTGCTCAGGAGGAAGAGCTCGCGACGTTCTCCAAACAGATTCTTGCCGGCACCGAGGATGTGTGGACCGAGCTGTTCGCCCGTCAGGGACTCGAATACGAACCGCCGACGCTCGTGCTCTACACCGGCTCGGTCAACAGCGGATGCGGCAACGCCACCTCGCAGGTCGGCCCGTTTTATTGCTCGGCCGACCAGAGTCTGTACATAGACCTCTCATTCTTCTCCGACATGCGCAGCACCCTCGGAGCCGACGGAGACTTTGCCTACGCATACGTCATAGCGCATGAAGTGGGCCATCACGTCCAGTATCTGCTCGGCACGCTGACCGATGCGCATGAACGGATGTCACATCTCAGCGAGGCCGAGGCCAACCGCATCAGCGTGGCGCTCGAACTTCAGGCCGACTATTATGCCGGCGTGTGGGCCCACCACGACAACAAGATGTTTAACTCGCTTGAGCCCGGCGACATCGAGGAAGCTCTGGATGCCGCTCAGAAGATCGGTGACGATTATCTGCAGAAACGCGCACAGGGTTATGCCGTACCCGACTCATTCACACACGGCACATCAGCCCAGCGCGAGCAGGCACTGAAATCAGGACTCCGTACGGGTGCTTTCCCTCAACGCTGATATGCCGTGACCACTCCTCCGTCCCCACGTCATGGATATAGTATAGGCATTGACAGCCGTAATTGACGCCACGACTGCAAAAATCATAAGTACAGGTATGCGCAGATCCACCGACAGGTCATACGGATCCATCGCGAGTCCGAACGTCCGCACAATGAACGTTGCATCAGGCAACTGTATCGCTGCGACATTGTCAGCCACAAGCATATAGAGCATGGTCAGTCCTATGCCGACAAACACGCCTATGAGAGTCGCCACACCCAGCGCGCGACGCTGACGGTGCGGCATCACGGCATGACGCTCCCTCACCACCTCGACCGCATCAAGTCCGCGGGTCACACGCGCCATAAACACGTCACTGTCCGATAGTTCGGGGTTGAATCCTGCAAACAGGTCTTTGATCTTTTCATCATCCATGGTGTCCGTCAATTTATTTATTAGACAATAGTCCGCGCAGGTGCTCGCGCCCGCGCGACAGATGTTTGCGCACCGTCTCTTCGGTCACTCCCGTGATCGCGGCGACCTCGCGTGCCGAGTATCCCTCCATATAGTACAGCAGCACCGATGTACGTTCATGCGGAGGGATACGGTCAAGAGCAGCATAAAGCGGTTGATAACGAAACGACGCATCGGCGGTGTCCTGACCCGCTGCATCATGCGCCACCTCATATCCGACCGTGGCAGCGGCAGAACGGCGGTGATTGAGATAGGTGGTATAGGCTATGCGAAACAGCCACCCCTTGAATTTAGAGACGTCTCGCAGACCGTCGGCTGACAGATAAGCCTTGACATAGCTCTCCTGCGCGATGTCGTCAGCAAGAAAACTGTCACCACAGCACAAGGCGGTCAGGAAACGCCTGAGTGCTCCCTGAGTAGCCTTGACATTAGCTGTGAACTGTCCGCGATCCATTACTCCGCACTTTCCCCGGACTGCGGTACGTTTGTACGACTCACGAAGTAGACTATCATATAGCTCGCACCGATGGCGAGGAAACCGCCACCTAACAGCAAAGCCTTCGAGACAGGCTCTCCATTAAAGGCAAAGACGACACCGGCAATAATCGCTACCAGCCCGAGCAGCGAGAAGATGCAACCTCTCAGCAGACGACGATTCTGCACATCGCCGCGCTCGGATCGCTGAGATTGATTCAGAGACTCTATAAGTTTATCGGCATTGACATCCGCGTTCGACTCAAGGGCCTTGATAATAATTTCAGCACGTTTATTATCGCGGTTCATTTTGAGTCTTGAAACGATCAGCACGATCGTGATCGGGAGCACCACGCATAGAAACAGAGGAAGTACAAAATCCTCAAAAATTGCTTCAGACATAATCTAATATGAATTAACTGTTTTAATTATTGGCAAAAATAACTGTTTTCAAGACGTCTCGCATATATGACACACCAAATTACCGAAACGTGACACGCCCCGGCAAAAAATTCACCCCCAAATTATATTTTTATAAGGTATATGACAGCCCCGACTGCACGAACGGGGCGACTTTCTGACGGCAATTGAAATATTCCGTCCGGCCCGTCACGCCGTTCACTCGGCACGACATTTTGACGGCGATACCACCCTGAAGTGTAAAATAAAGATTGCGGGCGAGCAGACGGCGATACTTGACCATAGGGCGGAACGACGTATATGTAAAACGACATTTCCCCGGCAATCTCTCATCATACGGCTTGAAATAGAACGACTTGACATCCACATCGGCACCCGCACTCAGCATGTCGCGCTGTGAGGGAGTATAATCTACGCCGAACATTCCGCCGTAAAGGTTTATCAGCCATCGGCTGTCGATCCTGTGACGATACATGAATACAAGAAATGCCGGTATTTTTGAACTGGTATTCAGCATTACGAGCGGTCCTAAGCCAAACTGTGTATCACGGTTGGCCCTCAGCATCAGTATTCCCATCGCGAGGCCTGACACCCTTGCAAATCCACCCTGCCCCCACTCGGCATTGGCCATCGCCATTGCCATTAACGGCTTACCCCACAGGCGCGATCTGAATGTTGACGTAACCCCTGTCTGACCGAATATGTGTACACCGTTCAGACCTATCTCTCCTGCATGAAAACCGTCACTCAGATCGCCCGGTCTGAAGTTTGCCTCAACGGACTGATAGCGGGCATTCGCAGTCACTGTAAATTTACTGTTCTTGAAAAACTCATACGATGCACGGGCTGAAAAACCGTTATCCACCCGATTCCACGTATGATTGTAATCGACAGCAATATTGGTTTTGAGCATACCGTATCCACCTTCACTCGCGCTGACAGCAGCCTGAGACTGAGCCGACCCACAGTGTCCTATAAATATAATGTATGCAAGTAGCAAAAAGAATCTTCTCATCTGAAATGTCAGTATACGGGTTACTGAGAGACAAAGATAAATAAAATTTTAATAAGTAACTCACCCTCCGCGACATTATCGCACCATTTGGGCGAAATACGGTTGTAACTTTGCGGCATCATCAACACAACACTCTACACTCTATCCGCTATGAAAACATTCGCCGTCACCGTCCTCGCTCTGCTTACCGGCTGCTGCATCGGCCACTATCTGATCGTCGACCGCAACCGTAATGTCATCACCTGTCCGCTCACTATCACCGACACCGTCCGACAACTCCACACCGACACTATCTACATCACCTCGCCCACCTACACCGAGTTACGGCCATCACACGCCGTTACCCTGCCGACGCACTCTGTCATATCGCATTGTGACTCAGATTCCGTGACATTGCTTACCACCACGCGCGTTTATTCCGACTCCAATTACCGTGCCGTGGTCAGCGGCGTGCATCCGTCTCTCGACTCTCTGATTCTCTATCACCCCACCTGTACGGTCACGCGCACGGTGACGTGCTACACTCCGGCCACGACCTCAGCACGCACACCGTCACGCTTCAGCCTCGGCGTCACAGCCGGTGTCACCGCCACGGCTTCGGGGCTATCTCCGGGCGTGACGCTCGGCCTGACCTATCGTTTATGGCCATAAAACTACTTTTTTCAGCCTTTCCCCACAGATTAATCCTATATTAATAGAATATTAACCTCCGACTGTTACATTTGCTTGAGATTAACCGCAACCATAAAAATTACCAAAAATCATAATACTCTGACGAGCAATGAAACAGTCATTACTACCGTTACTCCTCTCTCTATTATCCCCTGTAATCTCGGACGCTCAGACACGCTACACTCAGCAACTGAGCGGCAACGACTGGCATCTGTGGCGCGACACTGCCGCCGTATGGCAGAATGACCGCCTGTATCTGCCCGATGAGGTCAACCTCTCGGCCATGCCGGTCAATCAGCCTACCGGAGGATGGCAAGCACTCGATCCGGCGTCGGCAGTCAGCGTGTCCGTCCCCGGCACAGTCGAGGAATACTGCACCACCTCAACCGCTCCACGACCCGACGACCTGCGCGGCGTGAGCTGGTGGTTCCGCACAGTCGAGATTCCTGAGTCAGAGCGTGGCAAGCGCATACTGCTCGACTTCGAGTCCGTGAGAATGCGTGCGGAGGTTTATGTCGACGGAAAGCTGTGCGGCTATGACCTCGTGGGCGAGAGTCCCTTTACTGTCGATGCGACCGAACTGCTCATCCCCGGCACTCCTCATCAGCTCGCTGTACGTGTCACCAACCCGAGCGGCAATTTCCACTGGCAGGATTTCGATGCCGACCGATGGGGTGATTATCAGGTACCGCCCGGACGTGGTTTCGGCGGCATAATCGGACGCGTCAACCTGTCAGCCGTCCCCGACGTGTACATCGCCGACACATACGTGCAGAATCTTCCTGACATCACCCGTGGCAATGCCGTCCTGACCATCAGCAATAACGGAAACAAGAAGGCGAAGCGCAACATCGGGCTTGAGATTCGTGACAAAGAGTCGGGCAAACTGATATGGAATGACACTCGTCGAGGTGTCACACTCACACCCGGCGACAACGAGGTCACTGTGACATTCGACTGTCCCGATGCCGAGGTGTGGGATCTTGACAATCCTGCTCTATATACTCTCGCCGTCACACTCGCTGACGGCCGGCGTGAGGTCGACTCCGACAGCCGCACATTCGGATTCAGATGGTTTGAGCCGACCGGCATAGGCTCGGACGCCATGCTCCGCCTCAACGGACGCCGTGTCGTGCCTCGCACAGCCATTAGTTGGGGATTCTGGCCGGCAACCGGTCTGCATGCCACCGAAGACATGGCCGTCCGTCAGATCGAATCGGCCATGGAATATGGCCTGAATATGCTCAACTTCCACCGTAGCATCGGCTCACCCATCGTGCTTGAGAAGGCCGATTCGATCGGTCTGCTCTATTACGAAGAGCCGGGCGCTTTCCACTCGGCCGACCATGACCCGTTCATCCGCACACTTGTCAACACCAAGCTTCAGCGAATGATCAAACGTGACCGTTCGCATCCCAGCCTCGTGATTTACAACCTCATCAACGAGTTCGGCGGACGCTTCGCAGCCGACTCCGCTCTTGTGGCCAAGCGCATGGTGGATATGGCCAAGGCTCATGCCATCGACCCGTCACGTATCATGACATTCACCTCAGGCTGGGCCTCGAACGAGACAGCCGAGGAGGATTCCAAATCTCACTTCCGCCCCTACGACTCCACTCTCTATCGCCGCGGATGGTGGGACAATCACCGTGCCGGCGGTCCGGCCACATGGGAGGACGGTTTTTACCACTCACCCTCTGACAATATCATGGCCACGACCAACCGCACCGAAATCAACATGCGCGGCGAGGAGGGTGCCATCTCCACACCTCCGCGCGTCGAACTCATCGCCCGTGAGGTCGAACGCACAGGCAAACCCGGCTGGGACGGACTCTTCTGGCTCGACCAGTACAAATCGTTCCGCGACTATTTCGACCGCAACAATCTCGCACCCTATTTCGGCACTGTCGATTCGCTCACCCGCATGATGGGCGATGTTCAGCTCTATCATCAGGGTCGGCGCATCGAACTCATGCGCATGCTCGACCTCGGCGACGTATATGCCATTAACGGATGGGAGTCGATGCCTTACGACAACCATTCGGGTGTTGTCGACATCTACCGCAACCATAAGGGCAACACCTCAACCCTCGCCCGTTACAACCGTCCTTTATATGTAGCTGTCGCACCCCGCACACAGTTCGTCAAGCCGGGCAGCGCGGTAACGACCGACTTCTATATCGTCAACGAGATTGACCGCAAGGGCGATTATACTCTCAATGTGGCTGTTCAGGCCCCTGACGGATCACTCTCGGCCCCCGTGCTCACCCGCAAAGTCTGCCTCTCGGGCGGCGACACCTTCGGCGAACCGCTCGCGCTTGAGATTCCCGTCACCGTGACAGCCGAAGGCATGAACCGCATCGTAGCCTCGCTTACAGCACCCGACGGCGAGAAAATCGCTGACGGATGGCAGGAGGTCCTGTCTGTGAAATGGGATGCCGAGGCTCTTAAAGGCAACGGCGCTCTCTATGGTCCGGCAGATGGAGCAGTGGCGACATTCTATGCCGATGCCACAGGCAGAGAACTCCCGCAGTTTGACAAATCAATGCCCGCGCTCGACTGGATACTCATCTCACGCCCCGCGCTTGACGCCCCAATCCCGGTAGATCCCTCATTCTTCTCCGACATAAAGGTGACATTCTATAGTGACGAACACACCCAGGTGCCTGTAGGCTCAAGGAGCGACGACCGCATGGGACGCACATTTGCCGACGGCTCGCAGCCTGACTCATCGCTTCCGGCCAATACGGGATTCTCGGCAATGTGGGAAGGTACACTGCGCGTACCCGAGACGGGTATGTATATGATCGGAGCCACGGGCAACCGCGGTATACGCCTCGATGTCAACGGACAGCGCGTGATCGACGACTGGTACAGCTCGGACGAGAACACACGCTTCTACTCATTCAGTCTCAAAGCCGGTGAAGAAGTGCCGGTGAAACTGCACTATCGTCAGGGCAACAGCGCCGGATCGATCGGCCTCGTATGGTCACGTCCTGGCTCCGCAGCCATCGCCCCCGATGAATTTGTCCATCGTGCCGCCGAGGACGGTACAGCCCTTATCATCGTTGACAACGTCCCCTCATGGATGACCGACGTGACCGAAGCGGCAGGTATAGGCTATGACGGATTCTACGCTGTCGGCAGTAACTGGATCGGAGGCATCCACTTCGTCAAGGAGCATTCCCTGTTTGCAGGACTTCCCGTCAACTGCGCTATGGACTGGCCCTATCAGGCTCTTGTGAAAGATGGTGACGAGCGCCTCGGCCTCTATCTCGACGGAGGTGAAATGGTAGCCGGTTCATACCGAAGCACACCGTTCCACCTTGGCGCCGCGGCAGGTATACTCCCGCTCGGCAAGGGCAAGGTCATCTATTCGACACTTGACCTGGCCGGAGCACTCGGCTCTGCTGCTGACGGTTCAGCCTCTGCCACACCGGCCGACGTCGCCCGCCGCATGCTCTGCAACTTCATCTCATTCTCCACCAAAGCCGATTGAAATAATGTAGCCCTATAATATCCCCATAACAACGCAGCCCGTGAAAACAGTGACTTTGTTTTCACGGGCTGCCGCTATTACTTCACACTATCAAAAATATTGCGGGCTACATTGCGGGCCGCGGAGGACGTGGTCGAGAGACGGCGCTTAACTTCGGCATAGCCTTCGAGTTGGGCGATTCGCTCGTCCGTATCATCCAACAGTGGAGTGAGCTGTGCATCCACCTTGTCAGGCGAACAGTTATGCACAAGCATTTCGGGAATAATCCATCCGCGCACTCCCGTCTCAGCCGCTTTGCGATTGACCTCCTCACGGGCCTTGCGGTCAATCCGTCCTGTTATGAGATTAGGCAACGAACAATAGGGTATTTTAAGTATATGCGTGAACAGGTCATGCGCCCATTTCCACCCCACAGCCCTGTAACATACCACCTGTGGTGCGCCTGCAAGGGCACTCTCAAGCGACGCTGTGCCTGACGTAACGAGTGCCGCGCGGGAGTATGACATAAGCTGAAGCGTGGAGGCATGTATCACCGGATAGTCCGTAAACTGTCGGTAGACCTCCGTGTCAATCGACGGGGCACCTGCCACGACAGTCTGCAACCCGGGATGACGGCGCGCCACGGCATCCATCACAGGCAGATTAGCCTTGATCTCACCCATGCGGCTGCCGGGGACAAGCGCGAGTATCGGCCGGCCGTCAAGACCGTGTGCGGCACGAAACTCCTCGTCAGACGGCATAGCTACCATGGCCTGCTCCACCTCCTCGACCGAAGGATTTCCTACATATTCAGCCTTCACTCCGCGTTCGCCGAACCACTCCGGCTCGAACGGTAGTATTGAATAAAGACGGTCGACATAACGGCGCAGTTTCTCGATACGATACTCCTTCCATGCCCATAGTTTGGGGGCTATATAATAATGTACAGGGAGGCCGAGACCATGAGCATACTCGGCCAGCTTGAGATTGAAACCGGGATAATCTATCAGCACCACAGCATCCGGGCGCGAGTCACGTATGGCACGCTTGGCGGCCGAAAGATTTCCGAGCACCTGAGGCAGATGGCGCGCCACGTCGATAAATCCCATATAAGCCATGTCACGATAATGGATCATCGGAGCATGTCCGGCCGCCCGAGCCATGTCGTCACCGCCGAGAAATGTTATCTCGGCCTCCGGGTCAAGCTGTCGGAGTTCGCGTATCACTTGCGCGCCATGCACGTCGCCGGATGCCTCTCCGGCCGAAATGAAGTATCTCATGCCACAAATTTAACAAAATTTTGTGACTGTGTGAACAAAATTTACTAACTTGCGTATTATTTAGAGGAAGTTTAATAATTCTTGTTAGATCAAGCCTTATGAACCGATATCTAAGGACCGTGTTTTCACTCATTCTCACCTTCACCGGAATGTGGGCAGTCGCCTCAACACCCATACGTGGCACTCAGGAGGCTGATGTGGAGAGGATGTACCAGTTTGTCGCCGCACGCAATCCCGCATTCACGCGCGAGATCGCCGAGGCATTCCATGAAGTCGGAAAGATCTACGGCGTGCGCGGAGACATTGCTCTGTGTCAAGCTATTATCGAGACCGGCTGGTTTAGATTCGATAACGGTACCGCCGTCCACCCTTCGGCCCACAATTACTGCGGACTCGGTGTGCACAGCCGTGGTGAGAAAGGATGCAGCTTCTCGTCCGTACGCGACGGCGTCACGGCCATGATACAGCATCTTTACGCTTATTCATGCAAGGACCGTATACCCGAGGGGGAGAGTATGCTTGATCCACGATTCGGATTCGTAAACAGAGGCTGCGCCGAGAATTGGGAGTCGCTGTCAGGCAAATGGGCCATGAATGACAGCTACGGCGACAAGATTCTCGCCTTGTACCGCTCGATGCTCCGGCACGAGGTGAAACCTCTGAACATTCAGTACATAGAAGTAAAAATACCCGGTAACGCCCTGTGTGAAGCCCACGATGAGGACGCGGAGCATGATGCCGAAGACCACCCGTTTTTCAAATGAAACTACACGAAATCACCGATACAATATATCGCCGCACGCATGTCACCGAGCTCAACCCCATGCAGAAGCGGATGTCCGAACTGCCCGTGCGCGGCACATTCACCCTCCTCGCCCCCACCGGCTCGGGCAAGACTCTGGCATTTGCCATACCCCTGCTCAAAAGTGTTACGGCCTCGACCGGTCAGGTTCAGGCCGTGGTAATAGCTCCGTCACGCGAACTCGTGCTACAGATCGCCGAGGTGATACGTCCGCTGGCTATGGGTCTCAAGACCGTGGCTTTCTACGGAGGACACGCCATGCAGGAAGAGACGGCTTCGCTCGCTGTCACACCTGACATTATAGTGGCCACACCGGGGCGTCTGCTCGACCACATCAAACGCGGTCAGCTCGACCTCTCGGCTACCTCCACTCTTGTGCTCGATGAGTATGACAAGGCGCTCGAACTCGGATTTGCCGACGAGATGAAACGTGTATGCAAGCGCCTCACAGGTCTGCGGCTTGTCATCCTCACATCCGCCACACCGCTTGTCGCCCTACCCGACTATCTCCCGGCCGACAAACCCGAGGTGATAGATTTCAGTGCGTCCGACACTCCGCGACGACGCATGCAGGTGGTGAGAGTCGAATCCCCCTCACGCGACAAACTCAACACCCTCTCCGATCTGCTCCACTCACTGCCCAACGGTCGCGTCATCGTGTTCGCCAATCATCGCGAGAGTGTCGAACGGATATATGATGCGCTTAAAAAGGAGGGATTGCCCGTCGGCATATATCATGGGGGTCTCGATCAGAATGACCGTGAGAATGCACTCGTACAGCTCGCCAACGGTTCGACCCCGATACTCGTATCGACCGACCTCGGCGCACGCGGACTTGACATACCCGAACTCTCCGCCGTCATTCACTACCACATGCCCGTGTCACCCGAGGCCTGGACGCACCGCAACGGACGCACCGCCCGCCAGGATGCCAAGGGAGACGTATATGTCATTACCACCGAAGGCGAGGATATACCTTATTATATCACCACCGATCGCGACTATGCACCCACGCGCCGCTCGGCCGACCCTATACGTTCCGACACTGCCACATTATACTTTAATGTCGGTAAAAAGGAGAAAATCTCAAAAGGTGACATCGTGGGATTTCTCATTGCCAAGGGTGGTCTCTCCGCCGATGAGATCGGCACCATTACCCTGCGTGACCACGCTGCGCTCGTAGGCATTCCCCGCGACAAGGCCAAGGCTCTTGTCAACACTCTGTCACGCGAACGCATCAAGAACACAAGGGCTAAAATTTCTCTTCTATGAGCCGGATACTGTTTGCCACCGATCTTGACGGCACACTTCTCGGTCCTGACGGCAAAGTCAGCGGCGAGAGCGCACGCATCATCTCGGACTTGTCGCGTCAGGGTGCATTGATAACTGTCGCTACGGCACGCACCCCTGCCACTGTAGAGCCATTGCTCCGTGACACGTTCACGACCGTCCCGGCCATCGTACTGACCGGAGCAGCTCTTTGGGACCGTACAGGCCGGCGGTTCATTGACCCGATGACCATACCCGCTGATGTTGCCGACAGGCTCGAAGACACCTTCATGCAGCATAGCATACAGCCGTTTGTCTACAATCTCATGCCTGACGGCACGATGCAGGTACTTCACTCACCGGGGCTGACACGTGATGAGGATCGGTTTTACACCGAGCGAAAGGATCTCGAACTCAAGAAATTCATATTCCGTCATGGGCCGTTCTGTTCCGGATCGGAATACCCCTCGATACTGGTGCTCGGCATAGGCGACACACCGTCGGTAGAAACTCTGGCCGCGCAATTACGCACAGACAGCCGACTGTCAGTCTCGGCCTACCCGGACATTTTCGATCATTCACGCTCGTACATCGAAGTGTTCCGCGCGGGCATATCCAAGGCTGCGGCCGTCCTCCGGCTCAAGCAGATGCTTGGAGCCGACCGTCTCGTTGTCTACGGCGATCACCTCAACGACCTGTCGATGTTTGCCGTCGCCGATGAATCCGTAGCCATGGCCAACGCCTTGCCTCAGGTCCGGGAGGCCGCCACACGCACCATCGGCCCGAACACCCTCCCCTCAGTTGCCTCCGACATGGCGGCATTGTTTCAGGGATAAACACGTTTCGATTTCGCTTTACCTATAAATTTCATCCATGAGAGTCACATCATTTATCACACTGCTGTTAACATTTATCGCATTCTCGACCTCAGCCGCGACAAGCGCATTAGTTCCTCAACCGGCCTCGGTGGCATACGCTGACGGTGAGTTTGTATTTTCACCCGTCACGACCTACTCCGTCGCCTCATTTCCCGGTGATAGCATTGCCGGAGTGTTTGATTCGCTCAAAAATGATCTTGAGAAGGGGGCAGGCACCACTTTCCGTCAGGTTAAAAAACATGCTGTGCTCTCGCTCGAAGTCAATGCTGACCTTGCACCCGAAGCATATACACTCGATGTGACACCTAAGGGCATCGCGATCCGCGCCTCGCGTCCGGCAGGATTCTTCTATGCCCTTCAGACCCTCCGCCAGCTGCTCCCCTACTCATTTACACCTCTCGCCTCACCGGCATCAGTGCCCTGCCTGAGCATCACGGATGCTCCGAGATTCGGATGGCGAGGGTTCATGCTCGATGATGCACGCCACTTTTTCGGCAAGGACGAGGTGAAAAGAGTGCTTGACATCATGGCCACCTACAAGATGAACCGCTTCCACTGGCATCTTGCCGACGATCAGGGATGGCGCGTCGAGATCAAGAAATATCCCCGACTCACCGATGCGGGTGCCCGGCGTGACAGCAAGACTCTCGGATGGGGCGAATTAAAACCCGACACCATAACTTACGAAGGTTATTACACGCAGGATGATATACGCGAGATCATCGCTTACGCCGCAGATCGTTTCATCGAAGTTGTTCCCGAGATAGATATACCCGGACACTCAATGGCGGCCATCGCTTCCTATCCCGAAGTGCTGGCGTGCGATCCCGGGCATCCCCACGAAGTATGGATCCTGCAGGGCATATCGGCCGACGTAATGAATGTCGCCAATCCCGCGGCCGTACAGATGACTAAAGATATTCTTGACGAGCTTATAGCTCTGTTCCCGTACAGATACATGCACCTCGGCGGTGACGAATGCCCCACACGCAAATGGGAAGCCAACGAGCAGTGCATAGCTCAACTTGACAGTCTGGGCTCGACCAATTTCCGCGATCTGCAGCTGAATTTTTACAAACTGCTCGGCGAGCATATCGCAGCTAAACCTGAAGCTGACCGTCGCACACTGATATTCTGGAACGAGGCGCTGTACGGCAATCCCGAACTGCTCCCTAAAGACATCGCGATCATGGCATGGGTAGCGGCCGACCGTGATGCACGCAAGGCAGCCGAGCGTGGACTCAACACCATCCTTACGCCTCAGATACCTTATTACCTCAACCGCAAACAGTCAACTCAGGCCGGAGAACCATTGTCGCAGGGCTCGGGACGCGAGAATCTCGAAGTTGTCTACAAATATGAGCCTTTACGCAATGTCCCCGCCGAGCTACAGGACAAATATCTCGGTGTGCAGGCTAATCTCTGGACTGAATACATTCATACACCCGAACATCTCGAATACCTGATGCTGCCCCGACTCGCTGCCGTGGCCGAGACGGCATGGACTCCGGCGGAGCTCAGGGACTACACCGACTTCCGCACACGCATCCGCGCCCAGCGTCCCATGCTCGACACCAGCGGATGGAACTTCTGCCGTCACGAATTTATGAATGAGTAACGACAGCTTCTGTCATCTGCTCGTCATCCACACACCGGCGACTGTCATTATGCCTCCGATTACAAGCCACAACGTGATCGGCTCGCCGAGTATGAGCATTGATGCAATTACCGTTACCAGAGGATTGAAATATATGTAATTAGCGGCGTGGTCAGGACCTAACACCTTGACCACGTCGCCCCACATCATATAACAGATGAATGAGGCGACTACGCCTAAGAATAACAGATTGATAATCACCGTGACAATACTGCCGTCAGCCGGCATACGAGGCATCTCTTCAAAAAGGCTCCACACAAGCCCTGTGGCACAGCCGTAAAAGAATATCTTACGGGTAATAAACAGATTGGAATACCTACCGCTCATACGCTTAAGCAGCAGGCAGTATACAGCCCACAGCAGTGCGGCAAATAGCGCGAGAATATCGCCCTTGGGACTGAGGCCGAAACTGAACGTTCCGTCTGACATAACCATAGCGACTCCTGACAGCGCGAGTGCTGACCCGAGAATGGTCCTGGTACTGATCTTCTGATTGTCAAACACCGCACAAAGCAATATAGTCATCACCGGTGTGGCACCGCATACGATCATCGAGACATTTGATGCGTATGACCATTGCAGCGCCGTATTCTCAGCTATATAATACAGTGATCCGCCGGTAAGACCCATTACAGCCATACACAGCTCGTCACGGCGCGAATCCGACCACAGTTTTTTATGGCATATAGCCACCATACACAGATAAGCGATCGCAAACCGTATTATAAAAATCCATGCCGGAGTAAGCCCGCACAGAATCAGAATCTTGGTCGAGACAAAAGTCAAGCCCCAGAATGTCACCGTAAGCAGAGCTATCAGATTGTACAATACATTACGACTCATCATATATTGATAGTTCAGAATTATCGGACAAAGGTACAACTATAACCGGAAAAACCATTTACATCTAAATAAAGAATGCCTATTTTTAAGACCGAGTGAAATAATCTGTGTATTTTTGACCTGATAAAAATAAGTATTAATGCCGATTGATAAATTTGATACAGATAATTACCGAAAGGAACAGTATGATCTGTTGGAATATCTGGTCGCTGTCGCTGACCGTGTGGCGCCGGACATTGCGAAAGACACCGAGGGTAATATGTACACAACCGACTCGCAGGCTCCGCATATCTTCATGCGCAGATACAATAGCAACCGCCTGAATACCAGATTCTCTTATCCCGATTATATCAGCCGCGACAGATTACATAACGAGAATATTATCGACATCATCGAAGGACTCGGTATCGATGCCGAAAGGTTTTGGTATCTGATACTATTCATATCCGACTATGTGACAGGAAGCACCACCGATACACTCCGAGTGACAGAAAGCCCGAAAGAGCAGATAGATAAATTTGTCGAATTTGTCGAAAATAATTGCTCGGACTTCAACGCCATCGAAGGATTCATGTCTGACAAACCGATGACACTGTCGCTGCGCGTCAAGGGACGCCGCTTGGAGATCGATAATCCCAACACAATTGCCATGATAGCGAGTGCGTGTAGAGAGCTGTTGCCAATGGTTGATCAATCGAGCATACTCAACAATGTCAAACTCGAAATGGGATATAACAAATCTAATTCTGTAAAGATATGGCTGTTCGCCCGGTTGTTCCGTTACTTTTTCGAACGATATCCACAGTTCGCAGGTAAAAAGCGCGACAGTGACGGCGTGTCGAAAAGCACTCTGCTGTTAATCTCCAAACTCGCATATTTCGTAGGATTCACCGATAACGAGGATTACGACGTAAGCGATGAGAACCTCAAGGCGATCCTGAAACAGTATCGTAACCTAAAGTTAGATACAATGAATACAATTTACGGGTAAACTTACCTGCCCAACGACATTTCGGTGTCACTTATGCAATCCCATAGGGGGAATACATAAGTGACACTTTTTTATTCCCTTTATCAGTCGTACGGATGGATTAACTTTGCATTATGATTAAATTAAAATATAATGTTTCCGACTCACAAAAAACGATAGACAATGGCTTGCAGTATCGTATGATTTTACTAACTTTGTGCAACGTTCAGGAGTGGACGCACATGATTAGAAAGAGCATTTGATAATTATCCCTGTTATGGAATCTGGACAATTTCACAACTGCGTAAGGATAATGGCAAGTCGCTCATGTTTCTGTATTGTATATACACCAACTATATACATTATCGAAGCATGGGCTATTGTCTGTTACTTACGCAAAGCAGTCCAGAGCTTCATAACGGTAACAGTCAATAGCTTCATGCTTTTTTCTTTTTATGCAGAATCGTATTTTTAACCAGCTTTATTGGAGCTATAAAGCATAATGATTATTTATATGTAAAACAGTAATTACAATTTTTGTACCCAATCCTACTTCTACAATTTATTAAAGAATTTTTATCAAAAAAAACAATTATTTACCGTTAAACCAAAATATTAGTACATATGAATAAATTTATTAAAATTTTTAGCTCTATCATTTTGACTCTCACACCTATGATTATGCTCTCATCATGCAGTGATGATGAGGACAATCTTTCATCTACGACTAAAAGAATTAAATCCATCTTGTTGAGTTTTGATGATGGCGAAACAATAAAAAATACTTTTGAATATGATTCTGCAGGTCGCATAGTCTGTCATTCATGGACATCCTCTGATGGTAGTGATGAAACAGCGACTTATGAATATGGTGATTCTAAAATAATATGTACGATAACAGGTACTTCCTTTAGCACTATATCTGAAACGTACATTCTTACAAATGGTCTTGTATCAAAGTGTATTCGAAATGAATACGACTCTGCTAAATACTCATACGATAGCAATAAAAGATTAACTGGAATAGAGACGAATATCAGTTCATACACTGAATATGATTTTGTAAAATGGGATAATGACAATATCACAAGCTTACAAAACTCAACATATACATATTCCGACATTAATGCAATGAATGGGTTTGATGACTACTACAATGATATCGATTGGGTATTATATAATCAAGGTTATTTCGGACAATGCTCCAAAAATCTATATAAATCAGAAACCAGCTATGGAAAAACTATAAATTACACCCATGAATTGAAAGATGGATATGTTGTTAAGACTACGGGAAGTGACGGAACAATCAAGACATATACGTGGGAATAATCCCCAATATAACACACAATTTTAATTTATTTTGTGTCCGGTAAAACTTTTGATACTATTTTTATATCTCAAGTATGTTTACCGGACACCATTAATTTTAATTATATAAAAGATTTTTATGGACTTCAAACATACGGTTGCAAATACAATTGCAAACAAGACAGAAAAGCTTGATTATCATTTGATATCTCAACATGGCAAACCTGCTGTTAAGACGATCGACGGCACCATGCGGTGGTTGGAAGATGGTCAGACAATTAGCTTTAGTGATCCTAAATTCTACAGCACAAATGCCGAGTTTCTAATTAACGGTCATAAGTGGCAAAGCATCTGGTTTAGTCAGATTCATTCATATGGCGTGCTTGACGACCTACATACACCTTTATTGGACGAAATCGTTTTCAAAGGTCAACCAGTCTGTCTTATACGAAAGAAATATATATCACCCCGTACCTTTTGGGATGATGTAAAAGATAAGAAATTTAAGGTAGAAATCATTAACAGCGGATTTTCGCTTAATTTCCACAACGATTTAGTCAATTCACTTATAACTGATGCTATCACAAAAGGGAAAGCTCAACCCGGGAAAGCAGAACAAATTGTTTTCGATTATATCCGACAAGCCGTAAACAGGGGCAAGGCTGATAGCGTAAAAGGAACACTCAAAATCAAAAAAACATATCGATTAATTGAAATTTAATCATCTGAATTAAATAAATAATCATTATATTTACACTTGATCTATCAACCATACGGGAATATCATATCCTTCACAATAAGAACCTGATGCTACTTTCAAACATATTATAGACTCATAATTATCAAGTCATGATAATCAAAAGCAAACTGATACCGAAAGGAATATGTCTGAACCTGTTCGGGACGTTCTGGGCGAGGGATCCGAGTTGGATTGATCGTTATGTCATAAACCACGAACGCATTCACACTGCCCAGCAGCGTGAACTGCTGTTTGTGCCGTTTTATATCCTCTACCTCATCGAATGGACGTTCAGATTCGCCCAATATCGCAACTGGAAACAGGCATACTATAATATCTCGTTCGAGCGCGAGGCATACACCCACGGCAACGATCTTATCTATCTTAAAAACAGAGGCCTTTATTCGTGGATGAGGTTTCTGAAAAATCATACTACTTAAATCAGATTAATCTCAATACTGCAAAAAAAGTAGTAAGAAAACGCATAAATGTAGTAAGAAAATACTATTTTTGTAGTATGAAAACCGAGCTTGAGAGATTGATAGACCGATATAATGAACTTGGCATTAACCGACAGTTGGATTATGACAAGTTCTATCTCTATTCGATCATTACACATTCGACGGCGATCGAGGGATCGACCATTACGGAACTGGAGAATCTGATTATGTTTGATAACGGAATTGCCCTGAAAGGCAAGAGTATTATCGAACAGAATATGAATCTCGACCTCAAAGCCGCTTACGAGAGAGCGTTGGAATATGCCCGTAATCATGATGCAGTCACGATAGAGAGACTCAAAACACTTTCGGCTCTGACAATGAAGAATACCGGCACTGAGTATCACACGGCGTTGGGTGATTTTTCATCGGCAAACGGTGACATACGGTTGGTCAATGTTTCAGCAGGTATAGGCGGAAGGTCCTATATGGCATTCAATAAAGTTCATGCAAAACTTAAAGAGTTCTGCATCGCTCTTAATGACTCGCGCAGAAATGCCGACAAGATGACCATACAACAATTGTATGAGATGAGTTTTGACGCGCATTATAATCTTGTCACAATCCATCCGTGGGCTGACGGCAACGGACGTATGGCTCGGTTGCTGATGAACTGGCTGCAATTTGAATACGGACTGATACCCTCACGCATATTCAGCGATGACAAGGAGGAATATATCAAGGCATTGGTGGCGACACGCGAGGAAGGAGATCTGTCAGTATTCCGCCGTTTCATGACCGAGACTATGATCGCCCACCTGCAAAGGGACATCAAGGCATATGAGGAGTTTATGGATATCGACATTGCCCATGAAGAGTCCGGCTCATATGCGACCGGTCAGCGTCCAGGTAAAACGAGGGATAAAGTGCTGGAGCTGCTGCGACACAATCCCAAACTGACGGCTAACGCTATCGCTGACCGCATCGGAATATCAACCAAGGGTATACAGCGACATCTCGCTAATCTGAAAGCAGAGGGACTGCTGCTCAGAGTAGGTCCTGACAAGGGAGGCGAATGGAGAATTGTCGAGTAGCTGCTGTCTGATCCCGTCATTGATTCAGAGCCTGTTTAATATCGGGAAATAATTTTTGCGTGTTAGTCGGGGCTTTTGTATCTTTGCGTGAAATAAGATGAATAATGAATATTCTGATTACAATATGCGCACGCGGGGGGTCGAAGGGTATCCCCGGTAAGAATATAAAACTTGTCGGCGACCGTCCGCTGTTGGCTTATACGGCTGATGTCGCCAAGAGGTTTGCTGACAAACATGACGCCAAGATTATTCTTTCGACCGACTCGGCCGAGATATTGAATGTAGGAAGAGATTGCGGACTCGACTGCGATTATACCCGTCCTGATTATCTGGCCAACGATACCTGCGGTAAGCCGGATGCCATCAAGGATGCGCTCGTGTGGGCCGAGGGAAAGTATGATACGGTCTTCGATTATATTATCGACCTTGATGTGACTTCACCCATCAGGACTCTCGCTGATGTGGAGGGATGCCTCAGCCTACTGAGCGCTGACAAGGAGGCTCTCACCGTATTCTCGGTTAATCCCTGTGCGCGCAATCCTTATTTCAATATGGTCGAGGAGGGCCCTGACGGGTATTATAAGGTGGTGCTGGGAGGACGTTACACTACACGCCAGTCTGCACCGAAGGTATACGACATGAACGCTTCGATCTACGTGTACCGCCGCGACGCCCTGCTATGTGATGATCCGCGTGCCGTCACACCTAAATCGTTGGTGTATGTCATGGATCATATCTGCTTTGACCTCGACGAGCCGGCCGACTATGACTATCTGTCATATCTCATCGACACCGGCAGGATTCACATCGGGTAATCATACTACACATTGAAGAGATGAATATCCTTATCGTCGGATTAGGGTCGATCGCCCGAAAGCATATCGCCGCTATCAGAGCACTCGCACCCGAGGCGCGTATTTACGGGTTACGGTCGTCAAAGGATGCTCCGCCGGTCGAGGGTGTCACGGACGTCTACGCATTGGATGAGGCTAAGGTCGCATTTGACTTCGCCATCATCTCTAACCCCACATCGTGCCATGCCGCTACAATCGAAGCGTTGATGGGACTGCGGATTCCGCTCTTTATCGAGAAACCTGTGTTCGGCGAGCTTGACAATGAGCGGCTTGTCGAGACGGTTGAGTCAAGCGGTATACTGAACTACGTGGCCTGCAACCTGCGGTTTCTCGACTCGATCCGCTACCTGCATGACTACATAGCCTCGCACCCCGACAGACGCGTGAACGAGGTGAACGTCTACTGCGGTTCGCATCTGCCCGACTGGCGCCCGGGCACCGATTACAGGAAATGCTACAGTGCCATCCCTGAGTTGGGGGGCGGGGTCAACATCGACCTCATCCACGACATTGACTATGTGTACTGGATATTCGGCCGACCCGAGAAGACCGTAAGCGTGTGCCGCAACGTGTCATCGCTCGGCATCAGGGCCATAGATTATGCCAACTACACACTGCTCTACCCTAAGTTTACGGCATCAGTGATACTTAATTATTACCGGCGCGATTACCGGCGTACTGTCGAAATAGTATTCGATGACGACACGTGGCTGGCCGACCTGAAGGAGAACGTCATCACTGACAGCCGAGGCTCCACGGTATACAAGGGAAAGAATACCCCTCAGGACACTTACCTCGGACAGATGGAATATTTCCTCAACCTGATAAAAAATGGCGGAATGGCGGAGAACACCGTCACCGAAGCCTATAACGTACTGAAAATTTGTCTCGGAAATGAAAGATCTAAAGGATAAAGTTATTATTGTGACAGGCGCATGCGGCCTGATAGGCCGACAGATAGTGGCCGATCTGATCGAACGTGAAGCAACCGTGGTGTGTGCCGACATCGACTATACTGCCGACGAGGCCTCGGATCACCGCCTGTGCATCAGACTCGATCTGAGCGACAATGACTCGATCGACAATCTGGTCAACGTGACGATAGAGCGGTTCGGCCGCATCGACGGACTCATCAACGCAGCCTATCCCCACACCAAGGACTGGGGACGACACCGCTTCGAGAACACACCGTTCAGACACTGGAAAGAAAACGTCGAGCTACAGCTCAACTCCGTATTCTATCTTGACCAGCAGGTACTGAAGGTGATGAAGGAGCAAGGCCACGGTTCGGTCGTAAACTTCGGCTCAATCTACGGCATCGTAGGCAATGACTTCACGATCTACGAGGGATTCGGAGGCTCCTCACCGGCCGAATACTGCGCCATCAAGGGAGGCATCGTCAACTTCACCCGCTATCTCGCCTCATATTTCGGCAAATATAATGTCAGGGTCAACTGCGTGTGTCCGGGCGGCATCTTCGACCATCAGTGCGAGGAGTTTCTGACAGCCTACAATCACCGGTGTCCGATGAAACGAATGGGCAATCCCGATGACATCGCCCCGTTGTGCCTGTTTCTCGTCTCGGACGGCGCCAAGTACATCACCGGCCAGATCATTGCGGCCGACGGCGGATGGACAGCGATCTAAGACCCCGTTCCCCTATATTTGTTAACCCTGAGGTCGCATATCTCCGAGTGACAGCACAAAAAGCGCCGGAGATATGCGCCTGTAAGGTAACTTTTTCACATCGTCATACAACAAAAATTACCATCGCCTCGGCCAATCGTCACGCATCTGCGTCCGCTTGTTTCGGTCACGATGGGACTCCATCGCTCCCTCACTGCGCGAACACAGCTGCATAACGCTTGACCGCCTCAGCA
>JAAVDB010000016.1 GCA_014802015.1 Bacteroides sp.
GGGATCAGGGATGCTATGCGATGGCGCGACTGCGCTTAGGCAGGGGTGAGGAGGTGCCGATTACCCACTGTCCGAAGGGGAGCATGGAGATGATCTTACAGCTCACCAAGCAGCTCAGGAATGTGCTTACCGCTATGGCCGGGATGGCGATCATCGAGGAGAGCCCCATATCGTCCTTAAAGACGCTTACCCAAAGACCAAGCCAAAGGATGTGTATGAGGAACATTCCGTAGCTCAGATTGGAGATTTCGGCGATAATCCGGGGTGTGGTCTCGCGCCTGATGCAAGTGAACAGCAGGAAGGCGCCGGTAGTGAGCAGGAGGCAGTTGATGGTGCAGAACGACCATCCGATCTCAAGCGTAGGAGTGCTATGCACTATTCCCGGAATGGCCTGGATGTAGAATGACAGTATTGTCCAGGCAGCTCCGATAATGGTCATGGTAGAGCCTGCGATGAGGCGTTTCTTCCTGCTCCAGTCGAGGTGGACCCGGATATAGTGGGCGAGTACCAGATAGCCGAGATAGCCCGAAAAGTACCAGAGGGTGTGATATTCGTTCCAGAAACATTGTCCCCATACTTCTCCAAACCAACGATTTAGATAGGGCATGCATGTCGAAAGGGCGAACAAGCCTATGAAAAAACGCTCCTCTTTGGCCGAGACTTTGGAGAGCCATGGCGAGATGACGGGAATGAACAGGTAGAGCCCTATGAGCGGATACATAAACCATAAGTGTCCGGCAAGGGTGGGGAAATTCAGGGCTATGCGCGAAAGATCGTGGGTGGCTACCTCCATATCAATCTGATTCCAGAGCATCGGCACAGTGCTGTAGACGATAAGGAAAAAGATGAACGGAGGCAGGATGCGCAGCGCACGACGTCTGTAGAACTGAAACGCCGACTGGCCCTCCTTCATGGGCGCAAGCAGAAAGGCTGACACGATCATGAATAGGGGGACTGACATGCGGGAGAAGCCGTCGTAAAGCGACACCCACAGGCGGTCGGCCTCGCATGTGAGAAGTGCCTGCGGCCCGGCCATGTCGGTAGCTCCGGGGCCAGGGTAGAAATTCTCGCTTGCATGAACCAGCATCACCAGAAAGCATGCGAACACACGGATGTAATCCAAAAAAACGATTCGTTTCATTTATGGAAAAAATAAATTATTTGTATTGCGGGAAGGCTGATATGCGGAGGCGTGCCGCACCCATTGGAATGAATGTGATCGGTTGGGGGTTATTGTCGCGGGGAGCAAATTTAGTGGGGAGCAGATCGGTCATGCCGGTTGAGTCGTAGCCCCATGAGGGTATATTCACACCGGTGGTGCGGAACACCAGGGGAACGTTCTGCGGGGTAAAGGGGAAGTCGTCGGCAGGCCATGATTTGCGCTCTACGGTGATCTCATTGCCGAGATTGATGGCGAAATTCCAGTCAGATCCGGGCTTTAGGACGTAGCAGGGCCACAGTGAGGCATCGACATTATCCTGCCAGTGTGAATCGTCCTGCACGAAATCCTTGTCGCGGCTATCATGCGGTTCCCATATCTCATCGATCTGCAGAGAGAGGGTGAGGGGCCCGTAGTTCACGCTTGCGCTATTCTTGTTTTGCAGCCATGTCTGATAGGTGATGGTCATCGGGAGAGTCAGCTCCACCACGTCGCCGTCGCTCCAAGCGCGCTCGACACGGATATATCTGCCGTTTGCTCCTGTCAGGGATTCCTTATTGCCGTTTATGGCGAGGGAAGCACCCTCGGCCCATGCGGGAACGCGGAGATAGAGCGGGAAGGTCACCGTTTCGGGAGTGTTGATAGTGATGGCTACCGCCTCGTCGAACGGATAATTTGTGCTCTCGGTCAACTTGATCTCTTTTCCGTCGGCCACCTTTGCAGTGGTCTCGTTGGCGGCATAGAGCATTGTGGCGAGGCCTCCGTCAGTGGTGGCCATTACCAGATGTTCGGCATAGTAGGGCCATCCCATACCGTGGTTGTGCTGGCAGCAGCGGCTGCTGAACGGACTCATCGAGAGCATGCCTCTGAGGTTGTTGTCGATGCTCGGGCCGTGGAGCTTCTCATCGCTGATAGCCATGTTGGCCGATGTGATGTAGCGTAAGGCTTTCATGTCGGGGGGCATGGCTGCTGTGAATGAGTTGAGCGCTACGTTCTCGCAATGATCGGCCCAAGTGGGGTCGCCGGTGATCCCCATCAGTATCTCATCGCTTGCCATCTGTTCTACGATAGCGCAGGTCTCGGCACCATTGCGGGGATCGAAGTAGCCGGCGCGTGCATTCTCATCGGCGGCATACATTCCGCCCGGCATCTGACCATAGCGTTCGCGCATTATGTCAAAGTTGCGGTAGGTGGCCTGAAGCATGGCGGGGTCGCCGGTGTACATGTAGTATGTGGCCGGTTCACGGAATCCCTGGGCCACGTTTACGCCATGCCAGTTGGGGAGGGTGGCGGTCTGAGTCCAGTCTGACGTGTTTTTGTGGAGTTTGTCGATCAGCGGGAGAATCGACTCATCGCCGGTGCGGTTGTATAGCCAGAGCACACTCCAGAGATTGTCGCCGCCACGCTTCTCCTGCCAAAGACCTTTGAGGAATTTGGAGTCGTCGACGGTCATTTCCCATTTGAAGTAGTTGGTGAGTGCCTCAAGCACTTTGGGGTCTTCCGTTTGTTCGTAGTAGGTCTGGAGTGCCCAGATCATCACCATCTGAGCCCAGATTTCCGGATTGCCGTTCTCGAAGTTGCGCGGTCCGAGGAATCCGTCGTCCTTCAGATTGTTGAGCACGGCATCAAACCATACCTGGGTCTCTTTCTTCATGTCGTCGTCATCGAGGATATAGGCCAGGCTGCAATAGCCGCGAAGCCAGTAGGGCACTTCCTCCCAACCGTGGTCGCCGGTGTCGGAGAGCCATTGGTTGTTGTTCTTGTCGAGCCAGGAGCTGACTGTGCCAAGCTGACCGTTAAGGCCCTCCTTCTGCAGTTCGAGATATTTGCGGAGCCATCCCTTGGGCTGCACTTTGCCCACCGGCAGTTTCATCAGAGGTGCCGGCTGGAGAGGTGCGCGAAACTCTACGTAGTTGGAGCGCTTTCCGACTGCGGGTTTGTCAACGATGCTTACCTGCGCATTCGCTGCCATTGCAGATGCCATCAATGTGACTGCGATAAGGCTTGATTTGATATATCTCATAGCTTGATTATTTTTTTGTTTCCTTTGATGTATATTCCTTTGGGGAGTCGGTTGAGGTCATCCCCGAGATATTGGCCATTGATGTTGTAGATGCGGGGATCCGACGCAGCGGGTTCGTCGGTCGGTGATGCGATGCCGCTGAAGCTTATTTCTTGCTCCATAATCAGGCCGTAGTCGATGTGGCCGCCGCCACCGCCCTGGGTCAGGGATACGGCCAGCACATTGTCGCCTTTATGTAGAAGTTTTTTATGCTCGTCGCTGAGAGTGACGGTAGCATAGTTGTTGTCATTCCATCCGTCGCTCTGCCATATCAGCGAGCCATTGAGGTAAACTTTGGGATTTTCGTCGTAGCTGCACAATAATTTCACGCTGCTCCCGGCGAGAGGACTGATCTCAGCATCGGACAAAGAGAAGTGGCGGCGCACGAGGATCGGGCGTTCCTGGCTGGGCCATTCGGTAGTGAGGAATATGTTTGCATCATTGCTGAACGGGCCGACTCCACTGATCCAGTCATCCTCGTCCTCTTCTTCAGAGGCCCAGTTGGCATTTTCAGCATCTGCCATATCGGAATTATAGTTGAGCATGTAATACCGGCATGGCCATGCGCCATCGTCAAGCGTGGAGAGCAGGGTGGAGTTTTCGATCATATCAGCTTCATACAGGCCGCAGTCGGCAAAGGCTCCGCCCCAGTTCTGATGGATATGAGCTGCGATTATATTTTCGGAGCCATCCATTTTGATGAGCGCTTTCTGTTCGGGAGTGAGGAGCACGTACTCATCATTGTTCCATGCGTCGCCTACGGAGTGTACCATAGTCCCGTTGATATACCATTCGGAGGGAGCGTCATCATGTCCGCATGACAGAAATATGTCTGCTTCAATATTGCGATTGATGGTGAATGTGCGCCTGATGTATATCTCACCCATAATCTCGGCCTCGACCCATCGGAATGATTTCTGACCGAGATAATATTCGTCGGAACTGTAGGGTGCCCTCGCGTTTTGCCATCGAGTATCTTCCTGAGCGTATTCCGGAGCATACCAGAGATTGCCCTGGCTATCGGCGGGAGGTGTGGCCCAGATATGGTTGTAATACTGGTCGGCATAGCGCCTGCCTCCGTTGAACACCCATACGGAAGCCGTATAGGGATCGGCCGGAGTGTACTGCGATGATGGGAGGATCACCTTATCCGGATTGAATTGACTTTTGACCTCCTGACCGTTGGCCGGCAGAATGCAGCCCGCCAACAGTAATGGCATTAGATGTTTACTCGCCATGTTGTAAATTATTTAAAGTTAAGGCCGTCATCGTGAATGTTTGACGGGAGGGGAGGAGTGCGGTGTATCAGGGTAATTTTATTCTGATCTTGACCGGGAAATGGTCGGATGGCACTCTGCATCGGTAGGCGTTCAGGCTGATCTCTTTAGGGAAATCGGTTATGGTGTAGGAGGGATTGTCGTCAATGGGCGTGCGGTATGTGTCGGTCAGCACCCCATATTTCTCTACGGCTATGCCGTTGCTTACAAAGATATGGTCGATGCGGCTCTCGATGTATCCGTCGGTCTTGTAGCTGTTGATTGTGCCGTTGGGGGCATAGACGAAATCGGCTGTAGTGAACGCGTCAAGAAGGAAATCCGAGCCGGCGAGCACTCCATACATCTCGTTGGTCTGGTCGACGTTGAAGTCGCCGGTAAGAAATGTCGGGAGATCCATTCCGATCTCTTTCATCTTTTTCTGCACGAGCAGGATGCTTTCTATACGGGCCTGTTCGCCAACATGGTCAAGATGCAGATTGAAAAACTGGAATGTTTTGCCAGACTCTTTGTGGCGGAACTTGCCCCAGGAGCAGATGCGAGTGCAGGCGGCATCCCATCCGAGTCCGGGACGGTCGGGTGTCTCTGACAGCCAGAAGTCGCCATGATCGATAAGTTCGAAAAGATTCGTGTCGTAGAATATCGCCGAA
Source organism: Bacteroides sp. (assembly GCA_014802015.1). Taxonomy (GTDB): domain Bacteria; phylum Bacteroidota; class Bacteroidia; order Bacteroidales; family Muribaculaceae; genus Duncaniella. Next base: position 5,146 of record JAAVDB010000016.1, read on the forward strand.
TGCTCGCCGACGATGTTGCCATCTTCGCGCGCCACGCCTGTATATTCATAGCCGGGCAACAGTGACTTCAGATCGTCGAGCTGATCCTTGAATCCCTCCTGAGTGCCGAAGATGTGGAAGTCGTGAAACCGGATGATTTGTGCGATTATCGGATAACGGCGGTGCCATCCGTCACCATTGGCCGAGTCGATTTCGTTTTTCTGCCGCAGATTGTATGTGGCGACATTAAATTCGGCTATGTCGGCGGAATGGGAAGGGATGGCGCTGCTGACGAATGCCAGCAGCACCAATAATAGAATTTTACGAACCATTTCAGAGCGAATTGAGGAGATTGAGCTTGCCCTCATTGTAGAGTTTCACGATAAGCTCGCCGAAAAGCGTATTCTGCCATGCGAACCAAGGGCGAGTGAAGTCCTCGGCATTGTCCTTGTTGAACGACTCATGGATGAATCCGGTCTCTGCATCCGTAGCAAGCAGCATTTTCAGACAGTCGGCAATCTCGGCGTCATAGTTGCTGGTGAATGCTTTCATCATTATGCTCATGGGCCACACCATATCGTAGCCGATGTGCGGGCCTCCGATCCCCTCTCCGGCTTCGCCTTTGAAGAAATAGGGATTGCTGTCGCTCCATACAAAGCGGCGGGTGTTCTGATAGACGGGATCGTTGACATCGACATCGCTGAGGTAGGGGAGCGAGAGGAGGCTGGGGGCATTGGAGTCGTCCATGAGCAGGTGGTTGCCGAAACCATCGACTTCAAAGGCGTAGATAGGTCCGAAATCGGGGTGGTTGTAGATGGCATGCTGCTTTAATGCATTCTCGACCTCATTGGCGAGATTTCGGCACTCGTCGGCCTTGGCGGTGTCCTTGTTGACCTTCTGCAGTATCTCGGCAGCTTTGCGCAGCGAAGAGACCGCGAAGAAGTTGGAGGGGACGAGGAACTGGAGCGTGGTGGCATCGTCGGATGGACGGAAGCATGATACNATCAGTCCNCAGGGCTTNACGGGCGCTCCAAGACCATTGTTGTTGAGGGTGTCGAGAGCGCGCTCGGTCTTGCGCTGGAAGGAGTATCGTCCCACGCCGTCATAGCGCTGCTGCTCCTTGAANGTGGCGAGGATATTTGTCATAGCCTGCAACCATTCATCGTCAAAGATNGAATCGTCGCCCGTAATCTTCCAATACTCGTAGGCAAGACGTATGGGATAGCAGAGGGAGTCNATCTCCCATTTNCGCTCATGCACTTCGGGNATCATGTCGGTGAGGTCGGTCATCCATTCGCCCCCTGTGGCGCCGTCATTGAAGGCATTGGCATACGGATCGAGGATGATACACTTGAACTGACGTCGGATGACNCCTTCGAGCAATGCCCGGAGTTCGGCATCTTCNTTGGCCAGCTGNACGTAGGGCCACACCTGAGCGCCTGAGTCGCGGAGCCACATGGCATGTATGTCGCCCGTGTAGACAAAAGTGTCATGCTTGCCATCCTTACCGATGCGGTAGTGNACGGTAGTGTCNAGAGTGTTTGGGAAACAGTTTTCAAACATCCATGCCAGCTTCTTGTTTTTGAGCTTGGCCTTGATTTTGGCNATNTGCTTCTCTACGGCCTTTGATTTAAATAATCTCTGGGATACTTCCGGACGGTTGGTGGCGGAGTATAGTGAGGTGTTGTCGGCCTTGCATATTTCCTTTGCCGATAGGGTCATGCCTCCCAGCAGGAACATCACGGAAACTGNTATTGCGAATTTTTTCATGGCAGGGGNTTACTTTTCGTTGCTGAATGAATANGGTGCTGAAGTCTCGGCTACGCCTCTGGTCTTGTTGGGCTTGTCGGCCATATTGTAATTGATTTTGGCACCTTTGACCANATCGGCATGCTTCAGATAGTTGGCATCATATTTCTTGCCGTTGAGCGACATGGAGTTGATATATCGGTTGTCGTCGCCGGAGGGGGTAGTGGTAATCTCCACTTTCTTGCCGTTTTCAAGATTCAATGTGGCTTTCTTGAACACGGGCGAGCCGANAATATACTCGTTGCTGCCGGGACAAACGGGATAGAATCCGAGTGTNGAGAACACATACCAGGCCGATGTCTGGCCGTTGTCCTCATCACCGCAATAGCCGTCGGGATTGGGGGTGTACATCNTGTCCATCACNTCGCGCACCCAATATTGGGCCTGCCAGGGCTGGCCGGAATAGTTGTAGAGATAGATCATGTGCTGGATGGGCTGGTTGCCATGCGCATAGTTGCCCATGTTCATNATCTGCATCTCGCGTATTTCGTGGATTACCGANCCGTAATAGCTGTCGTCGAATACGGGTGGCACACTGAATACNGAGTCGAGCATCTGATTGAATTTCTGCTTGCCGCCCATAAGGGAGATCAGTCCGGCGGGATCATGGAACACCGACCATGTATAGTGCCAGCTGTTGCCCTCAGTGAAGGCATCACCCCATTTCAGGGGATTGAAGGGAGCCTGGAATTTTCCATCCTTGTTTTTGCCGCGCATGAGTTTGGTCTGCGGATCGAAGATGTTCTTGTAGTTCATGGCTCGTTTTGCAAATGGGGCAAGCTCCTCGGCNGATTTNCCGAGCTTCTCTCCTAATTTATAGATACACCAGTCGTCGTAGGCATACTCAAGGGTGCGGGCCGCATTCTCCTTGATGTCAACATCGTAGGGCACATAGCCGAGGGTGTTGTAATACTCNTGGCCCAGACGTCCGGTAGATGGNACGTGGGGNTGCACCTTCTTTGTNTCGCTGACTACAGCTTCCCAAAGAGTNTCGATGTCGCCGCAGTCGACCCCCTTGAGATATGCATCGGCTACTACCGAGGCCGAATTGTTGCCNACCATGCAGCCTCTATGGCCCGGGCTTGCCCATTCGGGAAGGAATCCGCTTTCACGGTAGGCATTGGCCAGACCGGCCTGCATTTTCTCGTTGACCGAAGGATACATAAGGTTGAGCAGCGGGAACAGNGACCGGAATGTATCCCAGAAACCGGTGTCGGTAAACATGTAGCCGGGGAGAACNTCTCCGTTGTAGGGGCTGTAGTGAACGACATCGCCTTTGGCATTGATNTCGTAGAATGAACGGGGGAACAGCACCGAACGATACAGGCAAGAGTAGAATGTGCGGAGACGGTCTATGTCATTATCCTCGATTTCGATGCGGCTTAGTGTCTGGTTCCAGCGGTCGCGTCCCTTTTGCTTTATGGTCTCGAAGTCGTCGCTGCCGAGCTCATTGAGATTGAGCATGGCCTGATCGGGGCTTATGAACGATGATGCGACGCGAGCGTTGACCTCTTCGCCACGTTTAGTCTTGAAGCCGATGATGGCTCCGGCATGGTTGGCGGTAGAGGTGGTGGAGTTGGTGTCGATATGGCCATCGGTGACAGTGGCTGTATAGGTAAATGGCTTGTCGAATTCNATGACAAAATAGTTTTTGAAATTGTCGGGNACACCNCCGTTGTTTTTTGTAGTGTAGCCGATAATCTTATTCTCTTCGGGGATTANAGTGACTGAAGAGCCATTGTCGAACGGATCGACAACTATGTAGGCATCGTCGGTCTCAGGAAATGTGAANCGCAGTATGGCCGCGCGGTCGGTGGGTGTGATTTCNGTCACTACATCGTGATCGGCGAGATATGCGCGGTAGTAGTAGGGCTTGGCNATCTCGGCTTTGTGAGAGAACCAGCTCGCACGTTCATCCTCATCGAATACCGGACGTCCGACAACGGGCATTATGGCAAACTGTCCGTAGTCGTTNATCCAGGGGCTCGGCTGATGGGTCTGCTTGAAGCCGCGGATTTTGTCGGCATCGTATGTGTAGGCCCATCCGTCGCCCATCTTTCCGGTCTGCGGNGTCCAGAAATTCATGCCCCANGGCATCGCTATGGCCGGATAGGTGTTGCCGGTGGAAAGGGAGTGCTTTGACTGTGTGCCAACCAAAGTGCTCACATAATCNACAGGNGATTTAGTGGCGGCTGAGGCCGAAAACATTTGTATCCCGCATGTGATGAGGGCTGTGATGATGATATTAGNATGATTGAAANGCATAATGACGGTAATTTATATTTGATTAACGTCTTGAGACTTGCAAATCATATTTATATNATCNGNAAATCTCAAGACGAATCNATAGGCTTGTTTATTTTACAAAAACTTTCTTTGCAGTNCCATCGGGCTGAATTATGATATTAAGTCCAGGTACCGGCGAGCTATGACGATAACCCATCAAGTCATAGTATTTCANTTCACCGGCACCATCAACGAAAGGGACTTCTACCGAGGATAAATCAAGATGTTCTCNATCGGTGGGGTCGTTGCCATAGAGTTTGCGCAGATTGAGAGCGGCATCACGGATTTTTTTCTCGTCGAATTTTATCACTTCACGATCGTAGGTCATGATACCGTTTACTTCGGTCTCAACGTCGGTGGTCTGAGTGTAGACGGCGGCACTCCAGCAGAAGGGTGTCTTATTGCCGTTGTAGTCGATGCCCATGGCCTGCTTTTCAATCTGATTGGCGAGTTTTACGTATGCATCGGTAATAGCGGATTTGCTGGTGTAGGTGTTGTAGGTCTGGGTGTTTCTTTCAAACCAACGGTGACCGGGGCTGTTAAAGCCAAGTCCGCCATATTCACCGAGCACGAAAGGTCGTTTCGGATCGGCAACGCCTGAGAAAACTTCAAGAGGCTGGTTGTATGTGTGCTCATCGACGAATGTGTTTGANCCTTCCTCGAAACGGTAGTGGTTGCCGCCGGAAGCGGGATTGACCAGACGGGTATTGTCNATCTCCTGTGTGTAGGCCACGATTTCGGCAGTCTTAAACTGTCCCCAACGCTCGTTGAACGGAGTCCATACAACGATACACGGGTTGGAGTAGTGCTGGTCAAGAATTTCCTTCCACTCGGCTTTGAAATTTTTCTCGATGGTAGCTGCATTAGAGCCGGGAATGCTACAGATATGGTCGCGATACCAGCGGTCGACAGTCCAGTCGCCCTCGTCGGTGTTGAATTGNGAGGGCATATCCTGCCAAACCAGCAGACCGAGACGGTCGCAGTGGTAATACCAGCGTGCGGGTTCTACCTTCATGTGCTTNCGCACCATGTTGAATCCCCATTCCTTGGTCTTTTCAAGNTCGTAGGCGAGAGCCTCGTCGGTCGGGGCTGTCATGATTCCGTCGGGCCAGTAGCCTTGGTCGAGCGGGCCAAACTGGAAATAATCCTTATTGTTGAGGGTGAGACGCCAGTGTCCGGCCTCGGGGCCTTCCTCTACCTTGCGGTAGCCNATCTTACGCATGCCGGCATAGCTGCTTACCTCGTCGACGGTGGTGCCGTTGTCGTAGGTGACTTTGACGCCATAGAGATTAGGCNTTTCNGGGCTCCAGAGTTTAGGATTGCTCATGGGGATCGACACGCTTGTGAGGGCCGAAGCCGGAACGGTAGAGGTTGCTACCTCCTTGTCNCCCTCAAGCACAGCCACGGTGACGTTGCCCGAGATGGTACCATTGAGCTTTACATCGAAATTGAAGGTGCTTTCATCNAGGTNGGGGGTAGTGCGGATGTCGGCGATGTAGGATTTCTCTACCGGTTCCATCCACACGGATTGCCAGATTCCGGAGGTCGAAGTGTAGTTGATGTCNCCATTGCCGATGGGGTAACGGCGCTGTTTGCCTACGGGCTGCGCTCCTTCATCGGTAGGNTCGACTACTTTGATGTAGACAGTGACTTTCCCGTCCTGGATTTTGCTTGTCANATCNACNTCGAATGATGTGTGNCCACCTTTGTGGTTGGCNACCTGCTGGCGAGCCGAGCAACCGTTGGCGTAGACAGTAGCCTCATAGTCGGCGGCACCGATGTGGAGTATGATGTTGCGGCCTGTCCATTCAGAGGGCACTTCGATTACCTTTTTGTACCAGATGGCGTTGCCCGGTTCGAGGGGCATGCACACACCCGAAAGGGACGACTCGATAGGGAAGGGTACGAGGATTTTTTCGCCTTTGAAATTGGCATCGTTCATGGTCTGTCCGGCCGACACAATTGCGTAGTCCCACAGTCCGTTGAGGTTGGCCCACTCATTGCGCACCATCAGCGGGCGGGGATATTCCGGAAGCACGTTTTCAGGATNGACATCTGCGGCCCAGCGTGTCTTGATATGATTGCCTTTTGGCTCCCATGCGACAGAGAGAGGGGGAAGTTTGGCCAGTTCGCGATCCATGAGCACCTTGGCCCAGAGACCTGCAATAACCGAGCGGGCGGAGAAGTTCATGCTGACACCTGTAGAGCAGTCATACCAGTCGGAGAGGGGGATGCGCGATGTGGTCTCGTTGATATAGTCCCAGTGTTTGTCAGAGAATATCTCGAATGTGGGATTGTCGAAGGCGAGGGCTGCTGTCCACATAAGCCAGTCGGACTTGGCTGAATTGTCGCGTCCGTCGAGNGGAGTGCCATATTTGGGGTTGTGGTTCAGATACCATGCGAGCTCGCGGGTAAACACATATTCGGGGAAGTTGTTGTAGCCGAACAGTTTATCCCACAGAAGNTTGTATTTCTGGCTCCATGTCTCGTTAGNATCGGAGAATCCCATCTTGTAGTGGTCGCCGCCGCGTGCGGTAGCTTCCCATATCAGGCCCATATCTTTGGCCTTCTGGCGATAATTGGCAATGGTTCTTGCTGTGGCGCTATTGAGCATCTCTGCTACATCGGCATAGGCCGACAGTGCGGTGATACCCTTGATGGAGAGGTTGGTGTTTTGCTCGCTNGGCCCTTTGAAGTCNTCGGTACACAGCTGATTGCCGGGGTTCTGACTGTTATCCTGGCAGTATTGTGCCCACTTGGCGAGGGTAGATGCGTAGGGCTTTAGCCAAGAGGCATCGCCGGTAATTTTCGAGATTGCGGCGCAGAGGATAAGGGTGTTGGCGGTCTCCTCAAGGGGCATTGTGTCGCCATAGACCTGACCATTGGCCAGAGGATACTGACCGAGGTCGTGGGCTGCACAGTTGGCATTTTTACGGGCATCGCTGAGAGCATAGTCAAGGATTGAGATGACCATGCCTTTCATCAATTCCGGATTNTAAAGGAGATAGAGGGGCGAAGAGGGGTAGGTGAGGTCCATCGTGTTGACGCAACCGTTTGACTTGTTCTCCTTTGAGAAATAGAGGAGATTNCCCTTGTCGTCCTGGAAACACTTGTGAGCGGCCATCGCATGGCGGTAGACACCCGAGAGCTGTTCGGCATACTTCACATTGCCGGCGGCCAGACCGTCATCGTAGATNTTCTTGTCGAGATCGCGGCAGCGCTGCATGAGCGAAGCGTAGTTTTTACCGAACTCATCGAAGGCCTGGAATATGGTTTTGCCATTGCGGGCATAGTAAGCCTTGTATTGCTTCTTCATGTATTCCATGTCGAACACCTCATCGTAGCCGANCATCATGAAGCTGCTGTTCTGCTTTGTCTTGCCGAGNTCCTTCACATATATCATAAGGGGCATCTCCGACTGATTGGTGCTTACGGTAACGCCATTCAGCGATGCAGGNATCTTTCCGCTGTTGATGAACTGAGCCTCGCCGTCGGCCTGANCGGCTATCGCGATNTCNCCGCCATTCACAGCCGGAATGTAGAGGTAGCCCCAGTCNATCGACACGAGGTCGCCGCTGTAGGCCAGCGGACGGTTGTCCTGCGCTCCTGCCTTGAGATATTTAACGCCGTTCTCGGTCACAATCTGAGTCTCGGTCTTGTGGCTCATCTCGTNGACTGTCATTTGTGCCGTTGTGGCTAAGTAGACCTTCACATCATGCTCGGCACCGTCGGTCGACGTTACCTGATATGATATAAANTTNATCGGCGTGGAAAGCACGTCGGGNTCGTCGATNAGCAGAGGTGAGGTAAACACCANATCGAGGGTCACNGGGCCACATGTGAAGTTGTAGAAACTGTTGGTGGCGGTGACATTAACATTGTTCTGACGGGCCATCTGCACATCGGCGTCCTGTTTGTTGTTGGCGTAGATGCCAAAGTCGAAGTATGANCCGCCGGTGGTGTTGTGGCAATGTCCGGCGAGGATATGCTTGCCCGGTTTAAGACTGTTCTTTACCGCAGCCGGNATCTGCTTCTGCTCNCCCTGGAGCCAGGTTTCGCCTGTAGAGGCTATGCGCTGTCCGTCGAGATATATCTCGCATATATCATCGTGAGAGAACTGCAACCATAAATCCTTTGCGAGATCGTCGGCATCGAGATTGATNTCTCTACGCACATATATGTCTTTATTNTCGCCGGCCCAGGATGTGNCGCANTTGGGATATTCTCCTCCNGANCCCCACGCCGCCGGCTCGCTGCTCCAAGAGCTGTCGTTAAAGTCGGTCTTGGTCCAGTTGGTGTTGTTTTGCGGAGTNTAGTTTACTTTACCGGTCCAGTTGACCCCGTCTACCGTCATTCCGGCAATCGGTTTGAGAATGGTGGNCCTGCCTGTACCCATAAATCTATATGCNGTGCCGTCAACGAGCAATAAGCCGTCNATCGCTTTCTCTTTCTCACACCAGTGGCGGGTAGGGCCATTGTTGAGGTAGTCGNTGTTTGACCATATCGAGAAGAACGGATTGTTTACGAGCAACGGCACTGACGGGAGCCTCAGGTCNATCTCCTTATAGGGCACAAAGTCGGCCTGAGTCTGCGCCGTTGCCGGAGATAGACCCGCTATCAGCAGGGCNGTGGTTGTTAAAAGATGCTTTGNAAATTTCATGATAATTTGGTTTATGAGTTCAGCAAAATTTAGTATGTGNACAAATTTAGAATGAAAAAAACANACCCCCTGACAATAGTTATTCAATAATGGCGATTATTAAGTCAACATNCTGATAAATGAGTGTCTACGCNGCGGGTGACCATCTGTTTGAATAGATTATTGCAGATATTGAACAGATATTNCGGCNCNATGGAAAATACGCTGACTAAATTTGNNCAGACATTNATCTATAACAGACATTNATCNNTAGATAATGACAAATGTNCGTTCTTTAATTAACCAANAATTTATATAACATGAAACAAACAGTCTTTATTTTAGGACTCAGCATGATGGCCGGCGGNTTTGCTTATGCCGCNTCGCCATACACCGGCACAAGTCCTGAAGAAGCCTTTGNGAAAGGCGGTAAATACTATCTGTATCAGGTAGAGACCGGAAAATGGCTTCAGACAAACCGTAACGACAANGGTGCAAACTGCTGGACCACACATGCCGAACTGGGCNATATCGGTTTTGACATCGAGCTGCGCCGTCCGGAGGGCACCAACTTCGAGAAAGGTTACCAGATNTANTGNAACTTCACTAACAATGGCGAGCTGAATGGCTCTGACGAGGACCGCTTCTTCCTTGANCAGGGTGACCGAATGCTGACCGAGTGGATTTTTGAGCCGGTAGAAGNCGGCTACANAATCAAGGTTGCCGCACGCGAGGTGCCTGAAGACCGTAAGGGCCGCGATGGCGTCGAAGTGGATACCTATATCGGTTCTGANGAATCAAACACTTANGGAGGTCTTTCCGACAATCCTACTGTGACCACATGGCAGCTTGTCTCTCGCGAAGAGCGTATCGCTAAGATGAANGAAGAGGCTGCAAAGAATGGCTCNGCCGATGCCACATTCCTTCTCCCCTGGAACGAGCNTGGCCGCAACGACCAGCGCGACCGCGAGTGGACCGTTACGGATGTCAATAGCTTCGGAGGNGGTATTGCGCTGGACGGCAGTCAGTTCTATCCGGTANTAGAAAGATGGCACCGCGTTGANCANAAGGCATCTGTCACCATTACTGACATACCTAACGGTACATATAGCTTTGCAGTTCAGGGCTATTATCGCGATGATGATATCGANAATTCTGATCTCCGTCGTCGTGCCGGCACAAACTCATCGATTCTTGCAGCTTCATATTTTGCCGGTACTGAGAGCAATACTATAAAGAGCATCTTTGCCGACGCTAAGACAGAAGCTCAGGATGGTTTCCCCTATGAGGTTGGNCTGCTTGACGANGACGACATCGTAGTGTCGACNCTCTATGTGCCTAACAGCATGGGCGATGCAGCTATGGCATTCCATCAGACCGCCAATGTCGATGTGATGGATGTCAATGCTCCTTATATGAACGACTGGATNTCTGCCGGCGTGCCTGACGGTTCGCTCACATTAGGCATTGAGAAGCATGACACCGAGCGCGATCATGACTGGCTTGTGTACAAGCGTATGTATCTGCGCTATGATGGCGAGCAGGTTAAGGGTGAGGATATAAGCGGCCTTCAGGCACAGCTTCAGGCTCTCATCGAAGATGCNGAGACTCTCTATCAGTCGGAATATCTTAAGAATGCAATTGCCGATGCAAAATCTACGCTTGAGACTGCCAAAAGTTCAAGCCTGNTGATNCCGGCAATCGACAAACTTCAGGAAGCTGTCAACCGCATGAAGGACTCTCAGGGCGTGATTGACACATACTTCGCTACTAAAGAATTCTTTACNGATGCTGAGGCTGACGAGAAGTTTAATGCCGCCAGCGATCGTGGTGGATACGAGGACGCTCTGAAGACCCTCCGTTATGCCCGCCGCCGTGCAGCTTCCAATAAGATTGAGGATATTTATGCCGGTGTGAGCGTAGAAGACCTCAAGAAGGGTGGTGATTTCTATATCTACAACGTAGGTCAGAAGCAGTTCCTTTCCGGTGGTTCCGACTGGGGTGCTCACGCTGCACTTGCAAATCCCGGTATTGTAGTGACTCTCGAACCCGAAGAGGGCGTTGAAGATGGCCTGAGCTTCTATATCAACACTCATCTCCGCAACGGTGGTGACGACAGCGACCCCCACCAGTATATCAACTACCGTGGCTATNGCGACTGTGNTAAGGGTGATGATTTCTATTTCGAGCCTGTAGNGGGCAAAGAGGGCGTCTACTACATCAANCAGAACGACTATCGCGACGTTCACATGGCATGGAATCCCTGGGCATCTGTCGANGCAGGTCAGGGCGATGAGACAACCGTAGGCACCGAATGCCGCAATCTCGANCCCAACGATCTCAATGCACAGTGGAAGGTGATTTCTNTAGCAGAGCGTGCAAAGGCTCTTGAAANNGCTTCTATCGACAATCCTGTCGACGCATCATTCTACATTGACAATCCCGGCTTCAACCAGCGCATGAGCGATGAAAACTGGGTTTCNANNGGCGAATGGGCCGGCGAACGTAAGGGTGAAGGTATCTGGGAGCGTAATGGCAACCACAACGACTTTGCCTGGGAATACTGGAATGCACTTAACTTTGAGTTGAATCAGGTAGTTAGNGGCGAGCTTCCCGAAGGTGTGTATGTAGCATCGGTTCAGGGCTTCTACCGCAACGGCANCCACGACANGCAGGCTACTAACCGCGACGATAATGCCAACAATAATCTTGNCGGATTCTATGNCGGATCAGAAGAGGTATCTCTCGNCAATATCCTTGATGAAATGGATAAATGTCCGGGTGAGGGCCATATCGCCTACGACGTGACATACGAGGGTGATGGTGACGACCGTAAGGAAGTGTCNCGCGAGGCTGTCGGCGAAATCCCGATGTATGTCAATGAAGTTGAGGCATGGTTCCATGCAGGATTNTACACCAACAAGATNGTGTTCAAGCACAATGGCGGTGAGCTCTTCATGGGTATCTTTAAGGACTCNCAGGCAAATGAGGAAGACTGGGTAGTAGTAGACAACTTCCGTCTTACTTTCTACGGCAACCAGACAACAGTAGAGGATGTCCTCANNGGAACTNCTGCAATTGACNCTATCCTGCNTGATGGTGCTGAAACAGTCAAGGATAACCGTATCTTCAACCTGATGGGTNTAGAGGTTAAAAACCCGACAGCTCCCGGTATCTATATCCAGAACGGAAAGAAATTTATCGTACGATAAGTTAATACCGGCAGGTTGTNATCATCTGTTGAAGATAACCTGAAAAAATGATTTGTTTCTCCCCGTTTNAAGCTATGNCTGAAACGGGGAGATTTATTTAATAAGTAAGTATTCGAATAATTATTAACCGGATCTTGATGTTTTTCTTGCCATAGAAAACAAAAATGATTAAATTTGAGGATATGAAACCGGTCAAACTGTTTATCACCATACTTATTTTCATAATTACATATACTACGGTATGTGCTTCGACTGTGCGTGTCAACCCTACCGGAGCGGCAAAGAGGACTATAAATCTCTGTGCGTTAAGAGATAAATATGGATTCCTGTGGGTGGGCACTGCGGCGGGCCTTGCATGTTTCGACGGAAATGGAAAGCCGGTAAACACCACTAATTCCGGCATCTTGCGTTCCACATCAAATCTGCGTGTGTCAAATATTTTTGAATTCGGCGATAATCTTCTGTTTGCTACTCCCAACAGACTGATGCTCTTTGACCGCAAGAATAAAATGACATACCGTCTGCCCGTGCGCACCAAATACGATGTGGAAATATCCTCATTTGTAAATAATATCTGTGAAATTCCGGATAGCGATGAGATCTGGATCGCTACACAGGGACAGGGACTGTTCAGATATAATCATGCGAAACAGGAACTTTCGCAGCATTCGAAGGAAGGCTCGTTTTTCACTGATGTGAGNCTGGCTGNCGACGGCTGCATTTATGCCGTCTCGATAACCGGAGACATACATAAATACCTTACCTCCGGCGAGTATGTAGCCACTTACAGCATTCCCGGCTATCCGTCNAATAAAGCAATAATTAATCTCGAACCTATCGGTAAGCAGATATGGATATCTACCGGTACGGATCTTTACTGTATGGATGTGGATACCGGCAGCATCGTNCACAAACGCTCGGTTCCCGCCATCATATCATCTGTCACGAGCTGCACACCCGACCGGCTGATACTCGGCACATTTTCCGGNGTGATGGAATATGATATAGCCAGCAATGAAATCGGNCAGATNAAGGTGGCCGACATGGGACTTAACGAGTCGGGCAGATCTCTGAANGAGAAAATCAATCAACTTACAAAGTCGGAAGACGGAGGTGTGCTNATNACACGAAATTCAGGGGAGATTATAGAGATTTTCTTCATTGACGATAATTTCCGTTTTGTGCCGATNACACGGCAATTCGACGATATGAAATTTGTCCATGCNCTATCGCCCGACAATAGNAATAATGGTCTGTGGGTAGGTTCGNACAATGGATTATATTATTACGATATNAATTCCGGCAAGCTCTCCACGCCTGATATAAAGGGGATTGNNCGGNANATGATAACCTCGATNACTCCNGACGGCGACANATTATGGATAGGCACAGCCAACAAGGGGCTGGTGCTGTTTGACTCATCGACCGGAGAGTCGCATTGGTTCCGGCATGATGAAAACACACCATACTCACTCCTGAGCGATGANATCAACGATGTGTTTGTTACCACAAGGGGCGATACATATATTTTCACACGCTGGGGCATGTGTAAATATAATCCTGTCAGGAATGAGTTTAATACTCTACCGGAGGTCAGNCTGCAGACCGAAGTGGTGGCGATGGCTGAATATTACGATGGCGGACTATGGGCCGCTACCATCAACAACGGACTGCTTCATCTCAAACCCGGTCATAACCGGTTTGAGNCTTTCANAAGTAAAAATCTTGCGAATTGTCCGGTTAATAACCTGCTGATGNGNCGCAACGGCACTCTGNTNGCTTCTACTCAANCCGACGGCATATACGTGTACAACAAAGAGGTGAACGATTTCGAACCGTATAAATTGCCTTTTATGACAAACCGAAGCATACTGGCTATGCAGGAGGATAACGAGGGTGATTTGTGGATTGTGACAGACGAATCGATTATGCGGATTTCAAAGGACGGTCACATCAATACCAATTACCGCTATACCGTGCCCTCATGCGGTATGATACCCCCGATGGANTTGTTGGGAAACGGGGATATGGCTCTCGGAGGCGCTAACGGATTTCANATATTCAATCCATTGCAGATGTCACAGCATAAGTTTGCATCGGCCTATCCCACAACTCTNGGATTTCCCTTCGAGACCANTCCTGAAACCCTNAAAAAATTAGGTCTGNACATACTGCTCTATACNACCGACCGCATAACGCTCCCATTTGATCATAATTCGTTCACGATNCNCCTTGCGGCCAATCATCACTCTGATATGCCTGCGATAANCTATGACTACATGCTGGAGGGGTTTGACAAGTATTGGANTCTCGGTTCGAATCAGTCGGAAGTCACCTATAGCAATCTCGCTCCNGGCACGTATCGGTTTATGGTGCGTCCAAACGGTCTTACCGATGTGGAGACCCGGACATTGACGATAAACATATCTTCTCCCTGGTATCTCACGACATGGGCTTTTATCGGCTATGCCGTCCTGCTGCTGTTGCTGGTATTCGTAGGATGGTTAGTGGNGAGAAACCGTGTGCGCAAACATTATGCCCACCGCATGGAGTCGCTTAAAATTCAGAGGGAAAGAGAGTCGTGGGAGTCGAAAATGCGATTNTTTGTAGATNTGGTGCATGAGATACGCACCCCACTCATGCTCATTTCACTCCCGATGGAGCAGTTGATGAAAAATTTCAAGCTCATGTCGGCCGATCCGGAGAAGGGTGCCAACCGCTTTTCAAAACAGAGGGTGGAGCTTTGGAAAAAGTATNTTGAATCCATGCACACCAACATGGATTATCTGCTGGGNATCACCAACGAACTCCTTGATTTCCGCAAGGTNGACAGCGGCACCGAGCACTCGTTAAATCTCAGCCGCTGTAATATCAACATGCTGATGGCTGANATCCGTGACCGCTTTGAGGAGCCTATGGCTGCGGAAAATAAAAAACTGGTCATCAACATGCCTGATGAGCCGGTAATCGCTGATATTGACCGGATAAAAATTGACAAGGTGCTGATGAACATTATCGGCAATGCCCGTAAATATTGTAAATCCATCACCGAAGTTACCTTGTCGGTCGAGGATGNTGAGGTGGTGTTTACGGTCTCTGACGATGGNTCCGGCATACCTNCGGAAGAGCAATCGCATATCTTCGATTTGTATTATCAGATAAAAGGCGACAAGCTGGGGGCTTCGTTAGGCACCGGATTGGGCCTGGCCTACGCCCGGCTTATCGTGAGGGCGCATGGNGGAGAGATTGTTGCGGGNGAGTCGGNCTATGGTGGAGCNATGTTTAAGTTCAGTTTCCCGCTGATAATCGTGGANAANGCTGAGTATCAGGATGTCTACGACTCGGNNACGGCCATAGAGGCGGCTTCATCCGAAGAAACCGTTCCGGAACGTAGCGCCGAGGAGNGTCTTACCGTGCTTGTGGTCGATGACAATAAGGAACTTCTGGAGATGATAAGCGACGGCNTGAGCGAGACGTACNATGTAGTAACTGCCGCCGATGGCGTCGAGGCGCTTGAGAAGCTGAAGGAGAGTAATATCGATTTCATAGTAAGCGATGTCATGATGCCGCGCATGAACGGCATTGAACTGCTGCAGAACGTCAAGGGCAATATCAACTATTCTCACATACCGTTTATCNTCCTCACTGCCAAGACCACACGCGAGTCGAGAGAGGAGGGTATGGAGNATGGTGCCGACATTTATCTTGAGAAACCGTTCTCGATGCGTGCGTTGATNTATCAGATNGAAAACATACGCCGNACCCGTCAATATTTCTACATGCGCCGCCGTGGCACAGAACCTCTCGCNGTGATTGACGCCGAGGAGAAAGAGGCTATCGAAGAGAACAAATTGCCGTCGATGNGCAAGTATGACCGGGAGTTTCTCGAAAAGATGGATTCCATCATGATGGAGAATATCTCCGATGATATGTTCACGATCGACACACTTGCCGAGCGTCTCAATATGAGCCGGTCAAGCTTCTATCGCAAGATAAAGGCTCTTATGGGTATGACCCCNGTCGATTATATGAAGAATTACCGTCTCGACGTTGCGGCAAGTCAGTTAAGGGAGAAAATCAGAGTGAACGAGGTGGTGGCCAACGTCGGATTCACATCACACTCCTATTTTGCCAAATGCTTTAAGGAGAAATACGGAGTGCTGCCGCGTGATTATGTGGATTCCCTGAAGGATGCCAGATAGTAAGGGCTCTGATTCAGTGCGCATTGTAGACTGGATAGGAATCTATCCAGTCTATTTTTTTCAACATGATGGAATGTGTCGTTGGGGCGGAGTCTGATTTATTTTTATACTGGTATAGCATAAGCGTACCATTGTTGTCCATCGAAGGTATCAGCGATATGTTTGATACGCTTTTGAACATGGGGTCGGCTGATGCGCTGAATACCGGTTCCTCTGACTTTGACCACGACGCGGGGTCCAGCAGATCGTCGGAGACGGATGCCGACAGCATGCCGAGCGAAGAGTATTCGGTCCAGATGCCGCTCGCCGAGTAGTTGATAATCACACGCTTACCGTCGGGCGAGATGTAAGGCTCCGGATTCTCGTTGACAAATATAGGATATGCCGAGCAGGAGCCGTCGGGATTAATCCACTGTCGCTCCCATTCATATTCCGGACGCGAAATGAGCACACGCTCCGACTTGAGTGTCCAGGGATTTTCGAGTTCGGCGATGAAAAGACACTGTGTCTCAGCATCGATACGCCGCTTTTCCCATCCCGACCATATCAGATACTGCCTGTCGCCTACTGCAAATGTCGAGGGATGTATGCCGTAGTTCCATTCGTCGTTCACCACTATCGGGCCGCGCAGCTCCCACTGCCTTGACAGTGGATTGGACGTCTCATTCTCAAGTACATATATGTGGTGGTTGTCAGTGTTGCCATTGTCGGCCTCAAAATAGATATACCATTTCCCGCCAATCTTATGAAGCTCAGGCGACCATATATTCTGTAGGTTACTGTTGTTGGTCTCCCACACCGTTACTGGCGCTGTCTTGCCGAGGCTGTCGGGGCAGGCGGAGGTGTATATCGACATGTGGCCGGGGCGTATGTCGGGCATGATATAATAGTATTTATCGCCATCCTTGACAGCCTGCGGATACGATCCTATCGGGAATACCTCCGTTGCATCCTCGGCTGAAGCTATGGCGCGATCTTTTGAACAGCTTATTGCTATTATCAATATAAACAAAATCGATGATATATGGAGCGACCAGAGTCTCATTATGATTTAAGGTGTTTGAATACGATAGCGAAATTAAGAAAATCTTAGGAATTAGGCAAGTGAATGGTGTTAATTTGGTCATGTCAACTGTTCTGAACAGATTTTTTTGCTAATTGAATAGCGAGTGCCAATCGTTTTAGCGCATATTGGCTTACTTTGTCAACAGAAAACCAATCATTCTATTAACATGAAGAAAACGATCTGCTTCGCTCTCCTTATGGGTACTGCAATGAATATGGCGGCTCAGACATCCGACCTGTTCATTCCCCACCGACATACCGACCTTCGGCTCCCCTCTGTGCCTCTGGTCGTGTCCGATCCTTATTTCTCCATCTGGTCGCCCTATAATACATTGAATGAAGGATGCACCCGCCATTGGACCGATGCTGAAAAACCTCTGGAAGGAATCTTGCGTGTCGACGGTAAGAACTACCGGTTTCTCGGTGTCCGCAACACTGTGATGGAAACCATCGTCCCGATGGCTGATGAAGGCCCCTGGAAAGGTGCCGTTTCGCGCACTGTGCAGGCCCCCGGCTGGGAAAAGCCTGATTTCGATGACTCCGGCTGGACAATTGCCGAGGGTGCTTTCGGATCGCCCGAACTGAGCTTCGTGCGCACCCCGTGGAGCGATCAGAACAGTGATTTCTACGTGCGCCGTGTAGTGGAGCTTACTCCGGCCGATCTTGAGGGCAATCTCTTCATCGTATATTCCCACGATGATGTGTTCAATCTTTTTCTGAACGGAACAAAGGTAGCCGACACCGGCGAGACATGGCGCGATGGTGTGCGCCTCGAACTCACACCCGAGATGAAGAAACTCCTCCATCCGGGTAAAAACGTGATTGCCTCGCATTGCCATAACACTACCGGCGGAGCCTATACCGACTTCGGACTGTACCGCAACGTAAGTTTCAGCGAGCCTGAAATGAACAGTGCCGTGCAGAACAATGTCGATGTGACGGCAACCTCCACTTACTATAATTTCACTTGTGGCCCCGTCGATCTCGATGTCGTCTTTACCGCACCTATGCTTATCGACGACTATGATTTGCTTTCATCGCCGGTCAACTACATCTCATATCAGGTGAAAGCCAACGACGGCAAGGAGCACGACATAAAACTCCTGCTCACCGCATCACCCCTTATCGCACAGAATCTGGCATCGCAGCCTACGGTATCCACTTTTGAGGAGAAGGATGGCGTGGCATACGTCAAGACCGGCACTATAGAGCAGCCGATTCTCGCTAAGACGGGCGACCATATCTGCATCGACTGGGGCTATCTTTATCTCCCCTCGATTAACGGAGAGGTCACGCTCAACACTAATAATAAGGTAAAGCAGTCGTTTCTCAATTCCGGCAAACTGCCCGAGCCTGAGAAGGAGGTGCTGGCCTATAAAGCAAGTGAGCAGCCCGTGCTTGCCTACATGCACGATTTCGGCAAGACAGCCAATGCATCGAGCTATGCAATGATNGGCTATGACGAGATATTCGATGTAGAGTATTTCTTCAACCGCTATAAAGGCTACTGGGCCCACGGGGGTCAGGTATCGATACTCGACATGTTCAAGCGCCTGTCAAACTCCTATGCCTCAATCATGAAGCGCTGCCGCGAGTTTGACAAGACCATCTATGACGATGCATTCGCAGTCGGCGGCAAGAAATATGCCGAACTTCTCTCAGGCTCATACCGCCATGTGATTGCCGCTCACAAGCTGTTTGAGGATAAAGATGGCAATCTGCTATTCTTCTCAAAGGAAAATGACTCCAACGGATGCATCAACACCGTTGACCTCACATACCCCGAAGCTCCATTGTTCCTCTGCTATAATCCTGAGCTGCAGAAGGCCATGATGACCTCNATCCTCGACTACAGCAAGTCGGGCCGATGGACAAAGCCGTTTGCCGCCCACGACCTCGGACAGTATCCCAAAGCCAACGGACAGGTGTATGGCGGCGACATGCCCCTCGAAGAGGCCGGCAATATGCTGACACTCATCGCACAGGTATGTATGCTCGACGGAAACGTAAATTATGCGCTCCCTTACTGGGACATTCTACAGACATGGGCCGACTATCTTTCGGAGAACGGTCAGGATCCCTCCAACCAGCTTTGCACCGACGACTTCGCCGGACACTGGGCCCACAATGCCAATCTTTCGCTCAAGGCGATAATGGGTGTCGCCGGATTCGGCAAGCTCGCTGAAATCAAGGGCGACAAGGCTACTGCCGACAAGTATATGGCGCGCGCAGCCGAGATGGCCAAAGAGTGGGAGGCTACCGCAAGAGAGGGCGAGAAGAAAAATCTTCACTATCGTCTGGCATTCGACCGCGAAAACACCTGGAGCCAGAAGTATAACATGGTATGGGACAAACTTTGGAACACAAATCTCTTCCCGAACAATGCTATGCTTACCGAAATAAATTATTATCTTGCGAAGCAGAATGAGTTTGGTCTTCCGCTCGACTGTCGCAAGGACTACACAAAGAGCGACTGGATTATGTGGACTGCAGCCATGGCTCCCAATCAGAAGGTGCTCGCACGCTTCATCGAGCCTCTGTATAAGTATGCCGACGAGACTCCGACCCGTGTGCCCCTGAGCGACTGGTACGACACCGTCACCGGACGTAAGACCGGCTTTATGGCACGCTCGGTGATTGGCGGACACTGGATGCCGCTGTTTGCTTACAAACTCGGAATGATGCCTGAAAAATAATCGAATTATCTCAAACTTAATATCATGTATAAATCAATCATTATCAAATCCATGAAACGAGCAATCGGTCTATTGGGCGTATTGGGCAGTATGATGATACTGAACGCATGCTCCGATGACGACAAGATTAATCCCGGTGCTGCGTATGACCCTGCCAAAGACGTGGCTATCACTCGATTCGTGCCTGAAGAGGGTGGTTACCAGGATCAAATCATCATCTACGGTCAGAACTTCGGAAACAATAAGGAAAACGTGAGTCTGAAGATGGGTGGAAAAGAGGCTGTCGTGGTTAATGTCATGTCCGACAAACTGTATGCTTTTGTTCCCTCCGGAGCTTTTTCCGGCGANATCGAACTCACTGTCAGCGGTCCGGACGGCACCAACTCAAAGACAATCATATCCGACAAGAAATTCAACTACNTGCGTAAAAAGGTAGTCGGCACACTTGTAGGATATCAGAACGAGCAGGACGACCAGGGCGAAATCTGGGGATCGTTCGACATTGTCGCCGGCTTCAATGCCGAGGGATGTATGAAGTTCGACCCGCAGAATCCCAATATCCTTTATATCGCCTACGACCGTGGCGACGGTTTCATCGCTCAGCTTGATCTTGAGAAACGCACTGCCACAAAACTCCTTGATGCAAACCGTTTCAATAACAAGCGTCTCCGCAACATCGACTTTACTGTCGACGGCAAATACATGCTCGTGTCGACCGACCGTGACGAAAACGGCACCCACTCGACAAGTGTGTGGATTATCGAGCGAGGCGGCAACGGGTCGTTCAGCGGTCGCACACCCCAGGTGCTTTATGCCTACAAGCAGTGCAACGGTGTGGCCGTTCACCCAGTNAATGGTGAAATCTACTTCAACTCTTATGAGAACGGCTCTCTCTTCCGTGGAGAAATCGAGGACTATCTCGATGCCCTGGCCAACCCGATACCCGACCTCAACAATCCGGGTAAGACATTCGCCTGGACCGGCTATATCGACGATGCCCACTACACTACATTCCGTGANCTTTATCGCATCCAGGATCCCTCCTACGAATTTCAGATTACGATACATCCTTCGGGCAACTATGCTTATATCACCATCGTCAACCGCAACGTAGTCATGCGCACCGATTATGACTGGACTAAGAAGGAGTTTACAACACCCTATGTCATAGCCGGACTCAACTCCAATCTCGATGATGGAAACTGGGAAGATGCCGTCGGCACAAATGCCCGCCTCCACAGACCTTATCAGGGAGTGTTTGTCTACAATTCCGAGTATGAGAGAGAAGGCAAGGAGGATTTGTATGACTATTATTTCTGNGATTGCCTTAATTTCTGCGTGCGCTACATCACTCCCGACGGCCTTGTAAGAACATTTGCCGGCCGCGCACCATCTACCAACGGTAATATCTGGGGCACTGAAGATGGCGACTTGCGTCAGCAAGCTCGATTCCGCGATGTGACCGGACTGGCTTATGATCAGACTAAGGACGTATTCTATGTGCTTGATCATAACAACCGCCGCATACGCACTATCTCACTCGAAGACGAAGAGACCGCTGCAGAGTAATTATTTCCAACGATTAACACAACTTTCCAAAGATGTATCAAAGATTTTTAACAGCTGTCATGGCGGGAGCTTTAACCTCATTTGCCATGATTGCGAAAGAATATAAAGGCAATATCATCAGTTCGGCTGATGGCGAGCCACTTATCGGTGCCACCATTATGGTGAAAGACACATCCGTAGGCACTACATCTGACATTGACGGCAACTGGGTGCTCAATATTCCCGACAATGCCAAGACAATTGTCATCACCTACATGGGTATGACTCCGCTCGAAGTCCATGTAAAAGATCTTAATCCCAATTGGAATGACCTCAAGATGGTTGAGGTGCAGACCGAATTGAATGAGGTCGTTGTGACCGGTATGGGTGCCCGTAAGAAAATCACTGTGACCGGCGCTGTGACCAATGTCGATGTCAACGACATGAAGCACTTCGCCACATCGAATATCTCGAATGCCTTGGCCGGTAACGTGCCGGGCGTGATGGCGATGCAGACCTCCGGTCAGCCCGGTAAGAACAAATCCGAGTTCTGGATTCGCGGTATCTCTACTTTCGGCGCATCCAAGAGTGCCTATATCCTTGTCGATGGTTTTGAGCGTGAGAATATCGACGACCTCAATATCGAGGATATCGAGACATTCACCGTGCTNAAAGATGCCTCCGCGACCGCAATCTATGGTTCAAAGGGCGCCAACGGTGTGGTATTGATCACCACCAAGCATGGTAAGGAGGGTAAAATCAACGTTAACGTAAAATTTGAAAGCTCCTATAACACCCGCACCAAGACCCCGGAATTTGTCGATGGCGTTACCTATGCCANTCTCTTGAACGAGGCTAATATCACCCGTGCGAAGGGTATGTACTTCACCCCTACCGAGATNGAGCTTTTCAGAAACGGTCTTGACCCCGATTTCTACCCCAACGTCGACTGGAAGNATCTTATCCTGAGAGATGGTGCGATGAGCTACCGTGCCAANGTGAATATCTCNGGTGGCGGTGAGAGAGCACGCTACTACGCCTCTATGTCGTATGTCACCGATCAGGGTATGTATAAGACCGATCAGGCTATCAAGGATAAATACAACACCAACGCCAACTACAACCGTTGGAACTATCGNGTAAATCTCGACATTACAGCCACTCCGACCACCATTATCCGCATCGGTACTTCGGGCGACCTCTCGACACGTAACGCTCCCGGTCAGGGCGATGTGGATCTCTGGAACTCACTTTTCGGCTACAATGCCATCCTTACCCCGGTGCTTTACTCCAACGGTTATGTGCCGATGATNAATATGGGACGTGACCAGACTCGTACCAATCCCTGGGTCATGACCACTCAGACGGGCTATCTCACCGAATGGAACAACAACCTCCAGAACAATATCTCGCTTGAGCAGGATCTGCGCTTCATTACCGAGGGTCTGAAGTTTACCGGACGTGTAGGTTATGACACATACAACTATTCGCAGATCAAGCATTATCAGCAGCCCGACCGTTGGTATGCAAACGGTCGCGACAAGGCTACCGGTGAGATCATCTTCGATAAGATCTTCGACATGGAGCCTATGACTCAGAGTTCCGACAACAACGGTTCAAGAAGATTCTTCCTCGATTTGTTGCTGAATTATGACCGCCATTTCGGTGTACATAATGTGGGCGCTAACCTCAAATACACTTACGACTCGTTTACCACAACACAGAACATCGGCGACGACATCAAAAATTCCGTGGCTAAGAAAAATATGTCGGTTGCAGGTCAGCTGCTCTACAACTATGACTACCGCTACTTTGCTGATGTGAATTTCGGCTACAACGGTTCTGAGAACTTTGCCGACCACCACCGTTGGGGATTCTTCCCGGCATTCTCTCTGGGATGGAACCTCTCGCGTGAGAAATTCATGGACTGGGCTTCCCACTCATGGCTCGATCAGTTCAAGATACGCTACTCATGGGGTAAGGTCGGAAATGACGCGCTTGATGTCCGTTTCCCCTATCTCTACACCATCGGCAATGACGGTGGCAACAACTACGATTTCGGTACTAACGTGGCTCATACTAATGACAGCTGGCAGAATGGTCTGCACTACACCGCNCTCGCTTCAAACAATGTGACCTGGGAGGTGTCGACCAAGCAGGATGTCGGTGTCGATATTTCAGTATTCAACGACCGATTCTCACTGACAGCTGACTATTTCCATGAGAAGCGTACCGGCATTTATATGCTCCGCAACTTCATGCCCGGCTCTTTAGGTCTTGAGTCGTCGCCTTGGGCCAATGTCGGTGCCGTTAAGTCGGAGGGTGTCGACGGAAACTTCCGCTATACTGATCGTTTCGGTGATGTCACCCTTACCGTCCGCGGCAACCTTACCTACTCGAAGAATACAATTCTTGACTACGATATTGAGAATGTCACATATCCCTATCAGCTCCACACAGGTTATCGCGTAGGGCAGATATATGGCCTGGTGGCCGAGGGACTTTTCGCTGACTATGACGACATCCGCTCTCATCCTAAGCAGATGTTCGGCGAAGTGATGCCCGGCGATATAAAGTATAAGGATGTCAATGGCGACGGCGTGGTCAACAATGACGACCAGGTGGCTATCGGCTCTACCGACCATCCCAATCTCATATACGGTTTCGGTGCATCGGCTCAGTGGCGCGGCTTCGACCTCAATGTGCTCTTCCAGGGTGCCGGCAAGCAGACCGTGATGATGCAGGGCAAGAGCGTCTGGGCATTCTCTCTCGACCGCTACGGACAGATNTTCANCGATNTGGTNGCCGACCGCTGGGTCGATNAGGAGAC
The DNA here is from genome assembly GCA_014802015.1 of Bacteroides sp. Lineage (GTDB taxonomy): Bacteria > Bacteroidota > Bacteroidia > Bacteroidales > Muribaculaceae > Duncaniella. The sequence goes on from JAAVDB010000016.1 coordinate 29,412, forward strand.
TGCCGCCCAGCTCGGCATCCCGGTCAATGAGAATCCCGATGCAAGTTATCCCCGACTGGTGTATCTTCAGAATTATGCCGAGCACAACAACTATCGCCCGTCATCTTACTGGTCACGNAATATGTCGTATCTGCGTCTGAAGAATCTGGAGATCGGCTACTCGCTGCCGCAGAATGTTCTTGAATCACTCAACATGTCGAGCGNACGATTCTATTTCCAGGCGACAAACCTTCTGACATTCTCCGACTTCAAACTCTGGGATCCGGAGATGGGTAGCACAAATGGTGAGGCTTATCCTCTTACAAAAGCGTTTACTTTGGGTTTAACCGTTTCCTTCTAATTTGAAAAACTATTATAATGAAAACAAGAATATTATTTCCGGTGTCATGCATTCTTGCTTGCTCAGCTTTTCTGAGTTCGTGTGCCGATGAACTGGATTCTGACAAATATTTTGATGACCGTGTGACGATAGAGACTGTCTTTACCGACATCAACATGACAAACCAGTGGCTTTCACAGTCTTTCAGCTTCCTGAAGGGAGATCTGGCCGATTGCAAGACCAAGGGTGGNGCGTTCAGCCAGTGTTTCGCNGACGATATGTACTATGGCGACCGCGATGCCAACAAGGGTGATGCATTCCCCTATATGGAGTCGTACAATGCNTTCAAGCGTGGNGACTACGACGAGAATTTCGGCTCCGGAGCATGGAATGATGCTTACAAGGGCATCTATCAGGCATCGATATTCATCAATAATATCGACATGAACACCAAGCTGTCGCAGGAAGACCGCACTGACATGAAGGGTCAGGCCCGATTTGTACGNGCCTACTATTATTGGTTGCTTCTGCGCAAATATGGCCCTGTGCCTATCATGCCGGTAGAAACTGCCGATTACACCCAGTCNTACGAAAACCTCTCGTTCCCCCGCAATTCTTATGAGGAGGTAGCTCAGTTCATCGGCGAAGAGATGGTGCAGGCTGCCAAAGAGCTCAAGATGGTGAGCCGTATCTATCAGGAAGGAGTGAATACGGATGCTACGGCAATATGCCGTCCCACCAAGGGNGCTGCTCTTGCCACCCGTGCGCTGGCATATCTCTATGCGGCTTCTCCGCTCGCCAACGGCCAGTTAAATAATGGTANGCCCCGCGCNACTGAAGCCTCTTTCGTCANTCAGCTCGTCAACAAGGACGGTAAGCCTCTCCTCAGCACTACTTATGATGAGTCGAAGTGGGCTCGTGCGGCAGCTGCCTGTCGCGACGTCATGGAGCTCGGCGGCGGATATGAACTGTATCATGTCGGCGTCAACACTACCAACAATGAGTCTTCCGGACGTCCCAAGACAATCACNCCTCCNGCCGACGGCGATTTCTCTACTCAGGGATGGCCTAACGGTTGGGCTGATATTGACCCGTATCTCTCTTACCGTGATCTCTTCAATGGTGAGGTAGGACTCGAAAATCCTGAGGTGATCTTCTCGCGTGGTTATAACTTTTCCGGACATCAGGGTGTGGAAGGTTTCGTGACTCACGCAATGCCCACCACTCTCAATGGCTTTAACTGTCATGGCCTCACTCAGAAGATGGTCGACGCTTATTACATGAACGACGGCACCAATTGCCCNGGCATGAACAGCGAACCTGAATATGCCGACGCCGATTTCGTCGACACAAGAGAGCGCTCTACGGAGTTCACCGGCAATTCGCCCAGAAATCCGGCTACTCTCTACACCAATTTCCCGCCNCTCGATGTCGACGTATGTATGCAGTATGCCAATCGTGAGCCTCGCTTCTATGCATCGGTAGGCTACAACGGCTCGCACTGGTGGAGCAAGGATCCCGACAAACAGAATTCAAAGAGCGACTACTATCCTCAGATATTCTATTATCGCGGCACGACCCGTATCATTGATGCCGACGGTAATCAGACTGTGCTTCCGAGCAACGGCTACAACAACTCATCCTACTATCTGCGCACAGGCTACTCTGTAAAGAAATGGGTCAATCCCTCCGACTGGCGCAAGAGCCGTAATGGTGAGGATTATGANAATATCGTTNNGAAATGGGAGCCGGCTATCCGCTATGCCGACATTCTGCTGATGTATGCCGAGGCTCTCAATGAGCTTANAGGCAGCTACACTNTATCTTCCTGGAACGGCACCACCAATTATANCATCAGCCGCGATGTAAACGAGATGAAGCGTGGCATACGNCCCGTGCGTTGCCGTGCCGGCGTTCCCGACTATAGCGCTGCTACTTATGGCGATCAGNCTCTTNTGCGCAAGACCATCAAGCGTGAACGTATGATCGAACTCATGGGTGAGGGCAAACGCTACTACGACCTGCGCCGCTGGATGGATGCTCCCTATGAGGAGTCGCTTCCGGTCTACGGCTGCAACGTTCTGATGACTGTCGACCAGAAGGTTGATTTCCATAAAATCGTGCCTATCTATGATCTGCCTACCGTATTCTCGGATAAGATGTACTTCTGGCCCATCTCTACCGANGAAATCAAGCGTAACAAAAATCTTGTTCAAAATCCCGGATGGCATACATTCCTTTAAAAAACTTTTACCACAATGAAACTTCGTAATATATTCAAATACTGCATTATGGGTGTCGTAGCACTTGGCGTGGCCTCGTGTAACGATGATTGGAAAGAAGAGCAGTATCAGCATTATATCGGCTTTGTAGCTCCTCTTGACACGGAAGGTAACAGCGTAGGCGTCACCACGGTCTATGTCCCGTTGACCCGCATGGACGAAAATGGTCAGCCTCTCTACGGAGAGGCCGGGCTCTCCCACTATGAGCTGCCGGTACAGGTGTCGGGTTCGACTGTGCATCCGAGCGACATTACTGTTAATATCGTTCCTTCCGACACCCTTACATATCTTAATCCCGCACGTTTCTCCAACCGTACTGACATNTATTTNATGGATATGTCGGGNTATGCGGAATATCCCTCTCAGATCACCATNCCCGGAGGACGTGATATCGCATTGCTGAGAATCANGTTTGATTTCCGNAATCTTGATCTGAGCGACAAATATGTGTTGCCGCTGACCATTGACNATCCTATGCGTAATCCTCTTAAGAATTTCGCTACGGCTATGCTCCGTGTGTTGCCTTATACTGATTTTTCAGGTGTCTATCAGGCTACNAACCTCAAATATTATCTGGTTGAGAAGAACGGTAAGGACAATGAAGAGCCGGGTGCNATGAACACCGTGCAGACCTACGCTGTGNGCGACAACGAGGTGTTCTTCTATGCNGGAACTATCAACGAGGAGTCGCAGATACGCAAGAATTTCAAGATNTTNGCCAAGTTTATNCCCGATGATGANGATGCGNCACGCGGACGTGTGGTGCTGAGCGCCGANCCCAATAGCCCTGAAATGGCTTTTGAGCAGGTGTCCGAAGCCCATTACACAATCCTTGAGGTTGAAGATGAGGTGCAGAGCTACATNAAGCGTAAGACAGTGATNGTCAACGGTGTCGACTATAAATATTCTGATACCAAGACGGCTCCCGGCACATCCATCAACTATCATGTAAAGGGCACNATGACTATGGAGCGCAAGCTCAATACTCAGAAGCCGGAGGAAGATCAGATAGAATTTTAAAGATTNGGCTAATTGATTATAACTCTAAGTGATTAGGTGTCGATAATTTATTGACACCTAATCCTTAATTAAAAGGATTTNCGATGAATAAATCATTACTTTCTATATTCGTATGCTGTCTCGGACTGGCATCCTCCCAGNCAGTAAAGGCCGAGTTGACCGCTGACCAGCAACTCGCCATGCGCAATATCGAACGGGCCATGGCCATAGCCGATGCTACATGGAATAAAGGCGCTATAGTCAATGGTGACAAGGACATTGCGCTCTGCGACGTTTTTGACATCAATGTCGACGACAAGAGCGGCCCATCTGACGTGTGGCCCTATACCGCTGCCATTGAGGCTCACTGTTCGATGCTGGAGGCCTTGGATGAGTTGGCTAAGGTCGACGATGATGAGGCCCGCCAATTTGTGGCGCAGCACAAAGCCCATTATACAGAAAAACTCAACCAGCTGATCGACAATCTTGAATGGTATCGCGGCACATACAATCTCGCCTCTTACGCCACCTCATCCAAGTCGGTGTCGCCTTACGCTGTACCTCGTGCCGGACGCCGCAATGGTGCCGACGTGTCAGGTATTCTTAATGTATATGATGATCAGATGTGGATTGCCCGCGAACTGATACGTGCCTATCGTCTCACCGGCAACCGTGCCTATCTTGACCGTGCGGTATATCTTACCGACTATGCGCTTGAGGGATGGGACTGCTGGCACGATGCTGATGGTAAGGAGTATGGTGGCATTACTTGGGGCCCGGGCTACAACTCCAAACATGCCTGCTCCAATGCGCCTGTAATCCAGCCCCTCGTATGGCTGTCGGATATTTATAGCGATCTGGAAAAAAACGACCTGCTTACGGCCGATGAGAAGGCATACAGATTTTATGACCGCGACGAAAACAATAAAGTGTTCGTTGTAAAAGACAACGCTACTCCACGTTCGCAACGCTATCTGCAGTTTGCCGGCAAGGTTTACGACTGGCAAAAGGCCAATCTCTACAATCCCGAAAAGAAAGTATTCTGGGATATGATGGGTGCCGACAATACCATCCAGGTGCAGGGTGGCTATCGTCAGCATGTCGACTGCGGCACCGGTGTCGGTTCATTTATAAGCTACAACACCGGCACTATGATTTCGGGCGGCACCGAACTTTACCGCACCACCGGGAATGATGCGCTCCTCGATGATATTCAGGGCTATCTCGAAGGGTCGATCAGACAGTTTGGAGTAGAGAGCGGGCGCAATGGCGGAAGCTACGAGTTTAACACCGATGCAAATGCACTGGAGGGATTCAACACATGGTTCAATGACGTTTTGATCAGATCGTTTGTCGATGCATTGCCTTATTTTGAAAGCAGCAAGGTGAATATCGACAAATATCTTGATTACCATCAGAAAAATCTCGACTATGCCTTTGAGAACCACAATGTGGGCAATCTTCTCCCGATACATCTTCGCACCGGCTGGGGCTCGGAAGTGAAGACAAAGCCGTTCCATCAGTATTCATTTGCTTCGGAATACGCTATTCTGGCCAAACGCTTATTGTCGAAGGATAATGAGCACTCGGCACTCTCTCTGGTATATGCACCCCCTTTTGATGAAGGCACCGATGTATATACTATTACAGGTGTGAAAATCGGTGCCTATTCCGATGTGAAGGATCAGCTGATTACCGGGATCTACATAATTGGTAATAAGAAGGTATTAATCACTCGTTGAGGGTATGAATTATCTTAAATGTATAATACCGTTTGGAATTTTTCTCCTCGCGTCAGTTGATGTTGACGCACAATCCAGAAACTGGCTCAGTGAACTGCCTGATAATGTCGCACTCCGGGAGTTGTCAATTCCCGGAGCGCACGATGCTGCTACGGGCAGCGGGTTTGCTTCATCGTCAGCTTTGGGTGCTCTCTTTTCCGGCATTACACAGTCGTTGACTTTGTCGCAGCAGTGGGATGCCGGTATCAGGGCGTTTGATCTGCGCCCGACCTACAAAGAGAACGCCGATGGCAAACTGCAGATCTATCATGGGGTGCTTGAAACAAAAGTTTCACTTAAAGCGGCATTGCAGACACTCGTCGATGCCCTTCAGTCCAATCCGCACGAAACGGCTCTCGTATTGGTGAGGCATGAGTCGGATGGCGATGATAATTCCGCTGAATGGGCGCCGGCCATGAGTAGCCTGCTTGAGGAGTTCGGTGATAACATCGCTGTATTCTCGCCGAGTCTTACATTAGGTGATGTCCGCGGAAAGATGGTGATATTGTCGCGTGACAGTTTTAGTTCCGACAAGGTTGGCATCATTGCCGGTTGGAATCATTCCGAGAATTTCGACGATCAGAAGAGAGCCACTGTTGCTCGTGGCCGCGACAGAGCTGTGTTATATGCTCAGGATTTCTATGAGTGTCAGACGGTTGAACGTAAATTCCAGACCGTAAAGACTCTGCTGGATTATTCGACTACACATACATCGGGCAGTAGCTGGGTTATCAATCACACCTCCGGCTATGTAGGTTCGATGGGCACTAACTCAAATGTGTTGAATCTGGCTAAGGAGATCAACCTTCAGGTAGCGGATTATCTTTCGACGACTGAACCCGGACGCACCGGTATCATGATACTTGATTTTGCCGGTGTAAAAAGTAAGGATAATGTAAGCCTGTATGGCGATGTACTGGTCGACAGGATTATCTCGCAAAACCTTAGATATATCGACAACGGACAGTCGTCCGTATCTGACTTGCTGCAAGACGAGGATGGTGGGTTCGATGACCGCGTCTACGACCTTCATGGCCGCTGTCTTGGCAAAGGGGCTGATATGCTGACCAAATTGCCCGCAGGAATATATATTTACAACCGTAAAAAGATCATTTTATAGCAAAGGGTATATCCGGTAGGTATATCCACCTATTCAATAATTGCTACTGGCTATTCAAATTCATTAGCATAGTTGATAGCTTCGGATAGATAATGCTTTGAAAATCAGTGAATATTCACTTCTTCAATATGGTTTGAACTAAATTTTAAGGATTGGAATAGTAAATTTTTTTTTGCTAAATTTGCTGATGAAATAAAGTAAAGACAGTAAATGATAAATTAAGGAGCTAAGGTAAACAATTATATGGTTATAAGTAAGTCGCGAAAATTATTTAAGAATATCTTTAATAATTTCAACGACTTACTTAATGAAATTAGCTGAGTTAGAAGTATCGGCTGATTTCAATCGTAGGTACGTATTTCAAGGTAAAAAAGATTGTTTGTATTTTTTTATTTCACATTAATGGCCTGATCTAAATGAAGAAAAATGTAATTTTAATGGCAGCAGCTGTTTCACTGGCAGCCTGTCAGTCAAATAATGAGACGATTACTAAATCCGGACTTGATCCTGCAAAGTTTGAGACAACAGTCGACGGAAAAGATGTGGCGCTCTACACGCTCGTCAACAAGAGTGGCACTGAAGCCTGCATCACCAACTACGGCGGAAGAATAGTTTCACTCATGGTGCCGGATAAGGATGGCAAACTTACTGATGTCGTGCTCGGACATGACTCTATCGCCGATTATATAAATATCGATGGAAATTTCGGTGCGCTGATAGGTCGTTATGGCAACCGAATAAACAATGGCGAATTTTCGATTGACGGAGTTTCCTACTCTCTCCCTAAGAATGATTTCGGACATTGTCTGCATGGCGGTCCGAAAGGTTTCCACCATTCGGTGTGGACGGCTGACCAGCTCAATGATTCTACACTCGTGCTGTCATTGAATTCGCCTGATGGCGAGGCCGGATTCCCCGGCAATGTAGATGTTGAAGTCGTTTATACACTCACCTCCGACAATGCCATAGATATAGCTTATAAAGCCGTCACGGATAAACCTACTATCCTTAACCTTACCAACCACTCATATTTCAATCTGAGCGGCAATCCGGCTAATGATATACTCGATGAGATTGTGTGGTTTGATGCTGAAGGCTTCACCCCGATCGACTCTACATTTATGACGAGCGGTGAGATCATGCCGATAAAGGATACTCCATTCGACTTTACTACTCCTAAGGCTATTGGCCGCGACATCAACAATGCCGATGAGCAACTTGCCAATGGAATGGGCTATGACCACAATATGGTGCTCACTCCCGGCCGCGACATATCTCAGCCCGCTGCCTACATTGCCGATCCTGTTACCGGAATAAAGATGGAAGTGTACACCTCCGAGCCCGGCATACAATTCTATGTGGGCAATTTCCTTGACGGCACTGTTAAAGGGAAAAATGGCATTGCCTATCCGCAGCGCTCTGCTGTCTGTCTCGAATCGCAGCACTTCCCCGACAGCCCCAACAAGGCTGACTGGCCCTCTGTCGTAGTGCGTCCCGGAGAGACCTATACGAGTCATTGCAAATATAGATTCACTACCTTATGATGAGGAAATTAGCTGTCGCGATAAGTCTGTTGGGCGCTATCATTTCAAATGGTGCCAATCCCATATTCTCCGGTTGGTATGCTGATCCCGAAGGTGTGATTTTCGATAACACCTACTGGATATATCCCACTTATAGTGACATCTACGAAAATCAGACCTTTCTCGACTGCTTCTCCTCGAAGGACTTGAAGCAGTGGGAGAAACATCATGCCATAATTGACACCTCGGAGGTCAAATGGGCGAAGATGGCTGTATGGGCACCGGCTATTGTGGAAAACAACGGTAGATATTACCTGTTTTTCTCGGCTAATGATGTTCACGAAGGTGAGGTGGGTGGCATCGGAGTGGCAGTCGCTGACCGTCCTGAAGGCCCGTTTAAGGATCTGCTTGGCAAACCGTTGATTAACGATATTGTAAACGGCGCACAACCCATCGACCAATACGTATATCGCGATGATGATGGAGCGTGGTACATGTTCTACGGTGGCTGGGGCCATTGCAATGTGGTTAGGCTCAGTGATGACTTCAAGTCGTTGTTACCGTGGAATGATGGTTCGGTCTATAAGGAAGTCACGCCGCAGGATTATACCGAAGGGCCATTTATGCTGAAACGCAACGGCAAGTATTACTTTATGTGGAGCGAAGGCGGATGGGGCGATCCCAGTTATCGCGTGGCCTACGCGATAGCCGACTCGCCCGTCGGCCCGTTTCGCAGAGCGGGAATTATATTGGAGTCCGACCCCTCGGTAGCCACAAGCGCCGGACATCACTCCGTGATCCAGGTTCCCGAAACGGATGAATACTATATCGTATATCATCGTCGTCCGCTTAACGATACCGGCCGCGACCACCGCCATACCTGCATCGACCGTATGTATTTCAACTCGGATGGTACCATCCGGCCGATAAAAATGACCTTTGACGGCGTCGCTCCCCGCCCGATCAAATGACATGCCCCCACGGATCCCACTGGAGGGATCCGCATGTCAGACCTAATCCTACGCCATATCTAAATCTCAATTACGCATCCGTGTGGTTCTATAGTAAAATAGCGGTGAGGCCTCAGTGCTTCACCGCTATTTTACTATAGAAATATCTGAGAGACAGAAGTTCCGTGTTCAGAAGATATTTCTCATCGTTTCTGGTATGATTGTTGAGATCCACATTCGCGATAATTCCTGCACTCTCGACTAATGGGAGGTTGGATGTTTTCTGTATGTGGGTTGTCGCTTTTGATTCCTTGGCGATGTATACTATATTTCTAAAGATCAAATGATGATCGGAATGGGGGAGATGTGCAGTGGGCGTGAATGTGGCCTGAGATAATTTATATGGGGTTACAAACTGTATTGACAGATTTATTGTTATTACTCATAAATAACAATATAACAATGAAATCGGGTATTACATCAAGAAAAAAGATTGTCGTGATCGGTGGGGGATTCGCCGGACTGAACTTTGTAAAACATATAGATGCTGATGTGTATGACATCACTATTGTCGATAAGGATAATTTTCACTGTTTTCCGCCTCTGTTCTATCAGGTAGCTTCGGCCGGCCTGGATCCGGCAAGTATCTGTTTTCCACTGCGTCGTGAGTTGCGTAAACTCGGGAGTAAGAATATCTCCTTTCACATGGGCGAGGTGAAGACCATAGATACGGTCGGAAAGAAAGTGCATACGAAAGATGAGGTGCTGCCATACGATATTCTGCTCGTATGTTGCGGTACGACTAATAATTTTTTCAATATGCCCGAGCTTGAAAAATCGGTCTATACACTGAAATCGACAGCCGAGGCTTTAAGGTGCCGAAACGATATTCTTGACCTTCTCGAACGTGCGTCGATTGAGAAAGATCCGGCCCGGCAGAAACGGATGCTCAATTTTGTGGTGGTCGGCGGTGGTCCGACGGGTGTCGAGATGGCCGGTGCTATAGGTGAAATGAAGCGTTATGTCCTGCCGCGTGAATATCCGTCAATCGCGCAGGAGAACGTATCGGTTACTATTGTTGAGGGAAATACCCGTCTGCTCGCGACCATGAGCGAGATGTCTTCGGAACGAGCCCTGAGCGATCTCAAGTCTCTGATGGCGGATGTCCGTTTAGGTGTCAATATGAAAGGGTATGACAATGGCATCGTTACCCTGTCGGACGGCAGTGAGATGGAGTGCTCGCTACTGATATGGACGGCCGGAGTGACGGGCGTAGGTTTTAAAATAATAGGGGAGGATGGTGCGGATATTTCGCAGGAAATCCTAGGTCGTGGACGTCGATGGAAGGTTGACGGCCATTGTAAGGTGATCGGTGTCGATGATGTGTATGCCCTCGGAGATATTTCCATTATGGAGAGTGGTGATCCGGCTTTCCCTCAGGGACATCCTCAGCTCGCTCAGGTAGCGATACAGGAGGGACGGCTCGTCGCTCGAAATCTTAATGAAGCGGCACGGTCTGAGGCTCCGAAGCTGAAGAAATTCAGGTATAACGACAAAGGTTCAATGGCAACCATCGGTAGGAACCGTGCTGTCGTGGACCTGAAAAAGTGGCATATCGATGGAGTGGTGGCATGGATGGTATGGATGTTTATTCATCTGATCTCTCTTCTCGGAATGAGAAATAAACTGACTGTCCTGATCAACTGGATATGGGCATATTTCAACTACAGTACATCATTGCGACTGCTCATCCATCCCGGACGCTATCCGTTAAGAAAGCGGTGGGAAAATGATTAGATAAGTATAGATAAAAAACGCACCCCGGAAGTCAATGATGTTAATCCTTCCGGGGTGCGGTGTTATGGTAAGGTGCGGGATTATTTTACGAAGTCGGCAAGACGGGTGAAGAATGAAGGATCCTCGCCGGTAGTAAGGTCTACGAGTTTGCCATCAGGGTTGATGATTGCCTTTGTGGGGAAGCCTGAGATATTATATGCCTCATAGAGTTCGCGGTTATCGCCGTTATAGAGATTGAGCCAGGGCAGTTCATGCTTTTTGACACCCTCACGCCAGTCTTCTTCTGATTCGTTACAATCGATGCCGATCACGACGATCTTATTGCCATATTTTGCGTAGGCGTCCTTAAGGGCGGGGAATCCCTTGACACACCAGCCGCACCAGCTGCCCCAGAAGTCAAGCACGACCCACTTGCCCTTGAAATCCGACAGGCTGACATTCTTGCCATTAAGGTCGGGGAGTGTGAAGTCGGGGGCAGTGATTTTGCCCGATGCGATCTCATCCTTGCGGGCCTGTTCGGCCTCACGCTCCTTTATCATCTCTTCGACCTGCTGGTTGTATGCATCCGCATACGGCATGAGGATTGACTTTTTCGCCTCGGGAGTCATGTTATCGTAGATGGCTTTGAAATCGTCACCGCTGAGATTCATGATAGCGTAGGGCACAGCCTGACTCTTGGGATTGTCGGCCACGAATTTCTTGATCGCAGCGTCGTAGCGGTCCATGATTTCCGTCATCTGATCGTGGGTGACTTCCTCATTGCTTCTGACCAGATTGACATATTCCATCTGTATCGGGTCGGTAAGAGAGTTAAGTGTTGTTATATCCTCCATCAGGTCCGAACCCGTTACGGAATAATCCAGCGGGTTAAACGATTTGATATTTACTTCAAGCTTGTCGCCCGGAGCGCCGTAAAACTCAGGTTCGGCAAGGCTCGGTACGGGTGACTGGATGTTGTAGCGTGATGCACCTGCAGGGTCGAGTTTCATGCGCACAACACCGTCCTTTACTTCCAGAGTGTCGTATGTGACTATAATATCCTCCTGACGTTTGGCGTTGAACATGTTTTCAACTGTCATGTGATTGACGATCAGTGTGCTGTCCGAGAAGTCCTCGGGAAGCTGAATCGTGACACTGCCATCACCGTTCGAGCAGGACGCCATTATGAGGCCGGTCACTGCGAAAAGTAAAACTTTCTTCATTTTTGGGGTTTAATATCGAAATATAATTAGAATCTGATATTTAATAAACGCAGAAAGTATAGGAAATGTATATCAGTTACTCATTAATTTTTTAACTTACCATCACTTCATTATTAGCGGCATATAGATTGCGATAAACCTCCTCAAAGAACTTCTCTGAACGTCTTGCGTTTGCATCCTAAAGGGTACTCCGCCGTGGTATGGTGTCTATTCTGATATGATGGAGTTTTCGAACCTCAGCAGTCATGGTTATAATTAAGTTTGTGGTGAACTCAAAATAACCATAAAGAACTGACTCCTGCAAATACAGTGAGTGGAATCACTCTGACATCGCTTTCTTTCAGAGGTGAAAACCAAGACGATCAAGGCTTTACTTGTGGCGAAGGAATATATCCGACGCCATCGGCTCTGCCGCTTCGCTCAGCGAAGAATTTCCTTTCTTTCGGAGAATTTTTCGTGAATTATAGCCCTCATAATGAGAAATCTATTGACAAGCATTGGAATTTTTTATAACTTTGCAGTCGCAGACCGCCTCGCAGAAGCCCCGGTCTGGGGTTAAGCGGAGTGGGATGTAGTAGGGACGCGATTCTTCGCGTCCGATATAAATACATAGAAAGCGTTTATCCACGCTGATTCTTGACAACCTGAAATGTCTCGCAAACTTTTCTTATCTATGTCAAGGATTGAGCAACGATAGATGCCCGTGGATATGTGATTATCTTGCATTCGGCACGATATTCCGGGAGGAATATAGCCGGACGCATTGGTTGCATATACTGGCGTGGGCTTCTGCGTTGCCGTCCGACATAGATAGGGCAATGCGAGAAGCCTCAGGTTGTAGGACGGTAACAGATACAGATTCCTACGCTTTTTTTCGTGAAACGACAAACGCCAACGAGAGGATGACCGCGGCATCTATACAAAGATGGATAGTATTCAACTACTTTCAGAAACTGCCGGAAAATTCGGACAACGATGCTCTGTGTCTGTCTCCACTGGGGATACTTATTCCGGCTATTGTCGTGGGTTTTGTGAATCCACACGTGAAAATCCACTTACCCTTCGTTTAGGAATCAGCGAAAATGAAGCAAAAAGAATCGGAACATCTTGGCTCCGGGAAATAGGGATTCCTTATGATGTAATCACCAACATTCAATTCTGACATCATGAGACATGTCATCCAAAAACTTTGGATAGCAATAATAATGTTATGCCTATCCATTTCTGCATCAGCTTACGATTTTAGCAAGGATGGAATCTGCTACAAAATTACGTCTGAATCAGATAGAACTGTTGAAGTCACTTATTTACATGATTCCGCCGATTACAATGGAAGTTACGGTTCAGGAGAAATAGATATACCATCGAAATTAATATATAATGGAAAAACTTATACAGTAGTTGCGATTGGGCATCATGCGTTCGATGGAAGCCGAGGTCTTACTTCTGTTATTATTCCTAAATCTGTCACCGAAATAGGATCTTCAGCGTTTAGGAAATGTCGAAATCTCGCAAAGGTTACAATTCCAAATTCTGTAATAGAAATTGGAAGTAGTGCATTTGAAACTTGTACGAGTCTTTCGGAAGTAACTCTGTCTGATAATCTTAAGACTATTTATGACTATGCCTTCCATAATTGTTGGTCTATATCTAATATATCTATACCTTCTTCAGTTGAAAGAATTGGGTATGGCGCATTTATGGATTGTAGTAACTTATCAATGATCAATGTTGCTGAAAGTAATGGAAGCTATACATCTGAAGATGGAGTCCTTTTTACAAAGGACAAATCTTGTGTGGTCCAATATCCTGTGGCACGTAAATCGCAAGTATATCTATTGCCCGAAACTATATCCATAATCGGTGGCGGTGCGTTTAGAAATTGTAAAAATTTAACCACGATTCATCTTCCGAATAATATTTATATTATTGAGCAGGAGGCATTTTCATACTGTTCGGGACTGTTGAATATTACTTTGCCTGATAATATTGTAGAAATTGGCAATGCTGCATTTAGATCTTGTGGCAGTTTATCAGAATGTATATTACCTAATAAGCTAACATCAATTAGCGATTACCTATTTGAAGACTGTAACTCTCTTAATAAAATTATTTTACCTAATTCCCTAATATCTGTCGGGTATGATTCGTTTAAAAATTGTAAGTCCCTAATAAAAGTTGAATTTCCTGATAGCCTACAAAAATTAGATAATGGCTCATTTTCAGGATGTGGCTTAATAACTTTAAATCTCCCACCGTCGATAAAAGAAATCAGATATAACGCTTTTGGTAACTGCCCAATTGAAGATATATTCTGTAACTGGACAGACCCAATAGAATGTAGTAATGGCGCGTTTAGTAGTTGGAGATATAGTATTGCTAAGCTATATATCCCTATAGGAACTACCAGCAAATATATTACAATTGATCCATGGCGCAATTTCTTTGATATTATTGAATCAGAACAATGTTCTTCTATTGAAAATAATCTTTATAATCCACTTGAAATATTTGACATCTATAACATAAAAGGGCTACTTGTTAAACGAAGTATCAATATCAATGAACTATACTCATTACCTCATGGAATTTATATTGTCAAGAGTGAGGGAAAAACATTAAAAATTAAAATTTAATCCACAAAGGTCGTTAAGTCGACTCTTGAGTGAACGTTCATTCATGTATAACTCGTGGTTATAATGTTATGTTTAACAACTTAATGATTAGGCATCCTCACGTCGGGTAGAACCGCCGTCGTGGGGCTCTGCCTCAAAACATGCTAACGGTTCGGTGCTGCTGTGACAAGCCCGTACAGGTTCGATCTTATTGGCGCTTCCGGCTCGGTCGGTTGGAGTTTGTAAGATAGCACTGTCGAAGATGGCCTCGAAAGAGGAAATCAATCACTCAAAAAGTTTAAAGTATTCTTCCCCGACTCTCAAGGTCGGGGTTTCGTTTTTTATATTTTAACGATTTGACATGGTGATCCATAGAGATTTAGGTTGATGTCACCACATTTGACTCGGTCAAGTCTCATCGAGCTAAAGGTTTTACCCTTCAATTATAGTCTAAGTCTGTTAAAGTTTGCTCATCTTGGGGAGAGAGGTGGGTTGAATGGCTGCGAATTATGATGAATGATAGTAAATTAGATATTGATAATCAATGTGCTATACTGCTGATAAGATAGATGTGCGCACCCCGGACACGCATCCTGCGCAATAATTCAGCAAATTATGGCGGGTGTGGTGACGAATGTGGTGACTCGGAGTGGTATGGATAAAAGAAAGACTGCAAACTCATTGAGAATTAGCAGTCTTGTGTTGTGCTACTCATACTGCACGACGCAGTGGCATTACCAATATGTACCTCTCTAATAAGTTCACTATTGTTCAGATGATGCACGTTAGCGTTCATAAGACACAGAAGACCTTTATGGACTATATCAAACTATCTTCTGAGGAAATCGCCGATGAGATAAATGCAATAATTGCGGTATCCAAGGGGGATATATTCTGATTCGACCGTCTAAGTAAAC